>NZ_LT906436.1:600000-1200000 GCF_900187225.1 Listeria monocytogenes
GAAACCTATTGTTTTTTGTTAATAGAAAAACTTAATACATTTGTAATATAAAAACCGGCAGTTTTTCCGTTCTTCGTGACTCGAAATGAATTGCCAGATGAGTTTATGGTATTCTATAATAGAAGGTATGGAGGATGTTATATAATGAGACAGAATTATGATGATCGAAAAATAGTGAAACAGTATCGAGAAATAGCCCGCCAAATTGTTAAAAAAGAGGGCTTATATAAAAATATGGATCAGGCTGAACTTTGTGAACAAACCAATTTTTGGCGCGAGAAGTTCAAGACAAAACCGATGACTGATCGAGATAAAATTAATATTTTTGCTTTGGCGAGAGAAGCAGCTAGCCGAATTATTGGTTTGGATGCGGTTGTAGTGCAATTAATTGGAGCGCTCGTTCTCGGCGATGGCAAAGTGGCAGAAATGAAAACCGGCGAAGGTAAAACATTGATGTCGTTATTTGTTATGTTTATAGAAGTAATGCGTGGTAATCGTGTACACCTTGTGACTGCCAATGAGTATTTAGCTAGACGTGATCGGGAAGAAATTGGACAAGTGCTGGAATATCTTGGTGTTTCCGTTGCGTTAAATGAATCTGGTTTAGACATAGCCCAAAAAAAGGCCATTTATACAGCAGATGTTATTTATGGAACGGCTTCTGAATTTGGTTTTGATTACTTACGCGACAATATGGTACGCCAAAAAGAAGATAAAGTACAAAGTGGACTTGATTTTGTTTTAATAGATGAAGCAGATTCAATTTTAATAGATGAAGCGAGAACGCCCCTACTTATTTCTGACCGTAAAGAAGAAGATTTGTCCCTTTATCATAAAGCGAATAAGCTTGTGAAGAAGATGATGAAAGATGATTATGAGATGGAAGAACATAAACGCTTTGTTTGGTTGAATGATGCAGGAATTGAGAAAGCCCAGAAGTTTTGGGGTGTCGAATCACTTTATTCCGCAGAGGCGCAGTCAGAACTTAGAATTACGATGCTTTTAATGCGAGCTCATTTCTTGATGCATAAAGATAAAGATTATGTGGTGCTTGATGATGAAGTATTAATTATCGATCCACATACTGGTCGTGCGCTTCCAGGCCGGCGCTTTAATGATGGACTCCATCAGGCAATCGAAGCAAAAGAGGGTGTTGAAGTAAAAGAAGAATCACGTACGCTAGCAACAATTACAATTCAAAACTACTTCCGGATGTATAAGAAAATTTCTGGAATGACAGGAACAGCTAAAACTGAGGAAGAAGAATTCCGTCAAATTTACAACATGGATGTCGTGGTAATCCCTACCAATTTACGTGTAAATCGGGAAGATATGCAAGATGACATTTTTTATACGAAAAAGGAAAAAGGGCGCGCGATTGTATATGAAGTATCGTGGCGCTATGAAAAAGGACAGCCAACTTTAATCGGAACTTCTTCTATTAAAAGTAATGAATGGATTAGTGGCTTACTTGATGCTGCTGGAATTCCCCACCAAGTATTAAATGCGAAAAACCATGCCCAAGAAGCGGAAATAATTGCCAAAGCTGGGAAACGCGGAATGGTAACTTTAGCAACGAACATGGCTGGTCGGGGAACGGATATCAAACTGGATCCAGATGTGCATAAGCTCGGTGGACTAGCTGTAATTGGGACGGAGCGACATGAGAGTCGTCGGATAGATTTACAGCTAATGGGACGTTCTGGACGACGCGGTGACCCTGGTTTCAGTAAATTTATGATTTCCTTGGAAGATGATTTGTTAGAGCAATTTGAAAGTAAAAGCTGGGAGAAACTTTCCGCGAAACTTAAACGCAAAGCGCCACGTGATGGGAAACCAGTTAATTCAAGGAAAATTCACGCTGTCGTTGTTGATGCACAAAAACGTCTAGAAGGAGCAAACTACGATATTCGTAAAGACTTGCTTTCCTACGATGAAGTAATCGATTTACAACGCAAAATGGTATATAAAGAACGCGATTTATTATTAGAAAGAAATAAACTTGGAGTATCTTCCGAAAAAATTCTACGTGAAGTTGCCGAATATTCATTTATCCATCCAAGTGATATTCCGGAAGAAGAGTTAGAAATTTATTATTCACGTCAAAAAGAATTGCTTGGCGGCACGAAATTCCCTATTTCTTTTGACCAAGTAACGCTAATGGAACCGAGAGAAGTTGTGGAAGAAATCGTATCTTGGCATAAAAAAGAACGCAATAAATTCCCGGCTGAGACGATTGCTGCAATAGAACGAGAAGTGTATTTGAATTTAATGGACCAAATGTGGGTCATGCATCTGGACGCGATGGTACAATTACGAGAAGGTATCCACTTGCGAGCATATGGACAACAAGATCCATTAGTCATGTACCAAAAAGAAGGGGCCCAATTATTTGAGAAATTCCAAGCAGACTATCATTTCTACTTCGCTCACGCCTTACTTGAACTTGATCCAGACGGCTTAATCCAAGGCTAAAATACAACTTGCGTCTGATTTTTTCCAAATTTATGGGTAATTTAGTGAGAACGAGGGTATTAATCTATATAATAGTATCAAACAAAAATAAATTTAGACAAAAGAGGGTGGTAAAGTGAAGGGGTCATTCACAAAGTTTAAACAATTTTTTATTGAAAACAAATTTGTACTAGGGTTACTAATTTTTCTTTTAGTAGCACTTGATATTTATGTATTAACTAAGATTGCCTTTATTTTTGATCCACTAATGGTAATTCTTAAAACCGTTGCTGCACCAATCATTTTAGCCGGGATATCTTACTATTTATTTAATCCTATCATTGATTGGTTAGAGAAACATAAGTGGAAGCGAGGTTGGGCGATTGCATTACTATACTTAGTGATTATCGGTTTACTCATTTTACTATTTAGTTTTGTAATTCCAGCTGTGAAAGATCAGATTGTTAGCTTGTTCAAATCATTCCCGGGGTATTGGGACCAAATCACACAGAAATTTGACGAGTTCAGTCGCTCGAGCTTATTTGACCAATTAAAAGATAAATTAAATACAAACATGAGCGATATCATGAAGACTCTCTCCACAAAAGGTACGTCTGTAATTAACAGTGCTATTTCAAGTATTGGTAGTATTGTTGGGACGGTAACAGAGGTTGTTTTAGCGATAGTAACAACGCCGCTTGTTTTATTCTACTTATTAAAAGATGGAAAAAAATTACCAGACTTCCTACTAAAAATGTTACCAGTAAATGGTCGTGCGCATACTCGCCAAGTGCTTGGTGAAGCAAACCACCAAATTAGTTCATATATTCGTGGACAAATTATCGTTAGCTTATGTATTGGTATTCTGTTATTTATCGGTTATTTAATTATCGGTTTACCGTATGCATTAACGCTTGCTATTATCGCAGCATGTACTAGTATTGTTCCTTATTTGGGACCAGCAATTGCGATTACACCAGCGATTATTATCGCGATTGTTACTTCACCTTGGTTATTAATTAAATTGATTATTGTATGGTGTGTTGTTCAATTACTTGAAGGTAAATTTATTTCTCCTCAAGTAATGGGTAAAACGTTAAAAGTACATCCAATCACGATTTTATTCGTTATTTTGGTAGCCGGAAATCTATTCGGTGTACTAGGCGTTATTTTCGCAGTACCAGGTTATGCGGTACTTAAAGTCATCGTAACGCATGTATTTATCTGGTTCAAACGAATCTCCGGACTTTACGGGGAACAACCTGAAAGTGAATATGTAGAAACACCAACGGAAGAAAAAGAATTATAAAATAAAAAACACTATTAGTTAGAAAATATTTTTCTGCTAATAGTGTTTTTTTGTCGTGTTAAAATTAATGTTCACAAAAAAGACATAATTTTTCTCTTTACAAGGTGAGAGTAGTAATAGCGCGATTTTTATGTAATATATATTACGAAAACGAATAAATAATATGATTTTATTCTCTTTTTTAATAAATTGTACATTGAATTGACGCATTTTTCATCATAATATGAAGCCAATGTACAAGGAAAGGGGAAACAAAAAATGATTTTCAAAAAAACATTAATTGTAGGATTAATTGGCATAAGTTCAGTCACACTTTTCGCACCATCTGCTTTTGCGGTAACTTCTGAGGGGGATTCAAAAGCAACTGTTAAATTTAAAGCGGGGACAGGCGTAGTTGACCCGGTTGATCCGGAAAATCCTACGAAACCAATTGACCCGCTAGATCCAAGTAATCCAACTGATCCAGGAACTGGAAATACTGGTTCATTAACATTGGATTATGTGTCATCAGTTAATTTTGGGGAACATGAAGTATCATCCACGGAACAAAGTTACTCCTCCACATCAAGAAAACCTTTCATCCAAATTTCTGACCGTCGTGGAACTGGAGCTGGTTGGAAAGTGACAGCAACCGCAACGGCTTTCCAAAATGAAGACGGCGCAGCTTCCCTATCAGGAGCGACACTATCATTTAAAAACGGAGAAACAGCATCTGCTAGCACCACAGCAACGACCCCAACGGCTGCTCAAACAGTTGAATTACCAACAGATGGAACTTCAATCGTGAGTGTTGTTTCAGCAAAAGAATCGGAAGGTATGGGAACATGGATTAATCGTTGGTTTGGCGCTACACCAAATGATACAGCTAGCTTAAATGACAACGTGAAATTAACGATACCAGCAGGAAGCGCAACACTTGGAGACCATGAAGCGACTATTACATGGACATTATCTGACGCGCCAGGAGTTTAAAAAATTTGCGTTTAGAATTCACTTCTAGACGCAAAATTTTTATTAAAGACGATGGAAGGAAGGTTTAATTGAAGAAAAGTTTTCTTAGTTTATTGTTCATTATTCCGTTATTAGTCACATGTGGCAATTTTACAGAAGCACAGGCGGCAGAAGGAGATGTTGGCTATTCTGTTCAAGCTCATATTCCTGCCAATCAAATTGATAAAAGACAAACTTATTTTGATTTAAAAATGCAGCCGAAACAAAAACAAACAGTAGAAATCGATGTATTGAATAGTTCAAATGAAGAAATTCAAGTGGAAGCAGCAATCAACTACGCATCCACCAATCGAACTGGTATTATTGATTACACAAAAAATGACCTTACGAAAAAAGATAAAAGTTTAAAATATCCACTTCCAGAATTAGCTGAAATACCAGACGACCAAAAACGCCTAACGATACCAGTAAATGGTAAAAAGACCGTCCAAGTGATGATTGAAATGCCAGCTGAATCGATTGATGGCGTTGTATTGGGCGCAGTAGAGTTTAAAAAGAAAAACACCAAAGAGACAAAGAAAACAAAAGGTGTCTCCTTAAAAAATGAATATTCCTATATTGTCGGCATGCAACTAGCTGAATCCGACAAACAAGTCAAACCACATATGAATTTACTCAGTATCAAACCGGCACTCCTCAACTATCACACAGCGATAGTTGCCAACTTACAAAACGATCAACCAGTCATTCTGGAAAACCTAAGTATTGATGCAAAAGTCTATCAACAAAATTCGGATAAATTACTTTACCAAACAAAGAAAGCAAATATGAAAATGGCGCCAAATTCCAATTTTGATTTTGGGATTGACTGGGAAAATCAACCTTTAAAAGAAGGCAAATACAGATTAAAAATGACTGCAACGAATGGCGTGGAAACCTGGACTTGGGACGAAGCGTTCACCATTGGTAAGGAAGGACAAAATTTAAATAAAGAAGCAGTCAACCTAGAGAAAACAAACACATGGCTTTACGTTGCAATAGCGGCGGGCGTTGTTCTGATTGCGCTAATAATTATTCTTGTAATCAGAAAACGAAGAAACAAACAAGAAAAATAAAGAAAGGAGCTGGCGAAGTGGCTTTCAAAAAATTAATACTTGTATTGACCATGGCGGCTCTTTTTCTTGGTTTAAAAATAGTGGTAGCGGCAGAAAATGAGCCTACTGATTTAGCGTCAAATGAAGCAATCGTGACTAATTTTGCAGATTTGAAAACAGCTATCTCCGAGGATAATGGGATTGATACGGTTTATTTAGGGGCAGACGTTGAATTGTCGGGTGGAATTATCATCCCAGCGACGAAAAAAACGTTTACTTTATCAGGAAAAAATCCAGCAACAGGTGAAATACATACTTTGACAGAAACAATGGCATCAGCTGGTGCGCAGAGCAGTGTGATTACAGTTAATACCAACACAGGTGCAAAAGAGACAACTTTAAAAGATATTAATGTTGTGGGGAAAAATTATTATGGAACTATTTCGGTTTATGGGGCTGCAAAAAACGTCGTACAAAACTATGAAAATGTTCACTATCAAGGTCCGCAAATGATTTATAATTTGAATGGAACGGCGAATTTTAAAGGAACCAATGATATAACAATAGCGTCCGTTGTATCTGGTTCTGCGGCACCAAATGAAGTCGCGGAAATTAAAGGCGTTAGTGCTTCTGGCAAATTGACTATTAATCATGCAAGCTCGAATGCGAATAGTGCTTTTTGGTTCGGTGGTGGAACGGCTGAAGTAAACACTTTTACAGTGGAAGAAAATGCGGATGTGACGATAATATCTAATGGGACTGGGATGTTTTATCGTTCAGGAACGAAGCCAGTTGATATAGATGTGAAAAAGAATGCGAAGTTAGACATTACTTCTAATAATAATATCTTCCGAGATACGCCGGGCGGAGCAGTTAAAATTGCTGAAGGTGCGGATGTAACAATGACAAAAACAGCTGGCGCGAATCCGCTTCTATGGTTGGCGGATGATGTTACCGTAAGCCCTGATGCTCGCTTTATCTTAAATAAAACAGGCGGAACTGGCTATATTATCCAATTTTATAATGCAACGGCGAAGTTAGATATAAATGATCCTCGGAGTTTTTTAATCGCGACAAATTCGAATACGCCGATGTTTTACTGGCCATATGCAAATACATTTAATTTAAGTGCGCAAATGGTGAATTACTGGGATACGGCTGGAACCATTGATCGAACGGATTTACCAGCGCAAAGTTTTAGTTTACCAGACGGGGGAAATGTGCTGGGAAGTTTGACGTACACAGGGACAACGACAAAAATTTTGTCAACGAATGCGGGGATGACACCGACTAATTTTAATCAAAACACCGCGCGAATGATTGCGATGGGGCGACTCGAGGGAACGATAAATCCTGTGACAGACGCAGATAATGAAATTGTAGGAACAGCGACACCAAACGCTTTTATTAGCATTTCATACACGGAAAATGGGGAAAACAAGGTTCTAGAAGGACAGTCAAATGACGCGGGAACTTATCGAATTGCTATCCCAAATGGTTTTATCAAGCCATACATTAAATTGACTACAACCATCAAACAAGACCAAAAAAGGATAACATTAGATGATGTAACTGTAGAAGATGTTACTCCGCCAAGTGGTGATGCCGTTACACAAATTATACAACTTGGAGATCCATTTCCAGATGTAGCCGAATTAGTAACAAATATTTATGATCATTCCGATAATACGTCTGGAGCGGGGGTTACAACTACTTTACAAAGCGCGCCTGATACTAATGTATTTGGGCCCGCGGAAGCCATTGTTCGTTTAGAAGACAAGGCGCATAATCACGTTGATATCCGTGTACCAGTTTTTATTAAAGATGATGCGACAGAGATACAAGATGGCAAAGCGTTACGAGCGGCGGATTTTTCCGTGAATGTAAAAGATATTAATGAGCTTAATGATGCCGAACTAGAGCAATTCATTTTAACCAAATCGGGAGCAAAAGCATTCCAAATCGAAACTGGCGAGGATCTAACCACGGATGTGAAAGTAGCTAGCACCAATTTAAAAAAAGAGACAGGCACCTACACAGCAACGATACAAATTGGCGGATTAACGAAAGAGATTGCGATTCAGGTCACGGGTGAGCTTAAATTTAATCATGTGCCAGAAACGATTTCTTTCGAAACAATGGGGCTTAATCAACAAAAAAATATTGCTAAACGAAATGCTGACTTTGATTTATCTGTGCTTGATTCAAGAGGAGCAGGCGACAATTTTAGCGTAACGGCAGCTATTAAAGCACCGCTAACTTCCACGGCAAATTCAGCGCATACTTTGCCAAATGGACTCATTTTTATTGATAATGCTGGTGAGAAAAAAATCCTTTCTGATGAACCAATCACCATTTTTCAGTCGCAGTCAGCTAGTGACATGATTGTTCCGATAGAATGGGCAGAAGACCGAGGGATTTTGGTGGAAGTAGATGCAGCGGAGGCTTATGTGGATGAAAGCTATGAAACAACAATCGAGTGGACTTTGACGGATGCTCCGTAAAAACCTGTTAGCGAAAGTTAACAGGTTTTTTGGTATTATAAGTCCTTTGTTTTTCTAAATGTTGTAGTTTCTCGTATAATAGCGTTAAGTAATTTGCGAAAGGTGGGATGGAAAGAATGACTTCTGTAATGTGGTTTCGGAGAGATCTTCGAGTAAATGATAATAAAGCCCTCTATCATGCTTGTAAAGAGGACGATTTGCTTTTGTTATTTCAAGTAAATCCAGCACAGTTCATCACAGGAAGTCCTAGCCACCAAGCTTTTTTTGCAAGTGTGGCTCATTTTAAGCAAGAAGTTGATAAAACCGCGCTTTTACAAATCATGTTTGGTGAACCGGTAGAATGCTTAAAACAATTAAAAGAAACGCTACCAAGCTGGGATAAAGTTTATTTCAACCGCGATGAAACAGGTTACGGAGCAGAGCGGGACGAAGCGGCGAAAACTTTCTTTGACGAACAAGAAATAGAGGTTCAAGCCTTCCACGACAGCTACCTTCACTCAGCAGAAGAAGTAAAAAAATCCCCCACAGAATACTACAAAATCTTTACCCCTTACTATAAAAAATGGCGTGAAGAAATAAAAGAAACGCCGTTCAAAGTGACTTTAAAGGCAGATAATATACGAAAAGAAAACTTATTTCCAAAATACGAAGAACAGTTTGCCGAAATGACTTGCGATTTGCCGATATTAGATTCTGGTGAAAAAACAGCGAACACAAGACTCGCGAATTTTATTAAACACGATGTTGCTGACTATGACAAAGCGAGAGATTTCCCAGAACTGGATAAAACGAGCCATTTATCACGCTATTTACGGACAGGAGAAATCTCGGTTCGGACGATTTGGCAGGCACTTCAAGAAAACGAAGCTACAGAAGGACGAGCCATATTTGAAAAAGAGCTTTGTTGGCGTGACTTTTATAATATGATTTATGTTTCTTTTCCTAACCAAAAAAACGAGCCTATCCAAGAAAATTATCGTTTTATTGAATGGGAAAACAACCGTGAATTTTTCAAAGCGTGGCAAGATGGAAAGACTGGTTTTCCGCTCGTTGATGCAGCGATGCGCCAGTTGAAAGAAACTGGTTGGATGCATAATCGATTAAGGATGGTTACGGCCTCCTTTTTAACGAAAGACTTGCTGATTGATTGGCGATTTGGGGAAAAATATTTTCAACAAATGCTGATTGATTATGATTCTGCGAGTAATATTGGTGGCTGGCAATGGGCGGCTTCGACTGGAACAGATGCGGTGCCATACTTTAGGATTTTCAACCCAACGACACAATCACAAAAATTTGATCCGACGGGGAAATTTATTCGAGAATACGTAAAAGAATTAGCGAATTTACCTGATAAATTCATTCATCAACCAGAAAAAATGTCAGAAATAGAGCAGAAAGAGCATGGTTTGCTATTAGGAAAAGACTATCCATTTCCGATAGTTGACCATAAAGAACGGCGGAAATTAGCCATTGCACGCTACGAGTTTAGCAAAGAGCATTATAGGGGAAATATATAGACAATGAGTCAATCATTTAATTAAATGATTGATTTTTTTGTGGCAGTATTCACAAAGAATAAGTCTTGAGCAACCTTCTAGGAGTAGGAACTCGGGTATGTTAAAATTCATTTATCAAGTGATAAGGGGGAATCACAATGGCACAATTTTTAAAGCTATTTCTAACGAGTGCAGTAGTTTTCTTGGTTTTTGATCTTTTTTGGTTACTCGTAGCTTCTAAAAAAATGTATCAACAATTTATTGGGGATTTAATGGGGGATGTAAGACTTGCTCCGGCAGTTATTTTTTATTTTATTTATGTTGTTGGAGTTACTTTTTTCGTGTTACTTCCTGGGACGGAAAAAGGAAGTTTAGGTTATACGATATTAGCCGGCGCGCTATTTGGCCTAGTTTGTTATGCTACGTATGATTTGACGAACTTAGCGACATTGAAGGATTGGCCGATTACGATGACCATTATTGATCTTGTTTGGGGAACAGCTGTGACGACTGTGACTTCGGTCATTGTTTACTTTATTAATTTGCATTTCTTCTCGGGAGCAGGTTCCTAATGATGGAGTCTGAAAGCAAACGTCTATTACAAAGTATGCTGAACGGGGCGGCAGAAGTAATTAGTAAAAAAGATGAGCTCAATCGAATTAATGTTTTTCCCGTAGCTGATGGCGATACGGGTAGTAATTTAGCTTCTTTAATGCAAGCGATTATTGATCATGTTTCTCCAAGAGAATATTCAACTAAGGAGTTACTGGAAGAAGTGGCTAGCGCGGCGCTCATCGGTGCTCGTGGCAATTCTGGGATGATTTTTGCGCAATATTTAAATGCCGTTGCAGAGAGTTATCATCACATCGAATCTACTTTTGATGGATTAGTTATAGCATTTCAAAAAGCGGTTCATAAAGCTTATGAAGCCTTGTTAGATCCAAAAGAAGGAACTATTTTGTCTGTGATGAAGGCGTGGTCTGAGGAGCTTGCTGGCACATACGAACAGGAGCGTTCTTTCCAACAATCACTTTTAAATGCACAAATAGTTGCGGAGAAAGCCTTGATTAATACAGAATTTCAAATGCCGATTTTACGAAAAAACCGATTAGTGGATTCTGGTGCGAAAGGGTTTTATTACTTTATCGCCGGACTTACAAATGCTTATTGTGGTAAAGCGATTTCTGCACCCGTTCGTTTTATGGAAGTAGAGCAAACAGCGGAACATATGCATGTTGAAACAAGCGAGCCGAAATATCGTTATTGCTCGGAATTTATTATCAAACAAGCGACTATCTCACATCAGCGTTTACAGGAAGTTCTCGCTTCTAAAGGGGATTCCTTAGTAATCGCAGGTAATGAAAAACAAATAAAAATCCATATCCACACAAATGAACCAAAAGAAGTTTTAAGCCTCATGGCAGCATACGGCATGATGACTTATCAAAAAGTAGATGATATGCGTCTGCAATATGAAGTAACGAAAAAACCGCGGGCAAAGATTGCTATTGTGACGGATTCGATAGCTGATTTGCCAGAAGCATTTTTACTGGAGCATCAAGTGCATGTGTTACCAATGAATATTTTAGCGGGAGATGAGAATTTTCTCGATAAATTGACGGTTGGCCCGGACATGATGCAAGAAAAACTAAGAAAACAAACTAAAATGAGCACAGCCCAGCCAACGATTCGAACGGTCGATGCCTTATTATCATTTTTAGAAAATAAATATGAACACGTGCTTGTTATCTCTGTTGCGGCGAAATTAAGCGGAACTTATCAATTAATCAAACAGCGGATAAAAGCGCGGGAGTTGTCCTCGGACTGGATACGTGTAATTGATTCTAAATTAAATTCGGTCGCGCAAGGAATTTTAGTGAAACAAGCAGTAGAACTAGTGGAATCAGGTAAATCATGGGAATCTATTTATCCTGAAGTGGAACAAATGATTGAGCGGACCTTTATTTATGTGGCGGTTGCAGATTTGTCGCCGATGGTGCAGTCTGGCAGAATTCCACGAGTGTTAGGAAAGCTTGCACAGAAATTATCACTCTATCCGATTGTGAGTTTGGACGAATCCGGGGATGGCAAATTGATAGGCGTATCGTTTAGTCAAAAACAAAGTATGAAAAAAATCATTAAAAAAATAGCAAAATTACAGCTGAAAGAGCTGGCGATTACACATGTTTCTTCAAGAGACAACGCGGCAATTTGGCAGAAGCAACTTGAAAAAGAAACTGGAAAGATCAGCTACTTAGTGGATAGTTCAGCAGCCATTGCGATTAGTGCTGGACTCGGAAGTGTCGCAGTCGCGGGGATTAAAAAGGAGGAAACGATATGATGTATTGGACAGTAGCACTCGCTTTACTTGTTTACTTTATACTCTGGTTTATTATTTCAAAAATAAAAGGAAAATATTCGCTCGTTGATATTGCGTGGGGTGGCGGCTTTGTTGTTGTAGCATGGACTGGATTTTTAACGACATTTAGTGTGACGACACAAAGTATAACCATTCTTATATTAGTTACATTATGGGGTGTTCGTTTGTTTTGGCATTTAGCGCGCCGGAATTGGAACAAACCAGAAGATTATCGCTACGTTAATATGCGCAAACGCTGGGGAACGACATTAGTTAATTTGAAAGCCTTCTTAAATGTCTTCGTGTTGCAAGGTGTTTTATTATTTATTATTGCTTTACCGATTACACATAGTTTTGCTAATGAAACAGCGACATTCGCTTGGTGGCAAATCCTTGGTATTGTTATCTGGATTATTGGCTTTATTTTTGAAGTCGGTGGCGATTTGCAATTAGAAAACTTTAAAAAGAACCCGGTAAATAAAGGTAAATTACTAACTTCAGGTTTTTGGTCGGTCACACGGCATCCGAATTATTTTGGAGAAGCACTTAGTTGGTGGGGTGTATTTTTAGTTGCCTTAACGCAATTAACAGATTTATGGCTGATTACTAGCCCAATTGTTATTACTTTACTATTACTATTTGTTTCTGGTGTTCCGTTACTTGAAAAAAAATATCAAGATAGAGCAGATTTTCAAGCATATGCGAACAAAACGTCAAAATTTTTCCCGTTTATTGGTAAAAAAGGTCTGTAAAAAGTAGTGATTTCATCTTACTAATGCTATTAATTGCTATTTGCATGAGAGAGCGAGTAAAATGAAAGATAGGTACGATAAACAGTATCTGAATATAATACTTTATGAGGCGAGAGGGGTACAACAGATGAAAAAAGAAAAAACAGTGTTAATTATGAATTTTGATGAAGAAAGTATATCTTACCAAGCTTTCTCTGAAATGAAAAGATTGCACCAAGAACGCAAAATCATTGGTTATCAAATGGCGGTTGTAAAACACGAGCCAGGCAATAAACTTGTTGCACAAGATTTTCTTGATTTTACTGGTGCCGATAAAAATATGAAAGATAGCCTTATTGGTATGTTAATTGGTATTTTAGGCGGTCCATTTGGTATTTTAATTGGGTGGATGGTCGGCGCAATCGTTGGTTCCATGCGGGATGCTGGCGAAGTGAAAGATGCTTTAAATGTATTTGAAAGAACATTAAAAACAATTCCTGAAGGTTCAACAGGTGTTATCCTTATTGCGACAGAACAAGAATTAGCAAATGTAAACGACGTAGCAATGGATGAGTTACATGGCCGCGTGCAACGTATGGATGAAGCTATCGTAGCCGAAGAAATTAAAAGCGCGCAAGAAACAGAAGGAAAAGCAAAAGATTCTGCTAAAAAACATTGGTTTAGTAAATAAAAATATTTCAAACGAGGACAGAGAAATCTGTTCTCGTTTTTTTGTGTTTTAAGAGTTTGAAAACGGGGAAATTAACAACATAAAACACCCAGATAGAAAAAAATTCAAGATGGTAACGCTTAACTCATTTTTATTTTCTGAAAACTATTTGCATCAAATTAAAAACATGCTACAATAAACAAGTTGTGAATTTCACAAGAAAATTTTTTGTTTGGAGATGAAATAATTTGGATGTGGAAAGTAGTCCATTAATGCAGAAAATTGATTATAGTACGCGCAAAAAAATTGATTTAGTAAATAATAGTATTCTTCGTTATATCGTGCGCGCGATGTTAGCATGTTTATTCTTAACCCTAGGAACTGCGGTTGCTGTAATGATTGGTGATAAAGTCGATCATTTCGCTCCAGGACTTGGTAAAATCACCTATGCATTTATGTTTAGTTGGTCGCTCGTTATGATTATTTATATGAATGCTGAGCTTGGTACTTCTAACATGATGTATATGACAACTGGTGTTTATCAAAAAATTGTTAAACCAGGAAAAGCATTACAAATTTTGCTTTTATGTATTGTTTGTAATTTATTGGGTGGAATTCTTGCAGGGTACTTAGTTTCTCTGACATCTGTTTTCCATAATTTACCTGCTGATCATTTCCTATTTACTGCTGTTAGCGGTAAACTTGAAAAAGCACCCCTACAAATTTTTGTAGAAGGTATTTTCGCCAATATTGTTGTAAATACGGCCGTGCTTTGTACACTCCGAATGAAAGATGATGCTGGTAAAGTCATTGCGATGATTTTCATTATTTTCATCTTTGCATTCTTAGGATTTGAACACGTTATCGCCAACTTTTCTTCATTCTCATTAGCATTTTTCGCTTCTGGTGGAACACTTGCTGCAATGACAGCGGGCAATGTGACCGTCAATTTAGTCCTTGCTTTACTGGGGAATTTTGTAGGTGGAGGGCTTGTTATCGGACTCGGCTATGCTTGGCTTAACCGAACGAAATCAATTTATAAAGACTAATATAAAGAGACCTCGGAAATTTTCCGAGGTCTTTTTTTTATATGCTTTTAACAGGTAAATTGCTTAAAAATGAACGAATGAGCGGTTCGAATTTCGGCACTTCTTTTTCAACTAGAAAAGCGTCATGACCGTATTCAGAAGCTACTTCATGATAAGTAACCGGCACATCCCATTCTTTTAAAAGCTCATAACCACGGCGCAAATCATGAATCCGGAAAAGCTGATCGGTTGTAATGCCAATGAGCAAATAAGGAATTTTAATTTTTGAAAAAGCGGGTAAATCATCTTTCGCAGGAGCTGTAACATCAAATAAGTCAATCGCCTTTGTTAAATATAAGTAACTATTCGCGTCAAATCGCTCGACAAAAGTATCCCCTTGATATTGCAAATACGATTCAATTTGAAAATGCTCTTTTGAGAAAGCCGCAGGGGATGACTCGGCTACTGTGAATCGTTCAAATCGTTTCGAGAAAAGTTCACTCGTCCGATAAGTCATCATCCCAACCATTCGCGCAGTGGCAAGTCCGCCCTCAGGTTGACCAACATAGTTGCCGCCATTAAAGTCAGGATCATTCAAAATCGCCATGCGCATAATCAAGTTGTAACCAATCGCGTCAGGGCCGGCAGCAAGCGGGGAGGCGATATTAATAATGCTATCAGTTATATCAGCATAATCAATCGCCCATTCCGTCGCCTGCATACCACCCATTGATCCACCAATCACCGAAACAATCCGTGTAACTCCAAGTTGTTCCAAAAGCTCACGCTGCACTTTAATTATGTCTTTAATCGAAAAACCGGGAAACTGTAAACGGAAAGGCTCGCCTGTTTTTGGATTAATAGAAGAAGGTCCAGTCGTGCCACTACAACCACCAAATACATTGGTACAAACCAGAAAATATTTGTCTGTATCAATCGTTTTCCCTGGACCAATATAATCATCCCACCAACCAGGCGCATCATCCTCGAAATGTTTCGCCGCATGTGCCGTCCCAGTAAGTGCGTGCTCTAACAAAATGCAATTATCGCGTGAGGCAGAAAGTGTCCCATATGTTTCATAGCCAACTAAAACAGGGCTTAAAGTTTCTCCATTTTCAAGTAGAAGAGGACTTTTTTGAAATAGTTCTTTTTGTTGTAAGGTCACTTCTCTTCACTTCCTCCTAAATTTGCTCTAATGCTTTCGTTAAATCTTGGATAATATCATCCGCATTTTCGATTCCGATAGAAAGGCGAATAGATTCAGGTTTCACGCCAGCTGTTAATTGTTGTTCTTCGCTTAGTTGTTGATGTGTCGTGGATGCTGGATGGATGATAAGCGATTTTGCGTCGCCAACATTGGCTAGGTGTGAGAATAATTCCACAGATTCAATCACTTTTTTCCCAGCTTCATAGCCACCTTTAACCCCAAAAGTGAAAATGGAGCCAGGTCCTTTTGGTAAATATTTTTGGGCTAATTCGTGGTATTTGTTGTCTTTTAAACCCGGATAATTTACCCAAGCTACTTTTGGATGGTCATTTAAGAAATTGGCGACTTGTTTAGCATTTTTTACGTGTTGCTCTAGGCGAAGAGACAGGGTTTCTAATCCTAGAATTAATAGGAATGCGTTGAACGGGGAAAGCGCTGCGCCAGTGTCACGAAGGAGTGAGACGCGTAGTTTGGTAATATAAGCCGCCGCGCCAACGTCATTTGTATAAGACAGACCATTGTAGCTATCATCTGGCACCACTAGCTTTGGAAATTTGCCATTTGCCCAGTTAAATTTACCTGAATCAATGACCGCGCCACCAATTGCAACCCCATGACCACCAATGAATTTTGTTGCCGAGTAAACGACGATATCTGCGCCAAAATCAAACGGCCGATTCAAATAAGCGGTCGCGAATGTGTTGTCAACGATGAGCGGGATATCGGATGCGTGCGCAATTTTTGCTACTTTTTCGATATCAACAATATTAATATCAGGATTCCCAATTGTTTCTATAAAAACAGCTTTCGTATTATCTTTAATCGCTTTTTCGAAATTTTCTGGTTCATTAGGGTCAACGAAAGTTACATCAATTCCAAAAGTTTTAAATGTATGGGAGAAAAGTGTATGCGTTCCACCGTAAAGTGTTGCGGCTGCGACAATATGATCACCAGAACCAGCAATATTTAAAATAGAGTAAGTAATAGCAGCCATCCCAGAAGCAGTTGCAACCGCACCAATACCACCTTCAAGTAAAGTTAACCGTTCTTCTAAAACAGCTGTGGTCGGATTCATAATTCGTGTATAAATATTTCCAGTTTCTTGTAAACCAAATAAGGCTGCGGCATGTTCCGGGCTATCAAATGTGTATGACGTCGTTTGATAAATAGGTACGGCTCTAGAATGTGTATCTCCGTCCGGTGTGTGTCCGCCGTGTACTTGAATTGTTTCGAATTTATACTCATTACTCATAAAATCCACTCCTCTTTGATATGTATTTATCAGTAATTTCCATCAAAAAACCTCCCTAGCAGTATATAAGCCGCCAGAGAGGATAGAGTTTCCTAAACTTGGATTTCCGACTTATCTTTCAGAATATACTGCTGGAATTAGCACCGTGAAAATAAATTCCGGTTGCTAAGGCTTCAAAGGGCCAGTCCCTCCACCTTTCGTGATAAGAAAATACTATTAAATTAAGTTATATATTACGCTGGATGCCATCAATTGTCAACTATGTACTGAAAAAGTCTAAAATTAGTACTTTTTGTGTTGAATTTGTGACAACGACGTATTTTTTAAAAGAATAATTTTTTTTAAAAGGTTTTAAATTCGTTTTTTAGGCTATTATAGTTAAGACTAATTATATTTCATTAAAAATGGGGTTGAATTAGAAAAAATAAAGGGGAGTTGAAATAAAAAATGAAGACTTTTACACGAATTCTTGTTTTATTAGCGGGGATTGCAATGATTATACTAGGGGTTTGGTTCTTATTCCATCCAGGAATTTCATTATTAACCTCCACATTAATGTTTGGTTTCTTATTACTGATTTCTGGTATTTTCCACACAATCTCTTACTTTTCAGACAGAAAATCACAAAATATTTCTGGCTGGGTACTAGCTGACGGAATTTTATCCATCTTACTAGGTTTCTTGCTATTATTTAATGAATTTGACGGAACTTTAACACTCGTATTACTTTTCGGTATGTGGGTATTATTTGCTGGTATTATGCGTACAATTGGCGCATTCACTGCCAAACAAAACAATGTACAAGGCTGGGGCTGGATTTTAACAATCGGTATTATCGGTATCATTGTTGGTTTTATCGCGCTATTCAATCCAGTTGTTTCCGCAATTGGTATCGTCCTTGTCGTTGCGATTTTCTTCATCGTTCAAGGTATCGGCGCAATCGCAACATTCTTCTTTATTGGTAAAAATAGTTAATAAAAAAGCGAAACCAATAATAAAAATTGGTTTCGCTCAAAAAAAAGAAGCTATCTAACTAGATAGCTTCTTTTTTATTATGCATGTCTTTTACGAAGTACAACCAATGCTCCGCCTGCTAAAAGGATACCAATAGCTGCAAGTGGAAGGGAACTTTCATCCCCTGTTTTTGGTAGTGATTTCTTAGATGTATGAGTGCTGTTTGCTTTAGGTGTAGTTTTTTCTATGGAATCACTTTTCACTACTGGGTTAGTTTTAACAGTTGGTTTTACTGGTGTTACGACTGGTTTATCAGGGTTTACAACTGGATTGTCAATGATTTCGCCAACGTATATATAAGTTGCTTCTTCGCTATAGTTACCGTTTTCATCATGAGCAACTAAAGTAAATTCATCATTATCCTTGAAAGGTGTTTTTAAGTTGAAAGTGAAGTTGCCTTTTGCATTAGATGTAGTAGTTGCTATAACATCGCCAGCTTCATTAAACATTTCAACCGTTACATTTGGTGAAGTATTACCATAAACTGTTGATGCTGTGCTAGTAGTTTCGTTAATAGTAGGTGTTTTAATAGTTACTGCTTTATTAACAACATTGTAAGTGACAGTTAGTTCAGCTGTGTTTCCAGCTTCATCTGTTGCTACAATAATCGCTTCATGTTTTCCAGCTGTAGAAGTATCAGCTTCATGTCCAGCTTTGAAAGCCATTGTTACTTTTCCAGAATTATCAGTAGCTGTTGCAAGATCAGCAGGAGTCAATGTTTTTCCTTTTTCGAAAGAAGCATCTTTATTAATTTCTTTCAAAACAGGTGATGTTTGATCGACTACTTTATAAGATGCAGTATATTCTTGTGTTTTGCCATCTTTAGTAGCTACGATAGTTGTTGTAAAAGTACCAGTTGCTGTAGTAGATGGAGTGGTTTTAAAACTTAAAGTCGCGCCATTTTCAGCTGTAGCAAACTGGCTTACAGTTGGTGTAGAATCTTGAGCTAGTGTTGGTGTAGATAAAACTGTTGCATAAGGAGGCATTGCTGTTACGGTGTAAGTTACAGGAACATCACAGCCAGAACCATCAATAAAAAGCGGCGTAAATACATAGGTGTATGTTCCTGGAATCTTCGTTTCAGGACCATTATCACCATTAATTCTAAAAATGGCAACCATAGAAGGATCAGTAATATTCAAAAAATCAGTTACAGCAGGTGTATCGCCAGCTTCAAATGTAAAGCCAGTTTTCGCAGTTACAATACCTTGTTCTGAAAGATTACCATAATCACTTTTTAACAATTGTGATTTTAAATTAACCTCTGAAGTTGGAGTAGTTGGATTGTTTGTCTGATTGTTCTCGGCTGCAAATGCTGGTGCGCTAATTGATAATGTAAGTCCAAAAGCTAAAGTTGTCGCTAATACTTTTTTCATGGTCTTCATAAAATTTCCTCGTTTCAATGTGTATTATGTGGTACTAGATTATTATAAAACCATGCGGACTGATATGGTAGATAATACTAGTTAATATTATTAAGTTGTTACAAAAATATGGCAAAATAAAATCAGTGGATATTTTTATAAATATCCACTGATTTTGTAATTTTTTTACGCTCATATGTAAGATTCGTGATTTTCTTTTAATTTTTGCTTATGAATCTCGAAATTATTAACACGCCAAGGTTTTGGCGAAAGCGCAATAATGCCATCTTCTTCAAGCTTTCGTAGGTTAGTTGCAACGTAAGCTCGAGCCAAATTTAGATAATTTCCTAAGATTTTTTGGGTGAAATAATAGGGAATCAAACAAGAACCATCCGACTCGATTCTTCCAAATCTCTCCCCACAAGCAATTAATCCCGCTAAAACTTTCTCGCTAGAAGGGAGATTAACGTAACCTTCCCGTTCTAACATAGGTGTAACCATACTTTGCATAAGTGCATTCATCTGCCAAAAAACATCTGGTGAACTTAAGAATTTATTAAGAACATATTTACGTTCAAATTGATAAACACTCACTTCACTTATCGTTGTGTAATTTACTGGTGATTTTGCCCCGCCCAGAAGTGTAAGCGGCCCGATACATTCTTGTTTACCCAAGAAGTTAATGATGCTATCTTCTTTACAAGTATTTTTACTCATAGAAACGACACCATCTTCAATGATGTAGAAATAATCAGTTTCCGCGCCTTCAGCTAAAATCTGTTGGTTGCGCCTAAAGCGAATTCTTTTATATGGAAGAACTGCTTCACTAGAATCTTTTAATAAATTGAGTAAATCTACGTTGTAAAAGCTATTTTCCTCATTCAGTAATGACATATACCGAGTCCCCTTTTCTCAGTGTTAATCATTATCATTATATAGGAGATGACTCGAAATGTGTATTAATGGGACTTATGATGCTCGGAGTAATTTGGCTTTAATCAAACGATCACGAATGATAATGCCTAATAGCGCCGCAAAAACCGCTTTGATAATACCTGGAATAATGAAAGGTACCATTCCAGTTAAAAAGGCAGTTGGCCAGTCGAGTCCTGTACTGACTTTAAGCCATAAAACGCCGAAAATCAGGGTGACAATAGCGCCTAATATGTTCGCCACAATCGCATAAGGGACAGTGAATTTTGTTTTTTCGAGTAACCAACCTGTAAGGAATGCATTAAAAATAAATCCGATAATAAATCCACCGGTTGGCCCAAAAATAATCCCAATACCCGCTGTCATTCCTTGGAAAACAGGAATCCCCACAGCGCCAAGAACAATGTAAACTAAAACAGATATCGTACCATGACGAGCTCCGAGAATGGTGGCAGCTAACCCAATGGCAAATGTCTGTCCAGTAAGTGGAATAGGGCCGAGTGGTATAGCAACTTGCGCAAGTAAGGCAATAATGACTGCAAATAAAGCATCTACGACTAAAAATTTCAATTTCTGATCACGCATAAACTTATCTCTCCTTAATGTAAACTTAATACTGTAATAGGTTAACATCTATCGAATGAAAAAACAATACTATTTTTTCTAGCCAGTACCTTGCAATGAACACTAGTGTATGTTAAACTATAGTGGTAGTGAACAATATATAGTAGTGGTTACTTATTACTAGTGTGCAATTTAACAGAATGGAGGAGTTAGCATGGAGGTTAACCCGCAGTTCAAAAAAGGTGTGTTAGAACTTTGCTGTTTATTTTTAATTCAAAAGAAAGATTGTTACGGTTATGAATTAGCAAATCAAGTTTCTAAATATATTGAAGTAGCTGAAGGTGCTATTTATCCGGTACTTAGAAGATTAGTAAAAGAAGAGTACTGTTCCACTTATTTAGTAGAATCAAATGAAGGTCCATCAAGAAAATATTATCAGCTGACAGTAAAAGGCGAAATTTACTTGAATGAACTTATTTCTGAATGGAATAATTTTACAGACAGCGTCGCAAAACTATTAACAGAGGGGGAAGCAGTAAATGAATAAACAAGATTTTCTCAATGAATTAAATCAACGACTGGAATTGCTTGATCCGAAAGAGCGGAGAGAATTATTATCGGACTATCAAGAGCATTTCAGAAATGGAATTGAAGCCGGGAAAAGCGAAGAACAAATCGTTTTTGACCTTGGTAAGCCAGAAGAAATTGCCGCAGATATTATCAGTGAACGTGGTATTCGCGAAGAACCAACAGAAATGGATTACTATTATGTCCCACGAAAAAACCAAAATGAAAATAGATCAGTGAGTAAACAAATTTTAATTGGCGTAGGCTTATTTTTATTAGATGTTTGTCTTATCATTCCAATTATGGTTTCGCTTTGGTCCTTGGTTATCTCCCTTTGGGTGACAGTTGGTGCGTTTCTTCTATCTCCGGTTATACTCGGTGTAGGAATTTTATTTGGAGCTGATTTCGAATTTTATCAAATGTTTGTTTCTATTGGACTTGTAGGTTTGGGGCTAATGCTTTTATTTGTAGCAAACGCGCTAACTCAGCTTACAAGTAAAGTAACAATGGCGATTATCCAGTGGCATAAATATGCGGTAAAGGGAGGCGGGAAAAATGCGTAAACATCACTTAAGCAAAAAACTATTTTTCGCTGGTTTGGTACTATTTATTATTGGTGCTATCGGTGTAGCATTCACAATGAATACAGGTAAAATGATTGAAAAAGGAGAACCACTTACAAAACAGTGGGACTTATCAACTGAAAATATTAAAAAAATTGCTTTTTCTTCCGAGCGTGATGCATCAATTGAATGGAAAGAAAGTACAACTGGAAAAAATTATATCGAACTAAAAGGGAATTACTCTGCCAATGATAAAAAGGCAATTCAACAATTAGAGCCAGTTTCTGAAGATGGGACATCCTTTGATATAACGGTGCCTGAAGAAGATGATTGGTATAACGGCTTTGGCAAAATTTACGCTTATGGAAAACAAAAAGTAACAATTTATTTAACAAAAGATACTAAATTAGCTGATTTAGAAGTGAAATCTCATTCAGGAGATATTGATGTAGCTGATTTTAAAGTAAAGAAATTTGTTAGTTCTACTAATTCTGGGGAGTTAAAAGTGACTAATCTGGAAGCAAATACTGCTCAAATGGCTACTTCTTCCGGGGATTTAACTTTATCGTATATCAAAGCAAATTCGTCAATTGAAACAGATTCTGGAAAAACAGAATTGACTAATTTAACTGGTGATTTAGAAGTAAATGGTGGCTCGGGCGACGTTAATGTTGCTGGAGTTAAAGCAAAGAAACTTAAAATCGCTATTGATTCAGGAGACATTGAGCTGACTAGTGGTACTGTAACCGACTTAGCTGTTTTAACAACAAGTTCTGGGGATATTGATGCAAATACAAAAGGTAAAATCCAAGCTGAATCCGATTCAGGATCAATTGAACTCGCGGGCGCAACAAATAATGTAACGGCGAAAACGAGCTCAGGTGATATCGATGTAGCATTTACCAAACAGGTGAAAAATATCGAAATCAATTCAGATTCTGGTGAAGTTGAACTTGAGCTACCGGGTGATTTTAAAGCTATTTATGAAGCAAGTAGTAATTCAGGTAGCGTTAAAGCACCAACAAGTGATTCGAATACCGATAACCGCGTAACGGTGAAAACAAGTTCCGGAGATATTAAAATCGAAAAATAAAAAATCAGTGCGCTAATTATTTAATTAGCGCATTCTTTTGGTTAAAAAGGGGTAAAGTCAGATAAACTGTTTCATCAATTTGCGCAAGTGAAAGGGGAATGGATGATGGATTTTCATATTAGAAAAGCAACTAATTCAGATGCCGAAGCCATTCAGCATGTGGCGATTACTTCGTGGCATCATACCTATCAAGATTTAATTCCAGGCGATGTACAAGACGATTTTTTGGAAAGGTTTTATAATGTTGAAACGCTTCATAATCGTATTTCAGCAACTCCTTTTGCTGTTGTGGAACAAGCAGACAAAGTAATTGGATTTGCGAATTTTATCGAGCTTGAAAAGGGGAAAAGCGAGCTCGCAGCTTTTTATTTATTGCCTGAAGTGACACAACGCGGACTTGGCACGGAGCTTTTAGAAGTAGGAATGACGCTATTTCACGTGCCACTACCAATGTTTGTTAACGTCGAAAAAGGAAATGAAACAGCGATTCATTTTTATAAGGCGAAAGGGTTTGTTCAAGTGGAGGAATTTACCGAGGATTTTTACGGTTATCCGCTGGAGACAATTCGTTTTAATTTGAATCATCATGCGTTTGAAGAAGAATAAAAAAATGTCTATTCTAGTTGAATGAATCAATTAGGATAGACATTTTTTTATTTCGTAGCGGCTTTGCCACTAGTAGATTTTCCACCGCGCAAAAAGAAGAAGATAATGGCAAGTAGCGCCATGATAACTCCTGCAAGAATGGATACGCCAACGGAAATGAGCATGCCGGAAACTTGGATAATGCTTAAGATGATGACTGCTGCAACAACCCCGTAAGCGAAGCCCCATATAGCAAATGTGAAGTAACTAGCCTTTTTACTAAATCCGTAAAATATTTCACCTAACGTAGAAGCAACTAAAATTACAGGAGCTGCAAAAAGTATCGCTGAAAACACAAGCTGTGGCGTAACATTGTCATAGAGGATTGTTTCGACTAAAAGCGCAGAAAAAATTCCTAAAACAAAAATCGATAAATAAGCAATAATAAAACGCATCAAAAAACCTCCTAAAGTACACTATATTATAGCATAAATTAGGAAGTTAGCTTAACATCTAGCCCAGTTATCGTCACTATGCTTTACGATACGTGTAATTCCTCGAATCAAGTTGAAAATGAGTATTGATACATTTAGAAAAACGATAAAAAATACAGTAGCTAAGGCAAGAAAGTTAATGGTATCTGCACTATTGGTACTAAATGGTACATTATTGTAAAGTAAAATCATTACAACAATACCAGCGACAAATGTTGCCTGCGTGAGGAGTGCCCATTTTACATGATGCCGTATTTCTTTATCTTTTGTTGTGCACCAGATAATTGCGGGAGTAATGACCGGAGCAAAGAAAAGACTGAAATAACTAAGCGCACTAATAATTTTTTTATCTAACATTTCTCATCTATCCTCTCATTTGTTTATAAGTCTAGTATAGCGGGGAAAGAGAAATGGAACCATCGAATTAGGTGACGATATAGAGAGGAAGATGACAGTTTTGTCATGTAAAAACGCCCCTTCGAATAAATCAAAGAGACGTTTCTTTATATGACTGATTTTAAAGACCAAACTTTACTGCGCCATCTTCGGTACATTAGAACAGCTCGAACCCCTTCATCAATAATGTAGGCAAGCCAAACACCGACTAGCCCAAGCCCAGCAGAAATACCGAGTACATAGGAGAACGGCAAACTAACAATCCACATGACGATAAGTCCACATATAAATGGAAAACGAACATCGCCCGTAGAGTTTAGACTACTAATGATGATAATATTCGTCGCACGTCCAAGCTCAAGGAAAATCGAAAGTAAGAACAATTCTTTCGTCATCGCAATGATTTCCGTATTCGTAGTAAACAGTCGCATAATTGGTTCCGCGAAAAGATAAATCGAAACGCTGACAACAATTGCGACAACCAAACCAATTTTCCAACTACGTAGACCTTGCTTGTAAGCTTTATCAATTTCTTTTGCACCAACCGCACGACCGATAATGATTTGAGAGGCCTGACCGAGCGCGATAGCAAAGAGCGCGACAAACTGGCTAACCGTCGAAGCATATACTTTTGTCGTAAGTGCCTCTGTGCCGAGAATCGCAATAATTGCAGTAACAACTAGTTGTGAGCCGGCATAGGATAAATTTTCCCCAGCAGAGGGAAGGCCAAGTCGTAAAATTGAATAAAGTAATTTTTTGGAAACTTGCTCCAGTTTTTTGAAATGGAAAGTATAGCCGATATATTTTCGAAGCATCCAGATGGCTAGACCCATTCCGACAAAGTTTGCGACAGCAGTAGAAATTCCGACACCTGCCACGCCGTAATCTAAGTATGCAAGCGGGCCGTAAAGAAATAAGTAGTTACCGACAACATTGATAATACTAATCGTTACTGGAACAAGAATGGATTGCCTTACATAACCGTGTGCCCGGAGAATTGGCAAAATTGAAGCATGAATCGCGATAACCACCGAACTCCCACCGATAATTTCTAAAAACGGCGCACCAACTTGAACTAAATGAGGATCAATTCCCATCCAAGTCAGGAAGTTTTTCGACATAAAAATGAAAATAATACTCATCACAATTCCTATTAAGAAAGCTACCACTAAGCCATTTGTAATTACATTCTCAATTTCTTTATGTTTTTTCGCACCAATCATTTGGGCAACGATAATCTGCACACCAACGCTGATGAAGCCGTAAATAATAATAGAAATAACAAGAATCTGATTCGCAACCCCTGTCGCAGCTACCGCGTCATCTGAATAATGCCCCAACATAAAGACATCTATATAACTAATCATCAGACGTAAAAATTGCTCTAGAAAAATCGGCCAAGCAAGCGTGAAAAGGCTTATGCTGGCGACTTTATGTACTGAACTCACTTATTTCCCTCCCTTCGCATTAACACAATTAAAGCCATTATAAGGTAATTAAAGTTAAAAGTATAGATTAATTTCAAAAACGCTCCAAGATATTGCTTGACAAAAATCGAATATCTCATATAATTAGTTAGGTAAACTAATCAAATGATAGAAAGAAGTGGAGAAATGTCTTCGAAAAATCAAGACTTGGGGCACTCAGTAATCAAGGCTTTCATGAATTTTAAGCATGCTGAAATAAAGAGTTTCCAAATTCCAGGTTACAGTAAATCTGAAACAAGATTTATTTTTATTTTATCTCGTGGGCTTAAAAGCAGAGGGCCAAAAATTCGTGTTTCCGATCTTGGTCATATGCTCAGAATTTCAAAACCAAGCGTCACGCAAATGATTCAATCTTTGGAAGGAAAAGGACTCATTAAACGAGTTCAAAACCCAGAAGATAAGCGCTCGATGTATGTAGAATTAACAGAAGTCGGAGCAGGCGTGTCAGAAAAAATGCTCGATGAATTTCAAGCTAGTTTTGAAGATATGCAGGAGTTTTTAGGCGAAGACGATATGAAAAAATTGATTACACTCCTAGAAAAACTGACAGATTACTTAAACACAAAATCCGAAAATAAGGAGGCATAAACCACAAATGATGAAATTGATGAAAAGATTAAAACCTTATTGGCTGAGCATTACGGCCGTATTAGTCCTTACTTTCGGGCAAGTCATTGGACAGCTTTATTTGCCGACGCTTATGTCGAACATTATCGACAAAGGAGTCGTAACAGGCGATACAGACTACATTTGGAGCACTGGGATGAAGATGCTCTTAATCTCGTTTGCTTCTGTTATCTTGTCGGTTATCGTGGTTTATCTCGCATCCAGAATTTCCATGGGATTCGGGAAAGAATTACGAGATAAAATTTTTACGAAGGTAGAGGACTTTTCCTTACAAGAATTCGATAAAGTAGGAACTTCCTCGCTGATTACGAGAACAACAAATGACGTTGTTCAAATACAAAATGTACTTTATATGATGATGCGATTAATGGTGATGGCGCCAATTATGTTGCTCGGCGGTATTATTATGGCAGTTGGCAGGGACGCGAAATTATCGCTTATTTTTGTCGTTGTTTTACCGCTACTACTTCTATTAGTAGTTATTCTCGGCGGAAAAGCAATGCCAATGTTTAAATCGCTCCAAAAGAAAATGGATAAATTAAACCGTGTTATTCGGGAAGGTTTAACAGGGATTCGTGTTGTTCGTTCTTTTAACCGCAATGAAGATGAACTCGAAAAATTTGAAGAAGCAAACGCTGACTATGCTACTACGGCGATTAAAGTTAACCGACTGCTTTCTCTTATGAGTCCATTAATGATGCTACTGATGAACTTAACTTCCATTGCGATTGTCTGGATTGGTTCGATTTTTATTGGTAATGGTGATATGCAAGTAGGGGACTTGATGGCATTTATTCAGTACGCAATGCAAATTATGATGTCCTTCATGATGCTTTCTGCTGTATTTATTATGATTCCACGTGCTGGAGCATCTGCTGAACGTATTAATGAAGTGTTAGATATGAATGCAGAAATACTTAATCCAGAAAATCCAAAAACAAGTACACCACCAGCGAAACTTTCTTTTGAACATGTGACTTTCCGCTATGAAGGCGCTGAAAAACCAGTGATTGAAGATATTACTTTTGAAGCTAATGCTGGCGAAACGATTGCTATTATAGGAAGTACCGGTGCTGGTAAGTCTACTTTAATTAATATGATTCCACGTTTTTATGATGTCGAAAGTGGCGTTGTAAAAATTAACGGAATTGATGTGCGTGAAATGGATCAATCCAGTTTGCGCCAAAAAATTGGACTTGTTCCGCAAAAAGCGGTTTTATTCACTGGAACAATAGCTTCAAATATGCGCTACGGTAAAGAAGATGCAACCGACGAAGAAATTTGGGAAGCACTTCGAACAGCCCAAGCGGAAAATTTTGTATCTAAACTTGCAAACGGGCTTGGTAGCCGTGTAGAGCAAGGTGGTAACAACTTCTCTGGTGGACAAAAACAACGTCTTTCCATCGCACGTTCTTTAATTAGAAAACCAGAAATTTATATATTTGATGATAGTTTCTCGGCGCTCGATTTCAAAACAGACGCGAAACTGCGTGAGGCTTTGAAAGCTGAAACAACCGAAGCCGTGACACTTATTGTGGCACAGCGTATTACCTCCGTTGTCAATTCCGACCAAATCATCGTTATGAATGAAGGTAAAATTGCCGGAATGGGAACACATGAAGAATTAAAAGAATCAAATCAAATTTATCAAGAAATTATGAGGTCACAGCTGTCAGAGGAGGAAATCGCATGAGTGGTCCAGGTCCAGGTGGTGGCATGAGAATGCAAACAGCCGCCAAACCAAAGAACTTTAAACAAACACTATTCCGGCTTCTTGGCTATATGAAACCTCGTTCTGTCGCAATCATTGTTGTATTTATCTTTGCGATTTTATCTACGATTTTTAACATTTTCAGCCCGAAAGAACTCGGGAAAGCAACAACAGAAATTTTTAAAGGTGTTATGAGCCAAGATGGAATTAATAACGATAAGATTTTTAATATATTAATGATTGTTTTAGTCTTATACCTTGGTAGTTCCTTATTTAGTTTCATTCAGCAATACGTCATGTCGAGTGTTGCGCAACGTACTGTGTATGACATGCGGAAAGATTTAAAGGCAAAAATGGCTCGTCTGCCGCTGAAATATTATGATACACGCTCAAATGGCGATATTCTAAGTCGTTCTGTTAATGACATGGATAATATCGCGAACACGCTGCAACAATCACTAACGCAAGCCATTACCGCGATTGTTCAAATGATTGGTGTCTTAATCATGATGTTAACAATCAGCTGGCAAATGACGCTAATCGTGCTTGTTACTGTTCCAATTAGTATTATTCTAGTAGCAATTATTGCCGGAAGATCACAACGCTATTTCGGCGCACAACAACGTAATCTTGGTATTTTAAATGATACTGTAGAAGAAACTTACGGCGGCCAAACAATCATTAAAGCCTTTGGTCAAGAAAAGAAAACGTTAGTAAAATTTGATGAAGTAAATGAAGATTATTTTAAAGCAGCTAAAAAAGCGCAATTTATTTCCGGGATTATGATGCCGGTAATGCAATTCGTTGGTAACTTAGGTTATGTAGGTGTCTGTGTGGCCGGTGGTATTTTTGTTACTAACGGAACACTTCAAGTTGGGGATATTCAATCATTTACGCAATATGTCCAATTATTTACGCAACCAATTTCCAGCGTAGCAAACATCGCGAACATCATTCAATCCACTATTGCATCCGCAGAACGTGTATTTGAAATGATGGATGAAGAAGAAGAAAAAGACGAAATTCCAGCAAATGTTAATCAAGTTGCTGGCGAAGAACATAGCATTGTATTCGACCACGTGAAATTCGGTTACACTCCAGATAAACCGCTAATGACAGACCTGAATATTCATGTGGAAGAAGGTCAAATGGTGGCGATTGTTGGTCCAACTGGTGCTGGTAAAACGACTATTATCAACTTGCTGATGCGTTTTTATGACGTAGATGGTGGTCAGATCCGTATGAAAGGTATTGATACACGCGATATGACCAAAGATGCTGTCCGCGAAAAATTCGGCATGGTACTGCAAGATACTTGGTTGTTTAACGGAACAATTGCCGACAATATCGCATACGGTCGTGAAGGCGCAACGAAAGATGAAGTTATCGGGGCAGCAAAAGCAGCTTATGCAGATGATTTCATTCGTAGACTTCCAAATGGCTATGATACTATCTTGAATGAAGAAGGTTCTAATATTTCGCAAGGTCAAAAACAATTACTAACAATTGCTCGGGCGATTTTATCCGATCCATCTATTTTGATTTTAGATGAAGCGACTTCAAGCGTAGATACTCGTACAGAATTAAATATTCAACTTGCGATGGGTAATCTGATGGAAGGGCGCACAAGCTTTGTGATTGCGCATAGACTTTCAACCATTCGTGATGCGGACTTAATTCTCGTTATGAATCACGGTAGTGTAATCGAACAAGGTACGCACCAAGAACTACTTGATGCAAAAGGCTTCTACGCTGACCTTTATAACAGTCAGTTCACCGGAGCTCAAGCAGTTTAAATGTAAAAAGACAATGTGGCTTACCCGCTGCATTGTCTTTTTTTGAGCAGAAAATTTGTTTGATGGTGGATTAGGAGTTATGGTTAGTAAAGAAGAAATTGAAGAGGTGAGAATAGATGTATCAATCCATTACGGCAAATGATTTAGAGCAAGACTTAAAAAAAGTGCCACATAATATTTTAGATGTCAGAGACGCAGATGCTTTTGTTGAAGGGCATATTCCAGATGCAATAAATATTCCAATTAATGAACTACCAGAAAAATTAGCAACACTGGATAAAGAAAAAGCCTATACGATTATTTGTTACGCGGGTGGACGTTCTGAGCGCGCGAGTCAATTTTTAGCCGCAGAAGGTTTTGACGTAACGAATGTAATGGGCGGAATGGGAGCATTTCACGGTACAGTAACTAACTAAATAAAGAAGCCGCGACCTAAAATTAGGTTGCGGCTTCTTTTTATTTAGCTATGTTTTCTTTTCCGGAAAAAGAGGATAGCTACTCCGGCGAGGATAATACCGATTAATACAGTCGTCGCTTGACTCGCGTCGCCAGTATTTGGTAAAGCGATATCTACTTCTGAGTTAGACGGATTTGATGCGATTTCAGAGTTCGCAGATTGTCCATTATCTGGGTTGGGATTGATATTTGGGTTATTAGGATTTGGCGTAGGATCTGGTGTGGGATCAGGGCCGGGACCAGGTGGCGTCGGAGGTTCATTTCCTTCTACCACATTTACTAAAATAATAACTGGGTCTGCATTTAGCCCGTCGGCACTTACCGCATTTAAAGTTACTTTATACGTTCCAACTTTAGCTAAATCAACAACGCTATCAAAATCACTTGTTACTTTACTACCATCACTTGTTTTTGCTGCAATATCTTGTAAAAATTGTTGCTCTGTCTTGGTTGTATCTTTCGTGTAAGAAATGCTCTTATCTGCTGTGATGACTGGTTTTGCAAGTATGGTCACCGTTACTTGTGTTGGCGTTGCTTTTAAACCAGCTGCATTTTCGGCATTTAATGTTACCGTATAGACACCAGGTTTGCTAAAGTCTACAATCGTATTAAAATCACTAGTAACAGGTGTTCCATCATCTGTTTCAGCATGAACATCTTTTAAAAATTGTTCTTCGGTAACAGTAGTTTGCTCTCCATAACTTATTGCAGAATCATTCGTAATCGTTAGTGAATGATCAATGTCAAAATAGTGATCATAAGTTCCGCTAGATACCGAATAACTATTGAAATTTGGCGGAGAATTATAAGATCCAGCTGGATTATCATAAAAAGCATTGTATTCCATTTTAGTAATAGAATCAAAGAAATCTTTTGTAATCCCGCTTACGGTCACTCCTGTATCATCAATGCTCAGACGACTACCACTAATTTGCACACCATTTAAGGTGAAATAAGTGCTAGAAGATGCTGTATTTGTTGTGAAAGGGAATAAATAACCGTCGAAGTTCATGCTTCGTTCTGTCATTAAAGTAAACGGTACAAAGATAGTTTGGTTGGCTTCGTTATAGTTCAAGGCAGAGCTTTTAATGGTACTGTTAATTAAAACGGCACTTCCTACATTTTGTCCAAAAGCTGCTAAATTGGTTAATTTTGGGAAAGAATCAATTCCACGGAAATCGTTAACTCCACAAAATTGGATAAATAAACTGGCTAAGTTAGGAAGGGATTTGAGTGGCATAAAATCAGTGATGGAAGGATTATTGTCTAAATTCAAAAAAGTTAAATTTGGAAGTTTATTAAATTTTGTCAAAGCACTATTATCTAGTTTACCGGAACTTAAGTTTAAGTTGGTTACATTCGTTAAACCATTTAAATCAGGTACGGAATTGGTTGTTAAATTGCTTCCAGAGATATTAAGATTAGTTAAACTAGGGATATTTGCAACCAAAGAGTAATCCGTCACACCTGTATTTGTTAAATGTAAAATAGTTAAGTTGTGCGCATAATCGAGTCCTGTTAAATCCGTCAAACTAGCATTACTAATGGTGACGTCTGTAATAGTGTCCATTTGTGCTTCAGTAATATCACTTGTGCTTGGTTGTCCTAAGAGCCCATTTAGATAACTTTTCAAAGCCGGGTCAGGAATGTTGACAACATCTTGAGCGGCTTTTATACTAATATTTTCTTCCGCTGAGACGTTCGCGGAAAATGATATAGTAAATGGCATTATTAAAAGGATGCACAAACCAATTTTGACTCCCATTTTTTTCATAAATTATATCCTCCTTTAACAACTTTTGTTTGGTATAATCGTATGGATTCTTAAGACAATTCCTCTTTTAGTAATATGTTAAACAAAATAGTGTCAAAAGTGTTGTTAAATTAAATCGCAAAAAAACCGTGAAAGAGGTTTTCTCTTTCACGGTTTTTTATTAAAAGATTTTAGCTAATTCTACTGCTTCTTTTGCTCCTGCAGAGATAATGTCTTTTGCTTGATCAGGTTTTGCGTTATGACCTTCTACGATAACCATTTCTGGCTCAGAGATACCGAAGTGAGCTAGCACATTTTTTACATAGTTCAAGGACATTTCAAAGCTTTGCATTGGTCCGTCAGAGTAAATGCCACCGCGAGCGTTAAGCAGGGCAATTTTTTTATCAGCAACTAAACCAACAGGGCCGTTTGCAGTATATTTGAACGTTTTGCCAGCTTGATTTAAATAGAATAAGTAAGTTGAAAATTGTGCTGGAATGCTAAAATTCCAAAGTGGGAACGCCATAACGATTTTATCAGCCGCTAAAAATTGATCCAAATAGCTATTAGCAATATCAGCTAAACGTTTTTCTTCTGGGCTTAGTGTTTCTCCAGCTGCTTCTTTATGTAATCCACTCATCATTGTTACATCATAATAAGGTAGATCCGCTTCAAATAAATCAAGTTCTGTTACATTATCATCCGGATGGGACTTTTTGTATTCAGTTAGAAAGATTTCGTATAGTGCCACGCTGACTGAGCGTTCGGCAGGTAAACCATTTGCTTTGATGAAAAGTACGTTTGTCATTACATCTTGCCTCCATTTTTTTTGAATTATCCATTAAGTGTAGCTCATTTTCACGATAAACAGCAAGCATATTGCTTACAAAAAATTAGCCGCTAATGTTTGAGCAGATATTTTGTGCTTTTGAAAAGGAAGCGTATAATAGTTGATATATCATTTGACGTATCAACTATGGAGGTGAAAATGCTGAAACCATGTACAGAACGATCAGAATTACTTTACCGGATGCACTTGTTATCCAAGGAAATTAGTCATGTGTTTGAACAACAAACGAATATGAGTTTTACAAAAGTAGAGATTTTATTTCATATTCAACAAACACCGGGCCAAAGCCAAAATCGGCTAAGAGAGAAGCTTTACATTGATTCGGCGAGTATTACCCGTCATTTGAAGCGAATGGAAGAGCAAGGGCTGATTGTTCGGAAAAAGCAAGATGAAAACAAACGCTATACGTATTTATTTTTAACATCAGCGGGTGAGGCGGAATTAGCCACTTTACTTTTGGAAAAAGAAAAATTTCAGAACGGGGCGCTAGAAGCTTTTTCAGAGGAAGAAGTTAGTGCATTACTTAAGTCAGTCACAAAAATGATGAATAATGTAGAGAAAATGGAGGAGAAGTTAAAATGAAAGCAGTAGTAATCGAAAATTATGGTGGCAAAGAAGAATTAAAAGAAAAAGAAGTTGCAATGCCAAAAGCGGGAAAAAATCAAGTGATTGTAAAAGAAGCAGCAACATCGATTAACCCGATTGATTGGAAACTTCGTGAAGGATATTTAAAACAAATGATGGACTGGGAATTCCCGATTATTTTAGGCTGGGACGTAGCGGGTGTTATTTCAGAAGTTGGTGAAGGCGTTACAGATTGGAAAGTCGGGGATGAAGTATTTGCTCGCCCTGAAACAACGCGTTTTGGTACGTATGCTGAGTATACAGCGGTAGATGATCACTTACTTGTACCACTTCCAGAAGGTATTAGTTTTGATGAAGCAGCATCGATTCCACTTGCAGGCTTAACTGCATGGCAAGCTTTGTTCGATCACGCGAAACTACAAAAAGGTGAAAAAGTCTTGATTCATGCTGGTGCTGGTGGCGTTGGGACGTTGGCGATTCAGCTTGCCAAACATGCAGGAGCAGAAGTAATCACAACAGCTAGTGCGAAAAACCATGAATTACTAAAATCTCTTGGCGCAGACCAAGTCATTGATTATAAAGAAGTTAATTTTAAAGACGTCCTTTCAGACATTGATGTAGTTTTTGATACAATGGGTGGTCAAATCGAAACGGATAGCTATGATGTATTAAAAGAAGGAACAGGTCGTTTAGTAAGTATCGTTGGTATTTCAAATGAAGATCGTGCGAAAGAAAAAAATGTAACAGCGACTGGAATTTGGCTTCAACCAAACGGCGAACAGTTGAAAGAACTAGGCAAATTGCTGGCTAATAAAACAATTAAACCAATCGTCGGCGCAACTTTCCCATTCTCTGAAAAAGGTGTTTTCGATGCACATGCATTAAGCGAAACGCACCATGCGGTTGGAAAAATAGTCATTTCATTTAATAAATAAGATTTTCGAAAAGCTAGATGCTATCATCTAGCTTTTTTTGCTGTTTGCTGGAATAATATAGATGGGCTATAATAGCAAAAAAAGGTGGTGTCTAAATGGAAACAAGAGAATTGAAGAATGGGCAAATAATGATGATTCGGAAAGCTACAAAAGAGGACTCTAGTAATATTATTACTTATTTAAATGAAGTAGCTGGTGAGACAAATTATTTATCATTTGGTCAAGGTGAGTTTGCGTTTAGTATAGCTGAAGAAGCTGAATACATTGAAGAAAGCGATAAGAATCCAGGCTCTGTTATGTTGTTATGTTTTATTGATGATGAACTTGCGAGTATTTCTCAGCTTATTGGCCATATAAAAAAGCGAGAATTACATACTTCTGAACTAGCTATTTCGATACGGAAGAAATATTGGGGCCTAGGTATTGGAACAATTTGCATGGAGGAATTAATAAAATACGCTAAAAGCAGTGAGTATTTAAAGCTTATCTATTTAGAAGTTGTAACAGAGAATAAACGCGCAATTAATTTGTACAAAAAATTTGGATTTATCGAAGCTGGTGAAATTCCAGCATTAATGCAAGTGGACAGACGATATTTAGATGTAACCATGATGTATTTGGTTATTTAGTCTTCTATAAGAAAGGCTAGATCATTAGCTACTTCTATATCACTAAGTTGTTTCGCGATAATATCGGCCCCAGTGTTAAGAAAAATAGCAATTTGACTAAGAACACGAAGGCTAATGTCAGAAGTACGAATGTCTTTATCAATAATTTTCTGTAAAGATCCTTCTTTTAAGCGAGTATTGGATTCAATATCAGTGGCAGTAGTGTTATTATTTGCTAACAATTGTTCAATCGGATGCATCATTTCACCTCGTTTTAATAGTTAACTTTATGAATTAATTATAACTAAATTTGCTTCTTGGATAAACTATAAAGCCTTGAAAATTAAACAAAAAAGGGAGAAGCAAATGAAAGATTTAAAAGACAGTTTTAAAGTATTGTATCAGTTTAAGACAGATTATCTCAAAGTAACTTTATTATTAACAATCTTGCAGGCATTTGTGATTGGACCATTTATCTATTATTTCTTTTTCTTTATTCTCCGAGTTATCGGAGTGCCAGGGATTACAGACGCCAATCTGGGAGAAGTTTTTTCGAGTCCTGTTGCCATTATTATGCTGCTGATTTTAGCTTTACTCATTTTATTATTTGTATATTATGAACTGGGTTTCTTTATAATGATGGCAATTTATCAATTGCGGGGAGAAAGCTATACCTTTTTCAAAATCATACAAAGGCTCAATGTAAAAGCAAAATACTTTCTTAGTTATCAAGCAATTTATTTTCTGCTATATTTCTTTTTACTTTTGCCAATTGCAGGATTATCTTTACCAATTACGATAACAGAAAACCTCTATTTACCGCATTTTATTACAGATGAACTAATGAAAACGACGACGGGAACGTGGCTGTATGTTATTGCAATTGCGATTATTTTCTATATTAGCGCTAGACTTGTGTTTGCTTTGCCATATTTCATTGAAGACAAATCACTAAAAATAAGTGGAGCTATCCGAAAAAGTTGGAAATACCCGCAAAAGCACTTATTTTTCATGTTACTAAAATGGGTTTTAATAATTGTTGCGATTGGCTTTTTAGTATCGATTATCGCGACGATTATTATGTTGCCACTTCTCTTGGTAGAAAAAATAACTCCAGGAATTGCGGTGGTTATAGCTGGTATTACTTTAACCATACTGCAAGTGATAGGTTTCTTTTCCGCTGGAATTTTTCAAGGAATCATTGCGCAATTATTAGTGAAGAATGCCTTTGCTATAAAAGAACAACCAGCTCTTGTGACGCGCAGCCAGTTCCCGCATAAAAAGAGATTTATTATTGTAGCAATAATCATTTTCATTATTTTTAGTAGTTTTAATATTTATACCGTGAATGCAACTTTATATGAACCTAATACGAAAATAATTGCCCATCGAGGTGATACAATGAATGCTGTTGAAAATACAGTGGAAGCCATTGAATCAGCTGCAGAGGCCGGGGCAGATTACAGCGAAATTGACATTCAAGAAACCAAAGATCATCAGTTTGTTGTTTTCCATGATATGACGCTGAGAAGACTTGCTGGCAGTTCTAAGAGAGTAGCAGATATGACTTTAAAAGAGTTGCAGCAAACTAAAGTAAGGAGTGGCGACTATTCATCTCATATAGCTTCTTTCGATGAAATTATCAAGATAGCGAAAAAGAATAAGATAGATTTACTCGTGGAAGTGAAGTTACACGGCGGGGAATCGAGCGATATGGTAGAACGACTTGTCACATTGTTAAAGAAAGAAAAAGTAACTGATAAATATTTAGTCCAATCGTTGGACCAACCAGTTATCGAAAAAATAGAACAAGCCGACCCTACACTTGAAACGGGCATCATATTAGCGCTTAATATTGGAAACTTACCAAAAACATCTGCTGATTTTATTGTTTTAGAAGATTTTTCCATCAATAAACGATTACTTACACAAGCCAAACAAAATAATAAAATGGTGTTTGTTTGGACGGTAAATAAAGAAAAACTAATGCAAATGTATTTGCGGAAGAATATAGATGGAATCATTACCAATTATCCTAAAAAGGCGATAGAACTTAGGGAATCTTTTAATGAAAATGATTCTTTGCGAAGTCGTATTGAGAATAGGTTAGGATTTTAAATAAAAAAAGCCGCAAACAATCATTGTTTGCGGCTGATTATTATTTTAGTTCAAATGATTTTTTAACAGAGTTTTTGCTAAAGCTAATTAATTCTGTTGCTTCTATATCGACTGTGTTTTGTGTATCTTGTAGTTTATAAAGCTCAGTCACTTCTAAAGTTCCACCAGGTTGTACGTCTTTTTCAGAGCCGCCCATACTAGCATCAGCTGATACTGTTGTTTCTAACTGAGTGCCATTTTGAAAAGCTTGTTGATCAATAGCTACCATAAAAGAAATGTTTTCTTTGCTGTTATTTGTGAATTTAGTTTTAATTGCGATGGCATTGTTACCTTCAAAATCCTTAACTACTTCTGAACTAAGAATTTCTACTTTATAATCTCCAAGTTCATTTGGATTTGATTTCTTTTTCGTCTCCGCTTTAGCTGTTTCTGTTTTTTCTGTACTTGCTTTATCTTCTGTCCCACCACATGCAGTTAATGCTAGGGCAAAAGTAATAATCCCCATTAATAATAAAATGCTTTTCAATTTTTTCATTTTCTTCTCTCCTTCATCTTTTATCTGTTTCTATTAGACCATGTGGAGATAATAAAAGTCCTATGCAGCAGGCATAGGACTAGGAAAAGATTTCATTATAAATACCATAAATAGATACACAGACAATAATATAAATGACAATACCCGCTTTTCTTGTACCAGGAGAGGGTGATTTAAGTAAAGGTAATTTGGACCAAATACCACAGAGGTTAGTAAAAATAACAAAAGCAGGAACGATTAAGAAAAAGTTACTGAAAAAATTTACGGTATGAGACATTTTAACGCCCTCTGTTGGTGGGCTGAATAAACCAAATATCAAGAACATGTAACCAAATACAGCGACAATCATTTTCCAAGGTGTCCCTGTTCTAAAGCCGGGAATATGTTTATACCATGGAATAAAGTCATTTTCGTATTCGTCAGCTGGGGTTTTCCAGGCCGATTCGGTGGGGGAATCATCTAACTCAGTGAAATCGGACAATTCAGAGACATAGCTTGGGCCAAGTGAGTCGTTTTTGACCGCTGTCCTGAAATCTTGAATGGATTGATAACGCTGTTCAGGATCAAAGGCACCTGCTTGCATCGCAATTTTTTCAAGCGAAGTGGCGTGTTCTTTATCTGGTAAAGTATTTTTTCCTAATAGAAGTTCGAGCATAAGAACACCAATACTGTATATGTCCGATCGCGCGTCTGTTTGTGAATAACCGTATTGTTCAGGGGCAGCATAACCGATCGTGCCGAGGTTGACAGTGTCTTGATTTTTGCCCACTTCAAACATACGGGAAGCATCAAAATCAATTAATTTCAATACGCCATCGCTAGAAATCATAATGTTAGAAGGCTTAATATCACGGTGAATAATCGCATTTGCATGTAATTCTGTAAGTGCATCAGACAACATCAGCATTAGTCGCGTAACTTCATCCGTATCAAAGGGAGCATTTGTTTTCATCAAGTCGGCTAAATTTTTCCCATTTATGTATTCTTCATAAACAATTAATTGATTGCCTTTTGGAATCATCACTTCGATTTTTGGCAAATATTTACTAGATAAATTTTTAAGTTGTTCAATCACAGGGGCAAAACTGCTTGGAATTATTTTACGGACAAATAATTCTCCTGTAGATGTATTTCTCGTTAGCACAGCAGGGTTTTCTTTATTATTGAGATTATCTAATTCTTTATATTGTTCTTCTATAAAAGCAAGTGTCATTTCTCCCATTTATCTAAAATCCCTTCTACACTTTATAGTGAAATTATAGCATGAAGCATAGTAGTCGGGTACTTATTTCGTGCTATAATGAAAAAAACAGTCGGGGGTGCGCCTTATGGATGGGGAAAAAGAGACAAGTAAATTACTTCATGAATTAAAAAAAGCGACCAATTTACGCCAAGTATTAGATGAAAACGAGGCGGAATTTAAATCAAGCGAAATGGTTACCTATTTAAAAGAATTATTAGCAGAGAAAAAATTAACAAAAGCAAGCGTCATTCGCGCGGCAAGACTCCATGAAACATATGGATACCAAATTTTCAGTGGGGTTAGAAGGCCGTCACGCGACCGGACAATCGCTCTTTCTTTTGGATTTAAATTATCTGGTTTAGAAGCAAGTAGATTATTAAAATATACAGAATACCCACCTCTGTATGCAAAAAATCGACGGGATGCGATTATTATTTTTGCGTTAGATCATGGTTATACGCTAGACCAAACGAATGATTCGCTCTATGATCTAGAAGAAGCATTAATCGAAACATATAAAGAAGAGAAACCACTTATTTAGATTTAACTAGAAATCGTGTATAATTTAGGGAGACCTAAATGATTGGAGACTAGTTATGTTAAATGAGCAAACGATTTTACAAGCAGCAACAAGTGAAAAAAACGCCGGTGATTTTCCTAAAGTAGTTCAAAGTTTTAAAGAATTAGGCGTAACTAAATATCAGTTTTTAGTCGAAAAAGGCGTTTATTTATTTTGGGATGAAATGGATAATCAAGTAGAATCCAAGTTGAATGGTGTTTCTATGCCAATCTCCGAAGAAATTTCACGCGACAAACTGAAAGATGCAATTAAACAAGCACAAGCGGGGAAAATAGATTTTGAAATATTTATTAAACTAGCTGGGCTAGCAGGTGTCAGACTGTGGGAAGCTGATTTATCTGCAATGAAAGTAACCTATATAGATAATACGGGGAATGATTTGGTCATTGAACCGATTCCGAGTATTTAAAATGAAAAAGACAATATATTATTGTCTTTTTTTAGTACTTTTAAATTTTGAAAATATGTTATGCTGAAACAGTTGAAAGAAGAGAGGTAAAGTATAATGGATATAATTACGTACTTTCTAATTGCACTAAGTACAAGTGTTGTAGGAAGTTTTTTAGGAATAGGTGGAGGAGTTATCCTTTTGCCAATTCTACTCTTGATGGGTGTTTCACAAGGAACAGCAGCATTTAGTTCGGCTCTAACTGTGTTCACGATGGCGATTTTTACGTGTAGTATTTATTATAAGAGAAAGCAAGGGAATGTAGGCTTGGCACTGAAAATTGCCGTAACTAGTATTCCAACAACTTTTATTGGCGCAATGGTGAATCAAATGTTGCCTGAAGCAGTCTATCGTTTTCTGTACGGAGCATTAATTGTTGTTTTACTAGGGATAATGATTTGGAAAAAGAAACGGAACAATGAAAAACCACATTTTTTAAGTGAATATCGCATAATACCATATGTATTCGGTGTAATTATTGGATTTTTAGCGGGCTTATTTGGCATCGGTGGCGGGCCAATTGTCATACCAATTTTGCTATTAATTTTCATGTTGAACCAAAAAACAGCATCCGCGACATCAAGTTATGTGACATTACTAACATCACTTGCAAGTATCGGCTCCTATGCAATCATTGGTGGAAGTGATTTTTCGATTGGGATTTACATGATACCAGGGGCAATCATCGGAGCGCTCATTGGCACAAGATTAAATAAACTCCTAGATGAAAAATGGATTGCAATATTATTTAATGTTTTACTTATTGCCCTTTTTGCTTTAAATTTAATTAAGATTTAACCTCAGACAAGCTATGAATGTAGCTTGTTTTTTTGTTGTCCGCCCTTGTTTTATGTTAAGCTTAGAGAGAGTAGGAGGGGTTAAGATGAAAAGAAGTTGGCCAGATTTTGCTGCATTTTTACTAACAATCCTAACTGTAACTTGGATAATTTTAACATGGGGATTACATATTTCTGACATTGTACCAGGTGGAGAAAAAGGCATATGGTATAAATTAATTCCATTATTTTTAGGAATAATTTCAACAATAAGTGTCTTTTTTGTGAAAGAAAAACTGGTAAAATGGATTCTGCTAGGATTTAACATATTATTACTAATTTTAATTTATTTTGTGTACCATATTGGGGAAATTGGGATGTTTTAATAGGGGGTTGATAGAATGGACGAACCAACCAAAGCGGTGATCTATCAAATTTTATCTAAAACAGAAGAACAAAATGCGACGATGGATCATCTGGTTTTCGAAATGATGCAATTCCCTGGTGCCGCAGCGTTCACTAAAAATGAATTGCTGTTTGGCATATACTGGCTAGAAACGTATCATTATATTTTTCGAATGAGTGAAAATCAAACGACAAGATATTACCGAACGGAAAAAGGGCATGAAAAATTGGCGGAGTTAGAGCTTTTGAAAAACAAAAGTTAAAAAACGACTTGATTTCTCAGGAAATCAAGTCGTTTTTTTATAAATATTTAGCCATTGTAATATCAGTGTTTTGAAAACCAACTTTATTATATAAGCCAATAGCTGTTTGATTATGTGCAAATACATGTAGCCCGATTTTAGTAATCTGCATTTCTTTCGCAAGTACATCTAATGCTGCTAATGTTTTTGTTCCAAATCCTTTACCTCGGAATGCTTCGAAAATCACAAAATCATAAATGAAAGCGTGTTTGCCGGAGCGGGTTTCGTCCACATGGAACCAGATATAACCGATTTTTTCACCTGAGATGATACTGTAGAGATATTCGTTTGGTGTAGTAATTCCGTCATATAGCAATTTGTTGAAGGAATCTTGGGATTTTGCTAAAGATTCTTCTTCGTCCCATGTACCAGCCTCTACTTTTTCTTTGGCGTAATCTGTAATGGCGGTAGTTAAAAAATCTTCTAAATCAAAAGCAGTCATTGTTTGTAAATGTAAAATAAAAATTCCTCCTCATGCTTTATGGAAACTTGCGTACTGAATGAATCTGCGCGACATGGCAATATGACCAGCCTCGTTTGGATGAATACCATCAGCACAGAGCAAATTTTCATAATGAAATTCAGCGAGAAAACTATCACGGACATCAATAATTTGGCTACTAGTTTCGGCTGCAATGCGCGAAATAGTATTGCTATATCGTTCCTGCCAGCGATAAATCATCTCTACATCACCGCCCAAAAATTGCAAAATATTATCTTTATTCAGTCCATCTCGCGTAATGAAATCAAAATAACGTTTTGCGTGAAGGGGAGGTAGTGTCATTAAAATAGGTTTAATATCTAGTTTTTTCAGTCGTGCAATCATTTCGAGAAGTTGTGTTTCAAAAATGTTAATTGGTGTGCGAGGAATGTGTTCAGCTGCCGGATTTTCAGCTACTTCCGCCCAGTTGAAATCACAATCATTTCCGCCAAATTCAATAATGGCGATATCGTTTGTCGCATCTTTTGCTAAGTCTTTTGTTAGAATTTCATGGCCTTTAGTTATCGTACGACCCATTGTGGAATGATTTTGAAAAGTCAGGCCAAGTTTTTCAGATGCTCGTTTAATGCAGTTGTTTTTAAGCAACGTATAGCGATTTTTTTCAGGATTGAAAAGAACGCCTTTCATAATACTATCGCCCCAAACTCCAACTGACTGAATGGTTTTCTTCATAATCATCACTCCTTTCATTAATCATACCACAAAAAAAGCAAAAGACGCGATTTGTTCCTTAAGAAAAAATCGTGCCTCGCGCTTTTTAATTAGTTGCTTTGTATAAATAGATTTTCCAATAAGATTCTTTATTATCGAATGCTTTTTCGAACTGGAGCCCGACTTCTGAAGCATTATCAATCGGAACGGCTGACAAAACATACTCGCCACCAACCTTTTTAAAGGCCTCTGTATTAAAATCTAATTGTTTAATGTGTTTTTTCGAATCCTTGCCGAAATCGTAGTTTTTACCTAATTCGGCAGAAAATATATAACAACGATTACCCCAATTATCATAATAATCTTCTAAAACAGGACTCTTGTCTAGCTCACCAGCAATAATTTTTCGGAAAGCCCTTTTATAAGCAAGTGGATAGGAGTTCACATAACCATCTACAGTATAAAAGCCACTTTCTTGGGAAACAGACGGGTGCAGACCAATACTTCCGACACGGTAACTTGACTGCGGTTTACCAATATAATCTTTAATTTCTTCCATTTGCTCCGTGGCGTAAAATTGATTAATGCTTGGCGAGCCATTTCCAGTGCGGTAGTAAATCTCAGAGTTATTAGCGAAAACAACAATAAGTTGCAACACAATTGCCACATAAGCTAACTTTCGCCACCAATTTCCTTTTTTAATTAAATAAACAATCGCAAGTGCAAACAGTCCATAAAATAAAAAAGGTTGTAAAAAATGGAAGCGCGAAAAGTTAAACGTCCGCATGATTTCCACGTGTTCTTTGATTACATTCCAACCACGATACCACCAAAACCCATACCAAAAAGATAAGAATAAATTAAAGCCAAATAGCCATAAAAATAGTTTTTCTTTAACCCATTCTCGTTTGATAATGATTAACACAAGAACGAGAAGCAATATCGGCAAAATAACATATCCAGCCAGTGCTTGATCGTGCGTATGCCCAAAAATGAAATTTTTAAAACTTAGACGAATCGAACTTAAAAATGACAAATTGGGTAAACTAAATTCACTCCTCGAATCTGGCTCAGGGTGCAAGAACATCGCATAAATAAAACGATAATTCACTATGACATAAATCAAACCCATGTAAAGCATGCTGAGTAAAAATCGAATATTCACTTGTTTTTTCTTGAAAACATCATACAACCAAATACATCCAACCATTACTAAAAAGAAACAAAATCCTAATATTAAACTGGAATAAAATGGAAGTAGCGTCAGTATAATCACATTCCAAATTCGCCGCTTATTATTCCTAATGTTTAAGAATGCCCATAGAGCAAGTGGCATTCCAAGCGTACTCAGCATGCCTGATGGCCAAAAGGGTGTCAGTGCAAAAGCTAAGGAAACAAAATAAATTGGCACGAGATATTTTTTGTCTTTAATAAGGTAATCTCTTGCCCACAAAAATAATCCTAAAAATGCAAATACACGGGTAATTAACTGGCTCATCGCAAAGGCGATTGGTGTACTGAAAATCATATAAAGCCAATCAATTCCAACAAACTCTGAATCAAATGAATCTCTTGGGACACTATCATCCATTATTTGGTCAATATTGGCTGTCCCAACTTTCGCAGTGTAATCTCCGCTATCCAAAACCATTTTGTACCAAGTCGCATTAGAATCCAAGTTATCATGAATCCTTACATGACTATTCCCGCCAAGAATAAATAATGGAGCGACATAAATTACCAATAATAATACTGCAATAATTAGCCACTTATGCTTTTTCCACATAGTTCTCCTCCTTCATTATCTCTACTATATATGTACCCGAGAAAACTATTTTCAATTATATCAAAGGAAACCAGGTTTGTTCATTAAAAAGGGTATAATTTTAACACTTGTTTACACGTAATCGGACTTTAAATATGGCGGAAACGTCACAATTCTCTCTTTTATATAGGCAGTTTTGTCTGATTGGCTTGTTCCAGAAAGCCATTCTAGCTAGTATGATACGTTTAAGAAAACTATTCAATGTAGAGCGGAAAAAGTCTACTATGAGTAATTTCAATAATTAGTAGCAAAAGGAGAATTATCATGCTAAAACACAACTGGCAAAAAGTATTCGTTGTAATGGTTGCGGTTGCGCTTATTTTTCAACTGGTTCCGTGGTCTAATATCTTCGCCGGAGCAGAAGAAAACCAAACAAAAACAACTCAACAAATAGCACAACCAGATGATCAAAAAGTAGCGGATGAAAACAAAACAACCGTAACACCTGATAATAAAGAGACAACTAAAAATCTAGTAAATGGAAAGCAATTACTAAAAGGTTCCGTTGACTGGAATTTTACAAATAAAGTAACAGACGCAAACGGGAATACAAAAGAAACTTATGCACCAGGAGACTCACTCAAGTTTTCAGTAAGTTTGGCAATCCCATCCTATTCAGAAGCGGTCTTGGATGAAACTTATACATTTTGGATACAAAAAGACTTCTTCCAAGGAGACAAAGTAACATTTGTTAATCCAGCAATTGATGGATTAACACCGAGGCAAAATGTTTTTACAGACGACTCAATGAAAAACTCGATTGGAACAAAAACAATAAATGGTGTCGAGTATATTGGTTACACGCTCAAATTTAATCAGAGTCCGGAAGCTTTAGCAAAATATGAAGATGAGCCGCTTACTAATGCTAAATTTGATATGTTTGCAACAATAAGTACTACAATTACAACAAAAGAAGACTATAAAGCTATTGTAATTGAAGATGATAAAGACGTAGATATTAGTAATATTGAAGTCCCCGTGACACCACCAACTCCCGATACAGATAATGGTGTACTAACTGCATCTAAAGTAATTGACTCGGCTTGGCGTTTAGACAAAGATACTGGGAAATATGTTAAAGTAGCTACTTCATCTACAAACTATACACCTGAAAAAGATGATTTAGTTTTCTATTATGTTTATGCAATGAACAATTCAGGAGAAAATGCCGTTTTAGAAAAAATGATAGATGAATTACCAGCAGGCTTTTCCATTATTACGGAAGGTTCACCGGAATGGCAGGCTTTATCAACTGCATCTGGCTCTTCGCTTCAACGCGGATGGGTTGCCTCAGCAGACCAAACAAATCTTGCACCAGGTGCAACTAGATACGAATTACCGTTTTCCCCAGCTCAGACTATCTCCAAAAATGGTGGCGGTATTTATAGAACGATTGCAGCAAAAGTAACTGATCCTACAAAAGATTTGACTAACGTTACTAAAAGCCCGACTAAAGGTGGCGAAGGTAAATCTGGTTCTATAACGCCAAGTGGGAAAGATGTTTATGACATGGCAATTACAACAAAAATCAGCTCAACCTATGATAAAAATAATAAATATATTGGGGCTGTTAGTAGCACAACTACGCCCGTTTCTATTTCAGAAGGAAGCACAGTTGGCGTTACTTATACCGCAATTAATCAAGGGAATTATACAAAAGATGTTGTCGTGTATGCGTATGTACCAGCAGGTTATGAACTTAATAATGATACATCCGATTTCAAAACTGCTAATGATAAATGGAAATATGAAACAACTGTGCCTAGTGGCGGTGGTGTTTGGAGTGATATAAAAGTATACTCAATTACACTTTCTGGAGGTATGGCATCAGGTGCAACAAAAACTGCAACAATGTACATGAAAGCTATGGGCATACCTGAAGATGGGACTTATAGTGCTGTAGATTTTTACATGGCTGGAGAAATTGGCTCATTTTCAAACTTTAACGGAGAATCTACTTTAGACGGAGCAATTACCGATGTGGACTCGACGCCAGACATGAATCCAGGAAACGATTTGATTAGTAATGTCGATGGTTCCACGATAAAACCAATTGACGGATTCCAAAAAGAAAAACCACATGTTGTAAAAGAAAATGCTAAATCAACAGCGACTTTACAAGATGAAGATGATTTCGATTTTGATTATGTCACTTTCATTAAAACACCAGAAGTAATTCCATCAGAAGGAAAAGTGTTTGAAAAAACACGTTTATCGGCAGCTGATGCAGAAAAAACAGCACGCAATATGATTGGTAACGACATCATGGGTTCTGCACTCAAAGACTATACGCCTCTTGCAGACGATGGTAGAATTACTTCACCAAAAACATACATGGTTTATGAAATGAATATTAACCCATCAGGGGTAGAAGACACACTAAATTCTTCTTTCACAGATACACTGCCAAAAGGGTTGAAAATGCTTGAATATGATATTGCTGGTTTAAATTCTAGCAATAAACACATTTATGGTTTTACAACGAACAAATTTGAAGGTACACCGAAATTCACAAATGCAGACGGACAAGATGTTATTGTTTATCAAAAAGGCTTATATTCCGAGAAACAAGTTTGTATTGCCAACCCTACTTTAAATGACGTTGGAGTAAGGTATTTCGGAAATAACGCGGATAAAATGGGTGTAACTGGTTCCGTAACAAAAGATGCGCGTACCCTAACGCTTAATTTTGGTCAACCAGCCGCAGATCCAATGTATAGTGAAACAAAAGCAGCATACAAAGTGTACATGATTGTAGTTATCGATTCAGACGAAATTGACTACAGTAGCATCATGCAAAATAAAGCAACATACACTTACAACGATAAAGTTATTACTTCTTATGAAAATAGCGAAATGTACTGGGATGCTGGCGGCGGTACTGCTTATGCAAAAAAATATGTTTTAGACAATAAAACAAATGCATATCTTAGTGGTAGCCAATATAATGTAGCTACTCCTGATGCAGACGGTAATTTATCAGTTGGCTATAAAATTCGAGTAAGAAGTGCCTATGAATTTGATAAATCTTCGATAAACATTGGAGATGTTATTGCTGCAGATAATTTTAAATCTATCTCTAATGTGGAAGTAAATGGTTATGAGGCAAGTCCAAACACGGGCTTCCAAATTGACGGGGAACTTGAAAACCCTGTGCCACTTACTGTGGATAAATATGCAGTAGAAGCTAAAGCAACTGCGAACACATTAGATATCACAAACCCAGTTGACATTCCGCAAATGCAACTATATAACGTTCTTTTCAAAGTGAATTATCAAAAAGTTAAATATGGCGCAAAACTAGTTAACCAAGCAGCAGGGTCAGAAGTTGCTACTGTTGTTCCATTAAACTTAAATCTTCTAAAACAAGATGATATAAGCAAAACAGTATTGACAGGCTATGAATTCAAAGCTTATTATGCAGATGAAAATGGAAAAGCAGATTTAACGAAACCGGTCAAAGATACAAATAGTAATGAAATTGTTATGACAGACTCTTCTGGCGCGGCAAATTTCATCCCGAATGGCTATAAAACAACTTCTAAAAATCAAGAATGGAAAGTAGTTCTAGTTGAAACGAAGACACCAACTGGTTATGAATCAAATGAAAATAAAGAGTATCCAGTGACAGTGAAGAGCGATGCGAATGGTAACTTATCCATTCCAACTAGCACAGAAACAGGGCTTGAAATCACCAATGATGATCACGGCGCAGCGACAGCTACTATTGATAACCACGCAGATGTAAAAATGATTGATGTGAATGGAGCAAAAACTTGGACAGGTGACACAGCAGCAGATCGTCCAGATTCCATCGAAGTACAACTTTTACAAGATGGTGTAGCTTATGGTAGCCCGATTACTGTTACAAAAGCAGATGACTGGAAATATGAATTCAAAAATGTTCCAGAAACAAATGCAGATGGAAATAAATACACGTATACAGTTTTAGAAAATACAGTTACTAACTATACAAGTGCTGTCACAGGTCTTGATATTAATAACACATTGATTAAACCAGATATAAAAATGATTAATCTTGACGGCCAAAAAACGTGGAAAAACGATACAGAAAACGATCGTCCAGCATCTATTGAAATTCAATTGCAACAAAATGGTCAAGATTACGGTTTCCCAGTAACGGTTACAAAAGCTAATAACTGGAAATACGAATTTAAAAACTTACCAGAAACAACCAATGATGGAGCGGCATATAACTACACAATTGTAGAAAAAGCAGTCCCAGGCTATGAAACAAAAGTCGACGGAATGGATGTTATCAACACGAAAATAGATGCACCAAAAACCGCTGTCTCCGGTGAAAAAACATGGAAAAATGACACTGCCAAAGATCGTCCAGACTTTATCGAAGTCCAGCTTTTACAAAATGGACAAACTTATGGCGATCCAGTAAAAGTAACGAAAGAAAACGATTGGAAATACAGCTTTAAAGATTTGCCTAAAGCTGATGCTAATAACCAAGATTATCGTTACTCCGTTGCTGAAATAGCAGTTCCAGGCTACAAAACAACGACAGATGGAATGAACTTAACCAACACAAAAGTAACCGATGAGAAAAATGTAACTTCAGCGAGCGGCACAAAAACTTGGGTGGGAGACAATGAAAAAACACGTCCAGACTCCATCGAAGTACAACTTTTACAAAATGGGAAAGCATACGGAACACCAATCAAAGTAACAGCAAAATCGAATTGGAAATACAGCTTTACCAACCTTCCAGAGAAAGACAAAACAGGTGAAAAATACAGCTATACCGTATCTGAAAAACAAGTATCTGGCTATAGTGTAAAAGTAAAAGGCATGGACTTAACGAATACAAAAGTAACAAAAACGACACCAAAAGATACACCAAAAGATACACATTCTACCATTAAACCAAGTAAAACGAAGAAATTACCTGGAACTGGTGATACGAATGGTATGTTGCTATTTGCTGGTGGATTAGCACTGTTATTCTTAGGGTTACATCTTAGAAGAAAAAGTGCCAAATAAAGAAAACAACCGATCCAAGTAAGCTTGGGTCGGTTTTCTTTTGAATAAAGTTAAAATCGGGTATACAGATAGAAATGAAATAAGGGGGCTTCATGATGAAGGAAGAGCTACTGCAAGCAATCGAAGTCGGCAAGCCAGTTTTACTTGTAACAGCAATCGGGTATATTGTAGGAATTGTGGAAGCAAAAGGAGAGCTTATTCGCTTAAACGATGTGTATATCAATTGTGTTTCAGCTAGCAGAGTAAATCGTTTCAGCCGAGGCTTAGCTGTGAATATCAATCAAGTCATCGGGATGCAACTATTAAGTAAGTCGGAGAAAGACGAAATGATTGGCGGCTGGAAGGCATACGTTGCACCTACAGCTGGATGAAGCGAAAACCTATGATATAATGGGGAAATAATAGAAACAGCAGTTACGGAGGTCTGGAAGAATGATATTATTAGTTATAGATACACAAAAATTAATTATGACAAATAATCTGTATAATTTCGATTCACTTGTACCCAATATAGAACAATTAATCGCCACTGCTCGGAAAAATAAAATAGAAATAGTTTATATACGACATGACGACGGACCTAATACAGAACTTACAGAAGGAAAAGAAGGCTTCGATATTTACAAAAAATTCCAACCAACTACACACGAAAGAATTTTTGATAAAACCGTAAATAGCGCTTTTAAAGGAACAGGCTTAGTTGAATACTTAAAAGAAAAAGGTACGAAGAAAATTGTAGTAGCAGGGTTGCAAACTGATTTTTGCATCGACGCCACGGTGAAATGTGGCTTTGAACATGGTTTTCACATGATCGTTCCCGCCCATGCTAATTCGACGGAAGATAACCACTTTATGTCAGGGGAGAATAGTTATAAGTACTATAATGAATGGATGTGGCCTGGCCGTTACGCGACCTGCATATCTATGGAAGAAACGATTAAAGAAATGGAACATAACTGATAAATTAGAAAGAAATTGTATAAATCTACCACTTCTTTCTTTTTTTGGAAACAGCAGCATTTAAAAAAATAGTAAGTAATATATAAAACCGATTCAAGAATTCCTTGAATCGGTTTTTCTTTAGCCAAATTGCATAAAAGTCGTCTAGTTGGTAAATCTAGCAACCGTTATAATAAAACAGTGAACTAGTTAACGTTTTAGATTGAATTTTAGAAAAGGAGGTAGCTAGACTTGTAGTTTTTGTAAAAAATTATTTCGTATTATGTAAATTGTGGAAGTGCTTACAGGGCGTTAACATGGAATTAGGAGCAAGCCTTCTAAATCATTTTATCGCAACTAGTATAAAGAGGTGATAGAGATGTTAAGTGGCAGAATGGTACTAATCATAAAGTATTTAGAAGGCAAAAGTGAGTCGAGTATTCGTGGTATCAGTAAAAAGCTTGAAATATCTGAGCGGAAAGTTAGATATGATATCGACAATATAAATGACGCACTTACGCTTAATCAATTAAAACCAATTTTGAAGGAGGGGAAAGGGAGGTTAGTTATACCAGCTGATTTGGCCAAATTAGCACTTGAGGAAAAAGAAACTTATATTTTTGCTCCGCAGGAAAGAATCAACATTTTACAGTATTTGCTATTTTTTAATGTTAAAAAGGTGAACTTGGAACATTTAAGTAAATGGATGAATGTATCGCGAACAACGATTAAAAAAGATTTATTGTTAATTGAAGAACAGTTGCAAAAGTTGAATCTTCAATTGGTTTATAAACAAGGCTATAGATTAATTGGCAATGAAAACGCTCTCTTGAATGAACGTGTCCGGATTTTGCGAGATTACATTGATTTTATCCCAAGTGAAGATATAGAAACAAACTTTTATAGAAAATGTATGTTAGGCGAGATGAAAGTATCACTTAAAAACATTGATATAAATGGCGTGAATAAGTGGTCTAAGCAACTTTTGAAACAAATGGGTTGGATTTTAAATGATGAATCGTATTACTGGTATTTAGCGAATATTTTAGTCTTTTGCTGGTATATAAAAAATGATGTCACTAATCCACTTAAAGATGCAAAGCTGGTACTTCCAATTTTTAATTCCCAATTAATTCAAGGGATGGAAGTGATTTTAGATTACGAGCTTAGTCAGGAGCAGTTAAATATTCTAGTCGGCTTTGTTTTTTTCACGAACAAGTATGCAAGCTTGAATGAAGAAATGGACTTAATTACAACAGAAACGATAGTAAATTCGCTAATCACATCCATGAGTGAAGAACTTAATTTGCCTTTTTTAGAAGATGCGATTTTGTATAAAGGATTACTAAATCATGTAGCTCCACTGATTGAAAGAGTGAGAGGGAATGTGCAAATTTACGAAGATACTTTTGATGTTATTCCAACTGAATTTCTCTATATTTTACAAGCAACAAGCAAGGTGGTTAAAACTATACCGTTACTTGAGAGCGTCGAAAATGAGAGTGAAATATCTTTGTTGGCGATTCATTTTTTAGCGAGTATTCAGCGTAATCAGCGTGAGGAGAAGTTGCATGTATTACTTGTTTGTGGTCTTGGCTACGGAGCAATTGCAATGATGAAAGATACACTAAATAGCGAGTATCAAATCGCTTTTGTCGCAACCATTCCTGAATATATGTTAAAAGATTTTACTGCTTGGGAAGATGTGGATTTAGTCATTACAACAGCAAAAGTGACAACCCCACTACCAAAATCGACTGTCAAAGTAAGCCCAGTTTTAAAAGAGTGTGATTTAGTGGAGTTAGAGAAGCAAGGCTTAAAAAAGAAGAATATTTTGACTAGTTACTTTGCAATTAATAAGCGGCTTAGCTTCCTTGATAGCACTGTGAAGCAGCAAGTTATTAGCGTCATTAAGGAAGAACTAGGATATGGGCATGTTAGTATTCCGAATCGAAAGTTAGGATTAAGTGATTTGATTGGAATAGATGCGATTCAGATTACATCAGAGAGTTTAACATGGCAAACTGCTATTCAGCGAGCTACAAAGCTACTATCTGATAATCATTTCGTACTTCCAGCTTATGCGGAGAATATCAAACAAATTCAAGAAGAACTGGGTTTTTATTCCGTTAAAGACGAGGAATTTGCTTTGTTTCACGGGAATGACAGCCAGTTAGTTCAGATGAATAGTATGGCTCTTTTGATTAATGAACAGCCGGTTATGTTTGGGGAGAAGCAAGCCAAAGTCATTTTTATTCTCGCCAGTAAAGATAAAAAAGAGCAAATTCCAGCAATTATTACACTCACTAAAATGACCTATCAAACAGATTTTATTTCTAAATTAGAACAAGCAAAAAATCCAATTGATGCGGATAGAATTATAAAAAAATATGAAGAGGAGGTTAGATAATATGGGTGTGAAAATCGACTTCTTGTCTATTTCAAACATCAATGTAAATACTAAAGAAGATGCGATTCTACAATTAGTGAATGTTTTAGAAAAAGCTGATTATTTGGCAGATAAATCACTTTTTGAACAAGATATTTTAGAACGCGAACGAACATTATCGACATATATTGGACACGAAATCGGCTTGCCTCATGCCCAAAGTAGTGGCGTAAAAGAGCCTTGCGTCGTTGTTGGGAAATTAAGTAAGCCTGTGAAGTGGACTGAAGAGGAAGAATTTGTCCAAATTGTATTTTTGATCGCGGTTCCTAGAGATAACCAAAATAATTTACATTTAAAAGTACTATCCAATCTAGCAAGACTATTAATGCATGAAGATTTTCGAACAAAATTAAGTAAGTTAGACGACATCGCAACAGTGGCACTATTAAACAAAAGTGTGAAGGAGGATAACTAAATGAGAACTCTTAAATTTTTGCAAAAGCATTTGATGACAGCAACTTCTTATATGATTCCATTTGTCGTAGCTGGGGGGATATTGTTTGCGCTATCCGTTATGTTGAGCGGACAAGCTGCCGTTCCTGATGCGGGCTGGTTAGCAAAACTCAACCAAATTGGTGCAGCAGGCCTGGCTCTATTTATTCCGATTCTTGGTGGTTACATAGCATTTAGTATGGCAGATAAGCCTGGGCTTGCACCTGGGATGATTGGCGCCTACTTAGCAAACGAAATTGGTGCAGGATTTATCGGAGGTATTATCGCTGGTTTCTTAGCTGGTTTTGTCGTAATTCAATTAAAGAAAATTAAATTAGCACCTTCGATGAGAACGTTAGGATCCATTTTCATTTATCCATTACTTGGGACTTTGATTACGGGTGGAATTATCGTCTTCCTCATTGGAGAGCCAATATCAGGTTTTATGGATTGGATGACAAATGCGCTAAATAGCTTATCAGGCGCAGCAAAAGTTCCGCTAGGCGCACTTCTTGGTGCGATGATTTCCTTTGATATGGGAGGGCCTGTAAATAAAGTAGCAGCAACATTTGCACAAACCCAAGTGGATACACTCCCTTATTTAATGGGTGGAGTTGGTGTAGCAATTTGTGTACCGCCAATTGGTTTAGGCGTAGCAACACTTCTGTTTCCGAAGAAATTTACTCGTGTAGAAAAAGATTCGGGAATTGCAGCACTTTTGATGGGAAGCGTTGGTATAACAGAAGGAGCAATTCCTTTTGCAACAGCAGATCCATTACGGGTCATCCCTTCAATTATGGTTGGTTCGATTGTAGGTAACGTTTCGGCTTTCTTATTTGGTTGTTTAAATCATGCGCCTTGGGGTGGTTTAATCGTGTTACCTGTAGTTGATAATCGGATTGGTTACATTGCTTCTATTGCGCTTGGGGCAGTTGTGACGGCAATTATGCTCCGAATTTTGAAGAAAGATGCTACAGAGCTTGACGAGGCACTGGAGGAAGGGCAAGACATAGATGACTTAGATATTAATTTTGAAGACATTTAGAAAGGATGATAACAATGAAAATAGTAGCAGTAACTTCATGTCCAAGCGGTGTGGCACATACGTATATGTCAGCAGAATCACTCGAACTCTCCGCAAAAAAAATGGGCGTCACTATTAAAGTAGAAACACAAGGCTCCTCTGGTATCGAAAATAAATTAACTGCAAAAGAAATTGAGGAAGCAGATTGTGTCATTATTACAAATGATGTCGAAATAAGGGAAAGCCAACGATTCAAAGGGAAAAAAGTGGTCAAAATGAGCGTTTCAGAAATCATAAAAAAATCGGACGCGCTAATTAAAAAGTTACAAACCATGTTCGAATGAAATCAGATTTTAGGAGGAAAAATTAATTGAAATTACCAATAAAAAAAGCAGTAGAAGCACTTTTGAAATTACAAACAACAGGGGATAGCGCTACACTTATCGGCGTTGGACCAATGTCTCGCAATCTTTTACAAGCAAGTTTCGAATTAGCGAAGGAAGATGATTATCCGCTTATGTTTATCGCTAGTCGTAATCAAGTAGATGCAGACGAACTTGGTGGCGGATATGTTAATGGCTGGAACCAATTTAGTTTCATTGATGCAATTAAAGAAGTTGCTAAAGAAGTGGATTTTGATGGGCTATATTATGTTTGTCGCGATCACGGGGGACCTTGGCAACGGGATCAAGAGAGAAATGATCACTTACCAACAGAAAAGGCGATGGAGTTAGGAAAAAAATCTTATATAGCGGATATTGAAGCTGGCTTTGACTTATTAATGATTGACCCAACCAAAGACCCTTTTGAAGTAGGAAAAGTTATTCCACTGGAAACTGTACTGGAAAGAACGGTTGATTTAATTGCATTTTGTGAGGAGGAACGAAAAAAACGTGGGCTGCCAGAAGTCGGTTATGAAGTTGGAACGGAAGAAACAAACGGCGGGCTAACTTCAACAGAAACGTATGAAAAGTTCATTACGCAATTAAAAGTGGAATTAGAAAAACGCGATTTACCATTACCGACTTTCATCGTTGGGCAAACAGGGACATTAACTCGTAAAACCGAGCAAGTAGGTCACTTTAATTTCAAAAACGCCTATGATTTAGCGCAAATGGCAAAAAAATATGGTGTCGGTTTGAAAGAGCATAATGGCGATTATCTTGATGATGTAACGCTTTTAGAACATATTCCATCAGAAATAACAGCAACCAATGTAGCACCACAATACGGAACAGAAGAGACTCGCGCGTACTTGAAACTAGTTGAGTTAGAGCAAAAATTAGTAGAGAATGGTTTAATCAAAACTCCTTCTAACGCACGGGAAGTTTTACTCATTCAATCGATTAAAAGTGAACGCTGGCGCAAATGGATGTTAGATGGTCAAAAAGATATCACTATCAATGAAATCATGCAAGATGATGATTTATCACTTGAAATCCTAGATATAGCAGGTCATTACACATTCAATGATGCAATGGTTAAGAAAGAAATCAACACATTATATGCCAATTTAGCTGCGAATAATATTGATGGAAAACGCTTTGTTATTGATCACATCAAACGCCCTATCCGCAATTACTCCGAATGTTACAATTTAAAAGGAGCCACAACTCGAATTAAACAATTAGCTAAATAATATAGAGAGTCTAAGCGTTTTGCTTAGACTCTTCCTACTTTTTCGATTTAATGGTAGAGTAAAAGGAGTGAATTTTGCAGGAGGAAATGATGATTAATTTAATTTTTGATATTGATGATACAGTTTATGACCAACTAAAACCATTTGAAAACGCATTTAAAACTGTTTTTGGAAAAGCAGACCACCTGAAAATCGAAAATTTATATATTAAAAGTCGATTTTATAGTGATGAAGTTTATCACCGCGTTGTCCGAGGAGAAATGCCGAAAGCAGAAATGCACGTTTATCGGATTACGCAGGCACTAAGCGATTTTGATTACCAAATTACGAAAAAAGAAGCAGAAACATTTCAACACGCCTACGAACAAAACCAACGTAAAATTGAACTTTCACCGGGGATTAAAGAAATTCTCGCATGGGCTAAAAAGAACGAAATGACGATGGGGATTATTACAAACGGACCAAAAGAACATCAACAACATAAAATAAATGATTTACAAATCAATGATTGGATTCCAGCCGAGCACACTTTTATTTCTGGTAAAGTCGGTATCGAAAAACCAGACAAGAAAATATTTAAGCTAGTAGAAGAACAAATAGGTATTAACAGCGCGGAAACATATTATATTGGTGATTCTTTTGAAAATGATGTAATTGGTTCAAAAAGCGCGGGATGGAAATCTATTTGGTTGAATAGACGAGGACATTTGAGACCAACAGAGGCAGCATTTCAGCCAGATTATTGTGTTGAAAATGAGCAACAATTATTCGCAATTTTACAGGAGATATTTTAAGACCTTTTTCCATTTTGGGAAAAGGTTTTTTAGTTATGAATTGACACTTTTGACTATAAGAGATATTATAGAGTGGTTAAGTCTTTAATTAAGAAGGTGAAAATATGAAATTTTCCAAAGCAACCAATTATGCGCTACATACGATGGTTTATTTAGCTAATTTGTCACCAGAAAAGTCTGTCGGTGTGAAAGAACTTGCGACCAAGCAAAATGTGTCGCCAACTTATCTATCTAAAGTTTTGACGATGCTAGTAAAAGCTAGTTTCATTGAGTCAGTAACGGGCGTCAATGGTGGGTATAAGTTAGCGGAACCAGCGAGTAGTATTAGTTTTCTTGATGTCATTCAAGCGATTGAAGGGAAGGGCGCCTTTTTCCATTGTGACCCTAAAAACCACAGCGAAAGCCAGCCGCACTGCTTGATTGGCGAAGTGATGAATAAGGCAGAGCAACAAATGGAAGATTATTTAAGCAAACAAACAGTAGGTAGTATTGTCGTAGAAATTGAAAAACATCAACATTAAAGGAGTGCTAAAAATGAAACATCATCATAATCATCACGGGGAAGCTGGATTTAAACGGAAAGTAGATTATTTAGATCGGCCAGAGCGGAGTGAAGTGCTGTCGCCAGAGGATTTTTTGCAGGCAATGCCAATCGGAAAAACAGCAAGTATTTTAGATTTAGGAGCGGGAACAGGATTTTTAACAATTCCAGCTGCAAAATTGGTTGATAATACAGTTTTTGCATTAGATTTAGATGCGAAAATGTTGGAATTAATTGAGTCGAAAGCGAAGGAAGCGGGTTTAGCTAATGTAGAAACGTTAGAAGCCAGCATGGATGATATTCCACTTGAGGCAAATTCCGTGGATGTTGTGCTCGCATCGCTCGTGTTACATGAAGCAGATTCGCTCGCGGATGTTCTGCGTGAAGTGAGTAGAGTTGTGAAAACTGGCGGCTACTTTGCTAGTTTGGAGTTTGATACGAAAGGGACTGATTTGAAAGGTCCGCCAATGGAAATTCAGATTTCTGCGGAGAAATTGAAGGAAGAACTTGCGGGATTTGGGTTTGAAGTGGTGAAAAATTGGCAGTTGGACGAGGGAATGTATGTGAGTATTGCGGTGAAGAAGTAACAGCAAAAAGGTTCACGTCTAAAAATAGCAATCAAAGCTATTTTTAAGCGTGAACCTTTTTATTTCTACGGAGAAACGGGGATTCGAACCCCGGCGCGGCATACACCACCTAACAGATTTCGAGTCTGTCCCCTTCAGCCGGACTTGGGTATTTCTCCATGTTGATATCCAATGTTTCGAGGATGTTTGAATTTATTTGACTATCAAATCAATTTCAACAGATTTTATTTTAGCATAAAATTAGGAAAAAGAGAAGCAGTGGAATCTTTCTTTTTCTGCGTGACATGGGTATAAATATTAAACATTATTTGTATATCGGTGTGCCCTAATCGTTCTTGTTTTTTAAGTGATGTATTTGCTTCAAACTGTAGAGAATCCGTGAGTGTGGCGGAAATCCGTGACAAGTTATTTTTTCAGAGTCACTACGATATTTAAAACAGTTATCTAACCATGCGTATATTGAACTAGGAAAATAATAATTTTCTTCATTATTGAATAAGATTTGAACTTCATCCGATCTCAAAATAGGATGATTCTCATGTTGATAGTTTTTCCATTTCTTAAAAGCATCGATTGTAGAATAATCTATACTAATATATCGCTTAACAGCTTTTGTTTAAGTTGTGTTTACTAAAATGTGAGCATATTTCACCGTGTGACAAAGTTTTGTTGACATATAAGCATTTATTATTTAAATCTACATCCTTCCACGTGAATGCTAAGGCTTCGTATTTTCTTGAGTTAATGAAAGCTAAATGATTGAAAAAGTATACTTGGAATGTTGGTATGGCAAAAACGATTGGTATTACACAGCAAACTACTTCTTGAAATGAACGAAAACTATTTAAGTGAAAATTATTACATATAAAATTGATGAGAGTCAATAATCTTAAAATTTGATGAATAATTATACCGATTTATTCATTTGATAGTTATTGATTATGATAAATAATTAAATAAACAAGGAATTTTTATAAGGTAAATAACGCATATTTTGAATAAATTTGAATTTTTTGTGACGACTAGAAACAGGGATGTATAAATTGTGAATAGTTACTCATTCTGAATATTATTTCGTGAACAAAAAACATAATGGTACACAAAATGTGTAAGAATGAATCTAAATAAGACGCATTTTTGACCGTTCACGACAAGAATCGGACATTTCATTACATTTTTGGTTATACATAGCCTTTTCATGCTAATATTTTTTTGTTACTAAAATAAAAGGAGATGGACATATTGAAAAAAATTGCAGCTATTTTTATTTTTAGTTTAGCAGTTTTGCTAATACCTTTAAGCGGCAAAGCAACTGTTGAAAAAAGTTTGGATTTAAGCGGAACAACATGTGTCACGAATGAGGAGCAACTTGAAATACAAGATTTTGTTGACTCATCTAAAGAAGCTAGAGAGAAGTTTGTTGAGGAGTATAATGAGGCACATCCTGAGGATCAGGTGGAAAATACGGAGCCAATAATTAATCCTATAGAAAAATAGGCACCTAGACTTTTGAAAAAAGTGGTTGGAGCAGACAATAGAGTAAAAGCAAATGTAAATAATTCTCCATATAAACAAATAGGCTATATGGAAATGTCATTTAAGAAAGGCAATAAAATGGTTTGGTATGTTGGGACAGGAACAATTATCGGAAGCAATAAAGTCTTGACTGCAGGACACAATTTGTATGATAAGAGTACTAGATCGTGGGCAAATGGAGTTATTTTTCAGCCTAAAATGAATAATTGGGTATCCCCAACATATGTTACTAGTTCTAAATTACATGTACCTGTAAATTGGTCGTCAAAAGGAGATAGCAATTATGACATAGGTGTAGTTACTTTATCTAAATCGGTTAGTAGTTATGGTTCTTTAAAATACAGAGTGCCAACGGCTAACACTACTTTATTTTCAACTATATCTGGATATCCAGGGCAGAGTCCTAAAGCTGGCTCACAATGGTATGGAAATGGTAATGCACTTATTACCAACCAAAAAATTTCTTACTCCATAGATACAACAGGGGGACAAAGTGGTTCTCCGATAATTAACGATGGATCAATTATTGGTGTTCATACATTAGGGAGTTCAGCAAATTCAGGAGTTAGAATAACTCCTGCTTTAAAATCTTTTATTGATGGAGCAAAATAATGAAAAAAATTATCAGCTTAATACTGTTATTATTAATTTTAACGGCTTGTTCAAATGATCCCCAAAAAGAGTCTAGTGTCGAAGCTAACGGGATAGTAGAAAGTGTCGATGGTTACTCAATAGTAGTTAATAGCTTTAAAGAAAATTCAAAAAAAGTTACCGCGGATAAAGGTGAGAAAATTTATTTTGATATAGAAGATAAATATTATAATGAGGAAGGCAAGAAAATAAAACTCTCCGAAATTAAAAGAAATGATAAAGTACTTATTGAGTTATCAGACGATTATAAAATACAAGAAACTTATCCAGGGAAAATAGACTCAATGGATGTAATAAAGATTATTAAATTGAATAGTTAAATTTATATTAAGCAAATGATAATATAATAAAAAATAAGTGTGTTACATTAACCTGTTTTGGTGAAGTAATATGCTTGTTTTTTAATTCCTTTTATTCTTGATTCAAGGAATTTTTGTTCGTTTTTTAGTGATAGGAGAAAAAATTTATGATTTATTAGATGCTTTCAAAAGCAATTGGGCAATAGAAATACTTTGTTTAAAGAACGATTACCATATGTGATACAAGTATGTATTTCCTGTGCATTTGGATCATGAAAGAAACATGGTTCAATTACAGCGATTTGACGAACGTATAATTGACTTTAATTATAGAAAAGTTTGTTTTCTGCGATGTTATGTTGTAAAATCCTATAGCTTTAAATAGCCATTTCAAAGGCTTGTAAAAATTTATAGAAACCGACAAAAGAAAAACTTTTTACCTCCTTCAGCCGGACTTGGGTATTTCCCCACTATGACATAGAATGCTGACAAGAAGTATTGTATAATTGTAATAACGAAAATATCAGCGTTTTTATAAAAGGAGCGGTCTGGATGGAAAGAAAATTGATTCAGGAAATTAATTTACTAGAAAATAAAAAGTTGGTTATGAATTTAAATATTGTGGCGATTGCTATTGTACTCATATTAACTGTTTTAGGAATTGTCTTTTCAGGTGGTTTTGCAATTACGAATGGTTTTATGGGGATTATTTGGATGTTTGGTGGTTATGCAGTAGCTATTGTTCTTCATGAAGCCGTACACGGGATTTTCTTTAAAGCATTTCGTCCAGAAGCAAAAGTGAAGTTTGGTTTTAAAAATGGGATGGCTTATGCGGGAAGCCCGGGAGCATTTTATACGAGAGCACAATTCTTTATTATATCGATTGCGCCATTTATTGTTCTTACGGGTTTATTTATTTTTCTACGCTTTCTCGGGGTGAATGAAGCGGTTCTATATTTGATTTTTGCGCTACATACGTCTGGTTGTGTCGGGGATTTCTATTACTGTATTCTCTTGATTAATCAGCCGGCTGGAATCGTTGTGGAGGATACGGATAAAGGCATTAATTTTTATTCAGAAGGTTAAGCTTGGTAACGATTACAACAAAGTGTTAGAATAAGGATATACTTTTAGAAAGAGGTGCTTGGTTTGAAACGAATAACAATTGGAAATAGCGCTTTAACAGCTTCAGAAATTTCGCTAGGATGTATGAGAATGGCGGATCTTAGTAAAGAGGATGCAAACAAAGTAATTAATACAGCACTTGAAAATGGTATTGATTTTTTTGATCACGCGGATATTTATGGCGGCGGTAAATCAGAGGAAGTCTTTGCTGATGCGATTGATATGAATGCAACAATTCGTGAAAAAATGATTCTTCAATCAAAATGCGGAATTCGTCAAGGATTCTTTGATTTTTCAAAAGAGCACATTATTGCTTCTGTGGAAGGTAGCTTGAAACGCCTGAAAACAGATTATTTAGATACACTTTTACTTCATCGTCCGGATACACTTTTCGAACCAGAAGAAGTAGCTGCGGCTTTCACAGAACTGGAAAAAAGTGGAAAAGTACGTCATTTCGGCGTAAGCAATCAAAACCCAGGTCAAATTGAACTACTGAAAAAATACGTAGACCAAGAATTAATCGCCAACCAACTGCAATTTAGTATTATGCATACGGGCATGATTGATACTGGTTTTAATGTGAATATGACAATTGATCCTTCGCTTGACCGTGATGGCGGCATTTTGGAGTATAGTCGTTTAAACAACATGACTATCCAAGCGTGGTCCCCGTTCCAATATGGTTTCTTTGAAGGAGTTTTCTTAGATAATGACAAATTCCCTGAATTAAACAAAACAATCGACAAAATCGCTGCTGATAAAGGTGTAACCAATTCAGCAATCGCCGTTGCGTGGATTCAGCGTCACCCAGCAAGCTTCCAAACAGTGGTTGGTACAATGAATCCAGGAAGAATTGCTGATATTGCAAAAGCTTCTGACGTAACACTTAGTCGCGAAGAATGGTACGAAATTTACCGTGCGGCTGGAAACCAATTACCTTAATGAAAACAGACACTTGAGCATTTTGCTCAAGTGTTTTTTTGTGTATTAGACTGATAGTGAATTTCATTCTCAATTAGAATATAATTTTATCAATTAGTTTGATATGCCATTAGAAAAGTGCTATAATGACAAGTGAGTTAAGGATGTATATCTTTATAGTTATTTATAATAATTATTGTTTAATCTGTTTTTCGCGGTTGCGAAAGCAGATTTTTGTGTTTTTTAGGGTAATGGGAATCATTATCATTTGGAGAGGATGAGCATAATGAAAGATTGGATGAAGCAGAATTGGCAATTTATTACGACAGGTATTAGCGGAATTTTGATTGTGATTGGCTGTTTGGTCGGTAGTGATGTTGGTGACTTTTGGACAGCGGTTATTTTCCTAAGTGCTTTTGTTATTGGTGGTTTTGAGCAAGCTAAAGAAGGTATTCAAGCAACTATTAAAACAAAGAAGTTAAACGTGGAGCTTTTGATGATTTTAGCGGCTACCGGTGCATCGATTATTGGTTATTGGTTTGAAGGGGCCATACTTATTTTTATTTTCTCGGTTAGTGGGGCATTAGAAACGTATACGACGAATAAAAGTAAGCGCGAAATCACGAAATTAATGGCATTTCAACCAGAACGAGCTTTTCGTTTACTTTCTAATGGGGATTTAGAGGAAGTTGCTGCAAAAGAGCTACAACTGGATGATATGGTCTTCGTTCGGCCGGGAGAAAGTGTTCCAATCGATGGAGTGATTGTTCGCGGCTCAACCACATTAAATGAAGCAGCCATTAATGGGGAATCTGTTCCAGCAACGAAAACTGTTGGTGCGGATGTGTTTGGTGGAACGGTCAATGTAAGTAGCGCTATTACGGTTAAAGTAACACAAACATTTGAAAATACGATTTTCAGTAAAATTATTCGTTTAGTAGAAACTGCTCAAAGCGAACCGTCTAAAACCGCGCGTTTTATTGAACGATTTGAGGATGTTTATGTAAAAGCAGTTCTATTATTTGTGTTAGTAATGATGTTCTTACCTCATTTTGCACTAGGGTGGTCGTGGAATGAAACCTTTTATCGCGCGATGGTTTTATTAACAGTTGCATCACCTTGTGCGCTAGTAGCTTCTGTAACGCCTGCGACTTTAGCGGCAATTTCTAACGGTGCGCGTCACGGTATTTTATTTAAAGGCGGCGTACACTTGGAAAATTTGCGCGGTGTAAAAGCCATTGCATTTGATAAAACGGGAACTTTGACAAATGGAACGCCCGCACTAACCGATCGACTATTCGCCGAAAATGTTGATAAACAGTTAGTAATCAATGTGGTTGGAGCGATGGAACGACAATCTTTACATCCGTTAGCTGCGGCAATAACACAAGACTTAGAACCGGAAATCACCGAAAAGTTAACGGAAATAGAAGTGACGGATGTACCTGGTTGGGGAGTTCAAGCGATTTATCGAGAAGGGAATTGGCAAGTTGGAAAGGCTGGGTTTGTTGGGAAAGAAGCAGCGGCAGCATTTTCAAATGGCGCATTTGAACGACTTGCAAGTGAAGGGAAAACGATTGTTTATGTAGCTAAAGACGGCGTAATTCAAGCCATGTTTGCTCTTAAAGATACATGTCGTCCTGAAGCTATTCGTACGATCAAAGCCCTTCAAGCAAAAGGGATTAAGACTATTATGGTGACGGGCGATAATGAGCAGACAGGTGCGGCAATTCAAGCCGAACTAGGGATGGACTATGTCGTTTCCGGTTGTTTACCTGAGAAAAAAGTGGATGTGTTAAGAGAATTGTCGGTTACTTATGGCAGTGTGGCAATGGTTGGCGATGGAATTAATGATGCCCCGGCACTTGCACATGCGGCTGTTGGAATTGCAATGGGCGAAGGTACAGATATCGCAATGGAAACAGCCGATGTTGTCTTAATGAAAAATGATTTAGAAAAAATCCCCTACGCTTACACGCTTTCGGAACGACTTCACTGGATCACCTGGCAAAATATTTGTTTTGCGATTGCTGTAATTCTTGTTTTAATAACGGCTAATGTTTTCCAACTAATCAATTTACCATTCGGGGTTGTGGGACATGAGGGAAGTACTATTTTAGTTATTTTAAATGGTCTTAGATTGCTTAGATCTAACCGGAAAAAGTGATAAATTTGACTGCTTGTCTATTCCTAGTCTAAGATAGATGAGCAGTTTCTTTTTGTGAAAAAAGGGGTATTACATGTTAGATTGGAGATGAGTGCATGAAAAAAATCAACTGGACACAATGGATCGCACTATTTGTTTTTGCGTCAATGGGGATTTCTGTCGTTTTTACTATTTATGAAATTTTTACAGCACCAGTAAAGCAGCCGGCAACCGGACCGCATGTGACGTTACGAGGGGATTATATATTTTTACTATTTGAAATTATATTAGGAATTTTTATTTTGTTGCTCCCTTCGATTATTGCACGACGCTTCAAATTTGAAATACCTGGTCTTGTGTATATTTTGTTTATTGTTTTTCTTTACGGCTCGATTTACCTTGGTACTGTTCAAAAATTCTACTCAACCGTGCCACATTGGGATAAAATTTTACATACTTTTAGTGGGGCGATGCTCGGAGCGATTGGCTTTTCGTTCGTCAGCTTACTAAATTCTAATGACAAAGTGGTCATGAAACTTAAACCGGGCTTTATAGCTGTATTCGCGTTTTGTTTCGCTGTGACAATGGGGGCTTTCTGGGAAGTGTATGAGTATACTTTTGATGGGATAATGAACTTAAATATGCAACGTTATAACCTATCAAACGGAACACCACTCACTGGCCGCGCCGCACTGGAAGATACGATGACAGATATTATTGTGGATATTATTGGCGCACTGTTTATCGTTATCGTTGGCTACTTTGCACTTAAAAAAGGCCGACCTTGGATGGAACGCTTTGAATTTAAACGTAAAAATTGGAAAAAAGAACCAAAGAAAAAATAAGAGCAAAAAGCATCTCCGCACGTGGAGGTGCTTTTTTAGTTGCACAAATACGCCAACAAATTTGGGTCTCTGAAACAATTGACTGGCTCGTGGAACTTTTCTACACTTAAAATGAGAAGAAAACTTTTGAAGGAGTGAGGAAATGTTTTTAGATACGGGGAATTTAGAGGAAATAAAGAAAGCGCTTCAATTTCCGTTTTTTGAAGGTGTAACCACTAATCCGACCATTTTGTTAAAGGAGAATAGACCGAGAAAAACGCATATTGGGAGCATTCAAGCAAAAGTTGTTTTTGTTCAAGCTGCTGGGTTAACGGAAGAGGAAATTTGGGAAGATGTACTTCGAATTCAAGCAATTGAACCAGCTGAAGGTACGGTAATTGGGTTAAAAATTCCAGCCCATGAAGCGGGGATCAAAGTCATCGCAAAAGTTCGCGCTAATTTTCCCAATGAAATCATTTTAGCAACAGCAATTTTCTCATCGGAACAAGGTTATATTGCGGCGCTCTCTGGGGCAGATTATTTAGCGCCATATTATAATCGCATGGAAGTAAGTGGATTAGACGCAGCAAAAACAATAGAAGAACTACGATACGTGTTAGATTTGCAAGGACTAGAAGATGTGAAAATTATGGGAGCAAGTTTTAAAAATAGTCGTCAAATTATGCAAGCATTAGCTAGTGGAGCAGATACGGTTACCATCGGTTACGACTTGTTTTTACAAATGATGAATAAACCTTTAGCGCTTGAAAGTATTGAAAAATTTAATGAGCATCATGCAGCTTTACCAAAATAAACAAAAGAAGTATCCAGCAAATCTGGATACTTCTTTTGTTTATTTATCTTCGTCTCGTAATGGTAAATTGTTTACGTAGCTATCGGAATACTGTAATAGTTTTCGGCTAGCGTCAAAGCGTTTTTTCACATCACTCGAAAGTTCTTTATTTGTTCCATCATAATTCGTTGCTGCACCAGTTTCGAAACTTTCATCTGGTTGGTACATGTAAGAATTGGTGAAATAGCTTCCTTCTGGCATTGTGTAGCGCTCAGGTACGTAATTATTAGATGAATTGAGGATATCGGTTCCAAACATAATTTGGTCGCCAGTTTTAATACCAAGTAAATTCATAACAGTTGGCATAATATCAATTTCGCCACCAACATTTTTAATTTCACCTGGGTTTTCCATTCCTGGGTAATGTAAGAAGAAAGGAATACGGTAATCATCAGCTGGTTCTGCTTTCAACTGAGTGGAACGATTAACGTATTTCTTTTGTTCCTCAGGTAGTTGGTCGGTTTTGATAATGTGATGATCGCCGTAGAAAACCACGACAGAATCATCCCAAATGCCGCTATCTTTTAATTTTTGAATGAATTCACCAAGTTGTTTATCCGCATAATGAACCGCTTCAAAATAGTTACCAAGTTCTGTATCTTTTAAATCGCTCGGTAAGTCAATTTCTTGCTTATCTTTCGGAATATCAAATGGCATATGACTGCTCACGCTAATTAATTGCGCATAGAATTTTTGGTTGTTTTTGTACTGCTCTTCTAAAATCGGAAAAGCTTTGTTGTAAAGCACTTCATCACTAGGAGAGAAGCCGATAACGTCCTCATCGCCAAAGAATTTACGATCATAAAACTTATCAAATCCTACTGCAGGATAAAATTCATCGCGATTGTAAAAACTAGCGTCATTTGTATGGAAGGTTGCTGTTTTATAATCATTTTTGCCAAGTAAACGAGGCATAGACGGGATTACCCGGTCACCGTATGTTTGTGTATTCGTATAATAACCACTTGGGAAAGTCGATGTATAAACGGACCATTCCGCGTCAGCCGTATTTGACTTAGAGACAGTTTGGAAAAATTGGTTGGAATACATGGTTTCGTTTTGTAAGCCATCTAATGTTGGCGTAATTGACTGACCGTTAATTTTGACGTTCGTTAAATTACGCTGGAATGACTCGAGTTGAACGATGATAAGATTTTTACCTTTGGCAGCACCGAAATAATCGGGATTCGATTTAACCGACACACCTTTAATATCATTCACGTTTTTGGCAGTAATATCTGCGGCTTTAACATGATCAGCACCAGTAAGCGCGGTACTAATATTAAATGTAAAAATTCCCATTCGTTTTGCGCGCTTGGAGTCACTGATAATGTTTTGTTGCATCATAAAATAGGTAAAACCACTTAAAATGAGTAGTGTACTAATAAATGATACACCGTAAACACGGCTAGTTAGGCGGAATGATGGGAACTCGTGTCCTTTTTTGATGTTGAAATAAAGGATAAATGGTAGCAAAATAATATCTAAGATGTATAACCAGTCTGTCCCGCTAAGTAGGCTTGTGGCACTGTTTTTAACTACGCCAACCTCACCGATAAGAGAGAAGCTGTGGTATGTTGGAACTTCATTATAAAACCGAGCGTAAAGAACGCAAACGAGCATAAGAATTCCGATAAACAAAGACATTCCTGCATACCAATAAATGTGCGAGCGAACCGGTGCAAATAAATGAATCAGTCCAAGAAGTAAGACGATAAACAGCAGGTCCATTCCAAGTGCCAAGAAGTTAGGATCTTTAAAAATCTGGAAATAGGCGAAAGTGAACTTACCAATAATTAGTAAAAAATAAAATAAAATCAACTGAATTCCTCTTTCTAGCATGCTTTGTGCTAAACACGCACAAATCCATTCCTTCTAATTTTAGCTTAATCGCGCGTACAGTGCAAATCATGAAAGATGATTCTGATATATTTGGGTAATAGGTTCTACTTTAGGAAAGAATGATTAGTTTTTGTATTTTTTCTCACAATCCTATTGACCTTTAAAGTGTAAAAGGATATTCTTTTAGAAGAATGTAAAAAGGTAGGAGACAAAATGAATTCATTATTTAGAAGAAAACCGATAGAAGATTTAATGCATAATAAAAGTGGTAGCACGCATTTAAAGCAAACTCTCGGACCACTTGATTTAACTTTACTTGGGGTCGGGGCGATTGTCGGAACGGGGATTTTTATTTTACCTGGAACAGTGGCTGCGAAAAATGCGGGACCAGCGATTATTTTCTCTTTTGTGATTGCGGCGATTGTTTGTGCGATTGCAGCAATGTGTTACTCGGAGTTTGCATCTAGTGTTCCTGTTGCAGGGAGCGCCTATACGTATGGTTATGTGGTTTTTGGTGAGTTAATTGGATGGTTGCTTGGTTGGGCACTTATTTTGGAATACGGGCTTGCAGTGGCTTCTGTGGCAAGTGGATGGTCTTCTTATTTAAATGCGTTACTTTCAGGTTTTCATATTTCCATCCCGGAAGCAATCTCTGGGCCTTTTAATCCAGAAGTAGGTACATTTATTAATTTACCGGCGATTATTATTGTTCTTGTGATTGCCTTTTTATTAACGCTTGGGATAAAAGAATCAACACGCGTGAATACCATTATGGTAGTTATTAAAGTCGGTGTTATTTTACTTTTCTTAGTAGTTGGCGTATTTTATGTCAAACCGGATAATTGGCAACCGTTTATGCCGTTTGGAATTAGTGGAGTTATGAATGGAGCGGCGCTAGTTTTCTTTGCTTATTTAGGTTTTGATGCCGTTTCCTCCGCGGCGGAAGAAGTGAAAGATCCGCAACGGACGATGCCGATTGGAATTATTGGGTCGCTACTTATTTGTACGGTGTTATATGTTGCTGTATCCGCTGTTTTAACTGGAATGGTGCCGTACACAGATTTAAACGTAACTGATCCTGTGGCTTATGCCTTGCAAGTGATTAACCAAGATTGGGTAGCTGGCATTGTATCACTTGGCGCAGTTGTTGGGATGATTACGGTTATTTTAGTGATGAGCTACGGGGCTACTAGACTGATTTTTGCAATGGGACGTGATGGTTTATTGCCGAAAGTACTTGCGGAAATCAATCAAAAATACCAAACACCTGTTAAAAATACTTGGATTTTCGCAGTGATTGTTGCAATTATTAGTGGGCTTGTGCCATTGGATCGATTGGCTGAGTTGGTTAATATTGGAACACTCTTGGCGTTTATGATGGTGTCTATCGGGATTATCTTTTTACGTAAAAATAAAGATATTCAAGCGAGAGGATTTAAAGTACCACTTTACCCAGTACTTCCTATTGTTTCGTTCCTATTATGTGCGTTTTTAATTAGCCGTTTGTCTGTTCATACGTGGATTCTTTGCGGAATTTGGTTTGTTATTGGTTTAATTGTTTACTTTGCTTATGGTAGAAAACATAGTGAATTACTTAAAAAATAATTAACTTACTTTTTGTAAGTCGTTTTATTGGAATTTGAACGCTCCTTATGTTGTAATGAATGTATTACAATAAAAGGAGCGTTTTTTACATGGCAGAAATTAGTGAAGAGTTACGACTTGGCGAAGTTGTATTGAATGTTGGACATTTAAAAGAGATGGCAGGCTTTTATCAAGAAGTAATTGGTTTGAAGTTATTAGAGGAAAATGAGCGAATGGTTCGGCTCGGCGTGAGTGGGTCTGATGAAGCTTTACTTGTTCTTAAAAAGATAGATAATGCGGTCGTTCCAGAAGTGCCGCGGATTGGCTTGTTTCATACCGCCTTTCTTCTACCAACGCGAGAAAGTTTAGCGGATGTGTTACTTCATTTAGCTAAGTCAGGTTATCCGATTGATGGCGCGGGAGATCATGCTTATAGTGAGGCGCTTTATTTACATGATATTGAAGGTAATGGCATTGAAATTTATGCGGACCGTCCAAAAGCGGAATGGATGCGTGATGGCGATGGTAATTTACCAATGGTCACAGAACAAGTAGATGTGGATTCGTTGCTTCAAATTGCGACAGACGAACCGTTTACAGGAATGCCAAACGGAACGATTATTGGTCATGTGCATTTACAAGTGGCAGATGCTGATAAAGCGGAACAATTTTATAAAGAGGCGCTTGGAATGAAGTTAACGCCCGCTATTCCCTCAGCAAGGTTTTTTGCGGCTGGTGATTATCACCATCACATCGGTTCAAACGTCTGGGCAGGTCGCAACTTGGAACTTCTGCAAGAAAATGAAACAGGACTAGCTTGGTTTACAATTATTACCCCTGATAAAGATGCAATAATAACCACCTTAGAAGAACAAGGATATGATGTGAAACGATTTGAAAGTACCATTTCAGTGACAGATTCTAACGGAATTAAGATTCACTTTAAATAAAAAAAGAACTGTTTAAGCGAAAAATGAGCTTAAACAGTTTTTTGATGCGATAATAAGGGAAAGGTAGATTAGACTAATTATTTTAATGTTTACGTTGCATTGTTTTCTTGAAAAGCCAATTGCTAGATTGGAAAAGCGTTAAAGCAATTAAAACTACGCCAATTCCAAGATTTAAATACGAAAGGGCTACGGCTGCGTTATCTGGAAATGAATTTTGCACAGTGATGAAAATAATAAAGAAACCGCTGTTTGCACAAAACGCAATCCAAAACCAAGATAATCCACTAAGTTTACCAACTACAAAAGAAAGTCCTGAGATTATTGCTGCTAAAACAATTCCTGTAACTATCATAGACATAAATTCCATTTTCATCGCTCCTTTGTCATAAATGAATTATTATTAATAATAATGTAACATAAATGAAATATTTTGTAAAGAAGATACGAAGAAGGGAGATATCTAGATGATTGAATTTTTTAAGACAACAAATGAAAAAATGGAGCAACTTTCTGCTTTGGAAGATGGTTGTTGGGTAAAAGTAACTGCTCCAACAGACGATGAAATAGAAATGTTAAGTAAGGAAATGGATGTGCCCAAACCGTATATTTTGGATGCACTAGATTCTGAGGAGCGTTCTAGGATAGAATTGAAACGAGCAGAGCAAGATGTGAGACATTCACTAGTCATTGTTGATTATCCATACGAATCGGAGGATGAACTAGGCTACGCAATGTATGAAACACTTCCGATTGGAATTGTTTTGACTAGAAAACATCTTGTGACAATAACATTGCGAGACTTGCCAATTTTAAAAGATGTGCAATCGATGAAGTTAGAAGAATATGATACAACTAATCATAAGCAATTTTTGTTAAAATTATTGTATGCTGTATCTTATTATTACCTCAAATACTTAAATCAAATCATCAAACAAACAAATAATTTAGAAATACAGATTAAACAATCGATGAAAAACGAGCAACTGTATGCTTTTATGGCGGTTCAGAAAAGTTTAGTATTTTTTGCAACAGCACTTCAATCGAACAAAGCCATTCTTGATAAAATGGAAGATGTAGAACATTTTATGCAGCAAGAGGATAATCATGATTTGCTCAGAGATGTTATTATTGAAAATAAGCAAGCAATTGCCATGACGGATACATATACCCAAATAATTAGCGGGATGTCGGATGTATTTTCTTCGGTTATTTCGAACAATTTAAATATCGTGATGAAGTTTTTAACATCATTTACCATTATTTTGTCATTACCAACGATTGTGGCGAGTATTTATGGGATGAATATTAAGCTACCGTTTATGCATAATGAGCACGCGTTTGCATTAATTCTTTTATTTACGCTATTAATTACAACGGGAGTAACCGTGATTTTTTGGCGTAGAAAATACTTTTAATATATAGAAAACGAGGGATGAGCATGGAAAAACAAACATACGAAAAATTAGCATATTATACAATCAAAGAAAAAATTCTCAGTGGAAAGCTTCATGTAGGGCAACATATTTCAGAAGCTGGTATTGCAAAAGAATTATCTATTAGTCGAACGCCAGTCAGAAAAGCAATTGCGGTTTTAGTATCCGAAGAGTTAATCGAATACGAGCTAAACCGGGGGGCAATTGTGATTGAAAGCAGCATGAGTGCTGGGCGTTTTATTGAATTATTAGAAATGGCCGAAATCCTTGTCGTACAAACGATTGAAAAATGTAAAAATAAAAATTTAACTTATAAACCAGAGCAAGGTAATGCGCTATTAGAGGAAATGCGCGAAATTCAAAAAGAAGAAGATGTAGAGGCTTATTTGTCCTTACTTAGCAAATGGTTGTTACAATTTGTGGCGCAGTTGGCTAATAGTTATGCCGAGGATATTGTCAGGAAAATGAAGCGTGATTTTTTTAATAAAGCGCAAAAAGATATTAAAATAATTCCTGTGCTCTTGGAAGAAGAAACGATGGAAACGTTAGAACAATTAACTTACTACATGGTAGAAAAGAAACATGATTTAGCAAAAGAGGTAATACAAAAATTAGTGAATTTGTATATTATCCGTACATTTAGATAGTATTTCTAAAGATGAATTGCTTAAAAACAGGAGGTGCTTTTGATGCGGAAAGTATACGAAATATTTATTTTAGACTGGCGCCGTCTCTTTAAAGCGCCTTTAGCTTTATTATTAGTAATTGCATTAATTATTTTGCCATCACTATATGCTTGGTTTAATATTGAAGCACTTTGGGATCCGTACTCCAACACTTCGGGGATCAAAGTGGCAGTTTCGATTGATGATGAAGGCGCGGAAATAGACGTACCAGGGAAAAAGCCCCAACAAGTGAACGTCGGGAACCAGCTCAAGAAAACGCTAGAAAAAAATAAAAAACTTGGTTGGACTTTTGTAAGTGAGGATGAAGCGAAAAAAGGCGTGAAAAGTGGAAAATACTATGCGTCTATTCATATTCCAAAAGATTTTTCAGAAGATATGGTTTCGGTCGTCAATGATAATGTTACCAAACCGACAATCGATTATTCCGTCAATGAAAAAATCAATGCTATCGCCCCAAAAATGACGGAGAGCGGTGCAACGACGATTGTTAATCAAATTAGCTCTGAGTTTGTTGGTACAGTTAGTAAAGCCGTTTTGGAAGAGTTTAATAAAGCAGGGATTGATCTTGAAAATGAATTGCCAACAATTCGTCGATTAAAAACCAAGGTATTCCAAGTGCAAGACGCTTTACCAGAACTGAAAAAAATGGGAGCAGAAGCGGTCAAAATAGAAGCCAAACTGCCTGAACTGAAAGCGAAAGCAAACCAAGTTGTCGAGCTAAACGAAAAAATTCCTGAACTAAATAAAGCGACAGAAAACGTCTTATTAGTGGAACAACAACTACCAAAAATTGACCAACTCGGGCAAGACATTTTAGTGCTACAAAAGAAAATTCCTGAAATCAAACAAATCGCCGAATCGGTAAAAGAAGTAGATGAAAACTTCGGAACGATTAAGAAAACGGTCAATGACGCAGTGAATGAATCGGGCAAAGCGCTTGATGTGATTGATACTGCGATGGCGGCAATTCCCACAGTAGAAAAAATTGCTCAAAATGGCAGTGGCTATGTAGATAAAGTGTCTGATTTCGCAGATGAAATTAATAAGTCCTTCGATACGTTAGCGCCTGCAATTAAACAAAACTTAACGCTAATGAAGCAAATGGCAGACAATATTTATCAAGTCACAGAAGCAATTAAAAATGGCTCAATCACTCCAGAACAAGCCATTACGGAATTGAAGAAAATGGAGCAAGATATTGATTCCTTGCAGCAAATGATTACAAAACAAACCGCGACATTAGAAAGTTTAAATGAAACATTGCCGAATAAGCCATTTACCGATTTAATTGCGAATTTAAAAACGATTAATAGCCAGCTAGGCGCGCAAAAAGAAACAATTACAAAAGTACGCACAGAACTTGAAAATGGCGCGCAACCGTCCGAGGAACTTTTAAATCAACTGAATGAACAAGCGAAAAATGTTAGCGAGAAATTGGACCAAATTTTAGCCAACTATGATTCGGAAATCGTCCCAGCAATCAAAGTCGGCTTAAATCAAATTCAAGGAGATTTGAAAGATAGTCAAAAACTACTGGAAACGTTACAAGCAAAAATCCCAGAAATTACGCAGGTTTTAAAAGATTCCAGAGAAACACTACAGACAGGGCAAACCTACTTAGAAGAATTCCAAGAACGGCTACCAGAAATTCAAAAAACGTTAGATGAAGCAACGAAAGTAATCAACACTAAACTGGACACGATTATCGCGGGTATTAACGAAGCGGCAAACTTTTACCAAAACGATTATCCTAATGTAAAAGCCAATATTAAAAAAGCGGCCAACTTCATTCGCGATGATTTGCCAGGGCTCGAAAAAGAAATAAACCAAGCTTCGGGCCTCATCCAAGAAAAAATGCCAGAATTCGAAAAAGCGATTAAAATTGCGGCCGATCTTTCGCGGGAAGAATTGCCAGAATTTGAAAAGGCCATTAATAATGCAGCGAATAAAATTACCGACTTCGATAAAAATTACGATTTGCAAAGTATTATTAAAATGCTTAGAAACGACGCAGATAAAGATAGTTCGTTTATTGCTAGTCCAGTTAAGTTAAAAGAAACAAGCTACTATCCAATTCCAAATTACGGTTCGGCAAGTTCACCATTTTATACGGCTCTTTGTTTATGGGTGGGTGCGCTCTTGTTGATTTCCTTATTACGTGTGGATGTAGAAGTGCCAGCTGGGATTTTCAGTCATTACCATCGTTATTTTGGACGATTACTGACATTCTTATCTATCGGATTAATGCAGGCGCTTATAGTGACGCTCGGGAATATTTTCTTGCTCGGGGTATCCATCGCAGAACCATTACTACATGTACTATTCAGCATGTTTATCAGCGTCGTATTTATGACCATCGTCTACACGCTCGTATCACTATTTAATAATGTCGGAAAAGGGATTGCGATTATCCTGTTAGTTTTACAAATTTCAGGAGCAGGCGGGAACTTTCCAATTCAAGTTTCGCCGCCATTTTTCCAAGCGATTTATCCATTCTTGCCATTCACTTATGCCGTGAGTTTAATTCGGGAAAGTGTTGGCGGACTTTATATGCCAACTGTTTGGATTGATATGAGTGTTCTTGCCGGATTTGCCATTCTCTTTATCACGCTAGGCATTTTACTCAAAAAACCACTAGATAAAGTAGTACCCAAGCTATCAGAAAAAGCAAAACGAAGCAAGCTCATCCATTAATATTTTTTCTGTGATATAATTACGAGCATAGAGGGGGCAGACTTTGTGGCAAACAAATTTAAAACATTAGATAAAATGGTTTATAACTTACTTCTTGAAAAAATTAAAAACGGTGAGTTAGTGCCGAATGAGCATTTAGCAGAAGAAAAGTTGGCTAGAGAATTCGGTGTTAGCCGCTCACCACTCAGAAAAGCCATTGCAACGCTTACTGCTCAAGGCATTGTCAGTTATCACGAAAATAGCGGTGCTGTTTTAAATGATTGTATTGTTGATGCGGATCGTTATGTGCAATTGATGGAAACCATTGAAATTTTTGTTGATGCAGCGATTGCGAAAGCAGCCCATTTTGGTTATGAAATGGATTTAGAGAAATTGTATGCTCGCATGCAAGAGATGGAGCGCTTTTCGTATCTAACTGATTTAGAAAATTATTTCGATGCGCATCATCGTTTTATTCTTTGCTTAATTAGTTTTGCCGAAAATCCCTATCAAGTGCGTATCGTCAAGCAAATTTTCTTTCAAATGGTTCATTTTTCAGATGGAATTAATATGTTTAAATCCGTTGAAATTAGAGAATGGACTAACAAAAAGAGCAATCAAATTTATGAGTTGCTTGCAGAAGGAAAAATAGAATTGGCCAGGAAAACGATTAAGTCCATGTTTGCAGAACTAACGATTCAAGCATACAGATAAAAAAGCTGTCACTTTTGTGGCAGCTTTTTTTGATATAAATGAAACCCGTTTTTCGTGCCCAAAAACTGAAAACCATAACGGAGATACATTTGATTGAGCGTTTTATTACTTTCAATGCAATCTAACCGAATGAACGGCACGGACATTTCAATCCCTAGTTTTTCCGCAAAATAAATCATTTGCTTACTTAATGAAATTCCGGAAAACTCTCGAGAAACCATAATACGGTGCAAATAATAGGCTTTATCAATTGCCAAATTATCCCACAAATCTGTATCCCAATCACTAGGCGTTTTCCGAATTATCATTGTCCCAGCAAGTTTACCCGCTTCCGTTTCAAAAAGGGCAACTTCACCAAGTTCAATACGTTGTTCGATATTATGGACATCAAAACCATGCAAAATGTCGCTCCACTGGGTTGAACCCGATTCTTTTAACCAGCGAGCTGTATCCATCATTAAGCCATTTATTTTGAGGCGATCCGTTGGCAAAGCAAAGCGGACTAGAAATTCCAGTCCGCCAGCCGTGATTTTATTTTGGTTCATTGTTATCTTTTGGAGCTTCTGGTGTTTCAGGAGCTTCCGGTACTACTGGAGTTTCGGGTTCTTTTGCTGCATCTGGTCCAAAGCCTTCTGGATGTGTATCCTCTGCAAATGGATCAGCTTCTGTTGCTCCAAATGGATTTACTTCTTCTTCCACGATTACCGTTTCTTCTGTAAAAGTACCTTCTGTTGCTGCGTATAAATCATCGTAGAACACAGCGATAGAAGTGATTAGATAAGGATAAACATAAAGTGAAATACCAAGTGTGATTAACCAGGAAGCTAGAATTAAAACGAGTCCGCCAAAAGTAGCGCCAGCAGCAAGAGCTGAAATTACTTCAGCAGGATCAGCTGTATAAGATGTAGTAGCCATTCCCCCAGCAACGATAACCGTACCTGCAATCGCTACAGCAAGAGGAATTAAATACCATAGAAGGAATGTAAGAGATAGTCCAAAAAGTCTACCTTTATGTCCATTCATCATGTGGCGGCTTTCTGTAATAGCATCTAGCGCGGAAATGTTAGGATTATCTCTTAAGATAAAGAATGTTTGTGAATAAGAGTAAGTTTTAATAATTCCTGGTACGATTAAGAGTAAGCTCCATAAGAATGTGAAAATGGAAATAAGCAAGTAAGCTAAAAATGTACGTCCAAATTGTTTAAAACCACTAAACATATAAGCAACATCTGGTTGTTCACGGCGACTGATTGCCAGGTACACCCAAGCAACTCCAGTATAAAGTGGTCCAGTTAGCAGGAATAGTGCAATCCACCCAACGACTGGAATCCAACCAAGTACTCCTCCGCCAACAGTTTCGATTAACCAAGCAAGCACAAATATTCCAATGGCAATTCCCCAGTTGCCACGAAGCGACTCTTTTGCTGTCTGTTTTACTTGTGAAATAGTCATCATAGTAAAAACTCCTTTTTCATTTATTTTTAAGTATAATAGCAAAAATACCTACCTTTAAAATAGCACATTTTCAAGGACTAATACAGTAATAAGAGGTGTTACAAAAAAATGCTGAAAAAAGGATTACATTTCTATTTATTGGGGAAAAGTAGAATTATGTAGTATGATTAATTTGGAGGTGGCGCGTATGGCCCATGAGAATTTAAGAGAACTAGAAGATCAATTGATTGAGTTGCGACAAACATATCAAGAGGTAATCAGCGAAACAAGAGAGTTTGAAGACCCACAACTCCAAAATGGACCAATTAATGCAGCGGAAGTTAGATTAAGTGCATTACGTCACGAAATTGCCGAAGTAGAGAAGAAAATCAAAAAAGCAGAAAGCAAAACCGAATAAGAAAAAAGCGTCCATTTGTTCATTTTGCAGAGGGACGTTTCTTTTACGTAGATTTGGAGGTATAAGCATGAAGCCAATTTTTGCTGTAGGAGATGTACACGGAGAGATTACGCTTTTAGACGAATTACTCGAAAACTGGGATAAAGAGCGAGAACGGCTTTTGTTTGTAGGAGATTTGATTGACCGCGGCGAAAACCCAGCTGCAGTACTTAGAAGAGTGAAAGCATTAGCTGACGAAACAGGAGCCATTGTCTTAAAAGGAAACCACGAACAAATGCTACTAGATTTTCTCGAAAATCCTTCTGGGAAAATGCATTATTATTTAAGTCAAGGTGGAATGGAAACGATTCAATCTTTAATCGCAGACTCTTTAGATAAAAAAATGACGCCGGAGGGATTAGCAAAGCGGGTAAAAGAAGAAGCTTCTGAACTCATTGATTTCATTCGGAAATTGCCGCTCTATTATGAAGAAGGCAAATATGTATTTGTGCATGCAGGTGTAGATTTGACGAAAAAAGATTGGCATGATACTGAGGAGCGTGATTTTTTCTGGATTCGCGAACCTTTCTTATTTGGACAGAATAAAACGGGGAAAGTCTTTATTTTCGGACATACCCCGGTACAAAATTTACATATTGATGAAAGTTCTGGTATTTGGGTTTCGGAAGATAAAACGAGACTTGATATTGATGGTGGTGCGGTTTTTGGCGGAGAACTTCACGGAGTAGTCGTTGAAGAAAAAGTCATCACAAAAAGTTTTTCTGTAAAAAAATAAGCATCGAATGAGCTCTTAATAAGCGCTCATTTGATGCTTTTTTTTAATAATACGGTGCCATAAATAAGTATACTAGTACGCCAGTTAAACTGACATATAGCCAAATCGGCATGGTCCAGCGAACGATTTTTTTGTGTTTCTCAATTTGCATCGTCCAGCCCCAAACAAGTGCAAATAGCGCGAGTGGAACGACGATTGCCGCTAAGAAACTATGTGTAATTAAGATGAAAAAGTAGATTGGGCGGATAATTCCAGTTCCGCCAAATGTAGAAGTTTCTGCTGAAAGGTAATGGAAAGTTAAGTAAGATACTAAGAAGAAAAGCGTTGATGTAAATGCTGCTAAAATGAAACCACGGTGCATTTTAATGTTTTTCTTTTTTATAATTGCCCAAAGTGCAATAACTAAAAATACAAAGGTAAAACTATTAAAGATGGCGTTCATACGCGGGAAAATAGTAATGTCGAAATGCACTGCCCCTTGATATCCAATGGGTGAGAAGAAGAGTAGCAAAATCACCACAACCGCGACAAATGATATAATCATTATCGGCCAAAAATAGTTTTTTTCTGATGTCGGCTTTGTGAGTTTTTCTTTATTTTGTTCCATGAAAAAAATAGCCCCCTAAATATAAAAATTGCTGTACTTCTTTCATTATACATGACGAACATAACGGATGCGAAAGATTGAGCTTTTAAGGTATAATGGTTGGGGAAAGGGTGTTTCTTATGTCGATTATTGCAAGAGAACTAACGAAAGCGGAAGAAGCTGAAATTATCCGTTTAAAAGAAGAAGGCGAAGTAATGCTCCAAACGGACGGAACTCCAGAAGAGCGCATCGAGAAAATTACTGAGTACTTAAAAAATACCTCGCCAGACCCTGATTTAGCAGAAGAACTAGGTTATATTTTAGGATCTTTGTACGGGGAGGCAGTACGTGAAAAGTATGGATGGCGCTGGCTGTTTGTCTCTGAAAATGATTTAGAAGGGTACGCGATTACGTCGAAAGAGCATGGCTATACATTTATGGTGCATGATTATTTTATGCAAGTAATCGTTCAGAATAAGCCAGATAATAGTAAAATGCTATTTGAATTGATGGTTGATATGACTGGGAATCGAAATGATTTTCGGATGATTGGGTAAGGAGAATAACTAGGAATAACTGTTTTTGATTCCTTTTCGAGGTGATGCAAGGTGAATGTAGACGAACAAAAAGTCCGGGTTTTAAATAATTTAGTGGAGCATTATGGTTATCAAGATTGGTGGGAAGCGGATAATCGTCTTGCTGATTGGCTCTCGATGATATTAATCCAGCGTACGACAGAGAAAAATGCCAAACAAGCATTAGCGAACCTTGGACCGCATTTAGATTTAGAAAGTTTAATTGAAATGGATATGGCGACATTAGAAGAATACATCTATCCGGCTGGCTTTTATAAACAAAAAAGTATCTATATTAAAGCTCTTATCAAGTGGTTCCATGGCCACGGAGCTAGTTTAGATAAGTTCCAGACTTATTCAACAGAAGATTTACGAAAAGAGTTATTAGGCATAAAAGGTGTCGGGGAAGAAACGGCGGATGCGATGTTGCTGTATATTTTTGAGCGGAATGTGTTTATTGCTGATTTATATGCCAGACGACTATTTTCGCGATTAGGTTTTGGCGAATATAAAACCTATGAACAAATGCGTGAAGAGTTTATGCCGATTACAGAGAATATCCCGCATAAATTATGCAAAGAATGGCATTCGGTCATTGATGTTCACGGGAAGCATTTCGGTAAAGATAAAGCGATGGATGAATCGTGGTTGCTCGAATTTAGTAATTAAGTATATCTATACCTTCTAATTGAATAAACTGGTCCAACAAGATTTCATACAAATAAGCAATTTCTTCAAAATGAAGGTCATTCATCAATTGAATGGCTTTTTTTGCTTGTGCGTACCCTTCTTTAATTTGATTGCTTTGCATTTTAAGTAAACCTTTTAAAAAATTCGAGATGTTTCGGTAGAAAGCACTCTCATTATAGATACATAAGGAATCTAACAGGATGAGGAGTTTACTTGCAGAGGATAGTTGACCGCGGGAAATAAATACTTCAATCGTATTAATTAAAAGGGTACATAAAACGCGCCTTGCTCGGTCATAATTTTTATAAGGTTGAATCGCTTTAATTACTTGATTCAAAAATTGAATTTGTAGATCTTCTTCAAAAAAATAAATAGAGTTAGCGCAAATCTTAAGTTCTTCTAGCGTCCACGTATCAATCGAAAATAAATATTTTTGAATGGTACATTTATCTTTTGCAGTAATGACATCCACTGTGAATTCATGATATTTAAGCAAATGTTCAACCATTTTTATTCTCGAGCGGACAAATGCTTTCCATACTTCAACTAATTCTCCATCATGTTTAGAAAGTTCGCTGTATAATAGCTCCAAACTCTCTAAATCATAAATATTTCCTCGTTCTTGGTTCATGCACAAATAATTTTTTTCCGCGGATTTAGAAAGTTCTCGATGGATATAAAAAAATTCATCTAAATCCATATTCATTCGTTTTAATATTTTTTCAAACAAACTTAATGTGATATCGTGTTTTCCTTTTTCAAATTCGATGGCGAAGGATTTGGAAATGATATTATCGTATAAATCTTTTTGATGTATTCCTTTTGAAGTACGTATATCTCTCACTGTTTTACCATACCCAATCATTCAAGTTACTCCTTTTGATTCATAATTTAAATGAGGGCTGCATCTAAGGGGTTTGCAAGGAGTGTAACAGCCATTTTTCCTTTTAAATCGTAGCATAGAAAATTTGGCGGAAGAAGTCCTATTTTTAGGACTTTATGAAAAAATGATGGAAAAGCTTGGTATATTAGGAGTGGAGAACAGATTCGTTTACATCTTTTTAGGATATTTAACTATAGAAAGAAGGAAGTTTTATGGCTAAAGCAAAATATGAGGAAAATTTCAAAAAAAGTTTAGTTGCTTTATATCGCAGAGGAAAAACGAAGCATAGCATCTGCCAGGAATTTAACGTCCCTCACTCCACTTTTGGGAAATGGATTAAAAAGTTCAACAATGAGGAAAATATTGAGTCGAACGAGATTTTGAATATATTGCAAGCGCAAGAACTAAAAAAGCAACGTGTGTTATTAGAAGAAGAATTGTCTATTTTAACGGAAGCGATTGCTGTTTTTGAGAATCCGTTGCCTAAAAATAAATAATTTAGTGAGTAATAGAGAAAAAACCTTAAGCACTAGCTTAAGGTTTTTTGCAAATTATTCTTCATCAAAGGCATCTAAGGCAATAGGTAAAGCGCTTATTACCGTGTTCCCAACAGCAGGTAAGCCGACGAGAATGGCGCTAATGATTTCATCGCGAGTTGCACCGTTTGATTTTGCCATTTTCACATGGAAAGGGAGTCCGCTTTCTAGGCGAGTGGCGGCCATGACAGCAATGTATGCTAGTTCTTCTGTTTTTTTATCGAGTTTACTTGCGGCATCTAGTTTATGTACGGTTTCCATCCAGGCAGATTGTACTTCGGGAGCTTCTTTCGCGAATACTTCAAATGATTTGCTTACTTTCATTGAGGTCATCTCCTATTAGATTTTTATAATAAAAAACCACCCAAACACTGGGCGGTTTTCGTATTATCTATTTTCTGCTTTATTATGAGCGCCATGCCAAACAGGACCGATGAATTCGTTTAGTGCAAATCCACCTTTGATAGCTGCTGTGACAAAGTCTTTTGCTTTTGCGACAGCTTCTTCAACAGTTAAACCTTTTGCAAGTCCAGCTGTGATTGCTGCTGCGAAAGTACAACCAGCGCCGTGATTGTGGCTTGGAGAGATCTTTTCCACTTCATAGATAGTGAATTCTTTGCCATCATAAAGTAGGTCGATTGCTTTATCGCTTTCTAGGGCTTTTCCGCCTTTGATAACAACGTATTTAGCGCCTAGTTCGATGATTTTTTTCGCTGCTGCTTTCATATCATCTAAAGTAGTTAATTTGCCAAGGCCGGACAATTGGCCTGCTTCGAATAAGTTTGGTGTTGTGATTGTTGCTTTTGGTAATAGTAAGTCGCGGATAGCTTCCGCGTTTTCTGGTTGGATTAATTCGTCTTCGCCTTTACAAACCATAACTGGGTCGATTACGACATTTTTTAAATCGTATTTGTCGATGGCTTCGCGTGTTGCTTTAATGATTTCAATTGAACCAAGCATACCTGTTTTCATTGCGTCAACTGGGCCGCCAGAAAGAATTGTTTTTAGTTGTTCACGAACAAGTTGCGCATCAATTGGAGTAACACCGTGCGCCCAGTTGTTGTCTGGGTCCATTGTTACAATTGTTGTGATCGCGCTAAAACCGTATGTGCCATATTCTTCAAACGTTTTTAAGTCTGCTTGTAAACCAGCACCACCACTTGAATCAGAACCTGCAATAGTTAATGTTTTTTTGATTGTCATTCGTGTTTCCTCCTATAAATAAACTTTAGTCATTTGTTTCTAACATTTTATAGATGGCTGCTGCAACGCCGTGCTCATCATTCGAAAGAGTTACGTGTTCTGCAAGGTCTTTGACTTCTTCTTCGCCGTTACCCATAGCTACACTATAACCAGCCATTTTTAACATCGAAATATCATTCATATTATCTCCAATTGCAAAAGTTTCATCAAGTGTTACGCCTAATTTTTCTACGTAATATTGTAAAGAAATACCTTTTTGTGCTTCGCGGTGGGTGATTTCAATATTATCGGAGAAAGAAGATGTTACGGATAGTTCCGAATCTTTTTCTAGTTTTTGTTTGGCTTTTGCAAGAATGTCTTTATCAGAAGAGAAGGAAATGAATTTTAGAATGGTTAAATCTTTATTGCCTAAAATACGCTCTACATCAGGAATTTCGTGAACGTCCTTGGATTCAAAACGTTCTTCTACTTTATCCATAATGGTTTCTGCGGGAACGTCTGGGTGGATGCGTTTGTGCATTTCAATCATAAATTCTTTGCCACGAGCTTTATCTGTTGTGATTGGGCCCATATCAGTGAAAAATTCGGTATACATACCTAATTCAGTCAGCGTGTTGTAAGTGTTTCTTGCTAGGTTTCTATCGATCGGATGTTGCAAAATGATTTTGCCGTGTTCGTCACGAATTTCCGCACCATTCATACAAATTGCTGGTGCATATAAATTAGCTTTATTAATTAACCCCATTGCATCGTCATACATACGTCCGGTGCAAAGAACGAAATGAATTCCTTTGGCGCGGGCTTTTTCGATTGCCTCGACGTTTTCTTGTGCAATCTCGATATCAGAGTTAAGTAGTGTGCCATCCATGTCTGAAGCAATAACTTTAATCATAATATTAAATTCCTCCCCAATTTTACCTACTTCACTAGAATATCATTTTTTTAAGAAAAATGCACAAAAGGTAGCTGCGCGTAGTTTTTTAGGTGGAGCGATTACTTTACTATATTTCTGTGATTCATTTGGTTATAATGGATAAGAATAAAACGTGGATAGGATGTGTCAGGATGAAAACAGAACTAGAAAAGATGATTGCAGGAGAAATGTATGATCCTAGCGACAGAGAGCTTGCACACGGAAGAAATCGTGCGCGTAAGTTCTGCAGAGAGATTAACGATGCGATGGATTCAGAGTCCCGTGCAAGCGTGCTGAAGCGTCTATTCGGCGGAACGAAAGAAAATGTTTATGTGGAACCTGATTTCCGTGTCGATTACGGTTCTAATATTTATGTAGGCGAAAATTTTTACGCTAATTTTGATTGTGTTATTTTAGATGTTTGCGAAGTACATATTGGCGACAATTGCATGATGGCGCCGGGTGTTCATATCTATACTGCGACACATCCGCTTGATCCAGTAGAACGTAATAGTGGATTAGAGCTTGGTAAACCAGTTGAAATTGGCGACAATGTTTGGATTGGTGGACGAGCAATTATTAATCCAGGCGTAAAACTTGGAAATAATGTTGTCGTTGCTTCAGGTGCGGTTGTCACGAAAAGTTTCCCGGATAATGTCGTTGTTGCGGGTAACCCAGCGCGCGTTATTAAAACAATTGAGGTTGAGGAAAAATGATTATTTCAGATTCAAAAATTTTTGAACAAATGGAAAACGAATTAGCGAAAGCAAAAGCAGCAACCACAAAAGCGAGCCAAGATAAGCATTTGCATGGTTTGATGCTGCTTGTTCAACTTGCAAAAACAGGCGATGAGACAACTGCGGCTGTAGAACCGATTGCTATTCAGCCAACAGAACCGGCGCAAATCGCAAGTATGGACGGTAAGAAAATAGAGTTAGAAGACGGCGCGAATGGAGACTCGTTGCTTGATTTTTAGGGGGTAACTATGAAAAAAACAATAATTACTGGAGCCATTTTTGCAGGGCTGGCAGTTTTACTGGGAGCTTTTGGGGCACATGCTTTAAAAGATGTGCTTGGCAGTTATGCGAGCACTTGGGAAACCGGCGTTCAGTACCAAATGTTTCACGCAGGAGGCATTTTAGTTATAGGGCTATTGATGGAAAAACAAGCTAGTCGGCTTTACACTTGGGCAGCCATTTTATTTGCAACTGGAATTGTCTTTTTCTCGGGTAGTTTGTATGTTTTAAGTATTTCGAAAGTATCCATTTTAGGTGCGATTACGCCTATCGGTGGCGTTTGCTTTGTCGTTGGTTGGTTCTTGCTAATTTTAGGAGTATCAAGAAGAACGATGAGTAGATATTAAATCAAAATAATCGTCTTTTCGCGTTCATTTAAGTGAAAAGACGATTGTTTTTTCTTATTGGCGAATAAGTGATAAAATAAAGGAATCATAATTTATAAGGAGACAGCAATTACATGACTTATGCACTTGAAATAAAAGGGTTAAGAAAAATTTATTCCACTGGGGTCGAAGCGTTGCGCGGTGTGGATTTAACGGTAGAAGAAGGAGATTTTTATGCACTGCTTGGTCCTAATGGTGCCGGGAAATCAACGACGATTGGTATTATTACTTCACTAGTTAATAAAACATCAGGTCAAGTAAGCGTATTTGGCTATGATCTCGATACAGATATTGTCCGGGCAAAACAGCAAATCGGTCTTGTTCCACAAGAGTTTAACTTTAATCCGTTCGAAACGGTTCAGCAAATCGTTGTTAATCAAGCTGGGTATTACGGTGTTTCTCGTAAGGAAGCCATCAAGCGTAGCGAAAAATATTTAAAGCAATCGAATTTGTGGGAGAAGCGTAGTGAACGCGCGCGGATGCTCTCGGGCGGGATGAAACGCCGCTTGATGATTGCGCGTGCTCTGATGCATGAACCCAAGTTGCTTATTTTAGATGAACCAACTGCTGGGGTGGATATTGAACTTAGACGTGAGATGTGGACGTTTTTAAGAGAGTTGAACGAAAGTGGTACGACGATTATTTTGACAACGCATTATTTAGAAGAAGCAGAGATGCTCTGTCGTAATATCGGCATTATTCAGTCTGGGGAGTTGATTGAGAATACCAGCATGAAATCACTACTTTCTAAATTGCAATTTGAAACGTTTATTTTTGATTTAGAACCGTATGAAGAAGCTTTCGAAATTACGGGTTATAATCATGTGTTTGAAGATAAGCAAACTTTGTCTGTAGAAGTGGAACGTAATCAGGGAGTGAACCATATCTTTGAGCAATTAAGCGAACACGGTATTAAAGTGCTTTCGATGCGTAATAAATCTAATCGACTCGAAGAACTATTTTTAAAAATTACCGAAGAAAAACATCAAGCGGGGGAGAAACATGTTTAATCTATATTATACAGCTTTAAAAAGTTTAGCGGCGAAAGAAACCAACCGCTATATGCGAATTTGGGTGCAGACACTCGTGCCGCCAGTTATTACGACTTCGCTATATTTTATTATTTTCGGAAAAATGATTGGTAGCCGCATTGGCGATATGAATGGCTTTTCTTACATGGAGTACATTGTGCCGGGGCTGATTATGATGTCCGTTATTACTAGTTCTTACGCCAATGTATCTTCGTCCTTTTTCTCGCAAAAGTTTCAGAAAAACATTGAAGAAATACTTGTCGCGCCGGTGCCAACGCATATTATTATTTGGGGCTTTTTGATTGGCGGAATTGGTAGAAGTGTTTTAGTCGGAGCACTTGTTACGCTTATTTCGATGGTGTTTGTGCCGATTCACATTCATTCGTGGACGATTGGTATTATTACCTTCTTAATGACGGCGATTTTATTTTCACTTGCGGGACTTATTAACGGGATTTTCGCTAGATCATTTGACGATGTATCCATTGTCCCAACTTTTGTCTTACAACCGTTAACGTATCTAGGTGGCGTATTTTACGCGATTTCGATGTTACCGCCAATCTGGCAAGCGATTTCTAAAGTGAACCCGATTGTCTATATGATTTCCGGATTCCGCTATGGTTTCCTAGGCGTTACAGATGTACCAGTAGTAATTTCTCTATCCATTCTTGTTGTATTTAGTGTCGTTCTTTACTCGATTTGTTGGTATTTAATCAGTAAAGGACGAGGACTTCGAAGTTAATAGCGATTTTTTCAAAAAGAGAGCGGATTTCCGTTCTCTTTTTTTCATGTTTACTACAATTCTTTTTCAATTTGATGTTAAACGTTTTAGCGTAAAACTGGAGGGAAGACATAAAGTAATGGGGGGGATGAAAATGGGAAATAAAAAAGTGAAGCGAAAACTTGGCGCTAATATTTGGTGGATACTTATATTGGCCATTTTGATTATTTTCGTAGCCTACTTAGTCATGGGTTACGTCGCAAAAATATAGGAGGTTTTATAATGAATAAAGAAAATCCATTAAACAAATACCATACAGGAAAATTTGAAAAGCAACGCCAGGATTATCCTGGTTTGCAAAGTAAAATGACGCCTGTTCCAGATGCGGGCGAATCAAGTTATCAAGGCGCTAATAAATTAACCGGGAAAAAAGCCTTTGTAACAGGGGGAGACTCCGGAATTGGTCGGGCTGCGGTTATTGCCTATGCTAGAGAAGGTGCTGATGTCGCGATAAATTATCATCCGGATGAAGAAGTAGATGCACAGGAAGTTAAAGCGATTGTTGAGGAGGCTGGACAGAAATGTGGCTTATTACCAGGTGATTTACGAAAAGAAGGTTTAGCGAAAGATTTAGTAAAAAAAGCATATAACGAGTTAGGTGGACTAGATATTCTAGTGCTAAATGCTGGACTACAACAATATCAATTAGATATTCAAAAACTTCCAGCTGAACAACTACGTGATACATTTGAAGTGAACGTTTTCTCCGTTGTGTTCGCCATTCAAGAAGCACTTAATTACTTAAAAGCAGGAGCAAGTATCATTTTAACGTCCTCCATTCAAGGCGTTAAGCCAAGCGCTCACCTTGTTGACTATGCAATGACAAAAAGTAGTTTAATTTCGCTTACTAAAAGTTTAACGGCACAACTAGGTGAAAAAGGTATTCGCATCAACGCAGTTGCACCAGGTCCAATTTGGACGGCGCTACAAATTTCTGGGGGACAACCACAAGATAGTATTCCAGAATTTGGTCAAGATCAACCACTTGGACGAGCAGGTCAACCAGCGGAACTCGCGAGCGCTTATGTGCTACTAGCATCAGATGAAGCAAGTTATACAACGGGCCAAGTATACGGAATTACTGGTGGAGCTCCTATTAATTAAAAGCGAGGTGAAAGTTCGTGCCGTGGACAAAAAACGATTATCCGGATTCGTGGAAAAATCTAAAGAAAACAGAACGAGAAAAAGCTATTGAAATCGGCAATGCGCTATTGAAGGATGGCTATTCAGAAAGCCGCGCCATCCCAATTGCTACTTCGAAAGCGGAAGAATGGTATAAAAATCATAAGGAATCATAACGGTAAGCTAAAATAACACTTGGAACGCTAGGCTTTAAGTCTGCTGTTTCAAGTGTTTTAATTTTGATAAAAAAAGTGTACTATTTAAATTAAGAGAGATGCTTGCCAACTAGGAGGAACTTTTTATGAATAAAAGAAGATGGATTTTCAGCACTGTGGTTACAGCTTTCCTATTGATTATCGGAGGATTTTTAGTTTATCAACAGATGATACCAAAACCATTCACCGAAGTAGTGGCAGAAGCTAAAATCGACGGTTATGAGAGTGGGGATGAATTAGAAAACGCTAGTACTGTCATCGTAACAGGTCAACTAGAAAAACGCGGAGATTCAATAATAGAGCGAGCTTCAGATGATGCTGTGGTAGGTGTATATAGAATGTCCACTTTTAAAATAGCCCAAGTTTTAAAAAACGAAACGGACGACAACTTAGCAAAAGAAATGACAATACCTATTTATGAAAATGAAGGTTACGATGCCAAAACGAATACGACATACCATATCGCTGGCTATACAAAAATGGAAAAAGAAGAAAAATATCTGTTGTTGTTGCAAAAAGATTCAGAAGATGACTATTATATCCCGACAGCGGTTATTTTCGGAAAAATTAATCTCGATCCTAATAAAAGAAATGAATTATTTCCTAAAAACAGCGATACAGAAGTAGCAATAAATAAAGTACAAGCCGAAGTTTTAAAAAATCTTGAAAAGGAAATCGACCGAGAGGATAAATAATTATGTTCTGTTGCATTTTAGTTAAATTCGTCATCTAATTTTAATACTAAAAAAGGGTTTGGATTGGGTGAGACGGGTATTATATAACCATAAGCAATGACAATGCCATTACTTTTTCTCCCTTTTTTGTAGTGGGTTGTCTTTACTTACCTTAAACTCCCTTTTATACTCTTTTGTGGTTGTGTAGCAACCCTTTGGAGTATTTTTTTTGGAAAAAATGCTAAATATAAGAAAACTCCTCAAACAAGGGAAAGTTCGAGGAGTTCGGCATTTACCAATATTTATAAATGCCACTGGGGATTTTCTAAGTGAACAAAGATATGGATGTTTGGGAAAGCATCCACTTTGAGAATTTACCATAGATAGCTGGCGTTAAGTTGTAATGTAGTATAAATCATACAATTCTTGTAGTACATCATATATAGCACTGAATTACCAAATTCCTGATAAATAAGGAAAGGGTGGAATAAAAGTATCTCATCAGGTATATTTAAATTACACGGGAGTTAAGGAGGTAACGATAAGTTGAGTAATTTTAACATCATGGGATCTTTAATGCTTATAGCTGTTTTAGTTTTAGCAGTGTATGTTATTACCAAAGTTATTAATAAATTTAAAAAATAAGTAGAGTTTAACTAAAATACCTCAATAACATTTTGGGGTATTTTATATTTTAGTGATTATTTCTCGCAATCATCAACGGATGGATTTTATGTAAAGTTTTATTGTTGATATGTATTCATAGGCTATCGTTTTGATGTCTAATAGGTTTAAAGGCCTGTGAAAATAGGCGCATTTTATTTTAAAAATAGAAATGTGTCTATTTTATGAATCTTTATTGTAATTGCTTGTGTAATGGGATGGCTACATATATCCTTATAGATACGGTGAAATTTATTTACATAGGAGGAAATATGGGATTTTTAGAAGCTTACAAATCATTTTGGAGAAATTACGTTAACTTTAGTGGCAGAGCCCCGAGATCGGCGTATTGGTATGTCGTACTTTGGAATGTGATTATTTTTGTAATACTTTATGCTTTAGCTTTTATTTTTGGTATTTCAGCTATTATGGAAGCAGCTATGGGTGGTACAGGAATGGCTGGCGGTGGCGGTGCAATCGTTCTGGTAATCATTTTATGGCTATACTTGCTAGCGGCTTTACTTCCAACAATCAGCTTAATGGTTCGACGCTTACATGATTCTGGCAAAAGTGGATTTTTCGTGCTTTTAAGCCTTATTCCATTTGCTGGCGGAATTATTATGTTAATTTTTATGTGTCTTGAAAGTGATGGACCAAACCAATATGGTGATGGGGATATAGATAGTAAATTTGATTTTTAAATAAAAAACGAGCTAGGAGATAATCCTAGCTCGTTTTTTTAATGGATTCCTTCGCTTACAAGGAACCAATTCACTTGGTTGGTATTAATAAAATACGTTAAGTCATATTTTGTTAACTCGATACATTTTTCGTTAAAAAGATTTTTCAAGTCTGCTTTTGATAATTCGTGGATGCTGATGTTGTTGATTTTTGCGTCGTCGTCAAGGCGAATAGATTCACCATTTACGGTATAAATTTCGATATACATCGTGCCACCCCTTCTAAATTACATTTGTTTATAATTTTCTTTGAATACACCAAGTTGGTTCAGTGTTACAACGAGCTGCTGGCTAAAAAGTGGCAGTGCTTGAATTTGGTCTAAATCACTGGCATAAGCGAAATCAGCTACTTGTAACACAAGTGTATGGAACGAATCTGTCATGGTTTCGTTTTGTTGTTTTAAATAGGAATTTTCCTGTTCCAATTCTTGGCATTTTGTTTGTAAGTCTTGGTATTTTTGTCGAGTTCTTCTTTTTGAACAGCAAGGGACGACAAGGAGTAAATGCTTTTTAGTAAGTCATATACGTTGTTTTCTTCACCTTGGTTTTCGCTTAAAAGTTGAACATTGCTTTTAACGCCGGAAAGTAAATCAACCAGGTTTTTTTCGCGTGATTTGTCGTAGCTGATTTGTTCTTTGATGGACGCTGGTGCTTTGAATTCAGCTGGCACAACTTTGCCGAAAATATTGGTTTTTTCTTTTTTTGTATTTTTTTGTGTTTTTCTTTTTCTCCCAGGCTTGTTTTTCGGAATATCTTCTACTTGGATAAGCTCTTTTTTTAGTTTGTAGTAAGTGTTTTGTAGTTGGCTTGGAGTCTTTGGAAAGATCCGCAAATCGTTTAGGCTGAGCATTTCAGAGATATCAAGGACTTTCATATCTTCTAAAATAGCAATTTGGTAACATGCGGAAAGTAGTTCTAATTCGATTTTTAACCAACTAATGTTGGAATGCATATATTTTTCGATTCCACCGTGTTCTTCAACGGCTTGATAAAATTCAGTGAGTAAATGGTAGATTTCTTCGGCAGTTTGTTCGTCAATGCCAGCTTCTGAAGCCATTTTTTTAATTTCAGTTGTAGATGAATTCCCCGGATTATCTACTTGTTTTTTGATTTCTTGGAGTAATTTTCTTATTTCTGATTTAGGCATACAATCACATACCTCTCTATCCTATAGTATTATTGATTTTCTGTTTATTTTTATAATAACAATATATGTTAGTTGTGTAAAGGGAACGCGAGTAGGTCAAAAGGATTGGGTATGAAGAACCTTTTTTTGAGTTAAATAGAAAAATATAAATCGAATAATGAGAAGTTTTCCTTTGATACAGCTGTTACACTGGCTGTTTTTTTATTTTTACACACAATTTCATTTTTTAAAAAAAGTATAGATTTTTTCTGGATTTGGTGTAAAATTTTATATTGCAGTTACAAAAAACACTTTATTGATATATATTTTGAAAAAATGATTTATTTTTGTAATCTGATGAAGGGAGTGAAAGGTGAATTTACCTTACTTGAATGGAATATTTTTTGTCACTTTTAAAAATTATTGTACTTTTGGCAGTACTTGCGGGAATTTCTTATTTTTTAGTTAAGAAAAACAAGCAAGCGAATCGCACGAGAAAAAGCGAAAATGATCTAATAAAGTTGAAAGACACTCTTTTAATCTCTCATCAGTTACGTGCAGTTCTTCTGGAGGCAGACGGGGAAAAGGTGCTAGCGATTATTTCCAATAATGATATTCGAACGGTGTCATTAAAAGGAAAAAATGACCAAAATGAAGCACTTTTCCGAGAATTACTTTTGAAAGAGGAGACTAAGGAAAATGCGTAAAATAGCCTCTAGACGAGTATTTCAAGTATCTTTTATTGTTATTTTTGCAATTTCGTTGGTTGTTTTTTGGCCGGGTGTGAATGTGCATGCCGAGAGTTGGATGGATTCGCTTGGTGTAAATGGAACGGACGGGGTTAATTCTAGTGTGGCGCTGTTTGTACTAGTTACGGTTCTTTCTTTGTCTGCATCGATTGTATTAATGTTCACACACTTTACCTACTGTATTATCGTCCTTGGATTAACGAGGCAAGGACTTGGCGCGACGAACTTACCGCCCAACCAAGTGCTTGTTGGACTGGCGTTGTTCTTATCTTTGTTTATGATGCAGCCGCTGATTACTGCTTGGTATGACGATGTGTATAAACCTTCGCAAAAAGAAGAGTGGAGCGCGTCGAAAGTTTGGGACGAAACGCAGCCGCTTCTGACAAAATATGTTGCGGAAAATACATATAAGCATGATATTAACATGATGTTGAAAGCAGAAGGGGAAGATCCGGTTACAAACAAAGAAGATGCACCGCTTATGGCTTTGATGCCTGCTTTTATTTTGACACAGATTACCCAAGGATTTTTAACTGGGATGTTTATATACTTGGCGTTTATTTTTATAGATTTAATTGTTAGTACGTTACTTATGTATCTTGGAATGATGATGGTGCCGCCGATGACCATTAGCTTACCGTTTAAGATTCTTGTTTTTATTTTCATTGGCGGGTACGGACTGATTACCAACATGATTTTTCAAACAATTCACTTTTAAGGGAGTAGCAAAATGAATTTAACGCCGATTACGCAAATTTTTCAAGATTTTTTCTATAGTGGGCTGGCGCTAATTTTGCCGGTATCGCTCATTTGTATCGTGGTAGTAATTGTGGTTGCGATTTTGATGGCGATGATGCAGATTCAAGACCAATCGCTGACGTTTTTGCCGAAGATTATTGCTTTCGTAGTGGCGCTCTTTATTCTTGGACCGTGGATGTTTGAACACATGACGGATTTGTTTGTAGGAATCTTTTCCAAATTACCCCTGATGATTAGGGTGTAAACATGGAGTTTGAATTTTTTCTTGCTGTAGTGATTGTTTTCAGCCGAGTTGCCAGTTTTTTATTTTTCTTCCCACTTCTAAAAGGGCGGAACATTCCGAACAGTGTCAAGGTGGTGTTTGGGATGGCGATTTCCATTCCAGTGGCAACATGGGTGGATGTTTCTGGTATTACGACGCTACCTGATTTGCTGCTCCGAGTCACGTCTGAGGTGGTATTTGGACTAGCACTAGCAAAATTAGTAGAGATTATCGCGGTAATCCCGAAAATGGCTGGTTTTATGATTGATTATGATTTAGGGTTTTCGCAGGTGAACTTGATTGATCCTTCGTACGGGACGCAAAATTCGATTACGGCTGCGATTTTAGATACTTTTTTTGTAGTGATATTCTTGTCGCTACAAGGAATGGATTACTTAATTTATTATTTAATGAAATCGTTTGAATTTACGGCTTCGGTTTCGATTTTATTCGAAAAAGGATTTATAGATTTATTGCTCGGGACGCTTGGTTTTGCACTTGCTTCTGCGGTGTCGATTGCGCTCCCGATTATGGGTAGTATTTTTATCGTTAATATCATTCTTGCTTTTATCTCTAAGAGCGCTCCGCAAATTAACATTTTTATGAATGCGTTTATTATCAAAATTACGTTTGGGATTTTCATCCTTGCGTGCGCGGTTCCTATCTTGAGTACAGTTTTTAAAAATTTGACAGATGAGATGATTCAACAATATGTGTCGTTTTTTGATTATTTACTGAAAAAATAGGGAGGAGAAAAAGGCTTGGCGAAGGATAATAAAACGGAAAAAGCAACGCCGCGCCGCATTAAGAAAGCTCGAAACGAAGGTAATGTGGCGAAAAGTAAAGAACTAAATAATGCTTTTTCACTGCTAATTGTAGCTGGGCTTCTTTATTTTTTTGGAGAAATGTTTATCAAAAATACCATCCAAGCTTTTGTTGCCCTTTTGAAACAGCCTCCGAAGCTAGCGAACATGGAAAGTTATAGTTTGTTTTACTTAATGGAGTTTGGCAAAGTGTTGATGCCGATTATGGTGATGGTTGTGATTTTTGGATTGATGAACTACGGCGTGCAAGTCGGGATTTTATTTTCCGCGAAAGCAGTGAAGCCACAATTCAAACGGCTGAATCCAGCGAACTATTTTAAACGAGTGTTTAGTGTGAAGGGAATTGTCGAGGTCGTGAAAGCGTTATTGTTAATTACGCTACTTTCTTATGTGGCTTACATTGGCTTTCGTGACCACTTAGATACGCTCATTAGTTACACCGGGCAAAATTGGCTTTACTCACTCGGACAAATTTTTGCTTTATTCAAAAATGAATTTCTGGCGCTATTCCTAGTAATCGCAGTAATAGGGCTGCTCGACTTCTTTTACCAGCGCTACGATTATAAAAAAGGGCTGCGGATGTCGAAGCAAGAAATTAAAGACGAGATGAAAGATTCAGAAGGTCGACCGGAAGTGAAACAGCGCCAAAGAAGCATTGCACGAGGACTTCTCCAAGGTTCGATTACGAAGAAAATGGCGGATGCGACCTTTGTGGTGAACAACCCGACACATATTTCCGTCGTGATGCGCTATGACAAAACAAAGGATCACGCACCAAAACTGCTCGTTAAAGGGGAAGATGAGCTGGCACTGTTTATTCGTCAGGTGGCGGATACGGACGGGGTGCCGATGATTACAAATAGACAGCTGGCACGAAGTATTTACTATACGACGAATCCTGATGAATACATACAAGAAGATTTATATAAAGATGTTATTGAAGTGATGAAAGAATTGATGGACGCAGACAAAATCAAGTTCTAACAACATATGAGCGACCTTTCTAATCTTAGAAAAGGCAGGTTTCAAAATGGGGAATTTAGGTGCTATAAAAAAATATTTTGCTATCTTGATTGCGGTCTCGTTTGTTATTGCACTTATTGTGCCATTACCTCCATTTGTGTTGGATTTAGTGCTTGTGACAATCTTGGCGTTCTCAGTGTTAGTTTACATGCGTGCCACATCAATTAAAGATTGGAATGAATTGAAGTCATTTCCTTCTTTGCTACTTTTGATGGGGATATTTCGGGTTTCGATAAATATTTCGACGACGAGAGCGATTTTAACTACTGGAGATCCAGGGCAAGTAATTAAGCAATTTGGGAATTTTGTTATTGGTAGTAATTTTGTTGTTGGGATTGTTATTTTCATTATTTTAATTGTCTTTCAGTTTATTGTGGCAAATGGTTCTTCGCGGACAGCGGAGGTAGCAGCAAGATTTACGCTGGATGCTTTGCCGGGTAAACAAATGGCGATTGATGCGGATTTGAATCAACGGTTGATTACAGAGCCGGAAGCGAAAGAAAAACGTGCTTACTTGAATATGGAAACCGAATTCTACGGAGCGATGGACGGAGCTGGGAAATTTGTAAAAGGGGACGTTCTTTTTACCGTTTTGCTTGCTGTTGTTAATATTGTATTCGGTTTAATTGTCGGTATGGTCCAAGGTGGGCTTTCGTTCGGGGAAGCTGCGGTGAAATATACGGAGTTAACAATTGGAGACGGCATTGTGAGCCAAATTGGTTCGCTTTTAATGGCGATGTCTGCTGGGGTTATTGTTACTCGGGTATTTGACGGATCAGATGATAACGTTGCGGTCGGGATTTTCAAAGAATTAATGCAAAACTCGGTGGTTGTTTATACGCTTGCTGCAATGTTTATCTTAATGGGCGTATTTAGCCCGCTGCCAACGATTCCGTTTGTCGGGATTGGCGTCGTGCTTGGTATCATCGGCTATCGTACGCAATTTAATTTAAAGAAAAAAGAGCAGTTGGAACTGGAAAAAGAAATGGAATTGATTCAGTCGGAAACGAATTCGGCAGAGGCGGAGCACAACCAAGCATTTGGCGCAGCACGAGAAAAATTCCCAGTGGTTGTTGAACTCGGTTTAAACATCGCTGCGCTCGTGAAGCAAAAAATGAACGGGGAAACGGCGAAGGATAAAGTCGTCTTAATGCGAAAATCGATTTTACAAGATTTAGGTATTGGGGTTCCGGGCATTAATTTTAAAGATAATACAAGTTTTCAGCCGCGCGGGAAATACGAAATTAAAGTAAAAGGTGTTGCGGTTGCGAGCGGCGTTTTAAAAGCGGGACATTTGCTGGCTTTGAAAACACCGGGTGTGATGATGGATCTTGATGCCGAACCTACCAAGGATCCAATTTTCGGGGAAGATGGTTATTGGATTTTGCCGGGCGAGTTAGAAGATGCGCAAATGAAGAACTATCAAGTGCTTGAGCCGCTGAGTATTTTGATTACGCATTTGGATGTTGTGCTTAGGAAGAACTTGCATGAACTCCTGATGCGCCAACAAATTAAAGATTTAATTGATGGTCTTGCTGATGAAAACCAAATTTTGATTGATGAAATTAAGAAAAAAGAAATTGATTATTCGCTAATTCAAGGGGTGCTACGACAACTCTTGAAAGAAGGGATTTCGGTCCGCGATTTACCAACGATTGTCGAAGGAATTATTGACGGACAAACGATTTATCCAAATGACCTTGACGGGATTACGGCTTTTGTTAGGGAGCGGATTTCGAAAGTTATTTGTGAACAAGCGAAAAACCAAGATGGCAAAATTTACGCGCTGCTTTTACAGGATTCGATTGAAATGGATACGGAAATTGTCAACACGCCGTATTATGGCTACGCGCTTAACTGGGCGCTCGACAAGGAACTGCCAATCATTCAAAAAGTAAGGGATACCGTGAATAAAGCGCAACTCACTGGACGCGAACCCGTCATTTTAACAAGGCGAAAAGATTTTCGTTTTGGCTTTGTACGAGTTTTAGAAAGATATCAATTGGATGTGCCGGTGCTATCCATTAGCGAATTGTCGCCGGAAACAGAAGTGGAGCAAATCGCACTGATTGAACCAACTTGATGAGGGAGGGAATCCGTAGCAATGGGAAAACATTTAGTAGAAAAGATGGAAATTTTTAAGGGGAACTCCAAGCGAGAAATACATAAAAAAATTCAATTAGTAACGAATGAGCCATATAAAATTACGGACGAACGTGTCACAAAGCTTGGGATTTTTAAGAAACAGTATGAAGTGACGGCGGTCATTATGAGTGAAGTGGCAATAGCTGATGGTCGAATGGACTTCCAGGAAACGTTTCAAAAATCGGTTGTGAAAACGAGACCGAAAACGGACGACTTATTAAAAAAGGAAAAATTACTAGAAATGCTTGCTGCGGGAGCGGAACTAGCGCAATCGACGCCGCTTTTAGAAGAACGGAAAACACAAGAAGAAGAATTATCATCAATGCGTCTCGAACTAGCGGCATTAAATCGAGAGCTTGCAGTGAAAATGCGCGAGGAGCGTGAGCAAAACAGTGATTTCGTGAAATTTTTGAAGGGTCGCGGGATTAGTGACACTTATGTGGCGGACTTCATGCAGGCTGGGCGAAAACAGTTTAAGCAAGTAGAAACGGCGCATTTGGATGATATTACAGATTGGTTCGTCCCTTATTTATCTGGAAAATTAGCGGTGGAGGATTCGTTTGATTTAAGCGGCCACCGAATTATTTCCTTGATTGGGCAAACGGGTGTTGGAAAAACGACCACGCTTGTGAAACTTGGATGGCAGCTGCTAAAACAAAATCGGACAGTGGGCTTTATCACAACAGATACTTTTCGATCAGGCGCAGTGGAGCAGTTCCAAGGCTATGCGGACAAACTTGATGTGGAACTCATCGTTGCGACGAGCCCGGCTGAACTAGAAGAAGCCGTGCAGTATATGACATATGTTAATTGCGTAGATCATATTTTGATTGATACGGTTGGGAGAAATTACTTAGCCGAGGAGTCAGTGAGTGAAATTTCTGCATATACTGATGTTGTTCATCCAGACTTAACGTGCTTTACATTTTCTTCTGGAATGAAAAGTGCAGATGTGATGACGATTTTACCAAAACTAGCAGAAATTCCAATCGATGGTTTTATTATTACAAAAATGGATGAAACGACGCGCATTGGTGATTTATACACTGTGATGCAAGAAACAAATTTGCCGGTGTTATACATGACGGACGGGCAAAATATTACGGAAAATATTTTCAGACCAAAGAGTCGTTGGCTAGCGGAGCGGTTTGTTGGAACGGATAGGAGGCAGGTAGTGGAATGAAGGGATTATACATTGGCGCAGCAGGAATGATGAACTATATGCAACACATTCAAGTGCATTCGAATAACGTGGCTAATGCGCAGACGCCGGGTTTCAAATTTGATCAGCTTACAAGTGAAGTGATTTCGAGAAACAAAGTGAACTATCAAAATGGGCCTGTCACTAGGCAAGTTGGGACAATTGATTACGGTGTTCGACCTGCTGCAACGCATATTAATTTGACGGCTGGATCAAGCTATATTACGAACCGCGACCGAGATTTCTTTATGCAGGACACGGATCCTACGCAAGGAAGTAATTTTTTCATTACTGCTAAAAATGGCGAAATTTCACTTTCACGTGGTGGACAGTTTCATTCCGATCAGTTTGGTTTTCTGCGGACAGCGGATGGCGCCAATTTACTCAGTGCGACTGGAGAAGCGATTCAAGTGGGGCAAAAAACATCCATTCGCGCCGAAGCAAATGGTGATTTATACAATGCGGAAACAAGTCAATACTTGGGCCGCCTTGGAACTAAATTTGTTTCTGCTAATCAAGCAGATAGTTTGGTGAAAGATGGGGAAGGTAGACTTCATATAAATGGTGTAAACACAATGAATTTACCAGCTGGACAAGGGATTATCCAAAATGGAGTTATCGAAACGTCTAATGTTGATTTAGGCGTAGAAATGGTACAACTCATGGATAACCAGCGCATGGTACAAGCTTCAAAAAATGTCGTTAATATGTTCGATAAAGTGTACGACAAAGAAGCAACTGGATTAATTCGTCAGTAACGGCCTGGCTAGGGGGAGGGGAAAAAGAATGATTCCAGATTTGGAAAAGGATTATCTTTACTTTACTCGTGTCGTCAAAAGGGACTTAGGTTTAGATTTAGCGCTTTATAAAGAAACGCAAATGAAACGTCGAATTTTATCTTTTATCGTGAAGAAGAAATATATTACATTTGGAGAATTTTTCAAACATCTCAAAAAAGATGCCGTTCTTTTAGATGAGTTCATTAGTTTAATTACGATTAATGTTTCGTCGTTTTTCCGTAATCGCAATCGCTGGGATGCACTGGAAAAACAAGTACTTCCGAGATTGCTGGAAGATAGTCGCGGGAAGCTACGGGTATGGAGTGCGGCTTGTTCATCAGGGGAGGAACCATACTCGCTAGCGATGATGATGGAACGCTCAGTTGGCACAAGGCATTATGATATTTTAGCCACGGACCTCGAACCAGCTATTTTAAAACGCGCGGTCATTGGAGAATATCAAAGCCGTCAAATGGAAGAGTTAAGCGAACAAGAACGTCATACAGCATTTGTTGAAAAAGGGGATACATATCAGATTTTACCTAAATATCGAAAATCGATTCGTTTTAGACGGCACGATTTGCTGACCGATTATTACGAAAAAGGGTTTGATTTAATTGTTTGTCGCAATGTGTTGATTTATTTCACTGCGGAAGGAAAACACCAAGCATATCAGAAGTTTGCAGAGTCACTAAGACGTGGCGGTGTTCTTTTCATCGGAGGATCAGAACAAATCTTGAACCCAGCTGATTACGGGCTTGCCACATTAAATAATTTTTTCTACATAAAAACTTAGCAAAAAAGAAATGGAGTTGGTTAGATGGGACGAATAGAAAACATTAAAAATTTAGCGTTTTTTGAGGACAAACCTGGACTCGCAGAACAAATTCTCATGCTTGAAAAGAAAACACAACTTTTCTTACCAAATGAATTTGAAATTAGACAAACAGTTGGCTATGAAATCGGGGATAAAGAAGTTATTCTAGGCCGACTCGAGTCGTTTTATTTTCTCGCTTTAAAAGGTGTGGGAGAAAATAATTACCGCTCGCAAGCATTTGCCAGTGAAGCGGATGCTAAAGCGTTTTTCGTTCATTTACCAGAAATGGAAAACGAGTTAGTTGCCTTTTGGTTAAATGAAGTGGAATTAGTTCGCTGAAATAAGTAGGTGGGAGATGAAGTAACGTGGAAATAACAACGATAATAGGACTTGTGTTGGCAGTGATAGTCATTGCAGGTTCGTTCATGATTCAAAATATATCACTGGCGATGTTATTTAGCGCTGAAGCTTTAATTGTCATCATTCTTGGGACAATTACGGCTGTTATGATGGCGCACCCATGGAGTGATGTAAAAGTAGTACCGAAACTATTCAAAATTCTTTTCACAAAAGAGAAGATGCCGGACAAAGTAGATGTACTCGTGCAATACAAAGAATATGCAGATGAAATTAGGCGTAGCGGGGTACTTGCGCTGGAAGATTCTGTCGATGAAATTGAAGATCCATTTATGAAACGAGGCATGCGCTTAGTTGTAGATGGACAATCTTCCCCAGAATTTTTACGGGATGTTTTGGAAGAAGAAGTAGCGAGCATGGAAGAACGTCATGCTGCTTATGCCAAGATTTTTGCATCAGCCGGAGCATATGCGCCGACGCTCGGTGTACTTGGAGCAGCGATGGGACTCATTCATGCGATGGGCGAAATGTCGAACCCAGACAAACTTAGCGAAGCAATAGCCGCGGCGTTTGTTTGTACCATTTTCGGTATTTTTACCGGTTACGTGCTTTGGACACCATTTGCCAATAAATTAAAAGTGAAATCACAAAAAGAAGTGCATTTGAGATATATGATGATTGAGGGAGTCGTCGCGCTTCAAGAACGAAATGCACCACGTGTTGTGGAAGAACGTTTATTATCTTTTTTAAGTCCAAAAGAGAAAGATGTGCTGCGAAATGGAAAAGGGAAGAAAACGAGAGAAGTGGAGGAAATTGAGCGTGGCCAAGCGTCGCAAGAAACCGCAGGAGGAACACGTTGATGAAACGTGGTTAATTCCATATAGTGATTTGCTGACACTTTTACTTGCTCTATTTATCGTTCTGTTTGCCTCCAGTTCAGTTGATGCAAAAAAATTCGAACAAATGGGAAATGCGTTTAAGAAAATTGTGGAGGAAGGCGCGGCAGGCAACCAAGCATATGTATCAAAAGAAAAAGGACCAGATGATCCAAATGTGAATGCAGTCTTGAAGGCGATGGAAGAGCAAGATAAAAAGAAAGAAGCAAACGAACAAGAGAAAGCCAAGAAAGCAGCAGCAGCCTTACTTAAAAAGCAAAATGAAGAAAAGATTGAAGCCTTTAAAAAACAAATTGATAGTTATATTGCAGCAGAGAATTTAGGAACGAAAATGACGACGAAGTACTCGGATGAAGGGCTTCTGATTACTATCCGCGATGATATTTTATTCCAGTCGGGTAGTGCAGAATTATCAGCTGGGAAACGCGAAATCGCCAAAGAAATCGGCGAACTTTTTGCGCAAGGTAAGGGAACGATGGAAGGGATTGTTTCTGGACATACGGATAACGTGCCAATAAGTACCTCGATTTATTCTTCCAACTGGGAACTAAGTGTCGCCCGTGCCGTTAATTTCATGGAAGCGATCATTCAAGAAAATAGTGAAGTAAACCCCGGCGAGTTTAGTGCTCGTGGCTACGGCGAATTCAGACCCGTTGCCAAAAATGATATCGCAGCAAATCGCGAAAAAAATCGGCGTGTAGAAATCATGGTGCGCCCAATTAATCGCGATACGCTTGATGAAGATGAGTAGGTGAGTTGATTGCAACTTTTTTTAAGCGGTTCGCATACGTTAACCGACTATGACAAACAAGAAATACAAGCATACCTCGAAAAATTTGCACCAGTGAACCACATTCACTTGCTTTGTTATAAGTCGATTGAAAATGAAGTGTTACAATTTTTCTTGAAAAAAGAGCATTTAGCTCCGCGCTTGTCGATTTACACTTTTGCACCGAAAGAATGTTTGCCAGAGCCGTTTTTATCCGCGATAGATTACTTGGAACGCTTAGGAAGTAGCTATCAATCATTTGGGTATTTCGATACGGTAATTGCCAAGCCGACTTATGAGAAATTCTTAGCACAAATTGTTAGTAAAATGGATTTGGTTTGTTGTTTTTATAACGGGGATAAGCCGACTGATGTGATACCAGTCGATGTTGCGAAAGCGTTCGATGTGCAAAGTATGATTTATGATTTGCCAAAAGCGAAGAAACATCTACTGCACCGTGCGAGTAGCGATAAAATAAAATTAGTGAATTAATTGATAGAAAGAGGGAAGATTCATGCGGCCGTTAATTTCGATTTGTATGATAGTCAAAAATGAAGCACATATTTTAAGACAAAGTTTAGCGTCTTTTAGAAAATTTACGGAAGAAATCATTATTGTAGATACAGGTTCCACTGACGAAACCAAGGAAATCGCACAAGAATTCACTGATTTTGTCTATGACTTTGAATGGACTGGCAACTTTTCTGATGCAAGAAACTTTGCGGCCAAACATGCAACGGGAAAATGGATTTTAGCGATTGATGCAGATGAATGTTTGGAAGAGGAAAGTTACCGCAAATTAGAAAAACAGTTGAAATCACCAACGGAACCCATTCAAATGGCGCAAATCATTAGCTTTACAGGGGAAAAAGGACGAGTGACAACAACAAACCAAATGGCGCGGGTTTATAAAAATGACGGCACAATTTGCTTCCGCGGCGTGATCCATGAACAACTAGAAGCAATCGACAAACGCCCGATTGCAGCTGGTGTTGCTGAAGTAAAAATTTACCATTATGGCTATATGTCGGAAATTGTCGAAAAACAAGATAAATCAGACCGTAATTTACGTTTATTAGAAAAAGAAGTTAAAAATAATAAAAATAGCGGATTTGTTCATTTTAATATCGGGCAAGAAATGAATCGACTTGGTAATAAAAAAGAAGCGCTGAAAGAATTTTCTGAAGCATTCCGATTGCGCGATCACAATCACTATATTTGGGCAAAACTAAGTGCTTATCATATTGCGGAGCTACTTGAGCAAGAAAAACGTTATGACGAAAGTTTGGCAATTATCGAAGAAGCAAGAGTTATTTGGCCAAATGTACCTGAATTCCCGCTAAAAAAAGCCAACATTTTATATGTAAATCACCAACTTGAAGATGCGAAAGAAATTTACCAAAGTTTGCTAGAAAATGCCGCAATTGACTACCAACCAATCGTGTTGTACGAAGCAACCAATTTTATGCCGCACAAAATGCTAGGAACAATTTACTTAGAAGAAAAAGATTATACGCGCGCGATGACTCATTTTTCTAAAGCCTATGCGGAAAACAGTTCCGATTACGGTGTGATGTTCCAAATGATTATGCTGCTTAGCAAATTCCATCAACCAAAAGAAATCTTTGCGTTTATGGAACGTCACCATTTCATCTCTAGCACGGAAACAGGCTTGCGCTTACTTTCGATGACAACTCAACAAGGCTACGCAGAATTATCTGAACTAATTGTTCAGTCACTAACCGATGTGTATCCACCTGTCGCAGAAGCAACAGAGGTGAAGATTGCAACGATCCGCAATGTCTTCCCGGTAATTAGCGAGTCGGCTATTTTATTCGGTATTAAGGAAGAACTAATTGATGCTGCGGATTTGTGTTTGTGGCACTATGAAAATCCGCAATTACCAATCGAAAACGTCATGAAAAATAGCGATGTTGGCGACATTTACGATTTTATCTTTGAAAATGGACCGCGTATTAGTAAGAAACGTTATTTATTTGTATTAGAACGGGCGATTGCACTTGGAAAAGGCGAGTTTGCTGATTACTTATTGGCACTTCGTAACGTTTACCATGACAGCATTAATAGCCACATTGCAGATTTGTTTTTCCAATATGATTTTGCGGATATCGCGCTCGATTTCTACAATATCGTTGATGCAGACGAAGTGACCAAACAAGGCTATATCAACCTAATTAATTATTTAGTAGATGCTGATGTACTGGATGAGGCGCTTGCGATTGCAGAACGAGGCATCGATAATTTTAGTACTGATTTCCGCTTTTACCTTTGGGCAATCAAAATTGATACAGAAAACCGCGCGAACCGAATCAGCGAGGCAATGGATGAATTTCCGAATAACCGTTATTTAGCAAAACTGTTGGATGAAGTTACCATGCTTCAAGACACTGTTACAAACAATCGATAGGAGGCCAGTAATATGACAGAAGAAAAAGGAATTTTACTACAAAGTGGAACAAATGAACTTGAAATTGTTACATTTACTGTTGGCGAAAACTTATTTTGTATTAACGTTTTAAAAGTGAAAGAAATTATTCATCCGCTTGAAGTGACGCCTGTACCAGATTCGAATCCGGCAATTGAAGGCGTTTCCCAAGTTCGTGGCGAGATTATGCCAGTCGTGAACCTTGCTCGTGTGATGAAATTACCCGAAATCGAACCAGAAAACACGAAATTTATTATCACAGAACTAAACCAAATGAAAATCGTTTTCCGTGTAGATGAGGTTCATCGTATCCAACGTATTTCGTGGGAACAAATTGAAGAACCAGAAAAACTATCGATTGGTTTAGAAGAATTAGCAGTTGGTATCGTGAAACTAGACGGCAATCTAGTGCTATTGCTTGATTATGAAAAAATCATTTATGAAATCAGCGGAAATGCCGATTTCGCTGTGACTGGCGAAGATCGTATAGCACGAAAAGTAAACCGTGAAGAGAAGACGATTTTTATTGCCGAAGACTCGCAAATGCTGCGTCAACTGCTTGAAGATACGCTTCATGAGGCCGGTTATACAAATCTGCAGTTCTTTGCAAATGGTCGCGAAGCCCAAGAACATATTTTCAAATTGCTCAAAGAACAAAAAGAGCAAACGTTTGAAAATGTCAACTTGTTAATCACGGATATCGAAATGCCGCAAATGGACGGACACCATTTAACAAAAGTAATCAAAGAAGATGAAATTGGTCGTGAATTGCCAGTGGTTATTTTCTCTTCGTTAATTACAGAAGATCTGGAACATAAAGGTGCTGGTGTCGGAGCCGACGCACAAGTAAGTAAGCCGAATATTCATCAACTCATTAATATTTTAGATGAGCTAGTTTTATAAAAAGAAGTGTTTGGACAACTTTTCTGTTCAAACACTTCTTTATTTTATTTTAAAAAATAAATTTATAAAAACATAAAAACGTTGATATAAAGCCGATATTTCGTTTTTTTATAAATAAAAACAACTTATTTTTACATTTTTAATAAAAAACATTTGATTTTTTAAAAAAATGAAGATATAATAAAGCATATAGAGAAGAGAAGTCTTTTCTAAACCGAATGTATGAGGGAAACACAAATGAAAGTAAATACTAATATCATTAGCTTGAAAACACAAGAATATCTTCGTAAAAATAACGAAGGCATGACTCAAGCGCAAGAACGTTTAGCATCTGGTAAACGTATTAACAGTTCTCTTGATGACGCTGCTGGTCTTGCAGTTGTTACTCGTATGAATGTTAAATCTACAGGCTTAGATGCAGCAAGCAAAAACTCATCCATGGGTATTGACTTGTTACAAACAGCGGATTCAGCTCTTAGCTCCATGAGTTCAATCTTGCAACGTATGCGTCAATTAGCAGTACAATCTTCTAACGGTTCATTCAGTGATGAAGATCGTAAACAATATACTGCTGAATTCGGTAGCTTGATCAAAGAACTTGATCACGTTGCAGACACTACTAACTACAACAACATCAAATTACTAGATCAAACTGCTACAGGTGCTGCTACTCAAGTAAGCATCCAAGCGTCTGATAAAGCTAATGACTTAATCAATATCGATCTTTTCAACGCTAAAGGTCTTTCTGCTGGAACAATCACTTTAGGTAGTGGTTCTACAGTTGCTGGTTATAGTGCATTATCCGTTGCTGATGCTGATTCTTCTCAACAAGCAACTGAAGCTATTGATGAATTAATCAATAACATTTCTAACGGTCGTGCGCTTCTAGGTGCTGGTATGAGTCGCCTTAGCTACAATGTATCTAACGTGAACAATCAATCCATCGCAACTAAAGCATCTGCTTCATCCATTGAAGATGCAGATATGGCTGCTGAAATGTCCGAAATGACTAAATACAAAATTCTTACACAAACTTCTATCAGCATGCTTTCTCAAGCAAACCAAACACCGCAAATGTTAACTCAATTAATTAACAGCTAATAACATATCAAATTCATTTATCGAACATTGTTTACCCTTAGCCTCTCGTCACCCCGGACGAGGGGCTTTTCTTTTGATTTATAAAAATATTTTTCAATTGTAAATGGGGCACAGAGCCAATGTTAAGTTGGTTAACTATTTTTTGAATAATTTTATTATAAAAAACGGATATTTTTTAAGAAAAAGGTAGAAATTGTCCTGTTTTTATTATAAAATGATATTATGCGATTTTTTTAAAAAATATTTATAGGTATAGGAATGGGAGTTGTATTTTATGTTGAAGTTGTTGATTGTCGACGATGCGATGTTCATGCGTACGATGATTAAGAATATCGTGAAAGATAGCGATTTTGAAGTAGTTGCAGAAGCGGAAAATGGACTGGAAGCAGTGAAAAAGTATGATGAAGTAAAACCAGATATCGTGACACTGGATATTACGATGCCGGAAATGGATGGCTTAGAAGCACTTGCGCAAATTATGGCAAAAGATCCATCGGCAAAAGTAATTATGTGTTCGGCGATGGGTCAACAAGGTATGGTTGTAGACGCCATTAAAAAAGGTGCGAAAGATTTTATCGTAAAACCTTTCCAAGCGGACCGAGTTTTAGAGGCGTTAGAAAAAGCAGCTAAGTAGAGAAATGGAGGTGGATAGCATGACTACAAATATGTTAGACCTGTTTATAGAAGAAGCTTCAGAACATTTACAGGCGCTAAATGATAATCTGTTACAGCTTGAGAAAGACCCGACGAACGGTCAGTTAGTAAGTGAAATTTTCCGTTCAGCACATACGTTTAAAGGGATGTCCGCAACGATGGGCTTCCAGCAGGTGGCTGATTTAACGCATGCAATGGAAAATGTACTAGATGAGGTACGCAATAATCGATTGGCTGTAACAGAACATTTGGTAGACATTATTTTTACATGTACATCTCATTTAGAAACAATGGTTTCGGATATCCAGCACGGCGGACAAGGCGCTGCGGATATTACGAAAACCGTAGCTGACTTAGAAGCACTTTTACACCCAGAGCAAGAAACTGATTTAACGGTAGAAAAAACTTACCGTATTGCCATTCAAATTGAAGAAGCAGCCATTTTGAAAGCAGTGCGGGCGGTAATGTGTTTAGAGCGACTTGCGGAAATGGGGATTATTTCAGAAACGACGCCAGACAGAGAAGCGATTGAGCTAGAAGAGTTTGAGCAGTCATTTGAAGTAGTCCTAGAGTCGGCGCAAACGAAAGACGAAATCAAAGCGGTTATTCTGGATATTTCTGAAATCGAAAAAGTGACTGTGACAGAAGAAGTGGAAGAAGTTCAGGTTATTGAACCAATCAAAAAAGCCGCAAAACAAACAACCAAACGATTAGAAAATAAAACCATTCGTGTACAACTTGAAAAAATCGAAAAGCTAATGAACGTTTTTGAAGAAAGCGTCATTGAACGGGCGAGAATTGATGAAATCGCAGAAAAAACCAATAACAAAGAATTGATGGAACACTTAGGACGATTCAGTTCCATCTCCAAAGAAATTCAAAACGGCTTACTAAATATGCGTATGGTGCCAGTGGACAGTGTGTTCAATCGCTTTCCAAAAATGGTGCGCACGCTAGCCAAAGAATTAGGCAAGAAAATCGATTTAGTGATTGAAGGCGCAGATACGGAAGTCGATAAAATCGTCATTGATGAAATTGGTGACCCACTTGTTCACTTAATCCGTAATTCGGTAGATCACGGCGCTGAAACAGTCGAAGTGAGACGTAAAAACGGGAAAAATGAAACCGCCACAATTAATCTAAAAGCTTTCCATAGCGGGAACAATGTCGTTATCGAAATTGCGGATGACGGTGCGGGAATCAATAAACGCAAAGTGTTAGAAAAAGCGATTGCGAAAAATGTCGTTACAAGAGCAGAATCAACGAAAATGACTGACGCGGAAATTTTTGATTTATTATTTGATTCCGGTTTCAGTACCGCAGATCAAGTATCAGATCTTTCCGGTCGCGGCGTTGGCTTAGACGTAGTCCGTAACACCATTCTTAAAATCGGCGGGAAAATCAGCGTAGAATCAAGTGAAAACGCTGGTTCGACGTTCCGAATTGAGATTCCGCTGACATTATCAATCATCCAGTCGATGCTCGTTGCAACATCTGAACGCCGCTATGCTGTACCGCTGGCAAACGTGGCCGAAGCTATCACAATTAATCCAGCGGACATTCAACACGTTCACGGCAAAGACTTAATCAACTACCGTGAAACGATTATTGAAGTACTCGATTTAGGCGAATGCTTCCATGAAACACCTTTGAATGACACGGATGAATTACTATTGCTCGTCGTGAAAAATGCCAAGCGTACTTTTGGACTTATTATTAAAGATATTATCGGTCAACGGGAAATTGTTTTAAAAACACTTGGCGGCTTTTTCAGCGAAAGTCAAATTGCCTTTTCTGGGGCAACGATTTTAGGCGATGGCCGTGTCGTATTAATTTTAAATTTAGAAACATTTTAAGGAGGGACCATGATGGAACAAGTATTTCAAGTAGAACTTCCTGAATGGGAACCGAAAGAAACACCTCAAGAAGGACGCGAAAAAGGCTCTATTCGCCAAGTTGACAATATTGGCGTTAATTTAATCGTCCGTCTTGGAAAAAAAGAAATGCCAGTAGGGGACATTGCCGAGTTAAGCATTGGCGATGTCCTCGAAGTGGAAAAGAAACCTGGCCACAAAGTCGAAATTTTCCTCGATGAAAAGAAAGTCGGCATCGGTGAAGCAATTTTGATGGACGAGAACTTCGGAATCGTTATTTCAGAAATCGACTAAAGAAAGAAGGCAAGTGATTTGAAGCAAGAGGCTTATAACGCAGTGAAGATGAAAGTGGACCAAGAGAAAACGGCCATTTTGAAGGAATTGCAATTATTACTATCCAAACGGGAAAAAGTCACAGAAAAATTAGCGCACGAAAAAGAAGTCTATTACTCAAGAACAAAAAAAGAAAGACTCCAAGTGGCGGTATTAGCCGGAAGTATGCAACTCGATGCCTTTTCACCAAGCCGCATTCAACAAATGGAGCGCGAAATCACTCAAATTAGCCAGTACATTAAAAGCAATGAACAAATCTTAGAAAAGCTCGAGGAAAAAGGGAAACAGGCGAAAAAAATGTACGATGACACACGAAAAAAATGGCAACAGCTTGAAAATAAAAGAGAAGAACAAACATTACGCGATTTAAAAATGGTGCTATTAAAGTAAAAGGGAGGAAAACGCATGCTAATCCCAGATAATTTGCTACAACCAGTCGTCGGAAAAAAACAGGTCGAACCAAAAGAATCGTTAGCAGAAGAATTAGTAGAACTACCTTTTATTTCACTTTTAATGGAAAATAGCCCTGCGCCGCTCATAAAGGGAGAAGCGGATAACGAAGAACAAGCTACAATTCCGCTAAAAGAAATCGCACCATCACTCGTTTCAGCCAAACTGCTCGACAGCGAACCAGAAACGAAACTACCAAGCGCACCGCTTGAGTTGAAAGAAGTTAAAGAAACACTTGCGGCAATCGCCAAACAAGCTATCGACCAACCAAAAATAGACAGCGCCCCGCAAGTAGCACAACCTCCAGAAATGAATACACCGAAAGAACCTACAAAAAATACCACCCGAGAGCAACAACCGCCACCAGAACTCATTATGCCTACAAAAGACTCACCTAAACTAGCCGAAAACGTAGCTAAAAACCAACCAGCCCTTGCCAAATTACCTCAAGAAAAAGAAGCCGTGCAACTTTTCAAAGCGAGCATTAAAGAACCAGTAACAGCGAAAGAAGAAGTCGCCGTCAAAAAGCCCGCGGAATCAAGCAACATTTGGCATGACACAACGAAACAGCTCACACCGGCTGCCAAAGTCGAAGTCCCAGTCACACTAAAACAACTCGATAAAACCATCACGGACCAAATCGAACAGCTGCAAAAATTCCAAGTGAAACAAAATAAAGCCTTTTTCGCCATCCAACCGGAATCACTCGGAAAAGTGGAAGTTTTACTTAAAAAAATGCCCGATAAAATTTTTGTACATATCGAATATCAGGAACAAACGGCGAAACAAAAACTCGAACAGATGGCGCAAGATTTACATAATCGCTTCCGAGATCGCGGCGTAGAAGTTGCCGTGACAATGACCGAAAAACAAGCACCGAAAGAGAATGGTCAAGGCTCAGAAGGTCGACACCACGGCGAATCTAAAAAAGAAAAAGAACGAGAAAATCCACACCAGGAAAAAGCTAAACAACAAGTATTTGATTTAGAGGAGGAGACATAATTTGGACGGAATTAGTAGTTTATCAGGAGCGAGTCAGGATACAAACAATGCAGTGACATCAAGCGTATCGAAAACCCTTGGCAAAGATGACTTTATGAAACTATTTTTAACGAGTTTACAATATCAAGATCCATCGAGTCCACTTGATACGAATGAAATGATGTCGCAAATGGCGCAACTTTCCTTAATGGAGCAAGTTGCCAATATGACCACTGCCGTAGATAAGCTTTCTGAACAAGCGCAAAACTCCGCCTTGCAATCCGCGGTTAATTTCATCGGTAAGGATATAAAAGGTGTTTCACTAAACGGCGAAGTAATTAGCGGAAAAGTCGAAAGCGTTCAACAAACAACAAATGGTGTCATGCTGAAATTAAAAGATAACGATAGCCTTGTGCCAATGACATATGTAACAGAAATTAATTAAAAAATTTGGGAGTGTGAATTATGAATCAAACTATGTATACAGCTATTTCTGGGATGAATGCGTTCCAACAAGCATTATCAGTAACATCAAATAATATTGCCAATGCCAACACGACAGGATATAAAAAACAAAGCGTCGTTTTCAATGATTTACTTTACCAAAACACAATGGGATCTGTTGCAGGCGGACTTTATGCTGGAACAAACCCAATGAGTTTCGGTTCCGGTTCGAAAATTGGGGCGATTTTAACTGACTATACAGCAGGTTCCCCGACTTCAACTGGCAGAAATAAAGATGCAGCACTACAAGGCCGCGGCTTTTTCATTGCTGGTGATAACGCTGGTGGGAATATCGTTTACACACGTGATGGTAGCTTTGCTGTTTCCGACAACAATTATTTAACTACCCAACAAGGGAAATACGTAATGGGTTACGCAACGGACAAAAATGGTAACGTTTTAAACGGTAATTTACAACCCATCCAAATTCCGCTAAATAGCGCAATTCCAGGGGAAGCAACAAAAAATGGTAGCCTAAGCGGTAACATCCCACTTGATTGGGGCGAAAAAGATACGATTTCTTCCGAGCTGTCTGTATACGATAATGCTGGCGGAAAACATAAACTTCAAGTCAATATGAAAGCAGCTACACCAGATGCGAGCGGTAATGTTTCCTACGAATATGAAATTCAAATGGACGGCAAAGCATTAACTCCTCCAGTGACAGGGACACTTAATTACAATGCGCAGGGTGAACTAACGAACCCAGACGCACTTAAAAATATTCAAATCAATTCAACAGTAAACGGCAAACAAGTCAATATGGGCTTAAACCTAAGTGGCTTAACAAACTACGGAACGAACCAAGTATTCTCACCAACTTCTGACGGAAAAGGCGCTGCAACAGTAAAAGACTACGCAGTAACTGATGCTGGCTACATCGCAGTGAGCTACTCAGACGGTACGGTTATCCCGGTTGCCCAACTCGCGGTTGCTACGTTCTCCAATGAAGACGGTTTAGTAAAAATGGGGAACGGCGAATATGTTCCAGGATTATCTTCTGGTGATGCAGTATACGGCGTTGCTGGCCAAAATGGCGCTGGCGGAATTAGTGGTTCTTCCCTAGAAGGATCAAACGTAGACTTGTCCCGTGAATTCGTTAACTTAATGACATATCAAAGTGGTTTCCAAGGGAATACAAAGGTTATTCGTGTGGCGGATGACGTGATGAAACAAATTGTGAACTTGATTCAGTAGGGAGTTTAGCTAAATGAAAATTAATCATACTATTCCGCTCAGAATCGACTTCGAGTTAGGACGCACGAAACAGCCAGTCGGTAGTTTGCTAGATGTAAAAAAAGGGACTGTTTTCCGGTTAGAAGATTCTACAGCCAATGTGGTCAAAATTACTATTTCCGGCAAATGCATCGGTTACGGCGAGATTTTGACAAAAGACGGCAAGATGTTTGTCAAAATAACGAAATTAGGAGAGGGAAGTTCTTCATGAGAGCTAGGGAGTGACAAAAAATGAGCGATAAATTAAGTCAAGAACAAATTGACGCCCTGCTTTCCCAAATGAGTGAAGGTAAGGTAGTCGATGAAAGTACGGAAATTGGCGACTTTGGGCGCTTTCATCCCTATGACTTTCATAAACCAGAGAAATTTGGTGCGGAACACCTCGAAAGCTTAAAGACGATTGCATCCGCTTTTACGAAAAAAAGTATGGAGTTTGTTTCCCAGCGTATTCGGATTCCAATTCATACCGAAGCAACTCTTGCAGATCAAGTGTCTTTTGCGAGTGGCTACATTGAAACAATGCCGAACGATAGTTATATTTTCTGCATTATCGACCTTGGTAATCCGGAGCTCGGTCAAATTATTATCGAACTCGATTTAGCTTATATCATTTATATTCATGAATGTTTATCTGGCGGAAATCCAAAACGAAAATTGAGCGAGCGCAGACTGTTATCCGTTTTTGAAGAGTTGACGTTGAAATCTATTTTGGAAAAATTTTGCGAAGCACTCAAAGACAGTTTTAAATCGGTGCATCCAATCTCACCAGAAATCGTTAATATCGAAACCAACCCAGCGCTTCTACGTGTGACATCACCGAACGACATGATGGCACTTGTCAGTGTTGATATTAAATCAGAGTTCTGGATTAGTACAATGCGTATTGGTGTGCCATTTTTCTCGGTGGAAGAGATTATGAATAAGCTAGAAAATGTTGTGGAATATACGTTTGATAAACGACGGAACTTTGATGCGGAAGTCGAGCAAGAATTGCATCAAGTCGAAAAAGAAGCGCGCATTCGTGTGGGTGAAATTAAAACAACGTGGAAAGAGCTCAACAAGCTTGAAGTAGGCGACGTCCTTCTAACAGAAACACACATACGCGATACACTCAAAGGCTATGTCACCGAAAAATGGAAATTTGAATGTTATATGGGAAAAAGTGGTAACCAAAAAGCCGTTAAATTTATGCGTCATACAGGGCGGACAGAGCAGGAGAGGTAGAAGTGGAGCAATTACTAGAGAAAAATATCACGCAAATGGAACTAGATGTGATAGGAGAAATCGCCAATATTTCGTTTGGCTCAGCTTCTACGGTCTTATCTGATTTACTACACCAACAAGTCACAATTTCGACGCCAAAAGTAGAGATTGTTGATTTATATAATACGAAAGACATTGATATTCCACATGTCGTGTTAGAAGTGAATTTCCATAAAGGAATCGAAATGCGGAATTTATTTGTTTTGCAATCAGAAGTGGCGGCGGCTATCGCGGACTTAATGATGATGGGCGATGGTAACATTGATCCAAACGAAGAACTTTCGGAACTTCATCTCAGCGCCGTGCAAGAAGCGATGAACCAAATGATGGGACATTCCGCCACTGCGATGAGCAATATGTTTGGCGAAATGATTGATATTACGACACCAGACATTAAAGTAATCGCGCTAAAAGAGCAATTAGAAGATACGAACGACCAAACGATGATAAAAGTAGGCTTTGATTTAATTATTGGGGACTTAATCACATCCAATTTAATGCAACTCATTCCTGTTGATAAAGGACGTGAACTAGCGAAAAGATTGCTTGGTGATGCAGTTCCAGAAGCAGATCCTGTAAAAGAAGAAATCAGCTTAACGGCCGAAGAATTAGATGTATTTTTAGAAGTATGTAATATTGGCATAGGTTCAGCCTCGACCGTTCTATCTAAATTGCTTAACCGCAAAGTCTCTTTACAAATCCCAACAGCACGCGTAATTGATAGCAAAGAGTTTGAGTTTAATGAACGCCCTTGCTTAGTAACAAGCGTGGAATTTGTCGAAGGACTGCGCTCAAGCAACACCTTTATCATTAGCAAAAATGCCGCGCTAATTATGGCAGATTTAATGATGATGGGAGACGGCATGGTTCAAAACGATGCTGAGCTGACAGAACTGGAAGTCAGTGCAGTGCAAGAATTAATGAACCAAATGATGGGCTTCTCGGCTACAGCAATGTCAGAAATGCTTGGAACAAAAATTGATATTAGCCCGCCAACAATGGAATTCTGCAATTTCGGCGATACGATGATTCAAAAAAATATCGAAGAAGGGAAAACAGTCGAAGTTATTTTCCCGCTTGAAGTAGAAGGCCTACTAAAAACGCCAATGTATCAAATTTTTAATCCAGCAGCTGCAAAAGAAATGGCGCAATTAATGCTTGGGATTCAAGCGAAAGAAGTTGCAGAGAAAGAAGCAACGACTCCGGCAGAAATAATCGAACCGGAAAAACCAGCTGAACCAATAAAACACACGGTAATTGAAGAAAAAGAAACACTTTCCGAAATGGAACAAATTTTGGAGGATATTCCCGTAACGCTTGAAGTGGTATTCGGAACAGCAAAAGTAAAACTCGAGAAATTTATCTCTTGGTGTGAAAAAGACGTGATTATCCTGAAAGAAAGCATGAACGAACCTCTTGTCTTAGCGCTAAACGGCGTGACGATTGGCAAAGGAATTTTAGTTCGCGTGGATGATCATTTTGGCATACAAATGACTGAGTTAGTAAGGTGAAAAATGTGCGAAAACTTGGACTGATGACAATTTTATTTTGGATGTTTCTTTCGGTTCAAGCTTTTGCAGCAGACCTGGAACCTCCGATGATATCGCTTGAAAAGGAACAGCGTGTTTTTACATCTGGTGAAGTGATTTCGTTTCATGTCAAAAATCCGGAAGAGCTAAAAATTGTCTTGGTGAATGAACATGGACAAAGGAAACTTCTGGACGGGGAAACGTATACGGTGACGGATTGGGATTTGGACGGGAATTACCAGGCTGAATTTTATCAAGCAGATATTTCGAAACCGGTTGTTACTGTGGAAGACTTATTTGAAGTGAAACAGCTTGAGGAAGTTGCAAAAGATGAAACGGCGCCGAGTTTGAAAATGATAGAAATCACGCACGATGAAGATGTCTTACCGACGAGCGTGCTATATGCATCAGCCGATTTGGATGACGCAGAATCAGGCGTGAAACAGGCGATTTTGCTTGTTCATAGCAAATCTAATGAATCGGAAATGGAACTCATTCGCAACAACTATACAGGGGAGTTTGATGCAGAAATCCCTTTAGAAAAATTCCAATTGGGTGAAGAACTAACTTTTCAACTGCAATTAGTTGATTTTGCCGAGAATGAAATCACATTGGACTTAGAAAACACCATTCAACTATATGAACCAAAAGCACCTGTTTTAAGTTATGACGGTAGTGACATCACGAACGTCCAGAAAAAAATCGGACAAGTTGGTAATAGAATCGAGCTAACTCTCGACAAATATACAACAGAATTTCCGGAATTAGAAACAGAGAACGGCAAGACTATCCCATTATTATGGCAAAAAACAGCAACTGAATGGAAGGGAAGCCTGGCTTTAACGACAGAGCTATCCGGCGAAATTATTCATATTCAAGAAATGAATCAATACATGCTTGTCCGCGCTACTAGTGAACCATTTGGCGATATTCAGCTAATCAATAATTCCATTTTAACCGGCACCATTCATCCGGATTTCACATTCATATCGAATCTTTACGTCGAAGTGAATGGCCAAAATTTCCCAATCAAACGAACAGACAACAGTTTTACAAGCGCGGAAATAACAACTACTGGAAAAATTACTCTTCACTGGACAGACTGGGACGGTCAAGTTTTTTCCAAGCAAATGAATCAAGAAATCAAACCAGTGATTGAAATGCCAGATAAAGAAACAATTGCACCACCATCAGTAATACCGAAAGAAAAAGAATCATTACTGACATCACCTGATCCTAAACCATCTGTTGAGTCACATGAAAATACGCCCAAAAAGCAGGAAAAGAAGGAAACCTCAACTAAAAACAAATCAAGTAGTATCCCGTTTTGGATTCCAGCGCTCATGATTATTGGCGTTATTATTTTTTCGGGTAATAGAGCAATGAAATAAAAGCAGAAGCGAGGTGGACGGAATGAAAATAGATGGCATTCAAGAATCTGCAGAAAATCGTAATCAACTAGAACGGGAACTAATTAAACAAAATCCAGTTGTAAAAGAAGGTACGATAAAAGCACAAATGAATACAGAAGTTGCAGTACCGAAAACGCCGCCAGTGTCATTCTCTTTTAAAGAACTAAGCAGTTTACAACTGAATGGGACGAGTGCTGCAAGTTTAGAGTTGTACATGAAATTAATGATGAATAATGCTAAAAAAGCGAATGATTTAATCTTTTACGTCATGCGCGCGGGCATAAAAAACCCCACTGATTCTACCAAATGGCAAACAGTCAGAAGTGAAATCAGTAGCCAATTAAGTACGATTCTAATGAAACAACATAATTTTGAAGCGTATTTTTCCGAAAATCCAGCGAATCAAAAATTATTTTTAGCAAATCAAAAAATTATGAATGAAATCTCCTTTTTACTGAAAATGTTACCAACTTTAACTTTTGAAACAACTGGGAAATACGATTTCTTACGTATGATGCAAATAGCTTCTGGCAATATGGAGACGGGTATCCAAATGATGCGCGAATTCCAGGGACATATCGAACATGCGACAAGATTAGACTCAATCGTTGATGCAAGACAAGAAACGAACTGGATGATTAAAGTGTTACGCGAATTTGGCAATATGTTCCAATCGCGCCACTTATTACCATATGAATTGCAGGCAGAAAACATCAATATTTGGAAGTTGGGTAGCGAATACTTAAAACTAATGAACCAACTTTTACCTCAAATTGGCGCATTTCCAAATGGGAATATCAAAATTTTTCACCAACAAGCGACCAAGCCATTAACGGAACTTTTCCAAGAACTGCAACGATTAGCGGACGGACAAATGACGCAAGGTGGGATCGCTGTTATTTTAGACCGGATGCAAGGCCAACTTACACGACTAGCACAACTGTTTCAAAAAATGGAAATTGAAGCAGGTTTTACAGATACCGAACGAATTTTAGGTAGTGTGGACGCCGAATTCGCGAGCGATATGACGAAAATGATGCTACTCGCACAACAAGAAATGTCATTTTTTGATTTATTAGTAAAAGATTTCCGCAGTGTCTCCAAACAACCAATATTTTTCATGATAGTTGCTATATTTATTATTTTATTATTAATTATTTTATTTTAAAAAAGATATTTTTTGAAAAAATATATACTTTTTCAGGTTGTTTCAGTATAATTAAATAGAAAAATAAGGTTTAGAAAGCGAAAATGAGTTTTTCGGGGGAAAAAGGATGAATAATGTTTCAATTGGCCAAATTTCGCAGTCCAAACAGACGAATGTAGTTAGGGGAATACAAGAATTAAATCAAACACAACAACTTTATTTTGAACAAATGAAGGCGAATGGCAAGAAACAAACTCCTTCTCTGACTGAAATTAACGAACTAATTACGAATGTCACAGATAAAAAGTCACTCGTTGAAATGGATATGACGGTAGATAATGTTTTGAGCTATAAAAAAGCAGTCCAAACATTTTTAAATTTTTATGTGAATAATGTGATGGATTACGATAATATCGAAAGCCGCCACCCAAAATACGGTTTTTCACAAAAAATGACGATTTTAAAGCAAGTAGAAAAACAAACGAATGAATTAGATGATGTAATGAATTTAATCGACACAAAAACTGGACATTTAGATATGCTAAACCGTATTGGTGAGATTACTGGCATGATTCTCGATGTCGTATTGTAGGTGATGGGTATGCAAAACGAATTAATCAATCAATTAGAAATCTTAATCGAAAAAAATGTCAAAGCTACCGATGAAGCAATTTTACTAGGTAAATTAGTGCAAGAAGAGAACTGGATTGAAGCAGAAGAGCGCCAATTAGGGCTACAACGTGAACTTGCCGCTTTACAAAACGAATATCAAGCTTTAAAAACAATCATTGGCGAAGATAATACGCTTAGAACTCTCCAAAATACTTGGACACCTGAGGAAAATGCCATTATAGATGAACGGAAAAAAATGCTACTTGAAAAAGAAAACCTTTTACGAGTAAGTGTTACGGAAAACCAAATTAGAACAGAAATGCAATTGGCTTTTTCGGAACATATGGTGGATGTTATTACGGGGCACCACGCGGAAACACAAGCAGAAAATAATATGATGATAAACGAGACTTTTTAAGTAAACGGAGGGATTTTTTGTGCGTTTAAGTGATTTTAATACGTCATTATCGGGCATGTCAGCGGCGCAAATCGCTAATATGGTCGCTCAGCAAAATATTAGTAATATGAATACGCCGGGGTACATTAGGCAAGCTGTGGATCAGACAGCAGTTTACGGTGACGGTGGTCTACTTGGTGGGAAACAAACGGGCTACGGAGTCAAGGTGACAGACATTAAGCGTCTAACTAACACAGCGCTTACGACACAATACAATAATCAAATCGCCAAACAATCCGCTTCGTTATATCAAAGTGGGGCGCTGAATCAAGCACTTAATTTATTTGGTACTCCCGGAAAAAATACGCCAAGTGATAATTTGGATAACTTCTTCACCGCTTGGGCAGCATTAGCGAAAAATCCTGACCAAGCAACGAATACAACGGCACTTTTATCCAGTATGTCGATTTTTACGGATCAATTAAACCAACTTCATTCTGGCTTAAAAGAATTAGAAACAACCATTGCAGCAGATACAGATGCCGCGATCCAAGACTTAAATTCATTAATTAAAAAATTAGGCAGTATCAATAAAGCAATCGGAAATGCAGGCTCCAACCCACCGAACGATTTACTGAATCAACGTGATCAACTACTTAGCACGATGGCTGGTTATGCTGGAATTTCTGTGAGTGCCCATCCGAATAATCCAGATGTGTACGATGTGACAATCGGCGGACGTCTTGTTGTCCAAGGTGACGAAACTACCGAAATTACCTCGACGCGGACAGCGACAGGCTTCGAATTCTCCGTGGACGGTCAAAAACTCAACATGCCTGAAGGTTCGATTATCGCTTCCGTTCGCGTGAACCAAAATGAAATTAAATCTTACCAAGAAAAAATCGAAACTTTTTCGAACGGTCTAGCAAAAGCATTAGATGATATTCAAGTCAAAAACGTCAATAAAACAATGGATGATTTGCAAAAAATCAATGATGCGCTTCAAGCGAATCCGAACGACGAAAAATTACTGAGCAATCGCGATGAACTTTTACGTCAATTAGAAAAATTTCCAGGCGTGACTCGTTCTGGTGATACGCTGACAATTGGAGGCGTGGATCATCCCGTCGATACACTTGGCACGAGTACATATGTAACTGATGTGAACGATTTTTCCATTCCGATTTTCACCCAAAGCTCTGGCAAATGGATCCTGAATCCAGCAATTACGAGTAATGCTGATAATAAGCCATTTCTAGGTGTTATCGCGGCGGATATCGCTTCCTTAAAAACCGATAAAAACATTCAAGGCACGACTTTCCCAAGTTTTATGGACGGAATCATTACCGAGGTTGCCACCGATGCGAGTAAAAGTAGCGCAACCGCGACAGCAGATACCCAAGCATTAAGCTCACTTACGGAATCGAAATCATCGCTAGAAGGCGTCAACATTGATGAAGAAATGACAAATATTATGCAATATCAAAGTTACTATGTGGCCAATACGAAGGCGATGAACACAGTGAACGACATGATGAAAGCACTCTTAGCCATGTTATAAGGAGGAAAATGATGCGAATTTCAACCAATCAACAAGCAAGTTCAATAATTAATCAATTGAACAATGTCTCGGGAAATCTTGCTAAATATCAACTACAAGTATCTTCTGGGAAAAAGTACGAATCCATGAGTGAAAACCCTGGTGCGACAGCGCAAATTTTATCCTATAATCATGTGCTTAGTCAGCTAAATCGAGAAAAAACAGACGTAACGGAAGCGAAATCACTGCTAAATACGGCCGAAACATCTCTTTCTTCTATGTCTACATCCATGAACCGAGTAAACGCTTTAGTCTTGCAAGCAATTAACGGCACGAGCGATAAAGACAATATGTCTCAATCAGCCGAAGAAATCAAAGGACTACTCGATGTTCTTATTTCTGTCGCTAACTCAGAAGACGATGGCAGATATGTCTTTAGTGGCTCAAGTACAAGCGTGAAGCCATTTACAACAGATAAAACCACTGGAGAAATCATCTATAACGGGACAACCGAAAACAAAAAATTCCGCGTAACGGACACGTTAGAAGTAGAAGTTTTCCATGATGGTAGCGCGATGACAGACGTGTTTAATAACATTCAAAAAATTGTCGACGCAATGAAAACTGGCGATAAAGATGCTTTGTCTGCCTTGCAAGAAACAAACAGCAAGAATATTGAAATCATCACCAATTCCATGACAAATATCGGTGGACAGAAAAACGGCGTAACAGCCTATGATAACGTACTTTCTAGCAAAATTGTCGATTTTTCCGAACGTAAATCCAATGTCGAAGAAGTCAATATGCCAGAAGCCGTAAGTAATTTAAATAAAACATCAATCGCATACCAAGCCGCACTACAATCCAGTGTGATGGTACAAAAATTAAGCATCCTAAATTATATGTGAGGTGAAACCAAGTGGGAAGTTCGATTGCAAGCAGTTTAATGGACCCAACGCAATATTATTCGCAGTTTATTAGTCTTCAAAAAGCTAGTTTGGAAAAAGCGAAAACGCCTTATCAAAACCAAATTTCTAGCTACCAATCACGGATTGACCTTTATGCTAGTTTGAAAAACGCTTTATCCGAGTCGCTGAAAACGATGAGCTCTTTCACGACTTATGAAAGTAAAACCAAACTCGCGACTTCATCCAACGAAACGAGTTTTACTGTTTCATCGACGAGCAGTTCCGTCAACGGCAGTTATTCTATCGAAGTCCAAAACTTGGCGACTGCAGACACATACAACAAAGCAGTACCTGATATTGAGGCGAAAATCGGTGTAAGCGGGACAATTAAAATCAATGGCAAAGAAATTAAAGTTGATGCAGATAGCTCAATGAAAAATGTGATGAACTCCATCAATAGCGCTGGAGCAAAGGTGAATATCTACACGCTAGGCGAAAATATGGTTGTAACTTCTTCAACAACTGGTGTCGAAAATAGCATTAAATTCGAAGGTGATTCGGCTGTTCTCGATGCACTTGGATTAGTTCAAAACTCACCAGACCATTTAGCTGCAGAAGATGCTAAACTCAGAATCAACGGCGCGACCGTCACAAGTGCAACAAACAAAGTAACCAACTATATTCCAGGCGTTACAATCAACCTCAAAAAAGAAACAACTGGCGCTGAAAAATTAACCATCCAAGACCAAAGCGATGAAAAAGCAGCCAGCATGATCACCAGTTTTGTAAATACATACAATGCACTAACAAGCACAATGAAAACCTACACGGGAAAAGGAACGATTTTACAAGCATCTGCTGCCGACCTTGAAGCAAATCGTGCACTAAACAACGTATTCCAACATAAAAAAGATGGGAATACATTATTCGATTTTGGAATAAGCGTTGATAAAGAAGGCGTGTTAAAAGTAGATGAAACCGCCATGAAAAAAATGGTAGCTGAAGATCCGACCGCCGTCGAAAGATTTTTCTTTGGCATTGGTGGAATCGGCGACGAACTATATCAATCTTTGAACAAAACATTTGGCTCGACTGGCTTTATCAGTGATGAGACGACCTCGATGACGAATGAAATCAATAAATTAAATTTAAAGTTAACCGATATTACTAGCCGAAATGACACGTTATTAACGAATATTACGGATCAATACAACAAATGGCTTGAAATGATGCAAGCGATGCAAAGCGACGCCATGACACTTGATGCACTAATTGACGGTATGAATAGTTCTAATAAATAAAAATGGTAGGTGAAAAAAATGCAAGCTTGGAAACGATACACACAAAATGAATTAAACACGAGCAACCCCATTAAAAACACCATTTATATATACGAACGCTGTATTATTGAATTTAAAAAATTAGACAAAGCACTCGCACAACTACATTTTTCAGAAGCAGACCTTATTCTCGATAAAATGGAAAAAATCTTTGAAGAACTAAAATTACAACTAAATCCAGAAGCCGGACAAGAATTATACGACAATATTTTTGGCTTATACGAATGGATTTCCGAACAAATTCGTCAAATGCAATTACTAAAACAACCAGTAAATATTGATACCATCATTCACGTCATCACGCAGCTCAAAGAAGGCTACGAGGGAGTGATGAAACATGAATCAAGCAAAGACACATTTGGCTGAACTAAAAGCACTGTTTCACTCGACAGGACAATTAAACGTTACTCTCGAAGAATACCAAGCGAAACTAAATGAACTACTAAAAAGCACTGAACATTTACCGAAAGAGACAAAAGAAGCCATTTTAAAAGAAACAAGGGATTTAATTAATAAAGGTATTCTTTTCACCCAAAAACAATTAGAATCCACTGAAAATGCCTTTTCTGAAAATAAAAGTCGCAATGCTGCTAACTTGAATTATGCGAAATTTTTCTAAAAGAAAGAAGGAAATGAGAAGTGGAAAATTACACCACGCATATTGGCAACTACTTGAATTATCTTCAAACAGCCAACCAAGTAGTTTCAAATAATATCGCCAATGCCAATACGCCCAATTTTAAAGCAAGTGAAGCTAGTTTCGAGGAATCACTTGGCTCGAGTTTGCGAGCATCCGGTCAGAATAGCGCTGAGTCGGCAGGAAACCTAACGAAAACAAACACAAAACATTTAGCTGGAACCGACATAGACGAAACAAATGCAAAAGTGACCACTAAAAGCGGATCCATCAACGAAGATGGCAACAATGTCAACGTCACTTCTGAAATGATCAGCTTAACTAAAAATAATCAAATGTACGCGCTCGCTATCAGTGCACTCAACTATAATTCATCCATCAACACAGCAGCCCGTGGAAAGTAAGGTGAACAACCATGTTTGAAGGAATAAACACAAGCGGCTCTGCGTTAAATGCTGCGAAACAATGGATGGAAGTAAGCTCCAATAATATCGCGAATGCTGATTCAAGCGCCGCGCCTGGCGAAACACCTTTCCTCAGAAAACGCGTCGTCCTATCCGAAATCACGCCGTTCGAAACAGCTTTAACAGGAACAAAAGGTGTTAAAGTAAGCGAAATATCGAGCGATACAGGAAGCGTCAAACGGGTATATGATCCAACCCATCCAAATGCTAATGAAGCGGGTTACGTCAATTACGCGAATGTAGATATGACAGCAGAAATGACCAATCTGATGGTTGGGCAAAAAATGTACGCTGCAAACACTTCTGCCTTACAAGCAAATGAAAAAATGATGGAAAAAGATTTAGAAATCGGCAAAGTATAAAGGAGTGTTTTAAGAAATGGCAATTGAAAGTATTAATGCAGCCAGCGTCTTACCTAAAGTAACACTTGGTGAAACCGCGAAAACAGACAATGCGGCAGGTGCCGGAAATACCTTCACGCAAATGCTGGATAGTATGAGTGATACACAATCAAACGCGCAAACTTCCGTATCAAACCTTTTAACAACTGGCGAAGGAAATGCGAGTGATGTACTCATTCAAATGAAAAAAGCAGAATCAGAAATGAAAACTGCTGCGGTCATTCGTGATAATGTAATCGAAAGCTACAAACAGCTTTTAAATATGCAAGTGTAGCGGTTAGACTAGTCGGGGGAGTTTTAGTCAATCGTCCACACGAGAAAAATGGAGCGAAGTTTTTAAGATGGCAAAAATAAAAACAATGTATTCGAAATTGAAGAATTGGCACAAAGGCGCGATTTTAGTCGGCCTTTTTGTCGTAGTCACGGTGTTATTACTCTACATGAACACGCCCAAAACAGAAGTTACACTTTATAAAAATTTATCCGAAACGAGCCAGCAACAAGTCACCGATCAATTAGCCAAAATGGGCGTTGATTATACTGTCGACAAAAGCGGCAACATTTTAGTCGATGAAAAAGTGGAGACACTCGTTCGCGACAAATTCGCAGACCTAGGTATCCCATACACAGGCCAAGATGGCAATGATATTCTACTAAACAGCTCGCTAGGAGCTAGTGAAGAAGATAAAAAAATGCAAGAAAAAGTTGGCACAAAAGTCAATTTAGAAAAAGAAATCGTTCAAAGTTATGGAACAACTATAGACAGCGCCTCCGTTCAGCTAACATTACCAGAATCGAGTTCGATTTTTGAAGAAGCGAGCCAAAAAGGAACCGCTGCAGTAACACTCAAAACCAAAAATAATCAAACACTAACAAGTGAACAAGTTCTCGGCATTCAGCGCACCGTCAGCGCAGCCGTACCAAACGTTGCTAGCGATGACGTAGCGATTATCGATACGAAAAATGGCGTTATCTCAGAAGCAGACACATCCAAAGAAGAAGGAAGCTCGGCCTATAAAAATGAAGTCGACATCCAAAACGCCATCGGAAAAAATGTAAAAACAGACATCGAAGGTACACTTTCCAGCATTTTTGCCCTAGATAATTTCCGTGTGAATACAAATGTCGCAGTTAATTTTGACGAAATCAAACAAAATACGGAACATTATCCAAACGACGGAAAAGTACGTAGTAACCAAAAAGATACATCAACAGACACATCAAAAGGTTCCGCAAACACAACCGAATCTGGAACCGCATCAAATGCTGACGTACCAAATTACACGGAACAAAATGGTGACGATACGAACACCTATACAAGCGAAAAATCAAGTGAAACAACGAATTATGAACTAGACTCCACTATCCAAGAAATCAAAAAACACCCAGCCCTTGCAAAAACAAATGTCGTTGTCTGGGTTGATCAAAATGCTTTAAATAAAAACGGTGTGGACATGGCAGAATTTACAAAAGCAATTGGTGTTTCAGCTGGATTAACGCCCAATATGACTACCGAAGAAGCGGGCGCGGACGGAGAAGCCGCAGCCGCACCAACATTCGAAGGTACTTTCCAAAATGGCGATGTCACCATCATGCCTATCCAGTTCTTAGATAACGCGACCCCAGCAGAAAAAGACACGACAGAAAAAGCTGAACCAGCAAGCAAAGCATGGATTTGGTGGCTTGCAGGCGGTTTACTTTTCGCCGTCATCGCAGCAGGAATTATCACCTATATCATCCTTCTTAAACGTAAAGAACAACTAGAAGAAGCATTGGAACCAGAAGAAAAAGATTACATTCCAGCCGAAGAAGCAATCATCAATCCAGAAGAACATCCAGATTTCAACTTCCAAACAGACGCATTCGATTTATCAGAACCAGAATTAAAAGCTCGCAAAGAAAGCTTGAAAAATAAACTCGGTGAAATGGCCAAAGAAGACCCAGGGCGCGCCGCAGCAGTCATCCAAAAATGGCTCAATGAAAGGCAGGAATGACAATGGCAGAAACACTCAAAGAAACCTTAGAAGAAACAAATGCTGAATTAGAAACTGTCGAAGTAGTAGAAACGGAAGAAAAAACTACAACTTCAGCAGATTCAGGTATTTCAAGACGTGAAAAAGCCGCGCTTATTATTTGGAGCCTTGATGAACAAATCGCGACCGAAGTGGTTGATTTGCTCCCTGATGCATCCAAACAACGCCTTGCACGAGAAATGGCCAAAATGAAAGAAATGGACGGCGGCGCAGTGGAAGAAGCGACTAGAGAATTTTTAGGAGAACTAGAACTTCTTTCTGGAGGAATTGCTAAACTCGACCGCGAACATTTACAACGCTTGTTCCCAGACATGACGACGGAAGAACTAAATCAACTCATTTACGGGGTAGAAGCAGAATCACGTATCGGCGAAACCGCGCTAGATATTCTACGCGAAATTGATGATGTTGACTCCTTGTTTACAATTATTAGCGACGAATCGCCACAAACCATCGCGATGATAGCCTCTTACATGAAACCAGAAGAAGCATCGAAACTACTAGCATTACTACCGGAAGAAAAAATGATTAACACCGTCATTGGTATCGCGAGCCTAGAACAATTCGATAGCGAAGTCATGCAAAACGTTTCTAACTTACTAAGAATTAAGCTCGACACAATGTCGAATAGCTCACTGAACAAAACAGACGGCATTAAAAATGTCGCAAATATCTTAAACAACGTTACCCGCGGTTTAGAACGAACAATTTTCGAACATCTCGACGCCGAACAAGCAGAACTTTCCGAACGCATCAAAGAGAAAATGTTTATGTTTGAAGATATTATTCTGCTTGATAACATGACCTTGCAACAAGTTCTGGCCGAAATTCAAGACAACAATAAAATCGCTCGAGCACTTAAAAATGAAAAAGAAGAACTCAAAGAAAAAATCCTATCTTGCGTATCGAAAAACCGTCGCGATATGATTACCGAAGAACTAGAAGTCCTTGGCCCAATCAGACTTTCCGATGTTGAGCAAGCCCAACAAGATATCGCCAATGTCGTTAAAAATCTAGAAAAAGACGGCAAAATAGTTATCCAACGGGGGGAACAGGATGTCCTTATCTAATCCGCGAATCCCAAAAGGTAAAGTCACTTTATCCGACGTGAAAATGGAACTGTTTTATTTAGATGATATAGAAGAAACAGAAGAAATCGAGTCACCATATTCGAAAGAACTTGAACAACTAGAAAGTCATCAAAAAGAACTCGAAAAACATCTATCTGCCATTGAAATAGAACAACAAAAATTAGCTAATGAAAAAGCGGCACTTCAAGCAGAACGCCAAGCCATTGAGGAGTTAAGACGAGACGCTGAAGCTGAAATCGAAGCAAACAAACAAGCTTTTGAAAAAGAAAAAACACAAATTTACCTAACTATCACCGATTTCCTTTGGGATGAAAGTATTGATCTCGCAGAAAGAATCGTCCACCAAGCAATCGATACCCGCCAAATTGAAGTCTTACCTATGCTAACAGAAGTCATCCAAAAACTCCCAGTTGCTTTCGACAAACTAAACGTCACCACCCACCCAGAAACATTAAAAGCCCTAAAAGAAGAAAACACAGGCACAAAATACGACTGGCTTTTAGAAAACATCCATTGGAACTTCGATATGCGACTCGATTACGGCGAATTTACTGTAGAAGAAGAAAAGGAATACTTCGACTACCGCATCACCGAAATTTTCCAAACACTTCATAAACAAAATGCCGAACGGAAAATTCTAGGAGGCGATAAACCGTGAACTGGTCGCCAAAAACCGAAGCTTGGCAAGAACTAAAAAATACCGTCCCATACATCCAAAAAGGGAAAATCCACACAGTCCAAGAACAAGTCTATATTTCTAAAGGCCCTCAAGTGAAAATTGGCGATACCGTCATGGTCGGTGAAAACAAAGTGCTCTGCGAAGTAATTTCTATTGAAAAAGAAAACAACATGCTACTCCCGTTTAATCAAAGCGACAAAGTGGCATACGGTGATTGGGTGTACGTAACGGATACGAAAATCACGATTCCGGCCGACGAATTCCTCCTCGGAAAAGTACTCAACGCATCCGGCGACATTTTAAACGAAGAAGCTGGTATGGCTAAATTTAAACAAAAAATGCCGCTTGAAGCTCCACCAATTCATGCTTTTAGCAGAGCAGAAATCACTGATACGCTCGAAACAGGCATCAAAGCAATTGACGGGATGTTAACGATTGGAATCGGTCAAAAAATTGGTATTTTCGCCGGATCGGGTGTTGGGAAATCTACTTTACTTGGAATGATTGCTCGTAACGCCAAAGCAGACATTAATGTGATTGGTTTAGTCGGCGAGCGTGGCCGTGAAGTAAAAGATTTCTTGCGTAAGGATCTTGGAGAAGACGGACTGCGCAAAAGCGTGATTGTTGCTGCTACCTCGGACGAAAGCCATCTTATGCAACTACGCGCCGCCAAACTAGCCACTTCTATTGCCGAGCATTTCCGCGACCAAGGAAAAACCGTCCTTCTAATGATGGATTCTGTCACTCGTTTTGCTGATGCAAGAAGAAGCGTCGATATCGCCGTCAAAGACTTACCAATCGGTGGAAAAACTTTGCTAATGGAATCTTATATGAAGAAATTGCTAGAACGTTCAGGTAAAACACAAAACGGCTCGATCACTGGTATTTATACTGTGCTTGTTGATGGAGATGATATGAATGGTCCAGTCCCCGATTTAGCGCGGGGGATTTTAGATGGACATATCGTTCTCACCCGTGAACTCGCCACCAAAAACCACTATCCTGCCATTGATGTCCTTGGCTCCGTTAGTCGGGTAATGGAAGAAATCGTTCCAGAAAACCAGTGGAAAACTGCTTCGAAAATTCGCGAATGGATGAGTATTTATCAAGAAAATGAACTATATTTCAAACTTGGTACAATCGAACAGACGAGCGACAACGCGGCGATTTTTACAAGTAAAGAAAAGTCCTATTTTATCCATCAATTTTTAAAGCAATTGCGGGATGAAAGTGTTACGCTCGAAGAAACGAGTAAGTTGATGGAAACGTTAGTATAACAAAGGAGTGCCGTGGATGAATCCAGTAGAACAAGTAATAAGTGCTAGACAAGCCGAGTTTCAAAGCGTGTTCGAAGCAGCGAAACAATCGGCTACCGCTTTTGAAACAAAATTAAACGAACGCTTAAATGAAACCACAAATGCCAAAACAACTAGTGTACAAACTGTCACAGATGCCGAACTTGCACGAGCTCGAGAAGCATATGAAGCATTAATCAATCAATCTGAAACCAATTCTGCCGCGCCTACTTCAAGCACAACTACTGAGACTCCCACCGCATCAACAGGCGAATTAACAAACTGGAACAACTACCAAATCAAACCAATCAGTGCGGAAAATGAAGGGAAATATAGTGATTTAATCAAAACTGCTGCCACTAAATATGGCGTTCCAGAAGCGCTCATCAAACGAGTCATCCAAGTAGAATCCAATTTTAACCCGAATGTTGTATCAAGTGCTGGTGCGACAGGCTTAATGCAACTGATGTACGGCTCGAACCGCACGGACCCAGCAACCAATATCGACGCTGGAACAAAACAACTGGCTAGTTACATCAAAAAATACGATGGCGATCTAAAACTAGCTTTAGCAGCTTATAATGCCGGACCAGGTAATGTCCACAAATACGGCGGTGTTCCACCATTCAAAGAAACACAAAACTATTTAACGAAAATTATTGGGTAAGGGAGAATAAACCATGGGAAACTGGCAACAAAAGTGGGAATCATGGCGCGATATGACTGCAGCAATGCAACAAGAAATCAAAATTGAAGCAGCCGAAAAAGTGACTTCCTACATAAAAAATGACCAATTTGAAGAAGCAATTAACGTCATCAGACAAACCGAAAATCTCCTAAATGAACTTGACTTTGAAACAAAAATGAATCGCGTCGAAGAACAGCTCCAAGCCTTCACATCTGACCAAGAAGCAGCTAAATCATTTGAAGCAAGCCAACTTCAAAACATAGAAAAACCAAGCACAAAAGTAAGCTTCGACCTATCACATGTAAAATCAGAAGCGATCAATCAGTTCACCAAACGCGATTTCAACCTAGTAGACTCAAATGATACCCACATGCAATTCCTCAAAGGCAATCGAAATTTTTATATGGACATTTTCAATCCCGAAGAAAGCGAAGAATACCACTACGCTAATCTTGATGAGAAATGCCAATACAAAAACATCGGCTTCATTTGCCAAAACGATGCAGCAGCTGAAATCGCAACAAAATTAACAAACGAATGGCTCGAAACTTTAGAAGCTCCGAAAAAGAAATTTTTAACGGTTAACATTGCTAATTTAAACGCGATGAAACAAAATCCAGAAGTACTTTTTCAATAGAAAAAATCCTGTTCTCGCCAAAAAGAGAACAGGATTTTTTATGCAAACAGGTTGACATCAAATCTACTTTGTATTACTATATACTTGTACCTAGTAACAACTAGTAGAGGAGTGAATTCAAATGAAAGGACTTACCGAGTTACTCAAAGGTAGTTTAGAAGGAATGATTTTGGAGCGAATTTCTAGAGGAGAAACATACGGCTACGAAATCACCAAATACCTCAATGACCTAGGTTTTGATGAAATCGTTGAAGGGACGGTCTACACCATTCTCGTTCGTCTGGAGAAAAAAGGATTAGTCGAGATAGAAAAGAAAAAATCAGAATTAGGTCCACCACGAAAATTTTACACATTGAGCCCAGCTGGTGAAGAAGAATTAGCTATTTTTTGGAAGCGCTGGGATTTTATTCAAGGAAAAATCATGCAAGTTAAAGGAGGGCAAGCGTAATGTTTAATTGGTACAAAAAATACCGCGAAGAAAAACGAGATTATAAACAGTACAAAAAACGAATAGCCGCTTTGCCAGAAGATTATAAAACCGCAATGAAAGCTATCGAAACCTATTTATGGAACTTTGCAAAAGGTGCTGGGATGTTTGAAATCCTAAAGAATGTACTCGAGATGTTCGAAAACGCCGCCGCCGACAACCTAGAATTAAAAGCCGTTGTAGGAGATGACCTAGCGGAATTCGCCGACAACTTACTAAGTGAATTTCCGGAAGAAACATGGATGGATAAACAACGTCAGAAATTGCGAGATTCGATTAAATAAAAAAACAGAAAGCCTCTCAAAAAAAATGAGAGACTTTCTGTTTTTTTATTTACGTTTCTTAACAACCTCTATAAATTCATCTAAGGTTTCATGGGCTTTTATTTGCTCATTACAAACATCGCTATCGTAGCAAATGTAATTACCATTTGTCGTATAAACGCCATCACTCGAAGATTTTGTTTTTGCCATAAAGAGCGATACTTTCGAATGCGAATGGCAAATCGAGCAAACCCCCTTTTGAATCTCTGTAGAAATAGTTCCTTGTACGCCGACCAAATTTCCATCCTCGTAAGTCACGATATACTTACGTTGCTGAGCGATATCATTCCAGCCGTAAAATGTATAATCGCGCAAATCCAGTTTAGACCAGGCGGGAATTTTTAATTTTTTCGTTTTCGCAAAAAGTTTTTTAAGTTTCACATCACTAGGCGGCGCGAAAGGAATCACATAGGCTTTTAACCCCTCTAAAAACGGCTCTGCTTCTTTGGTTGAAGTAATCACATGGAGCTTGCTAAACAGTTCCTTATGCTCCTCTAGTACACTGTCCGGAAATAGTTCATTGATTTTCTCCTCCGTTAACGATTTTAACGCCTTCAAAGTCGAAGTATCATTGGCAGAACGGTATGCGCGTGAAACATTGGCTAATTGATTTTTGATAAAATTATATTGGTATGGCTCGATAAACTCTTTCATTATAATTCTCCTTTAATAGTTTAATGTTGGTTAAACTAGCTGAAGGATTGAAGAGTTTATTTCACTCTTACTTTCTAAACAATCCTAAAGCCATTGTTAGAAAGTCGAGAGCAGTGCAATTTTGTTTGCATCTCTTTGATCACCACCTTGCCTTCATTATAAGCACTTCTGAATTGTTCGTCAATTCTCTTTTATGAATACTCTTCTAAAAACAGGGTAAACGAAAACTATTGGACATTAGAGAAAACATCCATGGGAGGAGAAAGTAAAATGAAAAAAGTAAAAGCAAGTGAAACACTCGTACAAACATTAAAAAATTGGGGTATCGACCACGTATATGGCTTGCCCGGCGATTCGATTGACACCGTAGTTGACGCTTTACGAAAAGAACAAGAAGCAATCGAATTTATTCACGTTCGGCACGAAGAAGTGGCGACACTAGCCGCAGCAGCATATACCAAATTAACAGGCAAAATTGGTGTCGCATTATCTATCGGTGGTCCTGGAGCAATCCATCTTCTAAACGGAATGTATGACGCGAAAATGGACCACGTGCCAATGCTCGTGCTCGCTGGACAAGTGACAACCGACGTCTTAAACACCGGCTTTTTCCAAGAAGTCAATTTACCAGCGATTTTCGAAGATGTTGCCGTGTATAATAAACAAATTGATAATGCCGAAACACTCGCGGATGTGGTTGATGAAGCAATTCGCACCGCTTATAAAGAAAAAGGCGTCGCCGTCTTAACGATTCCAAACGATATTCCGTCGCAAGTAATTAAAGCGAGCCTCGAAGCAAAACCAGTGAAATTTGAACAAGAAAATCCAAAACTAGATGAAGCGGCAATACAGGAAGCCGTAACACTGATTGAGAAAGCGGAAAAACCAGTTATCTTAGCAGGGTTAGGGACTAAACACGCTGGACCAGAATTAATCGCCTTCTCGGAAAAATTGAAAATCCCGATTATTCATTCCTTACCAGCAAAAACCATTGTTCCAGATGACCATCCAAATGCACTCGGAAACCTTGGTAAAATCGGAACCAAACCTGCATATGAAGCCATGCAAGAAACCGACTTACTATTAATGTTTGGGAATGATTACCCTTATAGCGACTATTTACCAAAAAAAGCAGACTGTATCCAAATCGATATTGACCCAGCCAAAATCAGCAAACGTTTCCCCGCAACAGTTGGTTTAGTAGGCGATGCCGCAGAAATAATTAGCGATTTAACAGCCAAAATAGCACCTGTAGAAGAACGTAAATTCCTTCAAGCATGCCAAGAAAACATGCAAGAATGGTGGAAATGGTTAGAAGAAGACATCGCACAAACAAGCGATCCAATCGCTCCAGAAGTCGTGATGGCGAATATCCAAAAAATCGCGGACAAAGATGCCGTTTTCTCTATCGACGTAGGAACTGCGACTGTTTGGAGCACTCGTTATTTACATTTAACGCCAGAAAATGACTTTATCGTTTCCGCATGGCTTGGTACTATGGGCTGCGGTTTGCCAGGAGCTATCGCTGCCAAAAAAGCATTCCCAGACCGCCAAGCAATCGCCATCGTTGGTGATGGAGGATTTTCCATGGTCATGCAAGATTTCGTCACAGCAGTAGGCCTAAACATGCCAATGATTGTCGTTGTGCTAAACAACCAACAACTTTCATTCATTAAATACGAACAACAATCAGCTGGTGAACTAAACTACGCCATCGACCTACCAGATATTAATTACGCAAAATTTGCCGAAAGTTGCGGAGGAATTGGTTTCCGGGTAGAAAAAATGGCAGACCTAGAAGCTGCTTTCGAAAACGCCAAACTAGCAACTAAACCAGTAATCATCGACGTTTCCGTAGATAGCGCAGCCGCTCCACTACCTGGTAAAATCGTGATGGACGAAGCACTCGGTTATACTAAATTTGAAATCCAATCAGTCTTAGAAGACCATCGTTTCGCAAAAATGCCACCACTTAAAACCATTTTGCGCAGATTTTTATAAAAAATAAATAAAAAAATAACAACATCACCCGTTTTATGCCGATATTCACTAATTATTATAACGTTTTTTTATTAAAACTAATTATTTTACAATAAAATATGGAGTTTTTTTAAAAAATATGAGATAATGAACTAGAATTAGAGAATAGGAGTGTGGAATGGGTGAATTTAATTAAAAATCGTAAATTGAAAACAAAATTAAGCATCAATATTGTTATAACGACCATCATGTTAATCGGACTTGGCGCGACTAGTTTCCTAGGTTTTCGTCATGTAGCAACACTTTCAGATAATATGGTTGATAATAATGTCGCACCAATGAAAGAAATCGCAAAAATCCAAACAAACATGGCGCAAATCAATATCGACATCCTGACCATGTTCGACACTATCAACGGAAAATCAACCCTTATCAAAGATATCGATAATCTGTACGCCGAAAATGACCAAGCAATCCATAATTTCAAAAAAGCCAATTTAACAGCAGAAGATAAGAAACAATTAGCTTACTTTGAAGAAAAACTAGCAGATATGAAAGCATCCGCATCCTCTGTAATCAGTGACACATCAAGTGCGCTAGACGATGCAGAACTACTTGGAGCACAAAACAGATACTACCAAAACGTCAAAACAAAATTTGACGATGCAACGAAACAATTAAACGTTTTAAATGACATGAACTATAAAGAAGTCGAAAATTCCTCACAAGCAATTTCTGACTTTGGCGTAAAAATCAGCTTAATTTTCACAGCAGTTATTATCGCCGTGCTAATTTCCTTATTCATTTTCAACGCCTATATTACGAGAGTTATTCTAAAAGGAATTCGTCATCTGCAAACAGCCGTACATAAAGTAGCGAGTGGCGACCTATCATACCGCAGCACTTACAATGGTAGAGATGAACTGGGCGATATTACTAACGACTTGAACGAAATGAGCGAAAACCTACGCCTGATGATTGAAGACGTTAAAAAAGCGTCCACAGATGTGAAATCTTCGAGCGACAACGTGATTATTAGCTCTGAAATTATTTCCGCGATGACAACCGAAATGGACATCGAAATGAAAATGATGGGCGAACAAATCCAAACGCAAATCGGTAGCATGAAAGAAAGCACGGATGCGATGGATCAAATGACAGGCGGCGTTCAAAACGTAGCTGAATATGCCCTTAAAGTATCTGACTTAACAAAAGACTCCGCAGAAAAAACCAACGACGGAATTGCCGTTATTAATAACTTAGTGTCACAAATGGACCGCATCAGCGGCGTTATGCGTTCAAGCACAGACGTTGTTTCCCAACTAGTTAACCGTGTTGGCGAAGTTGAAAAAGCGCTAGATACCGTTACGAATATCGCTGACCAAACTAATTTACTGGCCCTAAACGCAGCCATCGAATCTGCGCGCGCCGGCGAACATGGCCGTGGTTTCGCAGTCGTAGCCGAAGAAGTCCGGAAGCTTGCGGAACAATCACGTCTTGCTGTTGTTGACATTAATACTGTTCTGAAAAAAATCCAAACAGAATCAAAAACAACTATCGAAGTAATGAACACAGGTCTTTCCGAATCCGAAGCAGGCCAAAAAATCATTTCCGAAACAGAAGCAACTTTCACAGACTTACTCAACCGTGTCAATGATATATCCGCCCAAATGCAAAATGTATCTCAAGAAACGGAAGAAATGGCTGCGGGAATTGAAGAAGTCAACACATCAATTAGCGATGTAACAGAAATATCCAACCAAATCGGTGAAAAATCCACTGCCGCACTTGAATTCGCAGAAGTAAACAAAATGAAAGTAGACGAGCTAGTCGTTATCTCCGAAGAAATGCAAAAAATCTCCGGTTCATTAGAAGGGTATATCGCCAACTTCAATACCGAAGTGAGCGAAGAAGCGGTCGAAGCAACAGAAGAGCCAGAATCAGAAACAAAAGACCCGGGAGAACCAGTCCTAGCTGAAAATGTCTAGGAAGCATGTATAATGCGAATTTGGATAAAATCACTGCTTGTCATTACAGCATGTATATTTAGTTTGACCCTTCTAAATACGAAATATACCTTTTATTCACCAACCGTCAAACTCGAAAGCGCCAAAGTCGTTTATAAATTAAACAATGAACCTTTTAATGTAAGATTAGATGTACCGCTAGTGAATCAAATGGATGCTCCGACGCTTTTTAACGGCTGTGAAGTAACAAGCCTAGCAATGCTCTTACAGTTCAATGGAAAGCGCGTAACGAAAAATGAGTTAGCAAATAATCTCTCGACAACGCCAATCGAACAAAATGGTTTACATGGTAATCCAGATAAGGCGTTCGTCGGTAGTATTAGCGGCGATAGCCCTGGTCTTGGCGTGAATCATGCTCCAATTGCTAAACTAGCTGCTAAATACGTTAACGAGGCACACGTCCACGATATTAGCGGGAATAGCATTCAAGACATCATTACCGTACTAAGCACAGGTGCGCCGGTTTGGATTATCACTACTACCGACTATCATGCACCGAAAAATTGGCAAACCGTGCAAACAAAAGAAGGCAAAAAGAAAATTACGTATTCGATGCATAGTGTCATTATCACTGGGTTTGATAAAAATAATTTTTATATTAATGATCCATATGGACATAAAAATCGTGCCGTAAAAAGAAGTGTCCTAGAAGAAGGCTGGTCTGCTATGGGAAAGCAAGCCATTTACCTAAGTCGTCCATAAAAAAATCGTTTGAAAGCATATCTCAATCTCATGCTCTCAAACGATTTTTTATATTTTCTTCTTAATAAATAGTATAACAGCAAGCGCGACAAGTACCACTCCAATAACAATCGGCCAAACCGAAAACGCATCTCCGGTAGAAGGTAGAAGGGAAGCGCTACTTGTATTTTCAAATGCGACAGCCGTGCTTACTCGGAAATAAATGAATCCAAGTGAAATGAAAACAGCAATACTAGCAACTAATTTTTTGGGAAAAACCATTCAGCTCGCTCCTTTTTATATCATAGCTATATTATTAGGCATTTGATATTTTTTGTCAATGTATAGACCAATTTTAATCAAATGGCTATATATAATGCTTGACCTAGTATACATATTATTGTAAAATGAATTTGTTTCCTTGAAAAGTAGTGAAGGAGGATCGTACAATTGAATAGAAGCGCCAGAACTGATTGGGACGAAAATGCTTGAAGGTGAAATCCCTGAAAAGTATCGATCAGTTGACGAGGAGGAGATTAATCGAAGTTTCGGCGGGAGTCTCCCGGCTGTGCATGCAGTCGTTAAGTCTTACTTACAAATCATTTGGGTGACCAAGTGGACAGAGTAGTAATGAAACATGCTTTTTACCCTCCAAGGAAACCAAAAAATGTAGAGGGCTTGAAATTGGATAAGTCTGCCCTCAAGTTAATTATTGGAGGAATTTTATTATGTGTGGAATCGTTGGATATATAGGAACAAATAATGCAAAAGGCATTTTATTAGAAGGACTTGAAAAATTAGAATACCGCGGCTATGATTCTGCAGGAATCGCTTTGCAAAACAAAGAACTTGTAACAGTTGTCAAAGAAAAAGGACGGATTGCAGACCTTGCAAGCCTTGTACCAAGTGATGCATTCGGTACAACGGGAATCGGGCATACACGCTGGGCAACACACGGTAAACCGAATCACGAAAACGCCCACCCGCACCAAAGTAAATCAGGTCGTTTTACAATTGTTCATAACGGCGTAATCGAAAACTACACCCTTTTAAAAGAAGAATACTTAAAAAACCATTCTTTTGTCAGTGACACAGATACAGAAGTAATCGTTCAGCTTATCGAACTCTTTGCAGCAGAACTTTCTACTAAAGAAGCATTCAAAAAGGCGTTATCGTTACTGCACGGTTCTTACGCAATCTGCTTAATCGACCAAACCAATACAGAAAAGCTTTACGCAGCAAAAAATAAAAGTCCATTACTAATCGGAAAAGGCGAAAACTTCAATGTTATCGCAAGTGATGCTATGGCTGTCATTAAAGAGACAGACGAATTCGTGGAAATTATGGATAAAGAAATCGTCATCGTAACAAAAGATGGCTTCACTTTAGAAACACTAGAAGGTGAAGAAATCACTCGTGCAAGCTACAAAGCGGAACTAGATGCATCAGACATCGAAAAAGGCACATACCCGCACTATATGTTAAAAGAAATCGACGAACAACCAGCTGTAACACGTAAAATCATTCAAGCCTATCAAGATGAAGCTGGCGAAATCAATGTCGACAAAACTATCATTGACGAAATTTTATCATCTGACCGCATTCATATCGTTGCTTGTGGGACAAGTTATCATGCTGGTTTAGTCGGAAAAAATTTAATCGAAAAAATGGCGAAAATTCCTGTAGAAGTACACGTATCCAGTGAATTTGCTTACAATTTGCCATTAATGTCTAAAAAACCGCTATTTATTTTTATTACGCAAAGTGGCGAAACTGCCGACAGTCGTCAATGTCTTGTTAAAGTGAAAGAACTTGGCTACCGCACATTAACCTTAACAAACGTACCAGGCTCGACGCTAGACCGTGAAGCAGATCATTCGATGTATTTATACGCAGGCCCAGAAATCGCTGTAGCTTCAACAAAAGCCTATACAGCTCAAATTTCCGTATTGGCAGTACTTGCAGTTTCCCTTGGTCGCGAAATTGGTGACGAAGAAGCACTTAACATTAATTTAGCTGCTGAACTAGGAATTGTCGCAACAGCAATGGAAGCCATGGTCTCTAGCAAAGAAGTGATTGAGCACATCGCTGGCGAATACTTAGCAACTTCTCGTAACGCTTTCTTCCTAGGTAGAAATATCGATTATTTCGTAGCAATGGAAGCTGCTCTTAAACTAAAAGAAATCTCTTATATTCAAGCTGAAGGTTTTGCAAGTGGCGAATTAAAACATGGTACAATCGCGCTTATCGAAGACGGGACACCAGTTTTAGCGCTTATAACGCAAGAATCTATCAACTGGAATATTCGCGGAAATGTCAACGAAGTATTAGCGCGTGGAGCAAAAACTTGTATATTCGCAATGGAAAACGTCGCACAACCAGGTGACCGCTTTGTCATTCCACAAGTGCATCCGCTATTAACACCACTGGCTAGCGTCATCCCATGCCAACTACTAGCTTATTACGCCGCACTTCACCGTGATTGCGACGTCGACAAACCAAGAAACTTAGCTAAAAGTGTCACAGTAGAATAAATTTTTCAAGGCCTTTTCGAACTAGAAAAGGTCTTTTTTTTACACAATCAATAAATTTGCACGAGCCCCTTGTTATGCTTTAAACTTAAAGAGGAATGGGGGAAATCAGCCAATGGAAGTATCGCATGTAACGCTCGCACCAAATAAAGATAGTCGTGCCGCAGTTTTAACAATCGGCAAATTCGATGGGGTACATATCGGCCATCAGACCATTTTAAATACAGCCTTATCCATAAAAAAAGAAAATGAAATATTAACCGCTATCAGTTTCAGCCCACACCCACTTTGGGCTTTAAAACAAATCGAAATATATCGTGAAATGCTCACACCAAGAATGGAAAAAGAACGCTGGCTCGCGTATTACGGTGTCAATCATTTAATCGAGACAGAATTTACATCTAGGTACGCAGAAACGACACCGGAAGAATTTGTCACAGATCATTTGACCAACTTGAATTTATCGCATATTGTTGTTGGTTCCGAATTTAATTTTGGGAAAGGGCGCGACTCTGACGTAGATTTACTCCGGGACCTATGCAAGCCCTATGATATTGGTGTCACATCTGTCCCGGTTATTGAAACAAATCAAACCAAAATAAGTTCCACCAACATTCGAGCGTTTATTCGGCGCGGTCATTTTCAAGAAGCGGAAGAGCTCTTAGGCCATCCGTGGTATATTACTGGAATTGTAGAAAATGGTGAGATGACTGGCTTAGATGATTACGTTCTCCCGGCAACAGGTACGTATCAAACAGACTCAGGAATAGTGAACGTAACGAACAATCGCACCATCGAAGTCGGATTGTCAGATGGACTTCAACAATTACATATGAAAAACGAACTTTCCGAGTAATTGGGAAAGTTTTTCTTTACATTTTATAAAATTAGTAATATACTAATTTAGTAAATTACTAAAATTTAAAAGGAGAAATCTCATGAAGATTCCAACTACCTTAAAACATAAACCAGTAATCGTTGTTGAAAATTATGAAGAAGTAGATGGCAAGAACGCTTACCATTCTGATGCGAAAGGTCTTTCGCTCGGACTTGCGCAGTGGAATGATCGTGGCAAAGTAGATATTTCCGCTAAAGTTTGGCGTCACACGGGTGATAAATGGTCGCGCCAATCTGAAGAACTTCCGCTACATCGTGTGCTCGACTTGGCCATTTTAATCGCTAGAACCAAAGTTCATTTTAAAGATGCTTACCGTTTACCTCATTTGTATGACAAAGAGAATCCCACGCTTGATCGTATTGGTTTGCAAGGAGATGCGCTGACTATTGCCGTTTGTGAAGATAACGAATATATCGATGAAGACATGCAATTATTCGAACAAGCTTTAAAAAACGATGATGAACTTCTCAGTGAACGCCTCAAAACATTAAGCAAACTATTACAAGAAGCAGGTTATTAAGGACGTGAAATAAATGAATAAAGACAATCGTAAAGAACTAATTCGTGCATACAAAGAAAAATCTCCCGATGCCGGCGTTTACCGTTTTATCAGTACAAAAAGTGGTAAATCCTTAATTGATAACACAATGGATTTAAAAGGAATCGCCAATAAACTTGCTTTCGGAGTGAAAATTGGAGCGGGAAATATGCTACCACCAGAAATGGCAAAAGAAGCAAAGGAACATGGTATTGACACCATTCAATTTGAAATTCTTGAAAAAGTAGATATTAAGCCCGAAATGACAAAAGAAGATATTAAAGAAGAAAATGATGTACTCCTTAGTTTATGGCTAGAACGTGAAGATATCTGAGACCTTTCACTTGAAAGGTCTTTTTTTATTAAAATTGTACAATAAAAAGATAATTGCAATAAAATACACGAAATGTCTACATTTTCTAGCAAAATTAATGTTATACTAATAAATGACTATTTTAAAAGGGAGGTTTATATCATAATGAATCCAAGAAAATCAGAATTTGTTCTAACATTAATTGCGGGAATTACAGGTATTATTGCTGGTATTACTGGAATCGCGGGCGGAGGTCTACTTGCTGCTCTTTCTGGCAGTGAAGAATTATCTAACGCAACTGCGATGACTGCTGCTGACTCTGAAGCACTTGCTGCTGCAGGTGGTTTAACAGTAATTTTCTCTATAATTGCTTTAGTGCTTGGTATTGCTTTGATTGTTTTTGCTGTATTAATTAAACGCAATGCTAAAGTATTTGGTATCTTGACGCTAGTAGCTGGTGTTGTAGGTTTCTTCTTAGTAGGATTACTATGGATCGTTCCAGGTGTACTTGCTGTTATTGCAGGTATTATGTGCCTAGCGAGAAAAGTACCAACTGACACATTTAGCTAATCTTAATGCTAGACTGTAATAGGATGAGCCATCATTCTGTTGCAGTTTTTTTGATTTAAATAGTTCACAAAAGATAATAAATTTATTTTAAAGTAAAACCGACAATTTATTTTGTCGGTTTTTTTGTGGTTATTATATAACTCTATTTCTTCAAACAAATAGAGCAGATGTGAAAAGTACTATTTCTACTATTTTCAATATTCATCAGTCAATAATAGTATGATTTCACATTATTCGAGTGCTAAAATTAGACTTCATTAGCTGTGTCCGGCTGTTATATTGTGACGTTTTTTTGACAAAATTGTAAAAATGGATAAAAGTGCAACTTTATCTAAAAACGAGGTTGAATTCAGGTGGATTTCGATGATTTGGGATGTTTTGAAAATGTTGGAATTATCTTTTGAAACGCTTTTTTTTGAGTTGTATTTTAATTGGAAATAAGTAATATCAATTACTTTCGTGTTTTTGAATCTTTGCTAATTAGATTTTTTATAGTAAATTATTTTCGTTTTTATTCGTGAAAATGTGTCAAAAATAATTACTTGAAAATGGAATGAAATACTGTTTTTGTGATATAAAACGTTCAAAAAATGTTCATAAATAGGAAATTTCGCTACTTAGGAAGGCATTTTTGAGTGGCTGTTTAGCGTATAATTTTAGGAGTAATAAATATTACTGGAGGTTATACACGAATGAAAAAAGCATTTCTATGCCTATCTGCAATTGTTCTATCATTAAATTTTGTATGGATTAATCCAATTACTGGGTCAGCATCCAAAATCGAAACAACAAAGGAAACAAACCAACAAGTTAATTTGAAAAATAATGTAACGGATATAGTTACTTCGGAAGATTTAGGAGGACAAACGTGGTTAATTAATGAGGTAAACAGACAATTAGCGCCAAAAACGGTCGACGTAAATTTAACATTTGAAGATTTGGCTAAAATTACGACCATTTCATTGAATAATAGATCGCTTACTGGGGAAGTACCACCAGAGATTAAAAATTTAGTATCGCTTCAAAGACTGTATTTATTTTCTAATAAGTTATCAGGAGAAATCCCTGCTGAATTAGGAGAATTAACGAAATTAACGGAGCTTCGTTTAGATTATAATGAACTATCAGGAAAAATTCCCGACGGTCTAGGTAATATTTCCGAAATCGCACTGCAAAATAATCGTTTGGTTGGGCAAATACCTTTAAGTCTCTATGAAAATAGAACTGGCAAAAATGAAGTGAATGTTTCGGGAAATCAAGTGACGATTAACAGTCAACAATCAGAGCCAAGTGTTTATTCAGCCTATACGTTTGTCTATCCAAGTTCTACACCTGAGTATAGCGGACATATTAAAGCAAATAATTCTTTTATTTCTAATCTAACTAATGATATGAATCTTACACCGTTTTTAAAAAACAGCCCTACATTTATTAATCTACAAGTAGTATATATGTTTAACTCGGAATTGTTTGATGGGCATGATGTGACGATTACCGATACGAATGATGGCAGGGTGCTTTATGACGGGACGCTGACGTCGGATATTAGCATACCGTTAACAAATTTTAAATCGGGCGTACATGTGATTAATGTGATGCTTGATAATGCGCCCAATAATCCTCAAAATCAAACTACTTTCTTAATCGATATTTTACCTGTCCCGGCTCATGATTTGACGGTGAATTATGTGGACGAAGCAGGAGCAGAAATCCATGAACCACAAACGGTAAGTGGAAATGTGGGTGATGATTATGATGTAACAACACCAGAATTTGAACTAGCAATTGACAAATATGAATTAGATACGGAGCAAATGCCAACAAATGGACTTGGTACACTTAGTTCAGAGGCTCAAACAGTCACTTATGTATACAAAAAAGTGAACGGCGCGCCTGTCACCGTGAAATACGAGGACCAAAATGGGGTAGAGATAACTACTTCCGATGTGCTAACAGGTAAGCTAGATGCTACGTATCAATCAAAAGCGAAAGAAATTGCTGGATTTACATTAGATAACAGTAAACTACCAGCCAATGCAAGCGGCATTTTCGAAACAAATCCACAAACAGTCACTTATGTGTATCAAGCCGTTCCAGCCACAATTAAAGCGCATGATTCCACGATTTATGTAGAGGATAAATGGAGCGCAGAGGATAATTTTGATAGCGCAGTAAATTCTGTTGGAGCTGCAGTTTCCTTTGATGATTTAGAAGTAGAAGGGACAGTGGATACGACGAAAGCAGGTGTTTATCCAGTTACTTATAGTTTTGCCGGAGAATCTGTGACTATTAACGTAACCGTAAAAGCAAAAGACCTTCCAGCACCACCAGTGACACCGACAAAACCAGTGGTTCCTATCCAACCAACTAATCCAGACCAACCAGACATTCAAACGGCACCAGGTGAACATCAAGCTTCCACTGATAAATCAGAAGCATTAAAAGTAACCGTGGCACAAAAGGAACAACCTACAGTAGCAGGGAATTTAAAACTGCCAACTACTGGGGATAATCTTTGGGACAGTGTGCTGTATAGTGTATTTGGTTTAATAGCGGTATGTGTCGCATTTAGTTTATTCTTCTGGCGTAAAAAGCAAAAGCATAGCTGAAATATATTAGAACTAGGCTGCCTATTTTAGAAGGGTAATGTGCAAAAGAGATACCAACTAAAAACGGCATAATAGCAAAAAATAACTTTACGTCATATTCTGAATTAAAGAAAGCAAAATAATATTGTTATTATTGAATGGTACTCTGGATGTGATAGTAAATAAAAAAAATTTCCAAGAACAATTGTTTATTCTTGGAAATTTCTTCGGTAATATACCAAACAGCATATCGTGGCTATAAAGTTTGAATGTTAATATGCGTTGCTTGTAGCAATGGACGGGTTCTCATACAATAGTGATAACAACTGAAAGAAAGGCGGTTATCTCTAATGTTAAACGAAAATATTAAAGCAATCAGAAAATCAAAAGGACTTTCGCAAGAAGAAATTGCCATCAAACTGAATGTGGTGCGACAAACAATCTCTAAATGGGAGCAAGGACTGTCAGTTCCTGATTCCGATATGTTAATCTCCATATCGGAAGTGCTTGAAACACCAGTAAGCACTTTGCTTGGAGAAACTGTTATGGTTTCAAAGGTTGATGATGTAAAAGCAATTTCCGAAAAACTGGAGATTATAAACTTACAGTTTGCTCAAAGAAAGACCGCCAGACGAAAAATGCTTTATTGGCTATTTGTCTCGTTGTGTGCCGTTATAGCAATAATTTCTGCGGTCTTTATAATACTAAATAGTCCTTACTTAGGTTGGGATTATAGTGATCCTGAAACTAGCGTTATCGGAGTAGCTTTTCATACATTTGAATGGTTGTTTGTCAGATTAGCACCGATTATCCTTATAGGAGGAGTCGTTGGAATTTTTCTAACGCGGAAGAACGTATAAAATCGTACTATGTTTGATGCTTTTGGGGATGAGTCAGGCTTCAAAATTACTGTTTGCAAAAAGGAACTGTAATTTTGAAGTCTGATGTGATTAAAAATAATTAGTATCGAGTATAACTTAATCAAGCTTTAGCAAAAAATGGACAGCCTATTTTTATTTAAATTGAGTCTTTTAAAGATAATTCAACGGGAACAATCTCTGTAATGCGTTTCTTTTGCTTAGGATTTTTAATAATAGTAATTAAATTATCTACGGTTATTTGAGCGATTTTAGGAATATTTTGTTTCACGCTACTCAATTTGGGAACAGTGTAATTGCACTGCGGGGTATCATCGAATCCGATTACTTTAATGTCATTTGGTATTTTTTTTCCGATAGTTGGCAAGAGGTTCAATAGCTCAAGCGCGATATTATCATTAATCGCAAAAATACCATCCATTGTTGTTACTTCATTGACAAAGGTAATAATGCTTTTTTGATAATTGTGTATTTGTAAATCTACTGTAAATTTGGAAACGTCAGGGTCGTAGCGAATATTATTTTTCTTTAAGGCGTCTTGAAAACCTTTGAGACGTTCTTTAGCTGAAGACGATTGCCTGCTATGCATAAATATAACAGGGGATTTCACTCCGGCATGAATTAATGCTTCCGTAGCTTCAAAAGCTCCTTGGTAGTGATTTGATGAAATGAAAATTGTATCTTTTTTATCTTTTGGTTGGCGGTCAATACATACATAAGGAATACCATTTTCGGCGTTGGTATATTTAAAGCCAAATTCATCTGCGCCTGAAATAACAATCAACCCATCCACCATTTTGCTCTCTAACATGTTTAAATATGCCATTTCTTTATCTAAATTACGGCCTGTATTACAAATAATAGTAGAGTAGCCTTGATCGAATAAAATAGCTTCAATTTGCTGAACAACGCTAGAGAAAAAATAGTTGCTAATATCCGGAACTAAAATTCCGACAGAAAAAGATTTATTCATGCGTAAGCTTTTTGCGCTAAAATTCATTTGGTAGTTGGTTTCTTTAATAACAGCCAGCACTTTTTCCCGTGTTTCTTCTGAAAAGCGGCCATTATCATTGATGACACGAGATACAGTTGCAACGGAGACGCCACTTAATTTAGCGATATCTTTTATGGATGTTTTTTTCATAGTATCCTCCTTCTATGAGTAAACGTTTTTATTTATTACTCTATTTTCGCACATTAATCATATATTATCAAATAGGGAAATTTTAAATAAAATATTGACACGATTTGAGAAAGGTGATATATTTAACTTGAAAAAGGTAAAACGATTACTCATATTAGTCTTATTTTTTTATTTGTTTAATGAGTAATCGTTATCTCAAAGGAGTGGAAAATTGATGAGCAAAAAACTGATTTGTCCTTCTATGATGTGTGCTGATTTTTCTGGCCTAGAAAGGGAAGTGGAAGAATTAGACAAAGCTGGAAGCGATGTTTTTCATGTTGATATTATGGACGGCGCTTTTGTACCAAGCTTTGGTATGGGGTTACAAGATTTTGAAGAAATTCGTCAAAAAACTCAAAAGTTAGTTGACGTCCATTTGATGATCATGAATCCAGGTGATTATGTGGAAATGTTTGCTGATAAAGGTGCAGATATTATTTACATTCATCCAGAAGCTGATTTACATCCAGCTAGAACATTAGACAAAATCCGAAATAAGGGGAAGAAAGTTGGTATTGCGATTAATCCGGGAACGGCGATTGCAACAATTAAAGAACTTTTACCATTAGTTGATAATGTGATGGTGATGACAGTTAATCCAGGTTTTGCAGGACAAAAATATTTGGACTATGTAGATGTGAAAATCGCAGAACTTGTCGAATTGAAAAAGGATTATACTTTTGAAATTATGGTGGATGGGGCAATATCTCCAGAAAAAATCAGCAAACTTTCTCAGTTAGGTGTTAAGGGGTTTGTGCTAGGAACATCCGCATTATTCGGAAAAAAAGAAAGTTATGCTGAAATAATCAAAAAGTTAAAACAAGAAAAGATGGAGGAATTACGATGAAAATTGCTATTGGAAATGATCATGTTGGAATCGAGCTTAAGCCAGTTATTGTTGCGTATTTACAGGATTTAGGTCATGAAGTAGATGATTTTGGTGCTTTCTCAAATGAACGAACTGATTATCCTGAATATGGTAAAAAAGTTGCAGAAAGTGTAGCGGCGGGAAAATCGGACTTAGGAATTTTAATTTGTGGTTCAGGAGTGGGTATTTCAATTGCTGCTAATAAAGTAAACGGAATTCGCGCTGTTGTTTGTAGCGAACCATACTCTGCAAAACTATCACGCGAGCACAATAATACTAATATTTTAGCTTTTGGTTCAAGAGTTGTTGGTGCAGAACTTGCGAAAATGATAGTTCAAAACTGGTTGGATGCAGAATTTGAAGGTGGAAGACATGCGAAACGCGTCGAAATGATTGCTAGAATTGAAGATGAAAATGATTAAGGAGGGGTTGTTATGGAGCAAGAAGTAACACGACTAATTAGTGCTTCTAAACAAGATTTTGAAAAGATGAACGGCAGAGACTTAAAACGCTCCATTTTTCAATCAGAAGGTAGAGTAATTATGGCGCAACATCTTTTATTTGCAAGTCAGGGTCTTGTCCGAGGGGTTACGAATACGGAATTATTAGCAGCATTCGGATCGGATATGATTATGCTCAATACATTTAACCTAGAAGATGAAAAAAGTAATTTAGGGCTTCAAGGACTTACCCTCGAAGATTTGAAAAAACGCGTGAACATCCCTTTAGGAATTTATCTTGGTTGTCCAGGTGAAAATAAGACTTCAGAAAACATTATTTATGATGCAGCAGGAATGTTAGCTACCGATGAACATTTATTAAGAGCAAAAGAAATTGGCGCAGATTTTATTGTTTTAGGTGGAAATCCTGGTTCAGGAACTTCTATTCAAGATATCATTGAAACAACAAAACGAGCACGGAAGTTGCTAGGTAACGATGTCTTAATTTTCGCTGGAAAATGGGAAGATGGTATTGATGAGAAAGTGTTGGGCGATCCACTTGCTAAACAAGATGCAAAAGAAGTGATTAAGCAATTGATTGATGCAGGCGCGGATGTGATTGATTTACCTGCTCCAGGATCAAGACACGGTATAAGTGTGCGTATGATTCAAGAGTTAGTGCAGTTTATTCATTTATACAAACCAGGTACACTCGCAATGACATTCTTAAATAGTTCAGTTGAAGGGGCGGATCAAGATACAATTCGTTTGATTGCATTGATGATGAAAGAAACCGGTGCCGATATTCACGCGATTGGTGATGGTGGTTTTTCTGGCTGTACGACACCGGAAAATGTTATGCAATTATCTATTTCACTTAAAGGAAAACCTTATACGTACTTTAGAATGGCAAGCAGAAATCGTTAAAACTATAAAAAGGAGTGAAAAAAATGGATTATCAAAAACTAGCTAAAGAGATTCTGGCTAATGTTGGCGGAGAAGAAAATGTGCGCTCAGTGGTTCACTGTGCTACACGACTTCGCTTCAAATTAGTAAACAAAGAAAAAGCAGACAAAAAACAAATCGAAAGCATATCGGGAGTTATTAGTGTTGTAGAAAATGCTGGACAATTACAAGTAATCATTGGCAATACCGTTGGAGATGTATATAAAGCACTGGGTTCTTTTACTAAACTAACAGATGATGGCGACTCGGAGATAGCAAAAGGGACAAAAGATTCAGATGGGAACTTTTTGAGTAAGGCAATTGATGTTATTTCAGGTATATTCACACCTATTTTGGGAGCGCTTGCAGGTGGTGGTATGCTCAAAGGATTGCTGATGATTCTTACTACTTTTGGATGGTTGACCGAATCAAGTGGTACGTATCAGATTTTATACGCGGCTGCTGATAGTGTGTTCTATTTCTTACCGCTTATTCTTGCTTATACTGCTGCGAGAAAATTTGGTGCTAATCCTCCGGTCGCGATTGCAGCAGCAGGTGCACTAGTATATCCTACAATGATTAATCTATTTAATGAGGGAGCTCATATTACTTTCTTACAAATACCAGTCGTATTAATGAGTTATTCTTTCTCCGTTATTCCAATTATCTTGGCAGTTTGGTTTTTATCTATTTTAGAAAGATTTCTTAATAGTAAAATTCATGAGGCAGCGAAGACCTTTTTAACGCCGATGATTTGCCTGATGCTTATCGTACCGCTTACATTCTTAGCGTTTGGACCTCTGGGTACGTTTATTAGTCAAGGTTTAGCTAGCGGGTATACATTTATTTATAACTTGAGCCCAATTGTAGCGGGTGCTTTTATGGGTGCGTTCTGGCAAGTATTAGTTATTTTTGGGATTCATTGGGGCTTTGTGCCAATCATGATTAACAACTTATCACGCTATGGGCGTGACACCATGATTGCGATGGTTGGACCATCAAACTTTGCTCAAGCAGGTGCATCACTTGGAGTATTTTTAAAAACAAAAAAACCGGAAGTCAAAGCTATTGCTGGTTCTGCCGCACTTACAGGCTTTTTTGGAATTACAGAACCGTCTATTTACGGGGTTACTTTAAAATACAAAAAACCATTTGTTATCGCGAGTATCGCCGGTGCAATTGGTGGTGCGATAGTTGGTGCAGCTGGGTCTTCTGGTGCAGCGAACGCTATCCCGGGAATTTTAACATTACCAATTTTTATCGGAAAAGGATTTGTTGGCTTTATTCTCGGAATTGCTGTAGCCTATATTTTATCAGCAATCGGCACATACTTCTTCGGTTATAAAGACGAGATGGCAGACGGAATTGCTCCAACTACAAAAGAAGCGAAAGAAACTGGCGTCGAAGCAGAAGTTATTGTAAGCCCTATTCGCGGCAATATTGTTCCGTTAAATGAGGTAAAAGATGAAGCTTTTTCAGCAGGGTTACTTGGAAAAGGTGTAGCAATCGTTCCACAAGAAGGTAAATTAATCTCACCAGTAAACGGCACTATCGAAACAGCTTTTCCAACAGGACATGCGATTGGAATTCGTTCTGATAAAGGGGTAGAAATTTTGCTTCACGTTGGCTTTGATACTGTTCAATTAAATGGGAAATATTTTAAATTACTTGTGGCTCAAGGTGATAGAGTTTTGGTAGGGCAAGCATTACTTGAATTTGACCTAGAAGCAATTAAGGCAGATGGTTATGATATTACGACTCCGATAGTTGTAACTAATACGGATGCTTACTTAGATGTACTCATCTCGGATCAAAAAACTGTTAATTATGAAGATACGCTATTAACACCAGTACTTTAATATCGAAGGAGGATAAAAAATGTTTAATTTGCAAAAAGGTTTTCCAGAAAATTTTAAATGGGGTAGCTCCACTAATGCGCAACAATTTGAAGGTGGCTATAAAGAAGGTGGAAAAGGGCTTTCGATTGCGGATGTGAGGGTTATTCCAGATATGCCAGACGAATCTGATTTTGAATCGTTCAAAACGGCTTCAGACCATTATCATCATTATAAAGAGGATATTGCTTATTACGGGGAAATGGGCTTCCAAATTTATCGTTTTACAATGGCTTGGTCGAGAATTTTCCCGAACGGAGACGAAACAGAACCAAACGATGCTGGAGTTGAGTTTTATAGTAATATGTTGGCAGAGTTAGAAAAATATAATATCGAACCAGTTGTTACTTTATATGCTTATGATATGCCGTTACAACTGCTTGAAAAATATAATGGTTGGCTAGATAGAGCAATTATCAAAGATTACCTACATTATGTAGAAACGGTCGTGAAATTATTTAAAGGTCGAGTGAAATATTGGGTTCCTTTCAACGAGCAAAACTTTATTTCGATTGATTCTGAATACATGAGTGGTTATCGTGCTAAAAATAAAGCAGAAGTTTTCCAAATTCAACATCATTTTAATTTGTGTTATGCAGAAGCAACGAAGCTTGTACACCAAATTGATCCAGATGCAAAAGTTGGTGGAAATATTGGTAACATTTGCCCTTACCCAATGACTTGCAAACCCGAAGATGTCGAAGCAAGTGACAAAGTAGCGCAACAGTTAGGTTATGCTTATGGAGATATTTATTTCAGAGGATACTATCCAAAATACTTCCTTAAAGAATATGAAGGCGTAGATTTTGAGCAAATCATTTTAGATGATGACTTAACTATTATCAAAAGTTCTGAGCCAGACTTCATGTCGTTAACATACTATATGTCGAGTGCGATTGAAGCAAAAGGCGAAGAGGAAGTTGTGGTAATGAACGGGATCAAAGCGCCAAACCCATATTGTGAAACAACTGAATGGGGTTGGACAATTGATCCATATGGTTTTAAACATTATTTGCAAGAGTTCTATCATCGCTATCAATTACCAATTCTAATTCTGGAGAATGGGATGGGTGCACGCGACGAAAAAAATACCGATGATACAATTGATGATACGTACCGAATTGATTATTTGGCTTCACATATTGCGCGTATGCAAGAAGCTGTTGAAGAGGGGTGCGAAATTATTGGTTATCTTACATGGTCCGCAACAGATCTTTATTCAACGCGTGAAGGTTTCGAGAAAAGATATGGCTTTGTTTATGTTGATAAAGATAATAGCTATAAACGTTTGAAGAAGAAAAGTTTCTATTGGTATAAAAAAGTAATTGAAACTAATGGAAATGATTTAAGTTATTAAATTAATATAAATCTCATATATCCAAAGAGTCCTTATCAATCCGGTAAGGGCTTTTTTTGTTGATCAAAAATTCTTCTTCTACAAGTTCGGTTAATAAATTGGATATGTTTGGCTGCGTTGTGCGGCAATATCTGGCAAGGACTGACTGGTTGATAAAGTTTGGTAATACAATTTCATTTCTTTCTTCATCTTCAGTGCCCATCTCTACCGCAAGATTTTCTAAAGCCATGTAAATCCGTTCTTTCGGCGTTTTGGCAATCATTCCAAGAAGTGCATAGTGGCGAGCGAAAACATCTGCAATACTCGTCAAAAGAAAATCATTTACATCCGGTTTGATTGATAATATGTTGAGTAAAAAGTCAGCATCGATTTTATAAAGCATAAGACTTTCACTCATGACCGTAATACTATGCTTTTTTTTCGGATAAGAGGAGAATGCATCAATTCCTAAAACATTATATGGAAGAACAAAGATGGAAATGTAGTTCGTTTTTCTTAAATTATCCTCTAATTCAACTGCAGCATAACCTTCCACGATAAAAAAGATACTTTTCGCTTTTTCATCTTCAAAAATAATTTTTTCATTTAATGTATAGGTTTTCTTCGTTACATATTTATAGTAGTCTGGAAATTCTTTTAAATATCCAAGTACGGTATCAAGTTTCTCTGGCATTATAGTGCCCCCTTATATTTGAATAATTACCACTTTATTATACGCTATTTCTTTAAAAAAAATATTATGAACAGTTTGTGACGTTATCTAGATTGGCTTATTGTATACATTTTTAATTAAAAAATTTTTTAAAAGCAATAAAAAAACCATTTTAGATATATTTAATGTATAAAAGGGGCGATTTTCATTTGATATAGTACATTCATAGCCAGTGTGACCCAGGTGGTACGGTGATACGGACAGACAGGCGAAAGGAGGAAATTATGAAGTTTGATGATAGTAAACCCATTTATAAGCAAATCGTTCATTATATTCATACAGAAATTGTTACAGGAACATACGAGGCTGGTGACAAGCTACTATCTGTTAGAGAGCTAGCAACAAAGTTAGAAGTAAATCCGACAACCATCCAGCGAGCTTATGCAGAACTGGAAGAAACGGAAATTATTTACACCGTTCGAGGTACTGGTAAATATTTGACAGAAGATAAGAGGAGAATTGAGCAATTGGAAAATGACATCGCAAAACAACTTACCGAAAATTTTATTAGTGAAATGAGTAAATTAGGAATTAATAAAGAAAAAATTATCGCTTGGGTGAAAAAAGTAGAGGAGGTAGAAGTAAATGTTAGTGGGAAATAATATCGCTAAATCCTATCCAAATAAATTAGTCTTACAAAATGTGGACTTCGAAGCAAAATCAGGCGACATGATCGTACTCACTGGTGAAAATGGTAGCGGGAAAACGACCTTGCTAGATATGTTAGCAAGCTTGAAGAAACCGGATAGTGGCACATTGGAATTAGACAATGAACTATTTACTACCAATGATATCCGCCAGCAAATCGCTTATTTAAATAATGAACTTTACGCTAAAAAAAGTACTACTATAGAAGATTTTATGAAACAACATGGTTTGCTTTTTGAAAATATTGAGTTAGATAAGTGGGACCGATTACTTGCTGGATGGCGAATTAATAAACGACTAAAACTTGGCGAACTATCAACAGGTATGTTAATGAAAGTGAAAATTGGTAGTGTTTTAGCAAGAAAAGCCAAATTGTATCTTTATGATGAACCTTTTGCGAGTATCGATATTATGGCTCGTTCAGAAGTAATGAAAGCTATTATTAGCGAAACAAATCCAGATGCTATCACGATTATTTCTTCCCACCATTTAGAAGGAACCGAAAAATTATATAGCAAACTGTGGTTAATTAAAGATAACACGTTACAAACTATTGAAACAGAAACTTATCGCGAGGAAACAGGCAATGCATTAATCGATTTCTATAAGGAGGAAATGAACAAATGACAAAAATGATTACTTTTTATTTAAAACAAATCAGTCCTATTCTTTTGATTGGACTTGCAATTATCTTGGGGCTGAACTTTCTGGGGTTCACGATGAATCTGCTAGAGGGAACGGATTTGCTTTTTAGAGCAATTCGAGGAACGACGGTGATAAGTTTAATTCTAGTTCTTATCACTACTTGGAAAATCACGAAACTCGATACATCGAAAGAAAACGTAACACTTGCTTCTCTTTCTAGATTTTCAGAAACAAAGAAATTTTTCGGAAAACTATTTGCTGCTTATTTATCAGCAATTACTGTAATTTTACTTCAAAGTGCCTTTATTTGGTATTACGGTTTTGAAACAGGAAGAATCGAAGCAGGAGATGCGTTATCATTTGTATCTGGAACGCTGATGATGTTTTTATTTATCGCCATGTTTGTTTGTTACTTTGTTATTCCGGTAGGGTGGTTAAAAGATCACGTGAAGGCGAGTTCCCTTCAGAAAGCAGCAGTTATTCTACTTCTCTTTGCTATCCTAATTGTCAATTTACTAGCTGAATACTACTTGCATATTTATAACAGTGCGGGGATCATTTCCATTTTACCTAATGGACACTTTGATATTTCCCTTCTATCTATTATTTGGAATGTAGGATTATGTTCAGTGATTGCAGGCAGTTACATCTATATGAAATCTAAAAAAATGGATACTATTTGAAAGTAGGAGAATAAATGTTAGAAGTTAAACACCTTAAAAAATCTTATAAGTTAGGAAAGAAAAACGAAACACCAGTTTTGAAAGATATTAATGTGACCATTCAAGACGGAGAATTTGCAGCAATTATAGGAAAAAGTGGTAGTGGGAAGTCTACGTTGCTAAATATTATTAGTGGACTTGACACTGATTATGAAGGGAAAGTTTTATACAACGGGGAGGATTTACAGGATATTGATTTAGATGCATATCATTTTAATCACATCGGCTTTATTTTTCAAAGCTTTCATCTAGTCAATCATATGTCTGTCGTTGAAAATGTAAAAGTTCCTTTATATTTGAATCCTGAATTATCAGAAAGCAATCGAAACGCGAGAGCACTTGATTTGCTGAAACAAGTTGGTCTAGAAGACTTTGCTAGCAAAAAACCAACACAACTATCTGGTGGACAAAAGCAAAGGGTTGCCATTGCAAGGTCTCTCGCTAATAATCCAGATATGATTATAGCAGATGAACCAACTGGAGCATTGGATAGCGTTACTTCAGATGAAATTATTAAACTGCTTAAGGATTTGGCAGCAAAAGATACAACCGTAATAGTTGTAACCCATGATTTAAACATTGCAGACCAAACCGATGCGGTATTACGACTAGCAGATGGAGAAGTAATTTCATTTGAAAGAAAAAAAGAGGTTGTCCAAAAAGTTACCCACAAAAATGAAAAAAAGTTAAGACTAAACTGGTGGGCTACTGCAAAAATTTCTTTTAAAAGTTTTTTCAATAGAAAATTCCGGAATTTACTTGTAGCACTTGGAACCTCGATTGGCATTATCGCTATTTTATTAGCATTTGGACTTGGAAATGGAGTGAATCAAAGTCTTTCAAAGATTTTTGGTACAACTTTTTCACCCAATCAGATTACGACTTATTATAAAGAAGATGGTGGCTCGAAATCACCTGAACCTACCACTCCATTAACGAGTAGTGAAATTAAGAAAATTAAGCAACTGTATGAAGATGAAAATATTACAGAAATATATGAACGCACTACTGTCCAAGGAATTAAGTTTGAATACGATGGCGAATATTTAAAAGGTATTTCTGGTGAAATGCAAGAAGCCAACTTTAAGCCATCACGCTATGAGGATTTAACTGTCAAAGATGAGTATCTTCTAAGCGGGAAAATGGTAACAAGTGATGAAACCGGAGCAGTTATCCCGTCAAGTGTAGCAAAAGCAATTCTTGGAAAAAAGGATTCTGATGAATTAACAAAAAGTGACGGTGATAAACTGATTAGTAAAAAAATAACCTTAGTTTATGCCGGAAGAAATAGTGACACAAAAAATACGGTCAAAATAGAAACAACCATTTCTGGTATTACAAATCCATCTAAAGAAGGTTTTGCTAGAGGATTTGATGTTTCCACAAAAACAATGAACGACTTTATTAAAACGACCGGTATTGAAAAACCGATTTTATCTGTAGATGCATTCACAAAAACGACAGCAGAAGCAGAAGAAATCGTTGAGAAATATGAGGATAACAAAGATTGGGCGAATTATTCGATTACAAACGCGAATGCTTTCGTAGATACATTTAGCCAGTTTACCGATATTATTGTGTACTTGATTGCCTTTATTGCAGGTCTTTCACTTGCAGTAGCTGGCGTGATGATTGCTATTGTGCTTTATATCGGTGTGGTGGAACGAACAAGAGAAATCGGTGTATTCCGAGCAATTGGTTATCGTAAACGCCATATTCGCGGACTTTTCATGATGGAAGCAAGTTATATTATTATTTTAGCTAATGTGCTATCAAGTCTTGTCGCTGTGACAATTGCAAAAATAGCTAGTCCCATTTTAGAAACGAAAATTGGCTTTGAAGATATGATTCATATTTCGTTCTGGAATTTCCTTGTTACACTCGCAATAACAATAACAATTGGCTTTATTTTCTCGATTTATCCAAGTAATAAAGCAGCAAAATTAGATGCAGCAGAAGCTTTAAGATCAGAATGACCCAACTAACAGAAAAGAGGAATTTAACATGAAAAAACCACTAAAAATCAGCTTAATCGTCGTAGGAATCGCCGTAGTCATATTTGCAGGAGTGATGCTATCCTACCGTTTTATTAAATCAATGGATGTTACTGAAAATGCTGAAATAAATAAATCAGCTACAGGAGATCATGTATTACTTGCAACTCAAGGTAGTAAATTCAAAGACAGTGTAATGGACCAAGTGAAAAAAGACATGGAAGGCAAAAACGTGCATGTTTCCATTATCGATACAACAAAATTAGACAAAGTAAAAGCAGATGATTATGACAAAGTAGTTCTATTCACTACAGTGCAGTCCGATGATATCCCAGAAAACGTATCGACTTTTATGAATGATAATAAAGATAAAAGTATCCATATTGCGGTAACAGCAGATTCTGGCCGTTGGGATGATAAACCGAAAGATATTGATGCAATTTCCGAAGCATCGAAAGCAGAAAACAAACAAGATTTCGTGGACGATTTGACAAAAGCAATCGTGGCGGAATAAGACTAACAGAAACACCCATCCTTAGGCAGTGGCTCATAAGGAAGTAAATGAACTTATTGATAGTGACAGCTAACAAACAGATAATGTAAAAGCGTAATATGATGGAATTAAAATTCCTCGTATTGCGCTTTTATTTTTTGACTTATTTTTCTAATTCGCGATAAAATCTTCCGTTATCCGTTATCCGTTATCCGTTATCCGTTATCCGTTATCCGTTATCCGTTGTCTTTTCTTTGCTAAGTAATTGCTATCAGTAAAATAACTATTATCAGGAATATGCTGGAAACGAGCAATCTGAAATTTCTAAGGGTAGTAATTCCTTTTAATTCTTTTTCTGCCAATTTATTTAGTAATGTTGAATAGTCTTCGCGATTTTTTTTAACCTCTTCAACAATTGTAGTGGTACTAATTCCAAAATTTAGTTTCGTTTTTTCATTGGTGAAATAATAGCAAATGATGATTATGATGGAAATACAACAGTATTTCATATTATTAACATTGAGACCTTAGTAACAAGTAACTTCCTCTTTGAAAATAAAGATGGTAAAAATATGTATCAATCATTAAGTAACATAATAATAAACTTGCAAGCAAATAAGGATTTATTGTTACAGCAAGATAATGAAGTTGATAGAATTAAATCTATTTTACCGCTTGTGGTTGCTAGGAACAGTATTATTGAAACATTAGGTAGAAATCCAGTTTGGGGTATTTCATTAACTGATGATGTGAACAACTTAAAGATTGATAATCAACTAGTTACTGAAGTTATTCCGTTTGATTGGAACAACGAAACATTGTACCTATGCTACTTTAGTGGCCTGGAAAGTAGTAATAGTCCTAGTGAGATGGGAATAAGTTTTCAGTTAGTAAATATTTTTTCTTTGTCATAAAACCTATTATATGTAAAATAAAACATTTTTTATGTCAAATATATTTTACGTAATGTAAAGCAGATGCTATGATAAATTTACAAACAAAAGAAAAGGAGCATGTTTTATGGAAATGAACGCTAGTTTTATTGGGTTATATGCAATTACAGTCTATTATCTGTATGGGTATTTGGAAAAACGTGAACGGTTAGAGTGGTTGTTACTATTACCTGTTTTGATGGCACTTACTATAACAATTACAAATACAAACGCTTATTATGAGAACATAGTGACGAATCCCTTAGAACAAAATATTGTAAGCTTTATCGCAAGTTTTATAATTTTGGCAGTATGTCTCACTATTCCAGTTAGTATTGTACTATTTTTCAGAAAAAGAAAAGGTGAGGTACAATGAAAAATATTAAGATGAAAGTTGCTCGAGTGGAAAAGGATATTTCACAGGAAGAGCTCGCAAAACTTATTCATGTGTCTAGGCAAACGATTAGTTCAGTGGAAGCGGGAAATTATAATCCCACGCTGAATTTATGTATTGCTATTTGCAAGGCGTTAGGAAAAACGCTTGATGATTTATTTTGGGAGGAAGATGACAATGTTTAAGAATTTATTTAAAAAGCCGAAAATGAAGGATGAAATGCTTGAAATGAAGCAAAATCAATACGGCGCACGAGCTTTTAATATGATGATTATAATAGTAGCAATCGTTATACTTATCAAAGCAGTGGTATTAGAAGCGAGCATCAGTGAGCTTTGGGTTGAATTATTATTGCTCATCGTTGGTGGTGGCTATTATTTTTACTCAGTGCTGAAAAACAATGTTCCATTTATGCCAACAATTTCGCTGAAACAAACAATCAGATTGGTTTTCTTGATATCAGCGATTTTCGGTATAAGCGTTGGTATCCGCAATGTCTTTTTCCTTTACGCAGATAATATGTCGGGAACCGAATTGAGTTATCAAATGATGATGTTTTTCTTTATTAGCTTGTTTACTGCAATTGGGAGTGGTGTTATATTTGGTGCCTTAGCTTATTGCTTATACCAATTATCGAAATGGCAAGAAAAAAATATTATGAAAAAAATTGAAGTAGAAAATGCTGAAGATTAAAAATAAGAGAAGTCCTGAATAAGATGGAATTATTTTACTGCAACTGGAAATTGTTTGGATATTGCCAAGTGGTTTGACAATGCTGAACTTTATTCAATTTCACAAGTTTTAAAAGAAAATGCGGCTCGCTTTGAAGACGATTGTATTGGAATTATTTTTCCTTGTTATAATTTTACCGCATCTCGCATGGTTTGCGAGTTTATTGAGAGAATACAATTAGTTAGTCAATACATTTTTGTTATTGTCACTTATAGTAATACGGCGCTAATGTGCGCCTCTACCGAACTATATGAACACTTCCTTATGAGCAGCTACCATTTGGTGGGTGTTTTTTGGAAAATAAATCCATAACAGCTTTCTCCTTTCGTAACCACGGTTACAGACGAAATCACAAAAGCTATCTATACTAAAGTTAGATTTTAGATAAATTAGAGGAGATGGTCATAATGAGCGTTTTAAACATTGAAGGAGCAAAATTATCGTATCAGAAAGTCGGACAAGGTCCTATTCTTATTTTTATACCGGGAGCAAATGGAACTGGAGATATCTTTTTACCACTGGCAGAGCAATTGAAAACATCTTTTTCTGTTGTAATGGTAGATCGTCGTGGGTATGGGGACAGTGAGTTAACAGCAGCTATACCGGAGCGCGCTAGTCATGCATATGATGATTACCGAGTGACTAGAGATGCTGCTGATATTGCTGCACTCGCAAAAGCGTTAAGCGACGTGCCTGTTTATATTTTAGGGTCAAGCTCGGGTTCGATTGTTGCTATGCATGTCTTGAAAAATCATTCAGAAGTTGTTAAAAAAATCGCTTTTCACGAGCCGCCAATCAATACATTCTTACCAGATTCGGAAATGTGGCAAGAAGCGAATGAAAAGATTGTACAAACTGCCCTAACTAAAAATATGGCAGAAGCAATGCAACTTTTTGGCGAAACACTTCATATTGCCCCCATTGACGCAGAAAGCATGTCGAAACCAGCCGTAACAATAGACGAAGTGACAAAAGATTCAACCACGCAACAAATGAAATACTGGTTCACTTATGAAATCCGCCAATATACTAGCTCTAATATATCTTTAGACGATTTCAAACCATATGTTCATCAGATTACGTTACTTAATGGTACCGATTCAAAAGGCTCATTCCCACAAGATGTTAATGCCTTTATAGCCAAACAACTCGGATTAACTATCGTGGATATTCCAGGCGGTCATTTAGGTTATATTCAAAAACCAGCCGGATTCGCTAAAGTACTTTTATCAATCTGGGGATAGAAATAACAAATTCTGCTAAAGGTTAAATTTAGCAGAATTTTTTTGATGTAGTCGTAATTGCTATTTGGAAGAAAGTGGTCTATGCTTATCGTGAAAAGTAACTTTCATTTAAGAGGAGAAGCAAAATGAACATTCGAACTGAACTGCAAAATAGCCAATTATGCGAAGGTATAACAGAAGCTCAATTAACCGAACTGATGAACAAAATTACGGTTAAAGAGAAGCACTATAAAAATAATGAAATTTTATTTTATACAGATGAAGTAACGAAAGTATATATTTTAGTTAAAGGAAATGCGGCTATTGCTAAAAATACAAGTAGCGGTAAGCGAATTCTAGGTAAAAATGTCACAGAACCTGGGGAACTGGCTGGGGAGATTTATTATTTCTCGCATCGTAATCCATTTTGGGACTACGCGATCGTGCTTGAACCGACAACAGTACTAGAAATTAGCGGAATTGACCAAGGAACTCTTCAAACCTTAGATTTAGCTTTACAAAACCAACTATTAGTCAATTTATTAAAAAGTGTTACTAGAAAATTTGAATATATAGGTGAAAAGGTACGAATGGTTTCAGAAGACTCTGTTCGTGCAAAAATAAGCAATTATTTATTTGGCATCCAAGACGATGATGGCAGTATCGAATTAACAGAAACAAGAGAAGAAATTGCCGACTATCTTGATATTACAAGACCTTCACTTTCGAGAGAACTTGGCAGAATGCAAAAAGAAAATATTATTCGTATCGAAGGAAGTAGCGTTATTATTTTAGATGCGATTATATTTGATACTTTTATTGAGTAACTAGTAACCAGCGTTACATCTTTTCGTATGCGGTAATGGTAAGCTATTCGTATTAAAAGAATGAATACGGAGGAGATTACATGTTATTAACTAGAAACGAACCTTTTACCGCAGAAAAAATACAAGCAAAGGCAGACATCCTTGAGCTAGTTCAATTTGAACGATTTTGCCGCGATAATGCACTTTGGGACGCAATGGAAACCTGTTTTACAAAAGATTCAAACGTAAAAATTTCCTGGTTTCAAGGAACTGGGCATGGCTTTATTGAGGCATCAAAGAAAATGACCAACCCTGCGCCACATAAAATATACAATACCCAAGTTTGGATTAAGAACGACCGAGCTGTGGCGATAATGCAAGCCACTATCCAAACACGCACCATCATAAATGGAGTAGAAATGGAACTTAATTCTGACGCCAAATTAGTGACACGAGTAGAACGAATCGATGGCAAATGGTACATTAATGCATTTGAAGGAGTTTATGAGAAAGACTCATTGATGCCAGTGGTTCCAAGTAAAAATGCTGATGTTCCTGCTGAGTTGTTAGCTAATTTTAGAAAAAGCTATGCTTGCCTAGCACTTTCATTAACATTAAACGGCTATGAGATTGATAATAATCTTCCCGGCATTGATCGCCCGGAGCAAGTGACTCAATTTTTCAAAGAAGCTGATGAGTGGTTGCTCCAATAATTTAAAAAGGATAGCTAGTTTTTACTAGCTATCCTTTTTAAATGAAGGAGTCTCATTTTAAAATATGCTATACTTAGTGAAATATAAACCTCATGAAACGGTAGGTGGTTGTCAGTGAAAAAGAGTAAGACGGTTCAAATTCTATTAGTTTTTTCCGTTGTTGCGTTAATTTTGAGCATGGTTGGGGTGGTATCAATTTGGTATGGGCAGAAAAATCATCAAACGAATAATGCGAAAACCACCGCCAAAAAAGAGACTACAGTAACGAAAAAACAAGATACGTTTAAAATAACGGCGCTCGGTGATTCGCTTACATATGGCGTTGGCGATACAGAAGGCGGCGGGTATGTCCGAGTGGTGGAGAATTTCTACAAACAAAAAGAGAAAAATGTCGAGAATGTCAATCTTGCTATTAGCGGGGCGAAATCAGACCAGCTTCTCAAACAATTAGATCAAAAAGAAGTGCAAAACCAAATAAAATCAGCCGATGTTATTTTAATGACGATTGGCGGAAATGATTTGTTTCGCGGCGGGGAAGCGCTGGATGATTTTAAAAGCGATGCGATTAAACAAGCCGAAGCAAGTTATACGAGCAATCTAAAACAAATTTACCAAACGATACGGAATTTAAATCCATCCGCGCCAGTTTTTCATATTGGGCTGTATAATCCGTTTATGTCGTTAGAAAATGCAAGCGAAATGTCGGCAGTTGCGAATGAGTGGAACATGCAAAGTCAAAATCTATCTCAAAACGAGAAAAATATCATTTATGTTCCGACTTTTGATTTGTTTCAGCAAAATGGGGATGCATATTTAGCGACTGATAAATTCCATCCAAATCATGCCGGATATCAGTTTATCGGTAATCGGGTGACGGAGGTTATAGAGACGGGAGGAGGAGAAGGCAATGACGGAGCGAGCACTTCAAGTAACTAATCTGCATAAAAAAATTCGTAAACGAGAAATTATTAAAGGGATATCATTTGAAGTAATGCCCGGAGAAGTTTTTGGCTTTCTTGGACCGAATGGTGCTGGGAAAACGACGACGATTCGAATGATTGTCGGCTTAATCAAACCAACGTCTGGAACGATTTTAATTGGAGGCAAAGATATTCGCAAAAATTTCACCGAAGCGATGCGCGGTCTTGGTTCGATCGTGGAGAATCCGGAATTTTATACATTTTTAACAGGACAAGAAAATTTGGCGTATTTTGCCCGAATGGATTCTTCGATTAAAAAAGAACGTATTCAAGAAGTAACCGAACTAGTTGGGCTAGAAAAGCGGATAAATGACCGAGTTTCTACTTATTCACTTGGTATGCGCCAACGTTTAGGGATTGCTCAAGCTTTACTTTCGAATCCGAAATTATTAATTCTTGATGAACCAACAAACGGTCTCGATCCATCTGGAATTCACGAAATGCGCGACTTTATCCGTGCGCTGGCTAGAAATGAAGGTATAAGTGTGCTCGTGTCTTCTCATTTATTAAGTGAAATTGAACTTTTATGTGATCGGGTGGCGATTATGACGGACGGGACGATTATTAAAACCGACCAAGTTGCGCACCTGCTCAGTTCTCGTGCGCAATTACGCTGGCGGGTGACTCCAATAGAACAAGCCAAAGCCTTTTTGGAAAGTGTGACCGAAGTGGAAGTGGACGGGGAGTACCTAGTGACAGCTATGAATGAGGAAAGTGCAGAGTGGAACGAACAACTCGTTGCAAAAGGCATCAAAGTCCATGAAATCGACAAGCGAAAACCATCCCTTGAAGATCTATTCCTTGAGTTAACGGGAGGTCAGTCTATTGATTAATTTAGTGTATAATGAGCAATTAAAACTTTGGCGCAAAAAGCGACTCATCGTTATTTTAGCGTTGGTGGCAATTATCGTAGCGATTTTCACGTATGCGCAATTCAGACAGCATCAAGAAGATGAAAAGCAAGCTGGGACAAGCGATTGGCATGTACAGACTCAGCAACAAATCGTCGACCTTGAAAATCGACTTGGCACAGGGCGGCTTCCCGAAGAATATCAAAAATATTTTAAAGTGCTTGTCGGGCAACTACAATATTATTTAGATCATGACATCAACCCAAATGCACCCGGAGCACCAACTTTCCTAAAAACGTTTGTTGAAAATGGTATTAGTTTATTGTTTCCACTTTTTATCATGGTTATAGCAGCCGATTTAATCAGTGCTGAAACAAGTGCGGGAACGATGAAGTTCTTGCTGACAAGACCTGTGAAGCGATGGCGGATTTTGACGAGTAAATATGTTTCAATGTTGCTTTCGATTTCCGCGATTATGGTGTTGTCTGCCGTTATTGCCTATCTGATTTCTGGGATTGTCTTTGGCTACGGTGGCTGGGACGCGCCAGTTCTCACCGGGTTTGGCATGAAAGATGGCGCTGTAACAACAACAGACGTTTACCAACTGCCGGTTTGGCAATTACTGCTCATGGAATTTGGCCTCGCGTGGTTTGTCAGTGTCGTGGTCGGCGTGTTAACGATGTTTGTATCCGTACTTGTCCGCTCCACAGCCGCCGTAATGGGAATTATGCTCGCCTCACTTATTACCGGAACAATTTTAACCAACCTCGTCAGCTCCTGGCCAAGCGCGAAATATTTATTTATGGTCAATTTACAACTAACGAATTATTTAAACGGCTCCAGCCCACCAGTTGAAGGAATGACATTAAGTTTCTCAATGCTCGTCTTAACCGCGTGGATGCTAGTAGCGTTTATCTTATCCTATTTTATTTTCACGAAACGAGATGTGTATTAAAGAGCGCTGATTGGCGCTCTTTTTTGCGTTCATTAAAAGTTACTTACTTTTTGTGAGCATAAAACTTTTCTTTTTGATAGTTTAGTTATAAACTATAGTTAGTAATCAAGAAGGAGGTACAAACAAATGATTAAAGGAATCCATCATGTATCCGCGCTAACGAAATCATTCAACGAAAATCATCGTTTTTATTCAGAAATATTAGGGCTACGGCTCGTGAAAAATACAGTCAACCAAGACAATATCCATATGCGCCACTTATTTTATGGTGATTACATCGGTTCCCCTGGGACTTTACTGACATTTTTCGAAGTGCCGCGCATCGGCTCAAGCTACGACGAACGCGCCTTTTTCGGCAAAATGACCCTAGGCATACCAACAGACACAAGTTCTTACTGGGAAAAAAGGCTAAACGATTTTGCAATTTCTTTTCAAAAAGACGGACAGACTTTAACCTTACAAGATCCCGATACAATGGGCATCATCCTAACGGAAATACCAGCTACTAATTCTAACCCAACCATCCACACCAATATTCCGGCCGAAAAACAACTTGTTCGGATTATCGGCGCTGATTATCACGTGCCAGATCCGGCCGCGACCAGCCGGTTTTTCACGAATCTTTTTGAGTTAGAAAGTCAGGATGGGGTATTAGTAGATAAGAGTGAGATGAGTTTTGCGAAACTGCATGCGACCACATCAGACAAAAAATCCCGCACAGGCCGCGGAACCATTGATCATATTGCTTATACTTTAGAAACGGAAGAAGCCGTCGATGAACTGCACGATTTAGCCGTTCGAAACGATTTAAAAATAGAAGAATTTGTTGACCGTGAGTATTTTAAAAGTTTATATATTCGTGAGCCAGGTGGCCTGAGAATTGAATTCGCAAGTGCTGGCCCCGGTTTTACTATCGACGAACCGCTCGAAACAATGGGCGAAAGACTAGCCTTACCAAGCTTTTTAGAAGAAAAAAGAACAGAAATTGAAACTTATTTTGGAGGAGATTTATGATGATTAAAGATTTAAAAGGAATTCACCACGTAACTGCAATGACAAGTAGCGCCGAGAAAAATTACGCGTTTTTCACAGAAGTTTTAGGAATGCGTTTAGTGAAAAAAACCGTCAACCAAGACGATATTCATACGTATCATTTATTTTTCGCCGATGACAAGGGTTCAGCGGGAACGGATATGACATTTTTTGACTTTCCAAATTTACCAAAAGGTCGTCACGGCACAGATAGTATTTCTCGCGTAGCTTTCCGAGTACCTAGTGATGCGGCGCTTGAATACTGGCTTGACCGCTTTGAACAATTAGAAGTTCCGCATAGTGATATCAAAACTCTATTTGGCAAAAAATATCTCACATTCCAAGATTTTGATGACCAACAATTACAACTGATTTCTGATGAAAATAACGAAGGAGTTGCACCGGGAACTCCTTGGAAAAACGGACCAGTTCCAGAAAAATATGCGATTTATGGTTTAGGGCCAGTCTTTTTAACCGTTGTTTCTTTGAAAAATATGGATGCGATCTTGCAAACAATTTTTGGTTTTAGAAAAGTGACAGAAGAAGACGGACTTCATTTATATGAAGTAGGCGAAGGTGGTAATGGGGCGCAAGTGATTGTCGAAGAACGTACCGATATCCCAGCTGCAATGCAAGGCTACGGCGGTGTTCACCATGTAGCTTTCCGAGTAGAAGACCACGAAGAATTGCAAAAATGGATTGATCGCATGAATACAATCGAAGCGCCCAACTCTGGTTACGTAAATCGTTTCTATTTTGAATCGTTATATGTACCGGTTTCAGAACGAATCTTGTTTGAATTTGCAACAGATGGTCCGGGCTTCGCAAGTGATGAACCATACGAAACACTTGGTGAAAAATTAGCCCTGCCACCATTTTTAGAACCAAAACGTGCAGAAATCGAAAAAATGGTACGTCCGATTAATACGAAACGGAGCTGATAAACGATGGAACACATTTATATTCCCGGAAAAAATAAGGATTTAGCTCCATTATTACTACTTCACGGGACAGGCGGCGATGAAAAGTCGCTTGTCGAAGTAGCAGAATTTATCGCGGGTGATGCGGCTGTTTTATCGTTACGCGGTGATATTAAAGAAGGCGGAGCAAATCGGTTTTTCAAAAGATTTCATGATGGCAGTTTAGATTTAGAAGACTTGGAAAGTAAAACCTCGGAATTAATCACTACAACGCGCGAACTTGCTAAAAAATATCAACTAGATTTTGAGCGAATCATTGCAGTAGGGTATTCAAATGGTGCCAATATTGCGGCCAATGCACTTCTTCAAGCGGAGAATAGCTTTCATAAAGCGATTTTATTTCATGCAATGCCAGCTGGAAACAAACAACCCGAATTTTCGATTAGCCATCGTAGTGTATTTCTGTCCGCTGGTTTAAATGACCCGCTTATTACAGCGAAAGCTTCCGAAGAATTAGTTGAAATCCTCAAACAACGTGGAGCGAACGTGGAAACGGTTTGGACAGCAGCTGGGCATTCACTGACTATGGAAGAAATAGAAGAAGCGAAAAAATGGTATCAAAACAACCAGAAATGAGGGAAGTAGATGACTATTTTTAAAAGTGCTGATTTATCCCAAAAAGAAAACTACAAATTTTTAACTGGAAGCATTATTCCGCGACCAATTGCTTTTGTAACGACGCTTGCTGAAGACGGGGTGACGGTTAACGCCGCCCCGTTCAGTTTTTTTAATGTTGTTTCAAGCGATCCAGCGATAGTTTCGATAGCTGTTCAACGTGCGGATGGCGAGCAAAAAGATACAACTAGAAATGCGGCTTTTACGAAAGAATTAAATATTCATATTGTTAGCGAGTCTTTTGTGGAAGAAATGAATAAAACCGCTGCTCGACTTGCACCTGATGTGAGTGAAATCGAAAAAACAAGCTTGCATTTAGAGCAAGTTCCTGGAATGAAAACTCCAAAAATTTCCGAAGCAAACATCGTGCTTACGTCCAAACTAGAGCAAATCATTCCCATTAAGAATGACGCTGGTGAGGTTGTTTCTGATTTAATTCTTGCACGTATTTTGACATATGATTTTGCAGATGAGGTGTTTGATTCTGAGCATCATTATATTTTGCCAGAAAAACTTGCACCAGTTGCCAGACTCGCTGGAAATGACTATACAAAACTTAGCGATATTTTCCGGATTGAAAGGCCGAATTAACGAGAAATAGTTGCGAAACAAAAACGACCATGTTAAACTAGGAGCAACTTAAATGAACGGAGGGTTGCCCATCATGCGTTATATTAGACTACGTTTCCCCAAAAATCTATGCAACTAATTTAATAGTGCGGGAATATCCATGCTTATTTAGTGTGGGTAACGGGATTGGTCTTGCGTGCATGTTTGGCACCCAAAATAAATATGGGTAGAATGAAGAAGAAATACCCTTCATTTGAAAGCAAGCTAGTATCTTTGGATGCTATTTTTGTGTTTTCATCTACTCAAAAACCCTGACCGCGCTGAATCTATTTCAGGAGGTCCTTTTTTATGGAGAAAAAAGTATTAATCGTTGGTATAAGCCAAAAACAAAAAGATTTTGATTATTCAATGGAAGAATTAGCCAATTTAGCGGCTGCAAATAATATGGAAGTGGTGGGCGAAATACGGCAAAATATCGACCGTGAAAATCGCGCCACGTATGTTGGAAAAGGAAAAGTGGATGAGATCAAAGGGCTGGCAGAAATGCAGGACGCTCGCTTGATTATTTTTAACGATGAGCTTTCGCCGTCGCAAATTAGAAACCTAGAAGAAGCATTGGAACTAGACGTAATGGATAGAACAGGATTGATTTTGGCTATTTTTGCGAACAGAGCAAAAACAAAAGAAGCTCAACTTCAAGTCCAAATTGCCAAATTACAATATGAACTTCCGCGTATTTTTGGACAAGGCGAGGATATGGACCAACAAAGTGGAAAAGGCGGCCTTAGCAACCGTGGTTCAGGTGAAAAGAAAATCGAAACCGACCGTCGTACCATCAAACATCAAATCCGCCATTTACAAAAAGAGTTGGACATGCTCGTTGATGACCGCGAAGTACGTCGTCGCAAACGAAAGAAAAATGAAATTCCTGTGGTATCGCTCGTGGGTTATACGAACGCTGGAAAATCAACAACGATGAATGGTTTAGTACGGGCATATAGCGAAACGGCAGACAAACAAGTTTTTGAGAAAGACATGCTCTTTGCTACGCTTGAAACGAGTGTGCGCGAAATTGTTTTGCCAGATAACAAGCAATTTTTACTCACAGATACGGTTGGTTTTGTTAGTAAACTTCCGCATCAATTAGTGAAAGCCTTCCGTTCCACGCTAGAAGAAGCGCGTGATGCAGATTTACTCATTCACGTGGTAGATTATTCTGATCCGCATTATAAAACAATGATGAAAACCACGGAAGAAACATTGAAAGTAGTTGGGGTGGAAGATGTTCCAGTCATTTATGCGTACAATAAAGCAGATCTTTTAGAAGACGAAATGTATCCTAAACAAACGGGAAATACGATTATCTTTTCAGCGCGAGAAGAAGAAAGCTTAGAATTTCTAACAGAAGTGATTCGTAAAGAATTATTTGCCAGTTATGAAAAAGCAACCTTCTTAATTCCGTTTGAAGCGGGGCAAGTTGTCGCTTATTTAAATGAGCATGCCGATATTTTAGAGACCGAATACTTGGAAAATGGCACGCAGATTGTGGCGGAAGTGAGTCCGGCTGACTTACAAAAACTAGCAGAATATCAAGTAGCTGAGTAAAGCGAGTTCCCTCTTAATTTGCTATAATGAAACATACAGCAAATTTAGTGAGGAGATTTCTATCTATGAAAAAAACTGGATGGGGTATACTTGGTGCGGTTGCTGCTTTTACAGGCTATGCTTACTGGTCAACAAAACATTTAACCGTAACAAATTATGAAATAGTATCAGATAAAATTCCAGCAGAATGGGACGGCGCAACTTTTATACAGCTGTCCGATCTGCATAGTGCAAGTTTTGGTTTATATAATAATCCTTTGCTCAGTATCGTGAATGAGCTGGCTCCGAATGCCGTTTTTCTAACAGGAGATATGATTGATGGAGATGAGTCGCCATATGTAGCGATGGCAGTTGTGCGCAAATTGGCTAAAGAATTCCCGGTTTTTTATGTGAGCGGAAATCATGAAGGTCGAAGCGCATTTTATGAAGATTTTAAAGCAGACATGGAAAAGCATCATGTCGCTGTCCTTGAAAATGAACGCTATTTTCTAAAAAAAGATGGTGCAGCGATTATGGTAGCCGGCGTCCAGGATCCTCGTTTCGTAAAAGAAAATTGGGCTGAAAAAGAACTACCAAAAGAAGAATGGGAAGAAGCAGCATTAAAAGAAGCTTTAGACGATGCGACAGCTAATTTATCACCGGATTACTTTACGATATTACTGGCGCATCGTCCGGAGTTTTGGCCACTATACCAAGCGTACCCAATTGACTTAGTATTATCTGGACATGCGCACGGCGGCCAATTTAGGCTTCCGCTAACAGAAGGCCTTTTCGCACCGGGACAAGGTTTCATGCCAAAATGGACAGCTGGCATTCACCGGGCTGGAGGGAAAGCACTTGTTGTTAGCCGCGGTTTAGGAAATGTAACGAAACTTCCGCGCTTATTTAATGATCCGGAAGTCATTCGAATTACGCTTAAAGCAAAAGGGGATGCTTAAAAAAAGTGATTTATTTAGATAACGAAGATGTACTTGATCAAGCGTACAACTTTGCAATGGAAGAATATGCGCTGCGTTCTTTAGATGAAAATGAAACGTATTTTATGTTTTACCGTATGAAGCCAACGATTATTGTCGGTAAAAATCAAAACACGCTGGAAGAAATTAACCATCCTTTTGTAAAAGACCATCATATCGACGTTCTCCGCCGTTTATCTGGTGGGGGAGCTGTCTATAACGACGAAGGCAATATTAGCTTTAGCATGATCACAAAAGATGATGGAAATAGTTTTCAAAATTTCGCGAAGTTCACAGAACCAGTTATTCGAGCGCTCCGCAAGCTTGGTGTAAATGCTGAACTGAGTGGTCGAAATGATATTGAAGTGAATGGCAAAAAAATAAGTGGAAATGCACAATTTGCAACAAAAGGTCGACTTTATAGCCATGGAACTTTACTTTTCGATGTCGATTTATCCATGCTCGAAAAAGCCTTACAAGTGGATCCAGAGAAATACTTGTCCAAAGGTGTTAAATCTGTACGTAGTCGTGTAACTACAATTCGCGAGCATTTAGCAGAAGATATCGATATTCTGACCTTTAAACAAATTCTACTGGAATCCATTTTTGAAACGAAAGATATCCCACGTTATACTTTTACGGAAGCAGATAAACAAGGAATTGAAAAATTACGCACGGAGCGTTATCGGAATTGGAACTGGACATACGGTAAATCACCAAAAGCTACCATAAAACGCAAAAAAAGATTTCCAGCCGGAACCATTGAATTCCAAGTTTCACTAGAAAAAGGTCAAGTAAAAGAAGCGACCATTTATGGAGATTTTTTTGGTACAGAGGATGTTGCTGAATTAGCTGAGAAAATAATCGGATGCCGTTTTGAACGTAAATCTATTCAAAATGCTTGGCAAGAAATAAATGCGAAAGACTATTTTGGTGGAATTGAAAAAGAAGCGATTTTAGATATGTTATTTGAATAAAGTTTAAAACTCTGAGATATAGATTCTCAGAGTTTTTTTAATGCCTAAAGAAAGCGATTTCAATTTTATGTTGACAGAGATTAAATATATATAGTATTATTTAAATATGATAAATGACAATTAAATATAATTAATCAAAAAGGAGTGAAACATTTGGTTATTGCAAACCGAGATTTTATACAAATAAGTACGGAAAAAATAAAAAAAGAAATAAATAATCAAAAATTAGTTGAAATGTATAAAAGGTGTATGGAAAACACATTAGACAGCACCATAAAAATTCGAGACAGTGGACTCACATTTATTTTAACAGGTGATATTCCAGCAATGTGGCTACGTGATTCAGTATGTCAAGTACGACCTTTTCTAATTTTTGCTAAAGAAAATGAAGAAATTGAGTCGATGTTGATTGGCCTTAGCAAAGAACAAGTGAGTTTAGTTGAAATTGATCCTTATGCTAACGCTTTTAATGAAACACCAAATGGAGCTGGACATCAAGCTGATAAAACAGAAATGCATCCACAAGTATGGGAACGAAAATATGAAATTGATTCATTATGTTATCCGATCCAATTAGCTTATCTTATTTGGAAAATTACTGGAAGAACAGAACAATTTGATGCAGCATTTTTCAAGATGTTACAAACGATTTTTGCTTTATGGGAAGTAGAACAACATCATGAAACAAAATCGCCGTATCGTTTTGAACGGATGGACTGTGTTCCTTCTGATACCTTAAAAAGAGACGGACTAGGAACAGAAACAGCATACACAGGAATGCTTTGGTCAGGATTTAGACCAAGTGATGATGCTTGTGAATATGGGTACCTTATTCCATCTAATATGTTTGCAGTAGTAGTTTTAGGTTACGCAAAAGAAATTATAGAAGCTTTTTATCCAAGTGAGATAGAAACGATCAAACAAGCTGCTACCTTACAAAATGATATCCAATTAGGAATTGAAAAATTTGGTACATATAATCATCCTACATTTGGTGAAATATTTGCATTTGAAGTAGATGGTCTTGGAAATCAATTATTGATGGATGATGCAAATGTTCCAAGTCTACTCTCTATGCCAATCATCGAATATCTTGAAAAGGAATCTCCCATTTATCAGAATACGCGGAAGTTTATTTTAAGTAAGTCAAATCCGTATTATTTTGAAGGTAAACTGGCAAAAGGAATTGGTAGTCCGCATACACCAGCAGGATATATTTGGCCAATTGGACTGGCAATTCAAGGATTGACTGCAAGTGATAAATCAGAAAAACTGGAGATTTTGCAAATGTTGTTAAGAACGGATGCCGGAACTGGATTAATGCATGAATCGTTTCATCCAGATTACCCGGAAGACTTTACGCGCGAATGGTTTTCTTGGGCTAATATGATGTTTTGTGAATTAGTACTTGATGTAGCTGGGTTTCGAATGGCAAATGTTTTGAAGAACTAACGAAGGAGGCTTATTGATGGCAACAATTAGAAATAAATCTGCCCAAATACACCAACAACGAATGGCTTACCTTTTTATTGCACTTCCAGTTTTATTACTAGCGATTTTTATGATTTTACCAATTGGAATGGCACTATTTGTCAGTTTTACAGATTATGATATTGTTAATTCTCCCAATTGGATTGGCTTTGACAATTACATAAAAATGTTTAGAGATCCTTATTTTCTCATTTCATTAAAGAATACTATTATATACACCGCTCTGTTTGTACCACTTGGTCTTGTAGCATCACTTGGGGCTGCTATCTTGATTAATATGAATAAAAAAGGAGCAGGTTTATTTAGGACATTTTTTTATGTGCCGGTATTATGCTCTACGGTAGCAACTGCGACAATATGGTATTGGTTGCTTAATCCTCAGTATGGTTTGATTAATCGTGTTTTAGGATGGTTTGGAATTAATGGCCCAGCATGGCTCTATGATTCGAACTGGGCAATGTTTGCGATTGTGATGATGAGTGTTTGGATGACATTTGGAACAAATATGATGATTTTTCTTGCCGGTCTTCAGGGTATCCCGGCTAACTTATATGAAGCTTCTAAAATAGAAGGAGCTTCAAGATGGAAGACATTTCGTTATGTCACTTGGCCATCCCTTTCACGGACCACTTTCCTCGTAACAACAATGCTAATTATCAATGCTTTTCAGGTATTTGATCAAGCATATGTTTTAACAAAAGGCGGTCCAGGAAACTCAACTATTACGCTTGTCTACTACATTTACAATGAAGGATTCGGAGGATTAAAAATGGGCTATGCTTCCGCAATTTCTTTTGTGTTATTTTTAATCATACTAGTATTTTCGATTATCAATATGCGTGTAAATAAAGAAGATAGGACAGCTTAAGGAGGGTTGATATGAATACCATAAAATTAAAAAAAGGGAGCAAGTCGTTCATTTGGTATATTGCTGTACTTCTAATTAGTTTAGTGACTGTTTTTCCACTTATTTGGACAGTGTCTACTTCCTTTAAACCAACAAGTGAAATTTTAAGTAATAGTATGAATTTAATTCCTAAAATGTTTACTTGGGATAATTACAAAGATGTTTTTAGTACAACCCCATTTGCCCGCTACCTAGTCAACTCTTTAATACTTGCAGTTGGTGGTGTGCTCACTAATTTATTCTTCGGGTCATTAGCAGGTTATGCTTTTGCTAAGCTACCTTTTAAAGGGAAAAAAGGTCTTTTTATGACATTTTTAGGAAGCATGATGATTCCAGCAGTAGTAACAATGATTCCATCTTTCTTAGTATTAAAGAATTTTCCATTGATGGGTGGAAATGATATTACTGGTCATGGTGGTATGGGTTTTATTAATACTTACTGGGCAATTTTGATTCCAGGAGCCGCTGGGGCATTTTCGATCTTTTTCATGAAACAGTTTTTTGAAACGTTACCAGATGAACTTTCTGAAGCTGCAAGAATAGATGGTTGTTCGGAGTTTAAAATCTTTTGGAAAATCTATATGCCGCTTGCTAAAACTGCATTAGCTACTCTTGGAATAATGACATTCCAGGCTGGCTGGAACCAGTTCATGTGGCCATTAATTGTTCTTAATTCACAAAAAATGATGACAGTTCAAGTAGGACTTGCTTCTTTTCAATATAATGAGAGCGCCAATTATGGGGCTTTAATGGCTGGGACAATTGTTTCTACCATTCCAGTATTATTTGTATTTATTTTTGCACAAAAATATTTTGTAGAAGGTATCGCGCATAATGGCGGTAAATAAACCAAAAAAAGGAGTGTATAGGATGAAAAAAGTATTGTTAGCAATTCTTAGTATGGTATTGTTGCTCAGTTTAGCGGCTTGTGGTGGAGGTTCAGACAGTAGTAAGGATAAGGACGGAAAAGAAGAAATTGTTATGTGGGGTTCTTGGTCAGGAGATCAAATTAAACAGTTAGAGAAACAAATCGATAGTTATAATAAGTCACAAGATAAATATAAAGTAAAATATGTAATGCAAGAAAATGTAGAAGAAAAATTATTAACAGGAATTGCAGGTGGCGAACTCCCTGATATTATTATGTGGGATCGCTATCAAACAGCTCTTTATGCACCAAAAGGAGTGCTTGAACCGCTAGATAAACTTGTCAAAGAAGACAACTTGAAGATGGATGATTTTTATGAAGAATCAGTGAAAGAAATGACCTATAGTGATAAATTATATGGTTTACCACTATTAAATGATAATCGAATTCTATTTTATAATAAAAAATTATTACAAGAAGCTGGCGTAAAACCACCAACTACGTGGGATGAATTAGCAACTGCTGCGCAAAAAACAACGAAGTGGGATGGGAATAAAATGACGCAAGCAGGAATGTCGCTTCAAGATGTTGGGTTGTTTAACTTATATTTAATGCAGGCGGGTGGCGAACTAGTAACTTCTGACAATAAAGAAACGGCATTCAATTCAGAACAAGGCTTAGAAGTACTAAATTACTGGGATAAAATGCAAAATGATTTAAAAGTGTACCAACGTGGTTTTGATGATGGCTCCGATGCTTTTGCAGCTGGAAAAGAAGCCATGACATACAACGGTCCGTGGGCTTTAGCAGATTATAATAAAGTAGAAGACCTTGATTATGGTGTAGTAGAACCACCTAAAGGACCAAATGGCGATAAAGGCGCTATCATGGGCGGATTTGGATTAGTAATGCCTAAACAAGCCGAACATAAAGATGGCGCATGGGACTTTATGAAGTGGTGGACAACGAAACCAGAAAATGGCGTAGAATTTGCCAAAATTAGTGGTTGGTTACCAGCAAACAAAATTGCTGCTGAAGATGAATATTTTACGAAAGACCCAAATTATTCTGTTTTTGTAAATACAATGAAATATGCTAAAATTCGTCCAACTGTGGCAGGCTATGCAGACGTAGAAGGTTTAGCAATGAAGCCTCAATTTGAGAAATTCATGAATGGTAATATTTCAGCTGAAAAAGCTTTATCACAAGCTGAAAAAGAAGGAAACCAAATTTTAAAAGAAGAGAGAGATAAATAAACGATGAAATGGTCCGAATATGCAAATTTAGCTCAACTAAGTTTAGAAAAATTTTATCTTGCCGATACAAAAGAACAATTTTTAAATAACTTTTATCCGACAGAAAATCCTGAGGAAGATAATAAAGTTTTTAATTATTGGTGGCTAGCTCACTTGGTGGAAGTACGATTAGATGCATACTTACGCACAAAAAAACAAGCGGATTTGGAGATAGCAGAAAACACATATATGCATAATAAAAATAGAAATGGTGAAACGCTTATTCATGATTTTTATGATGATATGCTCTGGAATGCACTTGCGGCTTATCGTCTATATAAAGAGACTGGAAAACCAATTTATCTAGAAGATGCACAGTTGGTTTGGCAGGATTTAGTGGATACTGGTTGGAATAACATAATGGGAGGTGGCTTTGCTTGGCGTCGACCACAAATGTATTATAAAAACACGCCCGTGAATGCACCGTTTATTATTCTTTCTTGTTGGCTATATAATGAACTTAATGAAACGAAATATTTAGAGTGGGCAATGAAGACCTACGAATGGCAAACTAAAGTACTTGTACGTGAAGATGGTTTTGTTGAAGATGGCATTAATCGTTTAGAAGACGGGGCCATTGATTACGAATGGAAATTTACTTATAACCAAGGTGTATATATTGGAGCTAATTTAGAATTATATCGTATTACTAAAGAAGCAAAATATTTAGATACTGCGAATAAAACTGCGGATATATCATTAAAAGAATTAACGGAAGATGGTATATTTAAGGATGAAGGCAGCGGCGGAGATGAAGGACTATTCAAAGGGATTTTTTACAGATATTTTACTGATTTAATGGAAGAAACCGCAAATAAAACCTATCGGAATTTTGTATTTAATAGCTGCCAAGTGCTAGTTGATAATGCAAAATTAGATGGATATTTGTTAATGGGAATGAATTGGAAAGAAAAACCCTCTGGAAAAATTCCTTATTCAGCAGAATTAAGTGGAATGATCGCACTTGAAATGGCGGCAAAACTAGAACGATAAAAAAAGCACTTCCTACTTGGAGGTGCTTTTTAGCATTTTGACTGAATCTCCTTCTATAAGCATTGGAGGTAGAGTTTCTTTGTTTATAGTATCTGGTTTTAGCACTTGATTTAAAAGCATGTCAACTGCGTTCACGCCTATTTCGTATTGGGCTTGTTTAATATGTGTAAACTGGAAGGCAGAGTTATCAAAAAAATTATCTGGATGATCAAAACAAACAACGGATAAATCAGCAGGAATGGATTTTCCTAACTTGTTGCATGCTTGTTTTATCAAAAGAGCAATATTGTATTCAGTTGCTACAAGTGCCGTGATTTCAGAATGTGTATTCAAAAAATGTGCAATTTTATCAATATCTGTTTGGATGGAAACGGTTGAATTTGGCATTACTGATTCAATTTCACGAAAAACATAATCAGAGTGAAAAGCTGTGTGAAAAGATGCATGCCCTCGAATAAATCCGTTTACTCGACTATCAAGCGTAGAGACTGGACTAGTAGATGTTATCATTCCAATGTGCTTATGCCCAAGTTCAAATAATTTTTCTGTAATAATTCGACCAGCTTCTGTATTATCTGAACTAATAGAAGATATTGGTAAGCCTTCTAATGTACGATCTATGACAACTAAAGGAAACTTTTGAGAAGCAAGTTCTAGTAAGGTCGGTGAAACAAACTTCGAACTAGCAGGTAAAATTAGTATCCCAGCAACATTCATTTCAATAAACTCTTGCAAAATTTCTTCTTCTCGCTCTGTATCGCCAAGTGATTTTTTTACAATAATATGAGCTTTAGAGTCACTGTGCTCTAACATCCCAGATAATAAAGTAGTACCAAAAGTATCGTCAAAATTTGTCATAATACAACCAAAAAGGGGTTTATCAAACATTCTAGTTTCTATTTGTTCGCTAACTGGCGAAGCATTAATTACAAAAGTACCAACCCGAGGGCGTCTTGAAATATAACCATCTTTCTTTAATAATTCTAGCGCCTTTTTTAACGTAATACTGCTCACATCAAATTGAGCCATCAATTCATTTTCTGCAGGCATTTTGCTGCCAACAGGAATCTTACCTTCTTGAATCGACAGTTTAAGCTGATCATAGACTTTTTGATATAGTAGTTTTTTCATTCACTCACCCATTAAATATATTTTATAATATTAATTATATTTAATTTTGACCTTATTGTAAACTAATTACGATAAAAAAGTGAAAATCTCCTTACAAACTTTAATAAATAGGTGACTCATGGTAAACTTGAATTTAGGAAAAAAGGAAAAGGTGTAGAAATGGCCATCAAAAAATTAAATGATTTTTATTTTAAAAAATTAGGGAACTGGAATTTAATACATAGCTTTTTGAAAGGATTTTGGCGAGCATTTTTTTTCTTGCTACTATTGTTACTAATTGCTGATTTGATTGTTATGAAATTCGTGAATGATCGTTATTTTATTCCAGTTATTTTATTAAGTTTATTATGTATTCCTCTCTTATACTACATCTTGATTTACAGTCGAGCTAAGAAATTCATCAGAACACGGTATCAATTGCGGAGTTTTGCTGAACTAACAACCATGCGCCGCTATTTATTATATGCTTATTTAGAAAAAAGTGGTTTTAGTACACGAGCTGATTTGGAAAAATTAATTCGTTTTATTCATTCTGAAATGGCAGAAGAAAAGAAAAATTATCAACCACTCAGTACTGTTGTGGGCGTTTTTATAGCGGCATTTTTAGCAATTTTAGGCGGTACATTTCTATTCTTGATGGATGATGTGGTGGAGCGGCTTATCGCAGCGGTTCTAATCATGGTAATGGCAATTTTACTTTTTATTGTAGGCACTTTTATTATGTCGATAATTCGCTCTAAGTCAGAAAATAATACGAAAAAAGAACGGGTATTAACAAAAGAAATTATTGCAATTCAAACGGCAATACTTGTTAGTGAGAATACTAGTTACCACCCATTTTTAGCGATGGAGAGAAAAATAGCTGAAAACGATTTTTTGAAAGAGATTATTACATCACGATCCTTTTTATAAACACAAGGTTATAGACATATTTAGGAGGCAGAATAATGACAACCAAACGCAAAGAGACTAGAGAAAGTGTTTGTTATCGGGAAATCAAAAAGAAGATTAGAAACGGGGAACTAAAGCCAGGAGATCGTTTAATTGAAAATACATTATCACAACAATTAGAAATTAGCCGTACACCTATTCGAAAAGCAATTGGGATGCTTGCTGCAGATGGATATGTGGAATACAATGATTTTCGCGGCGCTTTTGTTCGGGACAGCATTATTAATAAAGAACGTTACTTTGAAATGACAGAAATTATTGGTTTGTTTCTAAAACAAGCTATTCAAAAAATCCGTACAAAAAAAATAACCTTCAATAAAATGCGAGTTGTTGCAAAATTAGTCGAAATTGAACGTGAAGAACCAACAGACCCAGGTATTTACTTTGAATACGAAAAATGGTTTGTGAGTGATTTATTAACCTATATGAAAAATAATTACTATTTGAAAATTAGCGATGATTTTTTTAATAATATTCAAGAATTTGGTGACGAAGAAGTCATTAAGATTGCTCAAAATGCTTGTGTTAAAACAGTTGCTAATATTCAACGTTTTATTGATGCATTAGATGAACAAGATTATGATAAGTGCATGGCGATTATTGATCAAGTCATTGATGCCCATGTCTTAGTCGCTTATCGTTGAAAAAGCAGTGTCCTTATTTTTAAGGACACTGCTTTTTATTTATTTTACTTTCACTAAATATCTACCAGTAACGCCGCCATTCATTACTTGGTGAAGTGATTCAGGTAACTCAGAAAATGCTATTTCTGTTGCTAAACTTTCTAAATTAGTTAATTTATAATCTGTCGCAAGTCTATTCCAAATTCGTTCTCGTTTTGACATCGGGCATAACACTGAATCAATACCAAACAATTGAATACCACGCAAAATAAACGGAAAGACAGTTGTATCTAATTTTCCACCAGCAGACATACCACATGTAGTAACTGCCCCGCCATATTGAACAGCTGTTAGGAGGTATGAAAGAGGTTTTCCACCAACACAATCAATGGCACCAGCGTATAGTTGTTTGTCTAATGCGCGCACTTTTTCAGGTTGAAAAGCTTCTCTTGAAACTATTTCAGATACACCGAATTTTTCTAAGAATTCCTTTGCATCGCTTTTTCCAGAAGAAGCTACAACAGAGAAGCCGCGTTTGGAAAGTATGGCTGAACTCAGACTCCCTACGCCGCCTGTTGCCCCACTTACAGCGATTTTTCCTGCATTTGGTGTTACGCCACTAAATTCAAGCGCATCCACTGATAGTGCTGCTGTAAAGCCCGCTGTGCCAAGTATCATTGCTTCTTTTAATGATAGGCCATCTGGCAAAGGAACAACCCATTCAGCCGGAACTCGAATAAACTCACTATATCCGCCAAAATAACTCACTCCAAAATCATAACTAGTGACAATAACCTCATCGCCTACTTGAAACTGGTCAGATTTAGAGTTGACGACCACACCACTTGCATCAATACCGGGAATAAAAGGATATTCGCTCACAATTTTCCCGTCAGGAAGTACAGCCAGTCCATCTTTGTAGTTAATACCGGAATAGTGTACCTCAATCGTTACTTCATTTTCTGGCAAGTTATCTATAGTAGTTTCTCTAAAATGAAGGGAAGTATTATCTGCTTCTTTTTCAATGAAAAGTGCTTGAAATGATTTCATTTTTTAAATTCCTCCACAACTCAATTTTGTGTTCCCCTTCACTTTACGACTTTTTTCGCCATTTTACAAGGCTGTGACTGGTACAAATCCCCATTTCAAGGTAAACTAGAATAGAGAAGATGCCGATATTATGTGTGAATTTATAAATAGAATTTTTTGGCAAGAAAGGGTGAGTGCGATGGGGAAGGCACTATTGATTGTGAATCCATCATCAGGTAAAGAAAAAGGAAAAACCTATCAAGGGAAGACAGAAGAAGTATTAAAAAAACGTTATGATGAGGTGGAAGTTCGCCTGACTGAAAAAGCAGGGGATGCAACAGAATTTGCTTCTTGGGCTGCTGAACAAGGCTTTGAAGCAGTCATCGCGATGGGCGGAGACGGGACTTTAAATGAAACAATAAACGGTCTTGCAATCCATGAAAAACGACCTGATTTTGGCTTCATTCCGCTTGGAACAGTCAATGATTTGGCTCGTTCGGTAGGCATACCTCTAAAACCAGAAAAAGCAATTCAAGCACTAGAAAAAGCTATTGCAGTACCGATGGATGTTGGCCGGATTGGCGACCAATACTTTATGAATGTTCTAGCTATCGGTATGATTGCGCAAGCTGTCGACCAAGTTAGTGTCGAACAAAAAACCAAATTTGGTTCCGTGGCTTACTTTTTAGAAGGTTTAAAAGCATTCAACCGCAATGAACTACTTCATTTTAAAATCGAATATGACGAGGAAGTTTGGGAAGGTGAAGCTGCGCTCGTTGTGGCAGGCTTAACTAAATCCGTTGGCGGAATGGAGTCATGGGCGCCAGACGCAAAAATTGACGATGGCTATCTTCACATTATTATTCTAACGAAACTCGGCTTACTCGATGCAGCCAACATGATCCCGCAATTAATTCGCGGTAATTTAAAAAACAGTGATGGTGTAGTGTATATTAAAACCAAGAAACTGACAATTGATGCAAGTGGAGATGATTTAAGCATCAACGTTGATGGCGATCCAGGTCCAGGCGTACCAGCAGAAATCGAAGTCCTTGGCAGTCACTTGAATATCCTTGCACCCAAAAAAAGCAGCAAGAAGCGTTTCGGTCCATTCATACTGAAAAAGTAACCTACAGCAATTGTAGAAGAATAAGGAGATGAAAGCTTTATGGAAGAAGAATTAGAAGTCATTCATAAAGGTCTTGCCAATGCGAAAAATGGTTTTAAAGCAGTCCCCGGAAAACTTTATTTAACAGCAACGTATATTGTCCACAAACCAAATGATTACTTTGACGAAGAAATCAATATTCCGCTTAATCGAGTGGCAAAAATTCGGGGTGTCCACACCAAAATCCTTGGGAAAGAATTACTCTCCAACATTTTAGAAATAGACATGATATCAGGAGTAAAGTACCAATTCGTTGTAAACAAACAGAAAAAGTGGCTGGAAGCAGTTTCTGAAGTATTAGAAAGCCGCGGTGAAGCAGAAAAATTAGGATAGAAAGAAGCTGGCACGAAAAAAGTGACCAGCTTCTTTTTTTACGCTAAATGAAATGCAGTTGCACCAATAAGATTGGCATCATTTCCAAATTGACAGCCAACAACAGTAGGGCTAATAGTCGCAATTGGTACAGATGCTTTTACTTTCGCCACATATTCGGTCAACTCTTGAATAAAATCAGCCCGCTCACTTACACCACCACCAATGACAACTAATTCAGGATCAAGCGCATATTGTAAATTAAAAATACTTCGCGCAAGATAATAAAACATCGTATCTAGCTCTTCTTTCGCGATTTTATTTCCTTCCGCACGTAATTCAAATGCCCGAAGACCATCTATACTAGCTTTCGGAACTTCTAAACGCCCGGCTATTCTCGTCGCAGCATTTACAACAGTACCAAGCTCACTAAGCGTGTGTCCGTCGCGGTCCATCAACATATAACCAAATTCACCACCATGCAAATTAGCCCCGTGATGTACCTTGCCCCCGCGAATAACTGCGCCACCAACACCAGTACCAAGAATCATAAAAATAATATCTTGTTTATCTTTCGCAGCGCCAATCCAAACTTCTGCTAAAGCTGCGCAGTTCGCATCATTTTCCATCGTAACAGGAAGCCCAAGTTTTTCTTCAAGCAATTGCTTAAAAGGGAAATTATGTATGTAAGGGATAGCACTAGCTCCACCAATGATACCGGTTTCATTATTAACTGCACCTGGACAACTAAACGCAGCACCTTGGAATGTATAATCGTAATTTGCTTTTACATCCACAAGTGATTGCATCATTTCCTCCAAAGTATCCGGGGTTTTGAATTTACCTTTTTCTAGTATTTCTCCAGCTGTTGTTAACACACCAAACTTTACTGCTGTTCCACCTAAATCAAATGCAAGTATCGTCATTACCCAATCTCCTTTATAAAAGTATATACTTATCATACTTTTAAACAATACAAATGACAAATGAAAAGTGAAAATACTTTGCTAAAAATTAACGCCCTTTTCTATTTTGTGCTATAATAAAGCAAGAATTTAAAGCGCAGGAGGAAATGGTTAGTGGAGATAAAGGTTCAAAAGAAATTGACTGACGGCAGAATCGCTTTTAGTAGTGAATATGGTGAATGCGTTGGTATATGGGCCGATGAAGACCCAGAACCAAGTAGGGTTTACACAGTAGAAATTACGATACCGGACATGATTAGCGCAGAACTACTACACGAGAGTGAAGAGAAACATTGTGCACTAGAAATAGACGAAGAAGGCTTAGTTCACGTAATTGGGAAGTTAGAGGATTACGAGGAAGATGGCTTTGCAGTACTCCGCTTAGAAGAAAGTATTATTTGTTTTGACACGAAATTCAGCGAAGAAATCGAAATGCTCCATGGAAGATTTGTTGAATTTGTGATTCCGGAAATAAAATTGAGTAATGTTGGTATATAGATTGAAATGAAAGAGGCAGGAAACAGGTAGTTAGAGTTTCCTGCCTTTTTTTGTTATTTGGAAGGAGTGTTTGAATAATTATTCATTTTATTCAATCATGAAATATAATTAATGTAAAAAAATAAAACAAATAGGTAATAATTATCGATTAAAAAGTTATTTTATATTAGGGAATATGAATTTTTAGTGACGAAGAAAAATTGATTGCATAAAAAGTGAATACTGCTTCATATTGTGTAAGATTTTATTATTGAAATGGAGATATTACTCATACTGTGTAAGAATAAATCTAAATAAAGCCAATTTTAAGGTATTCATGACAAAAACCAGACATTTCATTACATTTTTGGTTATACATTGGCTTTTTATGATACACTCATCTTGCAACAAAACATACCAACACTGCGACGGAACGTTTATTAAAAGCCGCAATAAATAAAAGGAAAAGAGAGCTAATAGAATGAAGAAAAAGTGGTTGCTATTAATATTGTCAGTAATAGTTCTTTGTGCAATTATATTCGGGATAAAGTGGTTGTTATATAGAGACAACCTTGTAGAAATGATGCAAGTTGACGACACTTTATATATAGTGTCGTATGAACCAGCAAAGCAAGAAGATGCTTTAGAGAAAATTGGCGAGATAGAGCATAGAATTCGCCATTACCGGATACCGAATAAAAATTTCACATCTAATTATTTAAGCGAAGGGACGGAACTTTATAAAGCGAAAAATGGAGATGAGTTTCCAAGAACTATTTTGTTTAAAGAGGACGGCGAGTATTTTATTGCATCAGAGGCTATGAAGTAGCCTAATAAAAAGCGCTAGTTTATTTTTTCTCTTAATAGAGAAAGTTTATCGTATAAAACTAAATGGAACATATTTAAAAGTATTTCATTTTTAAGAAAGCAATTTATAAAGTCATTGATTCTAAAATTAAGTATAGCGAACATAAAAAAACGCCATGCTTCATTTCCCTAAAAAAGGGAAGTAAGCGTGGCGTTTTTTAGCTATATGTAGTAAATACAGCGAGCATTTTTTCTAAATCTTTTTCGGATCTTGCAAAGAGCATCAAGCGTTGGCGATTGGTTTCAATCACGAGCACGCCATCTTCAGATAAATTCATCCGTTCAATTTTTGCATAAGGGAAGAATAACAGGGCATAAAAAAGTCCGGATTCTTTGAAAACAGCTTTCGAACTGCGGAAGAAGCAGATATAGATGAATAACACACCCATAATCCCAAGCAGTACAGAAGTGGAAAAAGGTCCTTCACGAAAGAATGTATTGGAAACGAATAACAAAACGATAATCCCCACAAAAATATAACCGTCCCAACGACCACGAGAACGTAATTTGACACCTAAAACCGTCTTCCCTTTCCAAAGCGGAATTACTGCATCATTATACAAAATGTACAGCACTGTTAAGATGTTTGCCGCGAACAAAAAGATATTAGTAGCATCCCAAACCATTTTAGCTATCACTCACAATCTATCATTGATATAGTTTAGTAATATTGTAACATAATTATGCGTGGAAGAGGGAGAACTGGGTTTGAGGATGTTGTAGCAAAATACAATCTACTGCTGAGTATTAATAAAAATGTAAAGATACGAATCAATATAGGGGGATGGGTACTAAATGACAGAAAAAGATCTAGAAGGACTCATGCTAATGCATAAAAGAATTATTGGAAATTTAGAAGAATTTTCTATGCCTGCCAAACAACAAATGGAAAAATTAAAAGGTTTTGTACTTACTGATGAATTGGTATCAGACTTTTCCGATATTGCATTACAATATGCAAAAATATTATTTGACCACGGTTGGTTAACAAAAGAACAGCTAGATATGTTCCTTATTGTAGACAAAAAATTAGAAGGTATGTCAAACAACGAAGATTTTTGGAGTGATGAAGCATTAGAAACTAGTATTGAGTGGGCTGAATGTAGTAAACAAGGGAAAGCAATATTGAAAACTTTTAGGTAATAGCTTTTTATTGTCAGAATAGGGGGCGAAGTAGAAACGAGTAAATAATAAAAACTTGTTCATAGAATAGATGCTGAATGAGCAAGAAATGTGGATAAGACACAAAAAAGAACCGGAATTTTAATCCCGATTCTTTTCGAATTATTATAACCATCCATTACCCAAGCGGTGAATACCCAGCTGGTGGAAGTCCTAAGATACCAGACCAGTAACCTAGAATACCAACAACGAATAGTCCTAAAATCAACCATAAAGCATTGACTTTTTTCTTGAGTATCCACATACAAGCGAATGTGAGTAGAAGGGCAAGAAGACCTGGCATTAATTGGTCCAAGATACTTTGAACAGTAGTTGGAACGTCTTTACCAGTTTTAGAGTCTTCTGTTGTATAAGCTACTAGTGGAACATAGATTGTGGTCCACTTATTAACAAGGGCGCCCATGACGAATAGTCCGAGAATGGAAGCTCCTTCTGTTAGTTTTTGGAGCAGACCGCCAGACATATCAGATACAACATCTGTACCTTTTGTATATCCGTAGAACACGCCCCAATAACGGAAACCTAGGCGAATCGCATTAAATAGTACGAAGAATAAGATTGGTCCAATAATACTACCGTCAGTGGCAAAACCGGCACCTAAAGCGGCAAGTACTGGACGAACCGTTCCCCAGAAAATTGGATCCCCAACGCCGGCAAGTGGTCCCATTAGACCTACTTTAATACCGTTGATAGCACCGTCGTCAATATCAGCACCATTGGCTTTTTGTTCCTCCATCGCGGTTGTTACACCTAAGATAGGAGCCGCCATATATGGATGTGTATTAAAGAACTCAAGGTGACGTTTGATAGCTTGTTCTCTTTCAGGTCCTTTTTCAGGGTAAAGACGCTTAATTACTGGAATTACTGAGAAACAGAATCCTAGAGATTGCATACGTTCAAAGTTCCACGACCCTTGGAAGAGGTTGGAACGTATGAACACGCCCATTAAGTCACTTTTCGTTATTTTCTTTTCATTAACTGTAATTTGTTCACTCATAATTTTTCTCCCCCTCCCTTAGTCGTCAAGGTCGTCGTCGAGATCATCCGCTGATCGTCCGCCGCCGCCCCCGCCGTATTGTTGGATAGCTTCTTTCAATTGATATTTAGGGTTTAGTTGGATGTAAATGATTGCTGCAACTAGTCCTAAAACACCTAGTGCTACTAAGTTGAATTGAGTAAATGCTGCGACAACAAAACCTAAGAAGAAGAAAGGCATTAAATATTTAGCGGACATCATGTTAATAACCATTGCGTAACCAACAACAACGATAAATCCACCAGCTACGTTTAGGCCGTTAACAATAACGTCCGGAATGGCATTGAGTAAATTTTCTACGGCGCTAGTACCAACTGTTACCGCAACGATAACGGCTGGAATCGCGATACGCATAGCTTGAAGTAGTAGTGCTGTAACATGTATCCAGTCGAGACTCCGCAGATTACCTTCCTTACCAGCTTTATCAGCCATGTGTTGGAATGCAACTGTAATTGTACGAACTAGAATTGTAAGTACTTGACCAAGAGCAGCTAGAGGAATCGCAAGCGAAATACCTACGCTGATATCTTGTCCCCCTGTAATAACTAAGATAGTAGAAATAATGGATGCAAGGGCAGCATCTGGAGCAACCGCAGCTCCGATATTCATCCATCCAAGCGCGATCATTTCAAGCGTTCCCCCAATAATAATACCAGTTGTAATATCCCCAAGAACAAGACCAATTAATGTACAGGCTATTAATGGACGGTGCGTTTGCCACTCATCCAAAATACTACCCATACCACTAATACAGGATACGAGGAATACAAGGATTAATTGTATTGCTGACATATATTTCCCTCCCAATTTTTCTTTAGAATGATAAAAAAAGATAATTTCATTATGATGACTGAATAAATTAAGCATCTATTACATAAGCTTTTATTCATGAATCACCCCTTTAAAGGTCTTCCTTTAAACGTTTGCTTTTTCGGGGCTCTAAAAATAGGCGAGCCGCGGATGAATTATTTATCTTTATCTAGTAATGGGATAAGTTTGACTTTATTGTCAGATGCGACTTTACGAATTTCAAGTTCAATTCCTTTTTCATCTAATTTGCGGAATGCTGCTTCATCCGTTTCATCGACAGATACAGCATTTGTAATCATGTGTTTGCCTTCGCGGAATGCCATACCACCAATGTTTACAGTTGTAATGTTTACACCCGCTTCTACGAGGGTTAGTACATCTGTAGGATTAGTGAATAAGAGCATGACTGGAGTTGTAGCATATTTAGGGTTGTTGTATACGCGGATACCTTTTTGCACATCAACAACGCTAGCTTTAACGCCTGGAGGTGCTACTTGTGTAAGAAGTGTTTTACGAACTTCATCTTTTGCTACATCGTCACTAATAACGATAATACGTTCTACCTGTGTTTCTTTTGTCCAAACTGTTGCTACTTGACCATGAATTAAGCGATCATCAATACGTGCTAAGCGAATTTCCATTATAAATCGTCCTCCCCGACTTCGGTTTCTATTTTTGGTAATGATTGTTTGAGTGACTTAACGCCACCTGATCCTGCTGTAAGAGCTGTTTCAACTAGATCTTTTTGATTACTTGCGGCCCGCATAGAGAGCGTTTCAAGCAACATTGGAATATTTACCCCCGTTACAACATCCATATTGTCTTCTGGAAGGGCGATTTGACTAGATGCGTTATAAGGACTGCCGCCAAATAAATCAACCATAAAAATGACGCCTTCAGAAGTATCCAATTTGTCTAGTTTTTCTTTGTATTGGTAATAAGCGTATCAGTGTTTTCTCCAGGGACAAAGGTAATAAACTCTACATTGTCCTGTTTGCCGATAATCATTTCAGTTGATTTCAACAATTCACGCGCAGCTTCACCATGTGTGCCAATGATAATTCCAACTGGCATAGGTATCTCCTCCTTAAGCGTGGATATAATCATCCATTAATACTAACGCAAAAACTGTGCCAACATTTCTGTATTAAACAACCTCCTTTGCTAATAGAAGCGGTTCAAGGCTTTTGTAAGCGTGTACTAACAGAAGCGGCGCGCCTTAATACGCTAAATGCATAGCTTAATACACTAAGTACTAATCTTAGACATACATACAACATTACCCTAAAAGATTAGTCAGAAAACGCAATTGCTGAAAATAAAACAAGCCAACTTATGAAAAATGTTGGCTTGTTTATAATTATGAAAGTACTTCTGGTTGGATTTCATTCAAGATATCGTACAAATAACATAGTTCGTCATTCGTCAGTTTTAAGTTCATTTTGTAGATAACTTCTTTATTTGTTTGTTCTAGTGCTTTAAAAATATTTGTTTCAAGCATATCTTTTGGTTCGCGGTAGATTAAACCATCATTTAGAACCATACGCTCTAAGGCACAACCGACATGTATGAGTAGATTGATTTTAAAGGTATTATCGAGTTTGTATCCTAGTTTTTTCTCTAGCACGCTAGCAAACGAGCTTAGAATTTCAATCGTTTTCTTCGGATTGAGGTAGGTTAGAAATTCGTTAAGACTTTCTTCGATAATTTCTTTTGCAATCCGACCAGTTTCACCTTTTTTAACGATAATGTTACGCTGTTTCACTAGGCTAACAAGTTGCTCCTCGCCATCAATTCCGAAAAGTCGTTCGAGCGGGATGAAGGGGATTTGGATTTTCGGATCTTGAATACCGACCGCCATCAAAATATCATTTTCTTCTTGTAGCTGCTCCAACTTAGTATCCATTTCATGCAAGCCAATCGGAATTACTTTAATGGCATCTGTCGTAATGGTATCTAAAATATTTTCGATAAACAATTGTAATTTTTCTGCAGTACCTTCGCCAGTCGCGCAAATGGTAATGATGGCGTGTGGTTTTTGATTGGAATCAAGTGTATCGTCATCAGAATTATAGCCACCATAACCGCGGAAATCTTTCAAGGAATCGTAAATACTATCGAGTTCCATATCGAGAATGTTGGATTTGCGAACTGCTTCAATAACAGTTGCGGTGGAGACCATATCAATCGAGCGAACCGGAATACCAGTACGTTCCGAAATGACCGGAGCAAAACTTGTAAGAGAGCCCATATCAACCAGAAGAAGTAGACCGCGCCCCATATCCATTTCTTTCGCGCGCTCGGTCAATTTATCAAGCACGATTTTCGGACTTTGATCAAGAGGCATATCGATTCCTTCCACGAGTCCTTCACCGAGTAGTTTTTTCGCAACACTAACCATGCTACTCGCTGTATTATTCCCATGCGTTGCGACAAGTACAGCAACACGAGCATTTTCTTGTTCTTTTAAAAGGGAACTAATGAGTAGTGTTAAATACATGACTTCCATATTAGGAACCCGGATGTGGAAAGTAGCCTCAATATCATCCTTAATTTCCCGTGATAATTCATAGGCTTCCGGTTGATCATTGACTACATTTTCGATATTCGTATATTTTAACGGTTTGTTACTTTCAATTCGTTTAATAAAAGAGGTAAGATGAAGGCTAAACGCAAGCAAGAAGCGCTCATTTAACTTTTTACCAAGCTGATGTTCAATTCGGAGTTCAACACCTTCCGCAAAATTCAGGATTTCTTCATTGACTATTTTTAAGATGTTTTCGCGATTGTGGATCGTATTTTTAAACTTATTGTAAAAGCTGTTAAGGTGAATATCGATATCCATCTTGATAAATTTCTTAATATCATCATCTTCCACACCTTGATCCATTAAAATCGATGCTTTATCTTCAATGATTTTGTAAAGGTTGAAATTCGGCTCATATTCGTCCGATGTAATCAACGTATTATTTAGTTCAGGGAAAATCGTCGTATATGGCTCCAAGTATTCCGCAATTGCTTGAAGTTCCTTGCGGCGGTTACTGAAGTGGAAGAAGCCGTCTTTAATATTGATCGGCAACGTTTTAAAATCAATCAAAATTTCTTCGTCTTTATCGAAACTATTAAGAAAACCTTGTGCGCAAACGAGTTGAATGTTAGATTTTAATTGCCCGATATTTCCGTAAGTTGTATTACCAATCAGCGCTTTGGCAGCTTCATCTTCAATACGAATTGGTTTATTAACTCGGTGCGCTTCACTAGAAAGTAAGTATTTTAAAAGTTCCACACGTTCAAACGCCGTACGTTCTTCCAAACTTGGCAGCGTAATAATAATCGGAATACGACGCATAAATGTTTTTAAAAGCGAAGATTCCGGATTTTCGGTAGTAGCACCGATAATTAAAACGTTTGATTTTCGTGTTCGGTCGGTTTCGCCAAGTTTATTATACGTACCAGAGTCCATCAAGTAAAAAATCATTTCCTGACCTTCTGGTGGGAGACGGTGAATTTCATCTAGAAATAAAATACCGCCTTCTGCTTTTTCGACAAGCCCGCCTTTATCATTTTCTGCTCCAGTAAAAGCTCCCTTAACGTGTCCGAAAATGTGTGACATCAGAAGTTGCGGGTTATTATAGTAATCTGCGCAATTGAAAATAATAAACGGCGCGTCAGCAGGTAGACGTTTGGCATGTTGCGAGAAGCGATACATTAAATTAGCAAAAAGCGTTTTACCAACACCGGTTTGTCCGAGAATCATTGTATGTAAACCATTTGGTGGATAGAGTACAGCTGCTTTGGCCTGTTCAACAGGAGTTTTGAGACTGTCATTAACACCAATTAAATCATCAAAAGGACTTCTTTCAACGATGCTTGGTTTGAGCATTTTTAAGAGGGGCTCACAGCTGTCAAATTCTAATTCATTATCAGAAAGTGTACGCCCAATTTCATCTTCAACAGCTTTTTTAGGAAAATAAAGCACTGGTCGGCCAACGATTTTAATGATTTTTCCTTGTCTGTGAAGTTCATTCAATTCCATACTGACATTATTTCTTAAAATAGATAATGTTTCTGAAATAGTACTAGCTGTAAAACCTTCATTCTGCTCTAATTGCTCGCGAATGGTCTTAGTGGAAGGATTTTCTAAAATAAATTCATAAATACGGTCAATACGCTTCATTATAAAACCTCCATTTAGTGTATCGGTGCACGATTAGTGTATTATAAACGATTAATACACTCTGGAATTCTGTATTTATCTTAGCATGACTAGTGAAAATGTCAATGTTTATTTACCAAAAATCAAATTGACTAGCTACACGTATAGTACTATTATATAGAAGGAACAAATAAAATCGATGAGGTGTTCATAATGTCAAAAGTACTATTTATTAAAGCGTCACCACTTCCAAATGAAGTATCAAGAAGTTCGCAAGTTGCCGAAACCTTTATGGCCGAATATAAAGCGAAAAATCCTTCTGATACAGTAGAAGAATTAGTTTTATATAATACAGAAGTACCACTATTAGATTTAGAATTAATGACAGCCGGTAGAGAATTACAAGCTGGCAAAGCTTTCACTGATTTAGCACCAGATGTACAAAAAAAATTAAATGCCTATAATGCGCTTACGGAACAATTCTTAGCAGCAGACAAATATGTTTTTGTTTTCCCACTTTGGAACCTTGGAATCCCGCCATTATTAAAAGCTTATATTGATACTTTTGTTATTGCTGGAAAATCTTTCCGTTATACTGAACACGGTCCAGAAGCACTTTTAAAAGATAAAAAAGCAATCTTAATCCATGGTAGCGGTGGCATTTATTCTGCCGGACCAACAAGTTCATTTACTCACGGAGAACCTTATTTACGAACTATTTTACAATTTATTGGTATTAATGTAGTACCATCTATTTTTGTAGAAGGAATTGACCATAATCCTAGCAAAGAAGCAGAAATCGTTGCAGCTGCTAAAGCGGTAGCGCAGGAAAGTGCTACAGAATTCTAAAAAGTTTGTGAAAAATTTATTTTCACTAATGATATTAAGATAGTATTATCAACTGTCTAGACCAATACAAACGCATAAAAAGATTGCTAATCCCTTTATAAATTGGTAAAGTAGAGAAGTAGATTGATCGATAAAGTGCTGAATTAACTCGGCACTTTATTCTTTTTAATTACTCGAAAGGGATGAATTAGGATGGAAGAGCAAAAAGAAGAATTGCAAAGAGGGCTGAAAAATAGACACATTCAGTTAATCGCGATTGGCGGAGCAATTGGTACAGGGCTTTTTCTAGGAGCAGGGAAGTCAATTCATTTGGCAGGTCCATCTATCATGTTAGTTTACTTAATTATTGGGGCTATTTTATTCTTTGTTATGAGAGCTTTGGGTGAATTATTAATACATAACCCAACAACAGGATCTTTTACAGAATTTGCAGAGCAATTTATTGGACCGTGGGCTGGCTTTATTACGGGCTGGACATATTGGTTCTGCTGGATTGTGACTGGCATTGCGGAAATTACGGCAGTTGGCATGTACGTAAAATTTTGGGTGCCAGATTTACCGCAATGGATTCCAGCACTTGCATGTGTTTTGATACTTCTATTGTTTAACTTGGCAACCGTTAAAGCTTTTGGTGAAATCGAATTTTGGTTTGCGATTATTAAAGTGGTTGTCATTATTGCCTTAATTGTTATTGGATTTGTACTCGTGTTTATTGGTTACAAACATGGCACTAGTACAGCATCATTTTCTAATTTAGTAGATTATGGTGGCTTTTTCCCAAATGGAATTGCCGGGTTCTTATTAGCATTTCAAATGGCGACATTTTCTTTTGTCGGAATTGAACTTGTTGGGGTTACCGCAGGAGAAGCGGATGATCCAGAGCGGACACTTCCAAAAGCAATTAACAATATTCCGATTCGGATTTTAATTTTTTATATTGGCGCACTACTCGTATTAATGTCGATTTATCCGTGGAGCAATATTGATCCAAACACAAGCCCATTCGTTAGCGTCTTTACGATGATTGGGATTCCAGCAGCTGCCGGAATTATTAACTTTGTGGTTTTAACGGCTGCTATGTCTTCCTGTAATAGTGGGATTTTCAGTACGAGCCGGATGCTTTATACTCTTTCTGCAGAAGGAAAAGCACCGAAAAAAATGCATCATTTGAGCTCTAATGGGGTTCCAGCAACTGCATTAATTACTTCTACAGCATGTTTACTTATCGGTGTATTTTTAAATTATTTCCTACCAGAACAAGTATTTATTTTAGTAACAAGTATCGCGACGATTTGCTTTATCTGGGTTTGGGGTATTATTTTGGTGGCGCATTTACGTTTTCGCCATAAACATCCAGAAATCGCAGAAAAAAGTAAATTCAAAATGCCTTTATCGCCTGTAATGAACTGGGTTAGCTTGGTTTTCTTCGGAGGATTACTAGTTATCCTCGGTTTTGCCGCAGATACAAGAATCGCACTTTTCGTTACACCAGTATGGTTCTTGATTTTAGCTATCGCTTATCAAGTTTTAAAAGTATCCAATCGAAAGACAAAAATTCGACATAATTAATAACTGAGCAAGCATTCGCTAAATGGAGCTATTTTAGGGAATGCTTGCTTTTTTTCGGCATGAAAATGCTCCGCGAAATTCTTTACAAATGAAAAAAATCGTGTAGAATGAGAGGTGTTTAGAGCATTTTGTCGTATTCTCGCATATCGAGTGAGTACTCACTCATTTTTAAAAATAACTATTTATGTGAAGCAACGTACAAATGACGGATAATATGTGAAGTTACATACATATTAAGTAGTGCGTAACGAAAGGGATGAGAAAATGATTCATGCAGGATTAGATGTAGGATCAACAACAGCAAAGGCCGTAGCACTTAATGACCAGGGGGATATTTTATTTCAAACCTACAGAAGACATTATTCAGACATTAAAAAAGTAACATTAGAAATCATGCAAGACATGCAAAAAAAATGTGGCATGACAGAAATGACATTCAAAATTACGGGATCATCAGGATTAGCTATTTCTAAATTCTTGAATGTACCTTTTGTGCAGGAAGTAATTGCCTGTACGGAAGCAGTGGAGCAAGTAATTCCAGAGACAGATGTAGTAATCGAGCTGGGCGGGGAAGATGCGAAGATTATTTATTTTAGTGGTGGGATTGAGCAACGAATGAATAATGCGTGTGCGGGCGGAACTGGTGCTTTTATTGACCAAATCGCGACACTACTTCAAACTGATCCAACTGGTTTAAATGAACTGGCGCAAAATGCAAATACAATTTACCCAATCGCTTCCAGATGTGGTGTGTTTGCCAAAACAGATGTGCAGCCATTACTTAATGAAGGGGCAAGAAAAGAAGATATTGCCGCCTCGATTTTTCAAAGTGTAGTTACACAAACGATTAGTGGACTTGCTTGTGGACGTCCGATTCGCGGGAAAGTAGCGTTTCTTGGAGGGCCACTTACATTCCTTGATCAGTTGCGCTATCGTTTTACAGAGACACTTAAAATGAGAGATAGCGATATTATTGCACCGCAAAATGCAGAATATTTCATCGCACTGGGAACTGCCTTTACAGGGCTTAATGATATTCCTTTAAAAGTGGATGATATGATACACCGACTTTCCAATATGGATATGACAACCATGGCGACTGATACGGTGATTTTACCAGCCCTTTTCGAAAAGAAAGAAGACTTAGAAGATTTTCGTGCGCGTCATAATCAAATGAAAGCAAAACGAGCAAAACTGGAAGATTATGAAGGAGATGCTTATTTAGGTATTGACGCTGGATCAACCACGACCAAATTAATCTTAATGAGCCAAACCAATGAAATTCTTTACTCGTTTTATTCTAGTAATAATGGGAATCCGCTTCAATCTGTTATTGATGCAACGAGTGATTTATATGAAATTTTACCGGAAAAAGTTCGAGTTGCGCAGTCTGGAATTACAGGCTACGGCGAGTCGCTTATTAAAGCCGCGCTAAAAATTGATGTTGGCGAAATTGAAACAGTGGCACATTATCGTGCTGCTCGTGAATTTTTACCTAACGTTGATTTTATTTTAGACATTGGCGGACAAGATATGAAATGTATGAAAATTAAAAAAGGTGCGCTGGATAGCTTAATGCTGAATGAAGCTTGCTCAGCCGGATGTGGTTCATTCCTCGAAACATTTGCGCAAACACTTAATTTATCCATTGAAGAATTTGCTGCTCGAGCACTGGAAGCAAAAGCCCCTGTTGACCTAGGTTCACGCTGTACTGTTTTCATGAATTCCAAAGTGAAACAAGTGCAAAAAGAAGGCGTGAGCATGGAAGATTTATCTGCGGGTCTTGCTTATTCAGTCGTAAAAAACGCGTTACAAAAAGTAATCAAACTGCGTAGCCCGAAAGACATAGGCGAAAAAGTAATCGTTCAAGGCGGAACTTTTTACAACGAATCGGTCTTGCGTGCTTTTGAACTGTTAACTGGACGTGAAGTAGTTCGACCGGATATCGCCGGAATGATGGGCGCATACGGTGCTGCACTAATTGCCCGCGAGCATTATGAAACTGGCGAAGTAACAGAAATGCTCGTACTAGAAAAATTGCGTGAATTTAGCGCGGAAACTTCGCAGTCGCGCTGTAACCTTTGTAGTAACACGTGTCAGCTAACAGTGACAAGATTTGGTGATGACCGGATGTTTGTTAGTGGGAACCGTTGTGAACGTGGAGAACGTGTCGAAACGAAGCGTAATTTACTGCCTAACTTATATGCGTATAAATTAAAGCGTACCTTTGATTATAAATCGCTGAAAAAATCAGAAGCAACTAGAGGGACCATTGGCATTCCACGTGCACTGAACGTTTTTGAAAACTATCCACTTTGGCATACGATTTTAACTAACTTAGGTTTCCGAGTGGTTTTATCATCTAAATCATCCAAAAACCTATACGACAAAGGTATCGAAACGATTGCCTCAGAAGCAGTTTGTTTCCCAGCCAAATTAACACACGGTCATATTATGGATTTAATCAAGAAAAAAGCAGATTGTATTTTCTATCCATCTGTCGTTTATGAAAAACCAGAATTCGGTGAAGCAACGAATAACTTTAACTGTCCAGTCGTGGCGGGTTATCCAGAAGTTATTCGTGTCAATGTGGATGCTTTGGAAGAAAAGAACATTCCAATGATTAGTCCGTTTTTAACGTTAGATAATGAAAAAGCATTAATCGAACAAATGAGCCTCGCTTTCCCAGAAGTCCCAGCCGCGGATATGGAAAAAGCCGTCCAAGCAGGGTTAGAGGAAGCAGAACTTTGCCGCAAAGACATTCAAGCAGAAGGAGAAGCGGCACTTACTTACATTAAGAAAAACAAAATCAAAGGGATAGTTCTTGCAGGGCATCCGTACCATATTGATCCCGAAGTAAATCACGGAATTCCGGAACTTATTACGATGAATGGCATGGCGGTTCTAACGGAAGATTCGATTTCTCATCTTGGAGAGATTGACCATAAACTTCGCGTCGAAAACCAGTGGAAATATCATGCAAGACTATATCGTGCAGCCAGCTTTACTGCTAAAAGTGAAGATTTGGAATTCGTGCAATTGACCTCTTTTGGTTGTGGACTTGATGCGATTACAACGGATATGTGCCAAGAAATCATTGAAGGGCATAACAAAGTATATACATTACTAAAAATCGATGAAATCAATAACCTTGGTGCTGCTCGTATCCGTGTTCGTTCCTTAAAAGCGGCCATGGAAGAACGTGAGAAAAACAATGTGAAACCAGGGATTATGGCAAAACCAAAAGAACGTCCATTATTCACGAAAGAAATGAAGAAAACATATACTATCTTAGCGCCACAGCTAGCGCCAACCCATTTTGAAATGTTGGAGGCTGCTTGTAGAGTGGGTGGTTATAATTTAGAAGTATTACCAGCAGTTACACCTCGTGCGGTGGATGAAGGCTTACGTTATGTCAATAACGATGCTTGTTATCCAGCAATTTTAACTATTGGACAAATGATGGATGCACTAAAAAATGGCGATTATGATGTAAATAATTTAGCTGTTTTAATGACACAAACAGGTGGTGGATGTCGGGCTACCAACTATATCTCGATGCTGAAAAAAGCCCTCGGAGAAGCTGGCCTGGATCATATCCCAGTTATTTCTCTTAATGCCAACGGTTTAGAAAAACAACCAGGCTTTAAAATGACGCCAAAAGTTCTTGTTCGTTTCCTAGCCGGAATTAGCTTAGGCGATGCGCTCGACCGGATGCTTTACCGTACTAGACCATATGAAGTGGAACCAGGAAGTGCTAATAAAATGTTCCGTCATTATCTTGATGCTGGTCGTGCGTTAATGGAAAATTATTCTTTTGGAGCATATAAAAAATTAGCAAATGAAATGGTTCGCGCCTTTGATAACTTACCAATAACAAATGAAGTGAAACCAAGAGTTGGTGTCGTTGGAGAAATTCTCGTGAAATTCCATCCGGGTGCAAATAACAATATTGTTGATGTTATTGAAGACGAGGGCGGAGAAGCGGTTGTTCCCGATTTAACAGATTTCATTTTATATTGCTGTTATGACGATCACTTTGCAGCTAATACATTTGGTCGTTCCAAAGTAAAATCATTCGCGAAACAAAGCGTCGCCATTCCACTCATTAATCAATTCCGCAAACCAGTGACAGATGCGCTGAAGAAGAGTGAACGCTTTGAAGCACCGGCGAGTATCGAATCTATCGCTGAAAAAGCGAGTCAATTACTATCACTCGGAAATAAAATGGGTGAAGGCTGGTTCTTAACAGGAGAAATGTTTGAATTACTCGATAGTAATGTACCAAATATCGCGTGCTTACAACCATTTGCTTGCTTGCCAAACCATATTACTGGTCGAGGGATGATTAAAGGACTCAAAAAAATGTATCCAGAAGCTAACATCATGTCAATTGACTACGATGCCGGCTCAAGCTCTGTGAACCAACTAAATCGAATCAAATTAATGCTCTCTATCGCAAGAAAACAACTAGAAACGACAGAAGTTGTGACAGAAAAAGAAACCAATACAAGATTCAATCCAAGAGAAAAAATCCTTGGTAAAGCAAAACAAGTAAGAGAAAGTGCGCCAGTCGAAATGATTGGAAACAAAGTAAAACAAGCGCGGGATGCAGACCCAGTTGGCGCTATTGCACAAAAAGTGAAACATGTTGCAACTAGTAGCGAGCATGTTCAAACGGATAATGATTAATTAAAAAGCAGCCCATTGTATTGGGCTGCTTTTTTCTATTCAATACTTAAATATTTAGTTTCACAATAATACCCATTTCCACCTACATATACACGGGCTATTTCGCTATGAACATTTACATCTAATTTAACTAAAATCTCGGAAGGAGAGTGTAGTGAGTGTCCTTGTTCAAATACATAAAGTTCTTTTTGCAAGTATTGATTTTGATAAAGATAACAGGCCAAAGCACCATTAGAGGTCCCAGTCGCAGCTTCTTCATTAATGTCAAATAGTGGAGCGAAATTCCGACAAATAATCCGGTCATCACTAAAAGTATACAGATGCATTCCGACCACTTCATAATGCTTACTGACTTTTTTTACCTCTTCAAAATTCGGCTCTAGGGTATATAAATCTGCTTCACTTTTAATGGGAACTAATATATCCTTTAAACCTGTTGACACAATTTGAATAGGATAATGAGTATTTAGTAAGTTTAAATCAAAACAACCAGTTAAATTATTGGCGGGAATTGTATCATAAAAAGTTGGTTGATTTTGTTCCATGAAGATAGTGCCATCTTTTATTGTAATCGTCAGTACACCGCTATTTGTTTCAATTGTATACTGGCTCTTATGAATTTTATTTAAATGCATCAAAATCGCGAAAGTGCCGATTGTCGCATGACCACATAAAGCAACTTCTTCTTTTGGAGTAAAATATTCTAATTTATAATCAGCGCAGTTAGATTCTGTTAGGAAGGCGGTTTCCGCATAGCCTAGTTGTTTTGCAATGGCCATTTTTTGAGTGTTGGTTAATGTTGGTTCATTTAATACAACACCAGCTTTATTTCCACCTATATTATTCTTACTAAATGCACTTGCAACATAAATAGATATATCCATAAAAACGAAACTCCCTTGTTAAAACTTTATTCTTCCGTAATCATCGCAAACTCCGCACGAACTACCTTTTTCAAATCAGCAGGCGCTAGTTCGATTTGTAGTCCTCTTTTTCCAGCCGAAATCAGCATGGTATCAAGCGATTCAGCGCTGTTATCAATAAACGTTGGAAATAATTTCTTCATTCCAATCGGTGAACATCCACCGCGAATATAGCCAGTTAGTTTCTCTAACGAATCTACCGCAATCAATTCACATTTTTTATTACCGCTAATCTTTGCCAAATGTTTTAAATGCAAAGTCTTATCGGCAGGAATGCACGCGACGATATTTCCTGTTTTGTCACCAGTCAGGACTAAGGTTTTAAAAATCTGTGCGGGATTATTCCCTGTTTCTTCCGCAACGTGAAGCGCATCAAGGGAATCCTCGCTCCACGCGTACTCACGTAATTCATAGTTTACCTTCTGTTTATCTAAAATCCGACACGCATTTGTCTTTTTATTCAAGTCTTTCACCTCAATTAATTCAGAAATATGTACAATTTATGACACTTTTTGTGAAATAGTTGGCTTTTCCCTTTTCATTCTGTACAATGAAGTGGAATTCAAATAAGAGAGGGAGATTTACTAATGAAAAAAGGGTTATTTAGTATGGTTCTTGTGCTAGCAATGGTACTTGTATTAAGTGCATGTGGCGCATCAAGGGTAGAACCAAAAAAAGCAGGAGAAATCACAGTTAATGCCGTAGTTTACAACAAAGATACGGATAAAGTAAAAGACGTATACGGTGAAGATGGTTCTAAATTCGAAAAAGAATTTGAAACTAGTTTTAAAGAAAGCTTTATCAGTACTTTTACAGCAAGTTTTTCAAGCGATGTCAATTTAGACAAACAAGTGGATGAGTTTTATGATGCGCTTCGCAAACAAGTAAACGAAAAAACTTCGTATACTACTAAAGTAACAAATGATGACAAAGAAAGTCCAGAAATTCAATTCGCTATTAAAGGCCTTGATATGAAAGGCGTTCAAACAGAATTAGTGGAAGAATTAACAAAAGCAGCAACTGCTGATCCATCCATTGCATCAGATGATCAAAAAATGGCTGAAAAAACAATGGAAATCTATACTAAAGCTGTTCAAAATGCAGATGCAGTATCAGAAGCTAAAACAGTTACACTTAAATTAAAAGCAGATCCAGATGACGATTCTTTATGGAAAATGGAAAACGATATGGCATTCATGCAAGAACTAACAACAGCATTCTTTATGGGTGGCATGAACTAAGATTTTTATAGACACCAGCAACTTTCGGGTTGTTGGTGTTTTTTTGTTTTTAAGAATAAATGTTATAATAACACTAAGATTTATTAATGGGAGGTGCTATATGACTACTATAAAAATCGCATTAATCCAACAAAAAGCAGTACCAAATAATAAGGAAGCCAATTTAAAATTAGCCATTCAATATATAAAAGAAGCGCATGAAAAAGGAGCAGATTTAGTACTTTTCCCAGAAATGTGGTCAAACGGTTATGCGCCACCTTTTGAAGATGCTTTTAATTATCCACTAGCTACTGGTTTTGGTGCAGAACGATTCAAGTGGTTAAATGAAGCAATCGAAGCAGACAGTGCATATGTCTCAACGCTGAAAAAACTTGCCAAAGAGTTGCAGATTGGCATTTGCGCTACGTATTTGTCTAAAACGGAACAAAAAATACAAAATACTGCTATTATTATTGACCGAAAAGGAGAAATAATTTTAGACTATGCCAAAGTCCATACGTGTGATTTTTCTTTAGAAATATTACTACAAAGTGGCGAGGAATTTAAAGTTTGTGAGTTTGATGGTATTAAGCTGGGGGTCATGATTTGCTATGATCGCGAGTTTCCAGAAAGCGCCAGAGTTCTCATGCTAAAAGGTGCAGAAATTATTCTCGTTCCAAATGCATGCGATATGAATCCAGCCAGACTTAATCAACTAAATTCTCGTGCTTTTGAAAACATGGTTGGCGTAGCGATGGCAAACTATCCTGGCGAAAAATGGGGCAGATCCACTGCTTTTTCCCCGATTGTTTTTGATGAAAATGGGGATTACCGCGATAATACGATTATTGAAACAGACGACGTTTCAGAAGGTATTTTTATTGCTGAATTTAATTTAGACGAGATTCGAACTTACCGGGAAAATGAAACGTGGGGAAATGCCTACCGAAAACCGCAAACATATACAGATTTAATAAGTTTAGATGTAAAAGCGCCATTTAAACGAAATTAAAAAAACAGAGATGAGCGATTCTCTGTTTTTTCTTTTAAAAATAATAAAGTCCGGTAACAATCAACGCAACGACTAAAATCCCCGGAACAAGATTCGCGACCCGAATCTTGGTTAAACCAAGCAAGTTTAGACCAATTGCCAAAATCATAATCCCGCCTGTAGCTGTTAATTCTTTTATAATTAGTGCCATCAGGTCTGCCGGAACGAATTGATTAATCTGGGTTGCGAATAACGCGATAATACCTTCAAAGAGGAACACTGGAATCGCCGAAAGCATAACACCCCAACCAAGTGTCGTACTAAGAAGAAGGGCGATAAATCCATCCATTACTGATTTCGTGTAAAGCACATCATGATTTCCGCGAATGCCGCTATCAAGCGCACCGATAATTCCCATCGCACCAATTACGAAAATAAGTGTAGCTGTCACAAATCCTTTGGAAACATTACTTTTTCCTTTGGCACCGACTTTACGTTCAATCCAGTGCCCGAGTTGATTCAGATGGTAATCTATATTAAGCCATTCCCCAATAACGGCTCCAAAACAAATACTTAAAATGACAATAAGCGAGTTGCTCGTTTTAAATGCCATTTGAATGCCAAGGACGATAACGGATAAACCCATCCCTTTCATGACCGTGTCTTTCATACGTTCAGGGATATTATGTAATTTCATGCCAATAACAGAGCCAATCAAAATCCCAAGCCCATTCACTAGCGCACCAAGTAGAACCATTTTCTTCCTCCCTTTTTTTGCATATAGCAATAGTATACAGGAAGTTTTCGCCAATTGGGAGTTTTATTTCGTACAAAAAAATCGAAGGATCACTTTGATCCTTCGACTTTAAGTCTATTTTCCGGCTACTGTAAAGCGTTCATTTAAGTGATTAGGTCGTTCAATTTCATCTAAAACAGCAATTGCATAGTCTTCCATACTGATAAAACTATTGCCATCGCTACCAAACAGGAGATGATCTTTTCCTATTTGATAGTCTCCAGTGCGTTCGCCGGGCTCAAACATGGCAGAAGGGCTAATATACGTCCAACTGAATTCTGCTTGATGTGATCTTAAATGCTCTAATTGTTTCGCTTGCGCACGTGCAGTTGGATAGTACGGCGCTTCCCGAAGACCTTTAGACTCTAAAAGGGTATTCCCGTCTTCATCAATTTGTAGACTAGCTGCTCCGCCAACGACAAGTAAGCGCGGAGATACAGTACCATTTAAAACAGAAATTAAGTGATCAAGGGAAGTGACATGTTTTTCTGCTTCGTCTGGACTAACGCCATAAGCATCAACTACGACATTTTGGTCTGATAAATCTGAAAGGGTTAAATCAAAAATATCTTTTTGCAAAATATTAATATCTTTGTGTGTTTGCGTGATTTTTCCTGCGTTTCTTACAATGGCTGTTACTTCGTGACCACGATTTTTTGCTTCTTCTAAAATTCTCGAACCAGCTCGGCCCGTAGCACCAATGATACCAATTTTCATAAAAAAAGCCCCCTATTCATTTTTATGGAATAGATTCTCGTTTGATAGAAGAATTATTCCCGAAAGAGGGGACTGGGAAACATTTATTTTTTTGCGGCGTTTGCTAATTGTTTGATTTTGGCTGCGGAATAAATGTGAGAAATCGTGAAAATAATCAGTGCTAACCAAATGAACATGAATGCAAACAATTGAATATGATCGAAACTTTCTTTAAATAGTAATACACCGAGTGCGAGCATTAATGTTGGACCGATATATTGCAGGAAGCCAACCATTGTATAGCTGATTTTTTTCGCAGCAGTGGCAAACAGAAGGAGTGGGATAGCTGTAACGACACCAGCGCCAACTAAAATAATATTGGTTTGTGCTGCGTACTGCATTAAGCCATTGGTCGCGAAAAAGATTACATAAATAAGTGCGAATGGCGTAATAATCATTGTCTCAAGGGTTAAACCAGTCCAAACAGACACGGAAACGACTTTTTTTATTAGCCCGTAAAGCGAGAAAGTAACAGCCATACCGATTGCTGCCCAAGGAACAGATCCAAGATGCCATGTGAGGATTAAAACACCGATAGTAGCAGAAATAACAGCAATAATTTCGCCACGACTCAAGCGTTCTTTTAAGATAACTGTTGCGAGTAATACGTTTACAAGTGGATTTATGTAATAACCAAGACTTGCTTCGGTCACATGCCCACTATTCACCGTATAAATGAATAAATACCAGTTCGCTGTCACTAAAAAAGCTGCCGCAATAATCGCAATCAGCGTTTTTGGTTTAAGCAATACGTCCTTTGTTTCTTGAAAAACCATCGAAGCTTTTCGCAAACAAACGATCAAAAATAACATAAAAATAAAAGACCATATAATTCTATAGGCCAAAATCTCCATTGGTGGGACATTTGTGACTAGCTTCCAGTAAATCGGAAGGACACCCCAACATACATAAGCGAGAGCGCCAGCGATAATTCCTCCTAGCTGTCCATTTTGTTTATTTTCCATAGCGATGTTAGCCCCCTTTTTTAAACAATAGAACTATTTTAGCTTAAAAGGGGGAATAAAGCTACAAAAAAACTACGAATAGGCTAACTATTCGTAGTTTCCACAATTATTTACTTGCTTCGATTTGGATGTTTAATTTCACTTCGTCGCCGATAAGTACGCCACCAGTTTCTAACGCAGCATTGTAATTAAGGCCAAAGTCTTTGCGGTTGAATTTACCTTTTGCTTCAAAGCCAGCTACCATGTTGCCAGTATTTGGATCTTTTCCTGTTCCTTCGTAGCTTACTTCTAGTGTAAGAGGTTTGGTTACGTCGCGAATAGTTAAGTCACCAGTCACTTCGTATTCATCATCGCCGTCAGCTGTGATTTTTGTTGCCGTGAAAGTCACGTTTGGATATTTTTCTACATTAAAGAAGTCTTCGCTTTTCAAATGTCCATCACGTTGCGCTTGACGAGTGTCAACAGAGGCTGCTGCAACGGAGAAGTTTAATTTTGCAGAAGTTAAATCTTCTGGATCCATTTCGATATCCGCTGTGAAATCGCTAAATGCACCTTTTACTTTTGATACCATCATGTGTTTTACTTGAAATTCGATTGAACTATGTGCTGGGTCTACGTTCCATTTTTCTACTGTCATTGTTTCATTCCTCCAAATATGTTTTTTATAAAAGCATTCTCTTATAATCTAGCCTAAATCTTAAGAAATTAAACCTGAGAAAAAATACTTTTACGCCTTAGAAAAGCAATTGCTTAACTGTTTATAAGTAAACTATATCATACTTACTTTTAATAAGCAACTATAAAAACGTATTAGAAATATATTTTTTTCGTAAATATGATTGAGTTTTTTGGTTAAAGTGCGTAGAATAGGTTACAAGAGGAGGTTGGATGATGGTAGGAATTAATACAGATACAGAAAATATTAGTGAACTATTAAAAACTTATTGGTCAATCCAGCGAATTTCAGCGGGATATGCCGATCAAAATGCAGCGAGTTTAGGATTAACCATTCAGCAACTTGCCATGATTAATGTGATTTACAGCACACCTGGTATTTCAGTGGCGGATTTAACGAAACGATTAATTATTACTGGAAGTTCGGCTGCAGCTAATGTTGACGGGTTAATTAGCCTAGGTTTAGTAGTGAAATTAAACAAAACAATTCCAAATGACAGCATGGATTTAACACTCAAGCTTTCGAAAAAAGGAGAAGACTTATCAAAACGCTCTACTGCAAACGCTTTTATGTACAAAGCCATGATGAAAGTATTCGAAAACCTGACCGAAAACGAAATAGAAGAATTAATTCGTCTAAATAAAAAAGTCGAAACCTTACTGAAAAAGAGTAAATAAAAACATCTCCTGTATCATTCAAGTAAAAATGAATGAACAAGAGATGTTTTTTTATTTTTGATCAAATTTGCAGTCTTCCAGTGGAATAACTTTAGTTTTATTTGTAAATTTAAAAGATAGCCAAAAAACTAGGAAAATGGGAAGACCGATATACGAAATGCCGATTTTTTGCCACCAAGCCGGATTCGTAAATTCTGGTTTTAAAAATGCCGCGTAATCTTGACCGACAATGACTAAAATACATAAAACAAGTGCTAAAATAGGTCCGAATGGGAAAAATTTCGCTTTATATTTTAGTTCACTTAAGTCATGCCCTTGTTTGATAAATGCTTTTCGGAAACGGTAATGACTGATAGCGATGCCGACCCAAGCGATAAATCCAGTTAAACCAGAGGCAGAAAGTAACCACGTATAAATTACTGTGCCATTTTCTGTTAGCGTTGTAATGAATGTCATGGCACCAACAATCGTCGTAACGATTAATGCTGCCATCGGAATACCACGACGGTTTACTTTTCCCAAGAATTTAGGTGCTTTTTTATCGCGAGCCATCGCCCAAAGCATCCTTGTGGAAGCGTAAAGACCTGAATTACCAGCAGATAGAACAGAAGTCAGGATAACCGCATTCATTACGGAAGCCGCAAATGCAAGACCAGCTTTTTCAAACACGAGTGTAAATGGACTAATTGCCACATCTGTTGCCTCGGCACTAAGTAAATTCGGGTTAGTATAAGGAATAATCATCCCAATAATGAAAATCGCAAAAATATAAAATAACAAAATCCGCCAGAACACTTGCTTAATTGCTTTTGGCACACTGGTCTCTGGAGTGGCACTTTCACCAGCCGCAATACCAACCATTTCTGTACCTTGGAAAGAAAATCCAGCAATCAAGAAGGTACCTAAGATGGCAAAAAATCCACCTTTAAACGGAGCATCGCCAGCTGTAAAGTTAGAAAAGCCGATAACTTCGCCGCCAAGAATTCCGACAATAGTAAGCACGCCGACGATAAGGAAAATAATAACGGTGGCCACTTTAATAATCGAAAACCAATATTCTGATTCTCCGTAAGCTTTTACCGAAAGCGCATTTAAGCCAAAAATCAAAATTAAGAAAATCGCGCTCCATAGCCAAGCAGGAGTATTCGGTAGCCAAAATTGAACGATAATTGCAGCAGTGGAAATATCAACCGCAAGTGTAATGGCCCAGTTAAACCAATAATTCCAACCAAGTGCAAACCCGAAAGCTGGGTCAACAAATCGACTAGCATACGTACTAAATGAACCAGATACAGGCATGTAAGTAGCCATTTCGCCTAAACTTGTCATTAAAAAGTACACCATAATCCCGATTGCAACATAAGCAACCAACGCGCCACCAGGTCCGGCAGTATGAATCGCATTACCACTTGCTAAAAATAATCCCGTCCCGATCGAACCACCAATGGCAATCATGGACAAATGCCTTGTTTTTAAGTCACGACGAATCTCGCCATGTGTTTCTTTTTTCACTATAAATCTCCCTTTCTATTATCAGAGGAAGTGCGCAAAAACAGCCAATCTGCAAGAAATTGGCTGTTACGTATTTTACCAACATCATTTTGTCAGATAGCACACCTATAAGAAATTTCGACAAATTCTTATAGCAGTCCAGCCCCTTTAGGAAACTGTCCCAACAACTATTTCTAAACAAAGAGAAAATAGTCACTTCGGCGATCAACCTGTTCATTCTTTGTCGTCGGCGTCTTTGTTTCGCCTCGAAAAAATTACTAGTGCATCTCGCAACCTCTACCTCACCATTTGGATGAGGGTTTATATTTGATTATTTACCCATAATAACGGAAAACGGGCTATTTTGCAATATCTTTTAGTAAAATTGTAATGCTTCTTTGATTGTGCTGTAAGTAGTTAAGCTGGCTAGGTTTTCTTCGTAGCGAATTAATGTCATGGCGAATTTTGGCGAAATTCCGGTGATGATAAGTTCTACGCCAGTTAATTTCATAAATCCGTGGAACTTTACAAGATTCATTACTGCATCTTCATTAAATTCGGCTAAACCAGAAAGATCCATAATCAAATAATCTTCTTTGCCGTGATCCATGTATTCACTCACATATTCAGACATATGCTGAAAACGGTCGTGTGTTAGCGAGCCTATCAGTGGTAATACACAAATATTTTCTTTAATCGGAACAATTGGCGTGGAAAGTTTCTCGATTTCGGTTAATGATTTCTCGAGTTCCAGCTGATAGTCGTGCTCTGTTGTCACATCTTTTTGAATGCCGACAAAATACAAATGTTCATGATCATCGTAAATCGGTTCAATCGTAAGTTCATTCATAAAAGAAGTTCCATCTTTTCGGTAATTTTTTAGTAAAACATTCGCAGTTGATTTTTCGTTAATGGCATGACGGATTTTTGCAACTTCTTCTTTGTCAGTATCGTCTCCTTGTAAAAAGTGACAATTGGAGCCAAGTGCTTCTTCTTTAGCATAGCCGGTAATATTTTCAAAACCAGTGTTAACAAAAATAATTGGATTATCTTTTTGCTCAGGATCCGTGATAATTACTCCTACACTAGACAAATTTAATGCTTTTAAAATAACATCGAATTGTGGATAAGCGGTCATCTGCGTGTTTCTCCCCCTTTGTAAATACATTCCTATCATACCACGCAAATGAACGAAAACCCAATGTCTAATTTGTGAATTTAATCGTATGTGAGCAGTGCGGAAGGAAAGCTGGAAGTATGAGTGTATAATGGAGTTAGAGGTGATAAGTTATGTATATAACATTTACAGATAGCGCTAAAAATCGGCTTGCTGCACTACGGTCGAATTTAGAAGGGCGGCTACATTTGTATTATGATACAGAAGGCTGTTCTTGCGAAAATAGTGGTATTTTCACATTGCGACTGGTAGAAGAGAAAACAGCGGAAGATGACGAAATTCAATCAAACATTGGTCCAGTGCTAATTAAACGATGGACAGAAATGTTTTTAGAAGAAGCATTAACTATCGATTATAACGAAACGGAAAAAACAATGATTCTAAAAAGTGATGGTCAGTATTATAATCGTAATTTATTGCTTGTAACGGATAAAGATGAAGTGATTAGCTGTCCGATTAGTTAATGAAAATGTCTAAAGCTTACAGATTATATCTGTAAGCTTTTTTGTCGGTTTTTTGCCATAGTTTAGCAGTGGATACTCTTAGTTTGGGAAAAAAACTTTTTCTTAAACATGTATTATAAGTATAGAGGTAAAACATAAAGGAGTTAACTGAATGAAAAAATTATGCACCGTAATATTATTTTTGACTTTGTTATTAAATGGCCTTGTTCCGAATGCGCATGCGAAGACTGAATCACCATCAGCTGATAATAATTTACAAGTAGCACCACCAGCTGCAATTAAAGATGTTTTTCCAGATCCTGCCATGGCTAATGAAGTTTTAAAATCATTGAATCTTAAAAAATTAAATAAAAAAAGCACTAGTGATACAGTAACGCAAACTGAATTAAATAGTCTTACTGGATCTTTTCAAGCAATTAATAAAGGAATAAAATCAATAGAAGGTGTGGAGTATCTTCAAAATATAACTGAACTAGATGTAGAGAAAAACCAAATAACAGATATAGCACCAGTTGCAAATCTTAAGAAATTGACCACATTGCTAATTAATACTAATCAAATAACAGATATATCACCAGTGGCTGATTTAGCTAATTTAACTACTTTCTATTGCGGAAATAACCCTATAAGCGATATTAGTGCTGTTCAAAATCTCACTAAATTGTCTATTTTTAATTGTTACACAGCTAATGTAGAAGATATTAGTCCTGTTAAGAATCTTGTTAATCTAAAAACATTAAGTTTAGGAAGTAACAACATACATGATATTAGTGATATAGAAAAATTAACTGCTCTAGAATATCTTAGTTTTAGTAATAATCCAGTAGAAAATCCAGAAGTTATCGGTAACTTAACAAACTTAAATACATTATGGTTATATAATGCACAGATTAGAAATATTGATTTCACAGCAAATTTACCTAAATTAAAAAGCGTTTATTTGTATAATAATCAAATTAGTAACATTAGTGAAGTGAGTAATTGGGCAAATATTGAGTATTTAGAACTGAATAACAATCAGATCACAGATATAACTCCAGTAGCCAATCTAACTACGCTTAAGACACTAAAGTTAAATGACCAAATTATTACTAATCGAGAAATACCTTTTCAAAAAAATATTTCCATTGAAAATAAAGTAATGGATAATTTTGGTAACATAGTAACACCAAATAATATTAGTGATAATGGAACGTATAATAGCCCTACTTTATCATGGAATTTAAACGAAACAAAAGACAATCTTTCTTATGACTTTACTACAAAAATAACGATTTTAAATATAAATGCGACTTATTCAGGAACAGTAATCCAGCCATTAACAAAAGACAGTACTCGGCCGATAATTACAGCAGATGAAAAAGTCAGCTATCCAGAGGGAACAACGAAAACGACTACCGAATTTTTAATAGATATTCATGCGACAACGGATGATGGTAGCCCGATTGAAGTCGATTTAAATGCGGTAGATTTTGGTACAGCAGGAAATGAGGCAACACCAGTAGACGTCACTATTATTATTACATCAGTAGATACAAGTAAACCTGTCATTACAGCAGATGAAAAAGTCAGCTATCCAGAGGGAACAACAAAAACGGCTGCCGAATTTTTAACAGATATTCATGCGACAACGGATGATGGTAGCCCGATTGAAGTCGATTTAAATGCGGTAGATTTTGGTACAGCAGGGAGTTATACGGTGACACTAACTGCAGTAGATACGGCAGGAAACGAGGCAACACCAATACAAGTAACCATTATTATTACTAATTCGAAAAAAATAGATCCAATTATTCCAGTTGAACCGGGAGGGAATGATGTAAAACCAGAAAAGCCAAATGAAATAATTATTCTTCCAAAAGATTCGGAAATACCTTTATCCATTATTCCAAAAGATAATATCGAAAAAACAAATTCAATCAATGTTATCAAAATGATAGAAACAAATGAAATAAAGAATAAAATGCTCCCTAAAACCGGAGACAAATTACCTCTTACAGTATTTTTAGGGATGCTTATTACTTTAGCGGGTATTTCTTATCTTCGAAAATAACAATTTTTTTGCCTAGAATAAAAATTTATTCTAGGCTTTTTTATGAAAAATTCATGAGAAACTGGTGAAACTTTAGACATATAGTTACACTGTTCTCTATTTTGTAGTAACATGGAATAGGAAGTTTATACATATGGAAGGAGTGTCACCATGGAACAACCATCAGTTGATGAGCTGAAGAACTGGCGAAATGTTATGCTTCTTCATCGTTTTGCGCTAGAAGAAGTGAATACGAAACTTAAAATATTGAATGAAGAATTTCAATTTATTCATGATTATAATCCAATGGAACATTTGAAGTCACGTGTGAAATCACTCGAAAGTATTGGGGCGAAATTAGAAAAGAAAAAGGTTGATATTACCCCAGAAAATGCACTGAAATATGTGCACGACATTGCTGGAATTCGGATTACTTGTTCTTTTGTTACAGATATTTTTAGAATTCACGAAATGCTTGCAGGACAAAGTGATATCACTATTAAACGAGTAAAAGACTATGTAACAAATCCAAAACCTAATGGCTACCGGAGTTTACATTTACTCTGCGAAGTTCCTGTTTTCCTGACAAATCGTTCAGAGGTAATGACAGTGGAAATTCAAATTCGGACGGTCGCAATGGATTTTTGGGCGAGTTTGGAGCATAAAATTTATTATAAATATCAACAAGAAGCTCCTGTTGAGTTAGTTAATGAATTACAAGATGCCGCACGAATTATCACCCATTTAGATGAAAAAATGAAAAACTTAAATGATCAAATTGATAAATATAAAAAAGAAAAAGAAAATTAATCTAATATGGAGCTTTATTTCTTTGCAAGTGAGATGGATGCAAAGAAATAAAGCTGTTTTATATTTGCGAGATAGTTTATTTTGCTTCATAATAATATAGGAGAAAAATGAAAGGGGACGATACATATTGGAGATATTTTTATATGTTTTAGCATTACTTGTAGCCATCTTTATTTCTAATTTACTCAACCGGTTTGTTCCCTTTGTTTCGGTACCGCTGATCCAAATTGGTCTTGGTGTATTAATTGCCATTATGCCGATTACGTTTAATTTGCAATTAAACCCAGAACTTTTTCTAGTCATGTTTATTGCGCCTTTGCTATTTAATGATGGCAGGCAGACTGATAAAGCAGCTCTTTGGGGTATGCGAATGCCGATTTTAGTATTAGCGCTCGGACTGGTGTTTGCAACGGTTGTCGTGATTGGGTATTTTGTTCACTGGATGATTCCGACGATTCCACTAGCAGCTGCTTTTGCCTTAGCAGCAGCTCTTGCGCCAACGGATGCTGTAGCAGTTAGTTCTCTTTCTGGGCGGATTAATTTACCCAAACGGATTATGAATTTGCTTGAAGGTGAGGCATTAATTAATGATGCGTCAGGACTAGTTGCCTTCCAGTTCGCGATTGCAGCTATGGTAACCGGCGTGTTCAGTTTAATGGATGCGAGTATTAGCTTTTTTGTTATAGCTATTGGTGGTATTTTAGTCGGACTTATTTTGAGTTGGTTAAAATTCCGATTGTTAAAATGGGTTCGCGGCCTTGGAATGGAAGATGTTACGTTTCATATGCTTATCCAAATTTTGACACCATTTATTATTTATTTAGCAGCGGAAGAAATACATGTTTCTGGGATTTTAGCGGTTGTTGCAGCTGGAATTATGCACTCAATGGAACAAAAGAAAATGGATCCTCAGTTAGTGAAATTAAATGTGGTTTCGCAGAGCACTTGGTCGGTTATCATTTTTGTTTTAAATGGCTTAGTATTTTTATTATTAGGAACACAACTTCCTGCGATTACAGAAGTAGTGTGGAATGATTCTGGAAGTAGTAATTTACAAGTAATGGCTTACATTTTGTCTATCACGGCAGCCTTAATTTTACTGCGCTTTATATGGGTATACATATCGTGGAGCATCGGCGCGAAGCAAAGACAGAAACAAAATAAAAAAACACAACTACCTAAATTTAGACCGGTTGTACTTACATCGCTTTCTGGTGTTCGCGGGGCAGTTACACTTGCCAGTGCGCTCGCAATTCCATTTTTCTTAGATGACGGATCACTATTTCCGCAGCGCTCACTAATTATTTTTATTGCATCCGGTGTTATTCTTTGTACATTAGTGATTGCGACATTTATTTTACCGTTACTTGCCAAAAGTGAAGAAGTGACAACGGAAGATGAACGAGCTGAAATTGCAACGCGGATTCGAATCCTGAGAAACGTGATTAGAGAATTAAAAGAGCAGACGCTACCTGAAACGAAAGCAGCAACGGATGAAGTAATTGAAGATTATCGCAAAAGAATTTACGATTTACAGCAAAATAATAGTTCGAATCGAGGCATGGATGAAAGAGAACGTGCGAAACGATTAGAAATCATCCAGTGGGAACGTGAAAACACCCAAAAAATGACCGATGAAGGACGCATTGTTGCTACAGATAGTTATCGTTATCAACACTATCTTAATATGATGGAACAAGCAATCAAACAACGCTTCCGGACAAAAGTAAAAACAGCATGGATGTTCCTTTATCGTCTAATAATGCTTGTCATTCACCCGAAAAAATGGGGTAGAATAACGCATAAAGTGAAAAAAGGTATTTCTAAAGACAGCGAACGATTCCAAGCAATTCGTCAATTACGAGAAGAAAATGAAATACTCATTATTTCTAAACTCAAAGAACAATTAACGAAAGAAAATGCTGATGTTATTGGACCGCTAATTACCGAACATACTATTTTTCTAGAACGCGTAAGAAAAGAGCATAGTCCTCGAGGCAAGCGAGCAAAATTCGAACAGAAAAAACGCGAAGTCCAAGTGGTGGCTTTCCAATTAGAACGTGATATTATCCAAAATATGTTTGAAAAAGGCGGAATCTCTAGAGATTTAGCACGAGACTTACGCCAGAATTTAAATATGATTGAAACGTATTTGTATGATGATTTTTTAGAATGACAAAAAGCCCTAAGAACATTGTCTTGTTCTTAGGGCTTTCTATTTAGCTTGTATTTTTTTTAATTGTTCAGCGAGATTTTCTATTTCTAAATGGAATTTTTTTCTGCCATTTCTGTGAACGATAGCTGCATTACGAATCTTAATTTTTGTTTCTTTGCCTGTCTCTAAATCAAGAATATTGATTGTGTAAAAGGGAAGAAAAGAAGAGGTCCGCCCGTGCAATCTGGTGTCACACTCCAGCATATATTGATTGAAAAGATACTTTTTATCCGAAAACCCTTTTTTATAAAAGAGCGCATGACTATTAACGGAAACAGTACCATTAACATAAGTAGTCAGTACGTAAATAGTATACGCGCTAAAAATGGTATATATACCAAAAAATTGCCAAATACGGAGTGAATCAAAGGTAATTAAAAAATATAGTCCAAGGCTAAGTATTGCAAAACAAACAATAAACATAAAAAATGTTTTGATATTCATATTATATTTAAAGAAAGGGTAGGTTTTCATTTTCGAGTACCACCTAAGATGTTTTAGTTAAGCTTGATATTGATTGATTTCATTACGTAGTTCTTCCATTAGTTCTTGCATATGCTTATTTGCGTTCTTGTATCTACGCTCTGCATTGTATACTCGAATTAGTTTTTCTGCGCGTGTATCTTTATTTATGATTACAATTCGATAGTAAGGCATCCCTCTGGAGCCTCCATTAAAGCGAATTAATTTTGCATCACATTCGATAAGATATTCGCTATAAGGATATGCTTTTTCTTTATAGTAAAAAGCTTCTTCACTAACAGAAAAGTTACTTGGAAAAAGCCTCTTGAAAAATACTGAGAACATGAGGGCTAGGGCAAAAAGAAGAACAAAATATTCCCATGGTACCGGAAGTGTCATTGCAATTATTATAAAAGTAATAAAGGTAAAGCTAATCATAATTATAAGAAGCACGGTACCTATATTGATATTGAGTTCTGAAAAGTGATATTTTTTCATGAATATCTGCCACCTAAGCTGTTTTATTAAGGAAATTTTAGCACTAAAATTAAACGTTGTCTATCTTAGGGAAATTCAAAAAAACTATTGTTCATGTGAAAGCTTTGTTGTATAATGTAGCTTGCTGTAAGTAAACTTTATGTTTAATATTAGTAAACTTCTATAACTTGAGGTTTACTATCACTAAACTTGAAAGAAAGGACATCGACATGGAAATTGGCAAACGCATTAAAAATCTTAGGCTCAGTAAGAATTTAACACAAGAAGAATTAGGCGAACGAACGGATTTGACGAAGGGATATATTTCTCAACTAGAGCGAGATTTAAGTTCTCCCTCCATTGAAACGTTATTTGCTATTTTGGAAGTGTTAGGTTCCACTCCGAAAGATTTCTTTGATGAAGAAGAACACAATCAAAAAGTAATTTACGGAGAACTAGAGCATACTTTCTTTGAAGATGAAGAAAAAGGTTACAGAATAAAGTGGCTTGTTCCAGAATCGAATGAAAAAGAAATGGAGCCGGTACTGCTTGAAATAGAGGCAAATAGCTGTTTTAAAAGCTTTGAACCATCACTTTCAGAAACTTTTGCTTATGTGTTAAAAGGGGAAGTGACCGTGCTACTTGGTCGAAATGAGTATGTAGCCAAAAAAGGAGAAGCAATTTATTTCCACGCCGCAGATGAACATCAAATAATTAATCGATCGAGTGAACATGCAACACTCATCTTAGTAGCGACAGAGTCATATTTATAAGGGAGGTAAATGATTGTGACAGAAACAATTATTCGTTTTGAAAACGTAACAAAACAATTTGATAATGATCCACCAGTGCTTGACAATGTCAGCTTTGAAATAGAAAAAGGGAAGTTTTATACTTTGCTTGGACCATCTGGTTGCGGAAAAACAACCATTTTGCGCTTAATTGCTGGATTTTTAGAAGCTTCAGAAGGACAAATTTACCTAGGAGATAAAGTAATTAACCAAATTCCAGCCAACAAACGACCGGTAAATACCGTTTTCCAAGATTATGCTTTATTTCCACATTTAAATGTGTATGAAAATGTCGCTTTTGGACTGCGCATTAAAAAATTGAAAAAAGAAGCAATTGACGAAAAAGTAAAAGAAGCTTTGCGCTTTGTTAACTTAAAAGGATACGAAAAAAGAGAAATTAGCGAAATGTCTGGCGGACAAAGACAACGTGTCGCAATCGCTCGGGCAATCGTCAATGAACCAGAAGTTATTTTGCTTGATGAGCCACTATCAGCACTTGATTTAAAATTACGTACAGAGATGCAATATGAATTGCGCGATTTACAAAAACGTCTTGGGATTACGTTTATTTTTGTGACGCATGATCAAGAAGAAGCACTTGCGATGAGTGATGAAATTTTTGTGTTAAATAAAGGCGAAATTCAACAAAGTGGTACGCCAATTGATATTTACGACGAGCCAATAAATAAATTTGTCGCAGATTTTATCGGCGAATCGAACATTGTTAATGGCAAAATGATTCAAGACTTTGAAGTGGAATTTGTGGAAAGACGTTTTGAATGTGTCGACCAAGGTTTCCGCCCAAATGAAGTCGTGGAAGTAGTTATCCGTCCGGAAGATTTAGAGATTACTTCGGCTGAAAAAGGTCAACTGCAAGTAACCGTAGACTGGATGCTTTTCCGTGGTGTGCACTATGAAGTAGGTTGTATCGATATCGATGGAAATGAATGGCTTGTTCACACAACTAGAAAAGTTCGTGTGGGTGATAAGATTGGCTTAGCGTTTGAACCAGAGGCAATTCATGTTATGCGTCTCGGGGAAACGGAGGAAGAATTCGATAAGCGGCTTGATAGCTACGATGAGGTGCAGTAATGAATAGACGCACCCGTACAGTTTATCTTGTTCCTTATGTTCTTTGGATTTTACTTTTTGTTGTTGCACCGATTTTATTGATTGTGTATTATTCGTTTTTTGATGTTGACGGCAATTTTACTGTAGATAATTATATTCACTTTTTCACCCCTGTCTATTTAAAAATGACGGCGAGTTCGTTCTGGTATGCGTTTTTAATTACGGTTTTCACACTGCTGATTTCGTACCCAACGGCTTACTTGTTAACGAAACTAAAGCATAAACAATTGTGGTTGCTACTTATTATTTTGCCAACTTGGATTAATTTGCTGCTTAAAGCGTATGCCTTTATTGGGATTTTTGGGACATATGGGGCGGCGAATCAGTTTTTAGAAATACTTGGAATTGGCTCGAAACAGATTTTATTTACGGATTTTAGTTTCTTATTTGTATCGACCTATATTTTTATTCCGTTTATGATATTACCGATTTTTAATGCAATTGAGGAAATTAATCCGACGTTGATTCAAGCGTCGCGTGATTTAGGCGCATCGAGTTTGACGACATTTAGACGGGTGATTTTCCCACTCACTGCTGATGGCGTGAAATCAGGGTGTCAGGCTGTCTTTATTCCAGCACTATCACTCTTTATGATTACACGATTAATTGCAGGAAACCGTGTCATTACGCTCGGAACAGCGATTGAAGAACATTTCCTAGTAACGCAAGACTGGGGAATGGGTTCGACAATTGGCGTATTTTTAATTATTGCGATGATTTTAATTATGTTCCTAACAGGTTCGAAAAAGAAAAGAGGTGCGCGTAAATGAAGAAAAGTAAATGGGGTACGATTTATTTAGTGCTTGTTTTTGTGATTTTATATGCGCCGATTTTCTATTTGATTTTTTATTCGTTTAATAAAGGCGGCACGATGCATAATTTTAGTGGTTTTACGCTTGGCTATTATAAAGAAGTTTTCCAAGATACACGCTTACTGATTATCGTGCTAAATACGTTTGTGATTGCGCTACTTTCTTCTGTGATTGCGACTATTATTGGAGTTTGCGGGGCGCTGGCGATTAAATTTATGCCAAAACCATTTGCGAAAAACTCGCTTTTAAGTTTGAATAATGTGTTGATTGTTAGTCCTGACGTTATTATCGGTGCTAGTTTCTTGATTTTCTTTACGATTTTAGGCGTAAAATTAGGTTTTATTTCCGTCCTAGTATCGCATATCGCCTTTAGTATTCCGATTGTCGTATTGATGATTTTGCCGAAATTACAAGAAATGAGCCCGACGTTAATGGATGCGGCGCGCGACTTAGGTGCAAGCCAGTGGCAAGTTCTTTCAAAAGTTATTCTGCCTTATATTATGCCAGGCGTGTTAGCTGGATTTTTCATGGCGTTGACATACTCGCTAGATGATTTTGCGGTCACTTTCTTTGTAACCGGAAATGGCTTCTCAACTTTAGCGGTAGAAATCTATTCCCGAGCAAGACAGGGGATTTCGCTTTCAATCAATGCTTTGTCGACACTGATTTTCCTATTCACGATTATTCTCGTGATTGGTTATTACTTTATCAACCAACGTAATACAAGTAAAAATATTCGGACGGGGGCGACGAAAGAATGAAGCAACTGCTGAAAATTTTTGTACCAGTAATTGTCGTCGCGCTCCTAATGATGTTACTTGCAACAACGATGAACCGTTCGGAGGGCTATGCTGGGAGTAATACGCTGACGATTTATAACTGGGGCGATTACATTGATCCATCACTCATTACTAAATTTGAAAAAGAAACAGGTATCAAAGTCATTTACCAAACATTTGATTCTAATGAAGCGATGATGACGAAAATTGAGCAAGGTGGAACGACCTTTGATATTGCGGTGCCAAGTGATTATGCGATTAGCAAAATGAAAGAAGAAAATTTGCTGATCCCACTTGACCATTCCAAATTACCAAATGAAAAATACCTTGATCCGCGTTTTATGGATTTGTCGTTTGATGATGATAATAAATATTCGATGCCTTATTTCTGGGGAACGCTTGGCATTATTTATAATAAAGAAATGTTCCCGGATAAGAATTTCGATACGTGGAATGCGCTATTTGATCCTGAGTTGAAGAACCAAATCTTGCTGATTGATGGGGCGCGTGAAGTGATGGGGCTTGGGCTGAATAGTCTGGGTTACTCACTGAACGATACGAATAAAGCACACCTACAAGCTGCCAGAGACAAGCTAGAAACGATGACACCGAATGTTAAAGCAATTGTTGGCGATGAGATTAAACTTCTCATGGCGGACAATGAGGCGGGTGTCGCGGTTACTTTCTCCGGAGAAGCGGCGGAAATGTTAAGTGAAAATGAAGATTTAGAATACGTAATTCCAAAAGACGGCTCCAATTTATGGTTCGACAACATGGTCATCCCAAAAACAGCGAAAAATGTCGATGGCGCGCATAAATTTATTAACTTCATGCTAAAACCAGAAAATGCCGCAATTAACGCTGAATATGTTGGCTATGCAACACCAAATGCAAAAGCTGTCGAATTGTTACCAAAAGAAATTTCGAGTGATGAACGTTTTTATCCGGATATGGACGAACTGAATAATTTAGAAGTATATGATAACCTTGGTAAACGAATGCTGTCGTATTATAATGAATTATTTTTGGAGTTTAAGATGTACCGGAAATAAAGCCACCAGTATCTTCACGCGAGTTCACACCAAAGTCAAAACACGAACATTAAGCAAATTACTTGTGGAATAGATCAGCTATCCGCTAAAATAATGTTACGCAATTTTTTTCGAAAAGGAGAAATGGTTATGACTAAGGAGAAAGTGTTATGGGGTTACGATGAAAAGACTGGGCCAGAAATGTGGGGGCATATCTGCTCTGACTTTGAAATCGCACATACTGGAAAGGCACAATCGCCAGTAAATATCGAACAAGCTGACGTTGTGAAATTAAAACCATCAACAATGAAGTTTTACTATAAAGAAACAGACTATACGATTAGAAGAATTGAACAATCGGTGCACGTTTTTCCGCATGATAAAGAACAAGGGTTACGCTTTAACGGCGAATATTATCCACTTGTATCATTCCATGCCCATATTCCGGCTGAGCATTTGCTTGACGGTTATATATATCCGATTGAATGGCATTTTGTTCATGAAAAACCAGACGGCACAACGCTTGTTATGAGTGCTTGGATGGAAATTGATAATACAAATAATGTCGAATTCAAAGATTTACCAACCTATTTCCCAGAAGTGTTCGCTGATTTTGAAACAGAACGGGAAATTACTTTAGACGTGAATGAATTTATGCCAAAAGAACGTGTTTTCTATACGTACCAAGGTTCACGGACGACACCACCAACCGTGGAAGGCGTGACTTGGATCGTGTTAAAAAATGCGAAGACACTTGGCCAAGAAGATTTCACTGAATTTGAAAAAGCAATTGGTAATACAAGTCGACCAGTACAAGATTTAAATGGTCGTGAAATTACTTTTTACAATTAAAAAACTAGAAAGCCTCGCTCGAATCTTGTATAGTATAGACATAGATTCTGAGTGGAGGCTTCTTTTTATGTATGAAAAAGCGAGACAGATGATGATTGAAGCGCATAGTGGACAAGTTCGCAAAATTACTGGCGAGCCTTATTTTTCGCACCCCTTAAACGTAGCGAGAATTTTGCGCCGCGCTGGTTTTCGCGAAGAAGTTGTTGTTGCGGGATTACTGCACGATGCCGTTGAGGATACGGAAATGACCGATGCCGATATTCGCGCAACTTTTGGCGATGAAGTAGCCGATTTAGTAGCGTCTCATACAGAAAATAAAACCTTATCCTGGGAAGAACGAAAAGCACACACAATCGAACAAGTGCGCACTGGAAACTTAGAAGAAAAAGCTCTAATTGTTGCAGATAAGCTAGACAATCTAACATCCGTCAAATATGCCTTAAGCTCAGAAGGAAAGTCTGTCTGGAGCTATTTTAAACGCGGCTATGATCTGCAAAAATGGTACAACCAAGGGATTAAAAATAATATGGAATACGGATTAAATCCATCTGAAATCCCTCCATTTTTTGATGAATATGCGCGACTTGTGAAGTGGATTTTTAAGAAGTAAAATTTTGCGTTTAAATATCTGTTAAATTAGGTATTTAGAATTAAAATTATAAGTTTTTAGAAAATAAGTTTCTTTTTCCAAAAATCTATTGTAAAATGAAAGCGTTATAAAACTTACGAGAAGGGAAGTTTTTTTGAATGGTTTATGGAGCAATTGAAGCAGGAGGAACTAAATTTGTCGTAGCAATCGGAGAAAAGTCAGGGAAAATTATTAAACGCGAGAGCTACCCGACAACGGAGCCAGCAGAAACAATGAAAGCAGTCATTCAATTTTTTAAACAGTATGAGGATGAATTAAAAGCAATTGGGATTGGCTCATTTGGACCGATTGATATTCGGAAATCAAGTGCTACATACGGTTATATCACGCAAACACCAAAGCTTGCATGGCGCAATTATGATATCGTTGGTGCAATGAAAAAGGAATTTAATGTACCTATTGGTTTTACGACGGATGTTAATGCAGCCGCTTTAGGAGAGGTAAGTTTAGGCGCGGCAGCAGGTTTGGATAGTTGTATTTATTTAACGATCGGAACAGGAATCGGTGGTGGAGCAGTTGTTTCTGGTAAAATTCTAGAAGGTTTTTCTCATCCAGAAATGGGACATATTATGGTGCGCCGTCATAAGCGTGACCGTTTTATAGGAAGTTGCCCGAGTCATAGCGACTGTTTAGAAGGTCTTGCAGCAGGTGGAGCAATTGAAAAACGTTGGGGTCAAAAAGCGGCAGAACTTGCGGATAATGAAGAAGTGTGGAATTTAGAAGCGCATTATATCGCGCAAGCTTTAATGAATTACACACTTATCTTATCCCCAGAAAGAATCGTGTTAGGTGGAGGCGTCATGAAACAACGTCAACTTTTCCCACTTGTCCGCCAAAAATTGAAGGCACTCGTGAACAATTATGTGCAATTGCCGGATTTAGACGAATACATCGTTCCTCCAAAACTAGAAGATGATGCTGGTATAACTGGCTGTGTCTTACTAGCAGTGGATGCTGAAGAGTCCAATTAAAGCCGAAAAACAGCTCTAGTTTATAGGGCTGTTTTTTGATATACTAAATTGTGATAAAACAAACAAGAACGCAGGAGGAAAAAGATGTCCATTACGAACTTATTAAATATTAAATATCCGATTATCCAAGGTGCGATGGCTCAAATTGCCAAAGCTCCACTTGTAGCCGCTGTGTCTAATGCAGGCGGTTTAGGAATTATCGCTTCTGGCGGAATGACTGCCGACATGCTACGCGAAGAAATCCAAAAAACAAAAGCACTGACAGATAAACCATTTGGCGTCAACTTAATGCTAATGATGACCAATATTGCCGAATTAACCGAAGTAATTATTGAAGAAAAAGTGGGAATCGTTACAACCGGAGCGGGAACGCCAAAAACGTTCATGCCAATTTGGAAAGAAGCTGGAATTATCGTGATTCCCGTTGTCCCATCCGTGATGATTGCTAAACGTATGGAAAAAATGGGCGCAGATGCAGTTATCGCAGAAGGAACAGAAGCAGGCGGACACGTCGGCGAAACAACAACAATGGCGCTTTTACCTCAAATCGTGGATGCCGTTACTATCCCAGTCATTGGCGCAGGTGGAATTGCAGATGGTCGCGGAATCGTCGCAGCGCTAGCTCTAGGTGCAAAAGGTGTCCAAATCGGCACACGCTTCCTAGCAACCGATGAATGCCCAGTACACCCAGACTTCAAAGCAGCCGTGATTAAAGCTTCCGACCGCGACACAATGGTTACCGGACGAAAAGCAGGCGCACCAGTCCGCTCGATTAAAAACAAAATGATCAAAGAATACATCCGTTTAGAAGAAGAAAACGCCGATCGCGACACGTTAGAAGAGCTAACTTTAGGTTCTTTACGAAAAGCAGTACAAGAAGGCGACACAGACAACGGATCCGTCATGGCCGGGCAAATCGCTGGCTTAATTACAGAAATCAAACCTTGTAAAGATGTTATCGAAGAGATGATGACAGATGCTAAGAAAGTGATTGCTGGGTTAGAATTAAAATAATGTTTCAAACTGCTTTCTTTTGAAACGTTTGAGTAAAATAACTTTGATAAATTCCTTAATATAATATTTGGATTTTTAGTAAGTTATAAAAAGCCGTGCCAGTTCACTTAGTGCTGATACGGCTTTTTTAGTTAGTAGAAAAATTCATTTCTGTTTCATCAATACATCCTCTATGTTATACTATGTAAAGCTATATTATTGCAAATGCAACAAAAGGAGATTGGCGATGAAAGATATATTAAGAGATATAGGTGTAATTGCACGTGCACTTGATTCAATAAGTAATATCGAATTTAAAGAATTAAATCTAGCAAAAGGGCAATTTATCTATCTAGTTAGAATTTGCGAGAACCAAGGGATTATTCAAGAAAAACTAGTAGATATTTTAAAAATCGATCGAACCACTGCTTCGAGAGCTATTAAGAAGTTAGAGAAAAACGGTTTGATTATAAAGAAACAGGATAAGAATAATAAAAAAAATAAACTATTATTCCCAACAGAGAAAGGACAGCAACTATATCCCTTAATTATCCGCGAGAATGAATACTCCAATGCAGTAGCTTTAAAGGGATTTACTGAGGCTGAAATTAATATGCTCGCCGATGCGCTCAAGAAGGTCAAAGAAAATATTGCAGATGACTGGTTATTTGTAAAAAAAGGCAGTAAAAGAAGTTATTAATTTGGAGGAAAAGTAATGATAAAATTATGTACAATAAGTGATTCCCAAGCACTCTTAGAAATAAGTTATAAGACATTTGATGAAACATTTAGAGTGCAAAATAAACCAGAAAACATGGATGCATATTTAAAAACAAATTTTACGGCTAAAAAATTAAGCGATGAACTAAAAAAACCACATTCCTATTTTTATTTTGTTTTTCACCAAGAAGCTATTGCTGGTTATTTAAAACTAAATATAGGAGATGCTCAAACAGAAGAAATAGCTGGGAATACAATCGAAATAGAGCGTATTTATGTATTGAAGTCATTCCAAAAAAAGGGATTAGGTAAAGAGTTATTTAATCAAGCAATAGAGATAGCGAAAGAAGTTGGGGTAGAAAAAATATGGTTAGGCGTTTGGGAAAAGAATAAGAACGCTATTCAATTTTATGAAAAGCTGGGTTTTATTAAAAATGGACAACATGATTTTTTCATGGGCGATGATTGTCAAACTGATATTATTATGATAAAAGATTTATAAAAAAAGTTGAGCGCATACTAAGCTCAACTTTTTTTATAAAAATTAAGCTGCCAAAACACCCCAAACCGGTCCGTCACCTGCGCATAAGTCGAACCCCAGAACGCCACTTGCAACTCCATTTCCACTTTGCCCGTAGCACTCAAAACTTCATAGGCGTACTTAATATCATCCTCTGTTTCAAAATTAATCAAGATCGTCACGCGGTTCCCGGTTGTAAAACCATCATAAGGTGCATCGGTAATATAAATAAATTCTTCGCCATTTTTAGCTAAACGGCTGTGCATCAATCGTTCGCCAAAAACGGCATCACCATCAAAATTGTTCATCTCTTTAAAACGCTGAACGTTTGTAATCTCAGCTTGAAACACATCTGCATAAAATGTTAGCGCATCTTGACCTTCTCCGTTAAAAACTAAGTAAGGAACTGCAAAAGACATCTCATCATCTCCTATACAATTAATAGCTTTAGTATAAGCCTAATCTACTGCGAAGTCATGTCTCAAAATAATAAGGATTTGTGAATAAAAACAAAATGCTTGCAAATAAACGTGATATATTATACAATTACACTAAGAAATCGGATATATTTAAATTAATATTTTTTTGCAACAAAATAAAGTAAGTACTTGCTTTTGGGAGTAGGTGCGTAGGAGGTAGATGTATGCTTTGGGTAAAAGAGTCAATTGAGCAACTTCTCAGCAAACTACACACGAATTTAGACACAGGGTTAACGAAAGAACAAGTGAAACAAAAACATGCAGAGTTCGGGACGAATGAATTTGAAGAGGGGAAGAAAGAATCACTTCTTCAAAAAATTGGTCACCATTTAGTTGAAATTACGACGATTGTGTTGCTTTTTGCAGCGGCGATTTCGGCTTATTTAGCAATTACAACTGGATATGGTTGGGCGAAGGTTGTTGTTATTTTAGGAATTGTCGTGTTGAATATGGTGCTCGGCATTTACCAAGAAAACAGCGCCGAGAAAGCACTTGCTGCATTACAAAGTATGAATGCGCATTTAACGACGGTCGTTCGTGATGGTGTGCGGATGCAAGTGGACGCAACGGAATTAGTGCCAGGGGATATTATTGAAATCGTTGCAGGAGATATGATTCCAGCAGATGCACGGATTATTTCTAGTAGCAGTTTGCAAGTCGAGGAATCTGCGTTAACTGGTGAAAGTGTTCCGGTTGAAAAAGACGCAAATGCGGTTGTTTCGGAAAAAGCACCAATTGGCGACCGTCTGAATATGCTTTACTCAGGCTGTCTTGTAACGAATGGCCGCGCCACGGCGGTTGTCGTAGAAATTGGGATGGAAACAGAGATGGGGAAAATTGCTGGACTTTTAAACAGCACCTCAAAACTGATGACGCCTTTACAACTTCGCTTAAAAGAATTAGCAAAACGACTTAGTATTGTAGCACTTTTAGCAGGTATTTTAATTTTTATCATTGATGTGTATGTGTACGGTGAAACGATTATTGAAACGTTGATGATTGCGATTTCTCTAGCGGTAGCAGCAGTTCCTGAGACATTACCAGTTATTGTGACATTAACACTTGCTTACGGCGTTCAAAATATGGTGCGGAAAAATACGATTATCCGCCGAATTCCTGCAGTAGAAACAATCGGAAATACATCTGTTATTTGTTCTGATAAAACAGGAACATTAACGCAAAATAAAATGATTATCCAACAAATCTGGGCAGCAGACCATGCGCCGATAAAAGCAACAGCTGAATTTGATACTGCAGAACAAAAAGTATTAGAAATGCTGAGTCTTTCCAGTAACGCGACGATTGATGTAACTGACGGCGAAGAAACCATCATTGGTGACCCAACCGAAAGCGCGATTATCCGTTTACTAGAAGAAAAAGGAACAACTAAAAAAGCATTGGAAGCTAAATATCCACGCGTGTTCGAACTTCCTTTTGATTCAGATAGAAAGCTTATGACGACGATTCACCAAGTAGAAGACGGATTTCTTTCTATTACAAAAGGTGCTTTTGACCGAATTCCCGTAAATTTTTCAGAGGAGTTTTTAGCGGAAGCGGAGCGGGTACATGACAGTTTTGCGGAAGATGCGCTTCGGGTGCTAGTTGTTGCGTATAAAAAATATGCAGAAATGCCGACAGACTTGTCTAGTGAGGCGCTTGAGACAGACTTAACTTTTGCTGGGATGGTTGGGATGATTGACCCACCGAGACCAGAAAGTAAAGCGGCTGTGTTAGCGGCGAAAAAAGCGGGTATTAAGACTGTAATGATTACTGGTGACCACATTGTAACGGCATCAGCAATTGCAAAAGAAATTGGTATTTTAACGGATGGGGACAAAGCGATTACTGGAGCAGAGCTTGCTGAAATGTCAGAAGCAGATCTGGAGAAAAACATTCGAGATTATGCGGTATATGCGCGTGTTAGTCCAGAAGATAAAATTCGAATCGTTAAAGCTTGGCAGAAAAATGGTGAAATTGTAACAATGACAGGTGATGGTGTAAATGATGCGCCAGCTCTAAAAGCAGCGGATGTTGGTGCTGCGATGGGAATCACTGGAACAGATGTATCTAAAAACGCTGCAGATATGGTTATAACCGACGATAATTTTGCAACGATTGTAGATGCAGTCAAAGAAGGGCGTACAGCCTATGAGAATATCCGCAAAACGATTTACTTTTTACTAAGTACAAACTTTTCTCAAATTTTCATTATGTTAATTGCGATTATTCTTGGCTGGGGCGCGCCGGTTGTAGCTGTTCAGTTGCTATTAATCAACGTTGTGTCTGATGGGATTCCAGGCTTCTTCTTAAGTCGTGAAAAGGCAGATGACTCGATTATGGAGCGTAAGCCAATTCCAAAAAATGCAGGGATCTTTGCGAATGGCCTTGGAAAGAAAATGGCGATACAAGCTGTTGTCTTTACGATTGTGACACTTGCAGGATTTTATATCGGGCAGTTTGTAACGATTAATAATTCGATTGGTGCAAGCTATGAAGTTGGGATGACGATGGCGTTTGTTATTCTAGCATGGTCATCTGTCGCGCATATTTTCAACGTAAGAAGTGATAAGTCGATTTTCACTATCGGATTTTTATCCAACCGAGGCTTGTTCTTTAGCGCGATTTGTTCGATGTTGATTATTTTAGGACTTGCGATTATTCCACCACTTGCGAACATGTTCTTCTTAGTAGAAATGAGCTTAACGCACTGGATTCTCGCATTCATCCTCTCGATGTTCCCACTCCTATTTGTAGAAATTCAAAAGCTTATTCAGCGAAAAAGAGCAAAAGCTTGAAGGAGGGCAACTATATGAATGAAACAGAAAAATTGGTAGCCGCATTATTAGAGCGTAACTTTGGTAAAAATATCGGTACACGCTATCCGGGAAATGAAGCGGCGCAAATGAGGGCTGAGGAAGTTATCGGAGAAATTGCTATCGTTATCGCACCTCTTGTTGAAAAACTTGGAATCGAAAATAAAACGGTGAAAAAAACGATTCCATTTTTATATGAACTTCAAAAAAATCAATTTTGTGATATGAGTGCCTATCCGTATCCGCTTCTTCTAGTCAATGGAACGAGTACAGATACAGAAAAATATTGGCGGGATCTACCAACTTACTGGACGGACGATGCAAATAAAATCGTGCTTCCGTATGTTTTGGAACATATTAAAAATAATAAAGTACGTCAAAAACTACTAGCTTTTCATGCTTGGCTTTTAGGGGAAGTAGTAGAAATGAACGAGGCGCTAGGGGCAGATTTTCGTGTGAAACTAGTCTTTGAGTCAGATATGCGTATTCGTTTACGGGTGTATGAGGTAGAACAGATTGCCATCGAAGTGCATTTTTTAGACAATCATGATACCGAGCAACAACATTTAGGCTATGATGTCAGTTTAGATGCAGATTTTACCGAGAAAGCAAGGCTCTTATTACGCCAAGGTATTTTGACAGAAAATCTAGGATTGGAAGCGCTGAAAGCTTATATGAAATCGGTTTTACCAATAGCACACAGCTTGAAAAATTTAGAACATTTAACGTTTGAAGAGACAAAAAAACTGACCAAATTATTAACGCAAGAAGAACCTAAAATTATGGAAGATACAGATTTAACAAGTAAAGCATTAGACTTCTTACAAAAAGCAGCACAGCAATAAGAATAAAATGCTATTTGGAGGAAAGTAATCCTAATAGCATTTTATTTTTGCAAGTGGGGCGGAAAGAATAGTAAAATGAGACAATGAAATTAGAAATGAGGACGTAAAATTGATTCGACATGCGAAAAAATCAGATGCACCAAAAATAGCACCACTTTTACTAGTAATATGGAAAGATATGGAATTACCTATTTTAGAAGTAGAGACGGAAGAAGCAATTACGAATGCGCTAATTGAAGCGATTCAAACAGAAGATTATCGTTATAGTTATAGACATCTGCATGTGTATGAAAAAGAAGGGGATATTGCGGGAGTTCTGGCAGGGTATCCTGGTGAAATCGAACCTGAAATCGACCGCGCGTGGAACGAGATTGCAAAGAAACACGGCATCAGATACGAAGAACCAATATTTGCCGATAAAGAAACATTTCCTGGTGAATGGTACTTAGATTCGATTGTTACAAACGAAAAATATCGTGGTCATGGTGTTGGAACAGCACTTCTTGCAAAATTAACAGAAATTGCTGCAGAAGATGGTGAAAAAGTAGTTGGACTAAATTGTGACAAAGGAAATCCGCATGCCAAGCGGCTTTATGAACGTCTAGGATTTCATGTAACTGGAGAAATCACACTTAGCGGTCACGAATATGAACATATGCAAAAATAAGAAATGAGGCCAACCAATGAAAAAAATTATTTTCACAGTGGTACTAAGTTTGGTTCTAGTTCTTGCTGGATGTGCCGATGTAACAAATACAGTAAAAGTGGATAAAAAAGGGGAAGCGACCATTTCCTTTGATATCGATATTTCTTCTGTAGCAGGGATTTTCGCCTCAAGTTACTCGGATGAAGTAGAAGCTAAACTGAAAGAAGCTGGATTTACAGTAGATAAAAAATCAAATACAAGCTATCATATTGAAAAGAAAGTAGATAAAAATGAAACAACGAAAAGCGATATGAAACCGGAAGATTTTGGGGTAAAAATTACCAATAGCAAAAGTTTCTTCACACAAAAAATCAAAGTAGATGCCGATATTGACATCGAAAAGATATGGAAAAAAGAAGTGGCGGATGTTCCGTTTCCAAAAGAAATTTTAAGCCAAGTTGATTATACATTTATTTTGGATTTACCGATTTCGTCAATTGGAGAGAACAATGCTAAAAGTGTGGATGGCGGTAAGCTCACTTGGGATGTGCCTCTCGACAAAAAATCCGAAATGTATTTTGAAGTCACCGTACCAAACGTAAAAAACATTGCGATTGTTGGTGGGATTCTACTTGTCGTAATCATTGGTCTATTTATTTATCTTATTAGAAGACACCGAAAAAAGAAAAAACAACTATAAAAAAGTGTGGATCAGTTAGCTAAACTGGTCCACACTTTTATTTACTTCTTGTTCTAACTCTTCGTAGCAAGCTAATTTTTTCTCGATTTTTTTAAATGCTCGGTCTAGCTCTGCTTGCCGGCGGTACATATCTTGTTGATGTTCTTTCAGTACAGCGATTCGTTCAGAGACAGTACCGTCACCACCTTTAGTTAGTTCAACTATTTCTTTTTGTTTAGCAAGGGGCATTCCGGTGACGCGTAAACAGGTGAGTAGTTCAAGCCAGTGAAGGGCATCATTATCAAAAATCCGGTTATTATTTTTATCGCGTGCTAGAAAAGGAATTAATCCTTCTCGTTCATAGTAGCGAATCGTATGGGCGCTTAAACCCGTGTGTTCGGAAGCTTCTTTGATTGTTTGTTGCACTAAAACCACCTCTTTTTTTCTTAATAATAGCACCTTGAAAATCGAAAAGCCAAATGTTTGCCTTTGAGTATACTCTAAGGTGTATAGTAAACGTGTTATTACTTTTAGGAGGCGGATAAATTGAACTTAAAAGATACAGTGAAACTTGCAAATGGTGTAGAAATGCCCCGTTTAGGATTTGGCGTATGGAAAGTGCAAGACGGCGATGAAGCAGTAAATTCTGTTAAATGGGCAATCGAAGCTGGTTACATTAGCATTGATACAGCAGCTGCTTACAAAAATGAAGAAGGCGTTGGACAAGCGATTAAAGAGTCTGGAATTAAGAGAGAAGACTTATTCGTAACAACGAAACTTTGGAATGCTGAGCAAGGTTATGAATCTACTTTGGCTGCATTTGATGAAAGTTTACGCAAATTAGAACTTGATTATGTAGACTTATATTTAATTCACTGGCCAGTCAAAGGTAAATTCAAAGACACTTGGCGCGCTTTTGAAAAATTATATAAAGACAAACGTGTTCGCGCAATCGGCGTATGTAACTTCCACGAGCATCACTTAAAAGAATTAATGGAAGACGCGGAAATTGCTCCAATGGTAAACCAAATTGAATTACATCCACAATTAACACAAGAACCATTACGTAAATTCTGTGCTGAAAACAACATTGTAGTAGAAGCTTGGTCTCCATTAGGTAACGGCAAACTGCTTTCTAACCCAGAAATCAAAGCGATTGCAGATGCGCATGGTAAATCTGTTGCACAAGTTATCCTACGTTGGGACTTACAAATCGGTGTCGTGACGATTCCAAAATCAGTCCACCAAGAACGTATTATCCAAAATGCTGATATTTTCGACTTCGAATTAACCGAAGAAGAGGTTGCAAAAATCAGCGGATTAAATAAAGACGAAAGAACTGGCCCAGATCCAGACAACTTTAATTTCTAATAGTAAAAAATCCCTTCCAGCTTATCGAACTGGAGGGGATTTTTATGCTACAATAAACTAAAAAAAGAGGTTAACAGATGGACGCAAAAACAATAATAGAAAACCGCTTTCAAAGTCAGAAATTAATACAAACTGCGAGGAGTGGCTCTCCGGAAAGAATTGTTTTTCATTTTGGAGCAATGCAATCACAAAACTATGGTCAGTCGCTCTGGGCTGTTGGGAGTAGAATGACGACGCCAAGTGAGCAAGCTGTCAAACAAGCGATTGATAATGGTGAAATTATTCGTACATGGCTTTTGCGCGGAACAATTCACTTGTTTTCAGCCAAAGATTATCACTGGATGATGGATTTAATTGCGCCTACGATAGATAAAATATGTAAACCTTACCGAGCGAAATTAGACCTAACAGAAGAGGTGCTTCAAAAGGCTATAGAAGTCGTTTCGGAAATTGTTTCAGAACAAGCCGTTACGAGAAAAGACTTGGCGGCCCATTTAGCGACGAAAGATTTACCGAGCGTAGGGATTGCTTTTGCTCAGCTGTTAGTTTATTTAAGCTCGCGGAAAGTCATTTGTTCAGGCCCGGATGAAACTTTTAGAAATACGACACACATTCCGGCTGATACGAATCATTTCACTCGAGAAGAAGCACTAAAAGAACTTGCAAAACGTTACATCCAAAGCCATGCACCTGCTACTTTAAAAGATTTTTGTTTTTGGTCTGGATTAACTGTGACCGATGCCAAAATAGGGTTAGCGGATATGCCTAAAATAGGCGATTATTACATAACAACATTGGTTAAAAATGGCACAATGCTAGCTACAATTCCACTTGCTGGTTTTGATGAATGGATTATCGGCTACCGAGATCGCTCAGCCGTTTTACCGGAAATATGGCACGATGAAATTATGACGAAAAACGGGATTTTCAGACCGGCTATTATTACAAATGGCGAAGTAGTCGGAAAATGGGAAAAACCAAAGAAACGTGCTGAATTAGAAGGAGACTTCTGGGACCGTTACATCCAGTTTCGAAATATGCTATAGTCAAGTAGATGTATAAATTTTAATTTGAGGTGATAAAGCAATGAATGCTTTTGATAAATTTTATAAAAAAACAGTAGAAGAACGACATGCAATTTTGGCGGAATATGCTGATTTAAATGAAGAAGAACAAGCATTTTTAGCTTCTACAGGGGCTCTTTCTTTTGATAAAGCGAATCATATGATTGAAAACACGATTGGTATTTATTCGCTGCCGCTCGGATTAGGAATGAATATGCTTTTAAATGATAAACGTTATGTTGTACCCATGGCGATGGAGGAGCCTTCTGTTGTGGCGGCACAAAGCGCTGGGGCAAAACTTATTGCACAAAATGGCGGGATAACTGGAAGTGCAACGAAACGAAAAATGATTGGTCAGATTGAGTTGATTTCTGTTTCTGATATCCAAGCAGCAAAAGAAAACATCATTGCGAACGAAGAACAACTAATTGCTATCGCTAACCAAGCTCATCCATCGTTACAAAAGCGTGGCGGTGGTGCGGTTAAAATTCAAGTCAGAACAGCACAAACAGCGAATGACGAAACGTTATTTATCGTTCATTTACTCGTAGACACCCAAGAAGCAATGGGCGCGAATATGGTCAATACGATGGTCGAAACCCTAGCACCAGAATTAGAAATGTTGACGAACGGAACAGCCAATATGCGCATTTTATCTAATTTAGTAGATGAAGCGACCGCAACTGCTGTTTGTCGGATTAATCCAGAAAGCTTAGCAACCAAAACCCAGAGCGGTGAATGGGTTCGTGATAGAATTATTGCTGCATATGAATTTGCCGACGCGGATATTTACCGGGCAGCAACACATAATAAAGGAATAATGAATGGCATTGATGCGGTAATTATGGCGTTTGGGAACGATTGGCGCGCGGTAGAAGCAGCAAGTCACGCCTACGCAGCCAGAACAGGAAGCTATAAACCGATGTCTAAGTGGTCAAAAGATGCGGACGGGTATTTGGTTGGGGAGCTAACTTTACCGATGCCAGTGGCCTTTGTAGGTGGTTCTATAGCGATTCATCCGATTGCGAGTCTTTCTAAAAAAATTGCTCGAGTAGAATCAGCGAAGGAACTAGCGATGTTAGTTTGTGCCGTTGGATTAACGCAAAATCTCGCTGCTTTAAAAGCACTCGTAACAGAAGGTATTCAACGTGGTCATATGTCACTACAAGCGAAATCTCTTGCAATGACAGCTGGCGCAGAAGCAGATGAAATCGAAATAGTAGCCACATTTTTGCAAGAAAGCAAACAATTAAACGTAGTCGCTGCCAAAGAATTTATCGCGAAATTACGCAGCGAAAAATAAAATAAGTTATTAAATCAGCCTTTACAAAAACTTAACAATATATTCCGAACGTGTTAAAACCTTTAATATCAACAACTTTCAGAGGATTGCTTGTACTTCCCTTTACAAAATAAAAAAAAGGTATTTACGTTACTTTTACTTTCTTTTATGATGAAAAAAGAGTGAAATTACAAGATTACAGACAAAAAGGAGATTTTCATGGGAGACATAAATATTCAGCAGATGATTTTTCAATTTATCGGAGGACTTGGAATTTTTCTTTTCGGTATAAAATATATGGGAGACGGACTGCAAATGGCAGCTGGCGACAGACTCCGCGATATTTTAGATAAGTACACAACGAATCCTTTTATGGGTGTACTTGCCGGGATTTTAGTTACCGTATTAATTCAAAGTAGCTCGGGTACGACTGTTTTGACGGTCGGATTAGTAAGTGCCGGATTTATGACGTTAAAACAGGCAATTGGTGTTATCATGGGGGCGAACATCGGAACAACCGTTACCGCCTTTATTATTGGGATTAAGCTATCCGAATACTCTTTACCAATAATTGCTGTTGGTGCAGTACTTTTATTCTTCTTTAAAAATCATAAAGTGAAAAATATTGGCCAAGTATTCTTTGGATTTGGTGCCTTATTTTATGGACTAGATTTGATGGGGCAAGGGATGAAACCTCTTGCTGGAATGGAATCTTTCCATGAATTAACTGCACAAATGAGTACGAATCCATTCTTAGGTTTGCTAATCGGAACAATCTTCACGGCAGTTGTACAGTCATCGAGTGCGACTATCGGGATTTTACAAGAATTATATGGGCAAGGTGCAATTGATCTTCAAGCCGCCTTACCGGTTCTATTCGGTGACAATATCGGAACAACCATCACAGCTGTTCTTGCAGCGATTGGTGCGAGTGTTGCCGCGAAACGTGCAGCAGCGACACATGTTATCTTTAACTTAATCGGTGCAATCATTTTCATGCTGATACTTCCGCTATTCACTTCTCTGGTTGCCTACCTGCAAGGACTGTTTGGACTAAACCCAGAAATGACGATTGCGGTTGCGCACGGGACGTTTAATATTACGAATACCTTTATTCAATTCTGGTTTATCGGTGCATTTGCATGGCTTGTTACGAAGCTTATTCCTGGCGACGACTCGCGAATTGACTATAAAACAAAACATTTAGATACCAATTTAATCGATCAATCTCCGGGTATTGCACTGGAAATGGCTCGTGAGGAAACGCTTCGTATGGCAGATTACGCGAAATTTGGTTTGCAAGAAGCGAGACAATACCTTGTGAACCGGGACTCAAAGCATGCGGAATCCACTGTTCAAGTAGAAGAAGCCGTAAATAATTTAGACCGAAAAATCACCGAGTACTTAACGAAAATTTCTTCTGTTGCCTTAACAAACAATGAGACAGAAGAACATGCGCTAATGCTTGATACCGTTCGTGATATTGAACGCGTCGGTGATCACATGGAAAACATCGTAGAAAACATCGATCAACTAATTAAAAATAAAGCGAAAATGTCAGAAGAAGCTTCCGAGCAACTCATTGAAATGTTTGAGCTGACAACCGCGAACTTTGAACGAGCAGTGAAATCCATGCATAAAAAAGATCGCGCACTCGCAGAAGAAACTATTTTAGTAGAAAAAGATATTGATAAAGCAGAACGCAGACTACGTAAAAATCATATTCGTCGCTTAAACGAAGGCAAATGCCAAGTTGTTAGCGGAATTTTATACATTGATATCGTCAGTGATTTAGAGCGAATTGGTGACCATGCAAACAATATTGCTGAATCTGTTTTAGAATTAAACGAATAATTATAAAAGAAACTAGACTATTTGACGTCTAGTTTCTTTTTTTTGTTAAAAATCTACACTTTTACTAGTCCTTGTGAAGCATTGAGTATAAGCGAATAGTGGTGTAAAATAAGAATGATTATAAAACTAGAATGACTGGAAGTGTTGAGTCTTATGCGAAATAGAAAAACAATGGATGGAAACACGGCCGCAGCTTATATTTCTTATGCTTTTACAGAAGTTGCAGCAATCTATCCGATTACCCCTTCCTCCACCATGGCTGAACTTGTGGACGAATGGTCATCAAAGAACAAGAAAAATTTATTTAATGAACCTGTAAAAGTAGTAGAAATGCAGTCCGAAGCAGGAGCAGCAGGAACAGTTCACGGATCACTTCAAGCTGGCGCGCTAACTAGCACATACACAGCAAGCCAAGGTTTACTTTTAATGATTCCTAATATGTACAAAATTGCCGGTGAACTATTGCCAACTGTTTTCCATGTTTCCGCAAGAACGATTTCGGCGGCATCGCTGAATATTTTTGGTGATCATAGTGACGTGATGGCAGCGCGCCAAACTGGATTTGCGATGCTAGCAGAAGGTTCCGTTCAAGAAGTAATGGACTTATCTGCAGTTGCTCATCTGGCTTCACTAAAAGGAAGTTTGCCATTTTTAAATTTCTTTGACGGCTTTCGGACGAGCCACGAATTGCAAAAAATCGAAGTACTTGAATATGACGAATTAGAAAATTTGCTCGACAAAGAGGCATTACAACAATTTAGAAATCGCGCAATGACGCCAAACAATCCTAAAACATTAGGTTCGAATCAAAATCCAGATATCTTTTTCCAACAAAGAGAAACGGTGAACCGTTATTACGAGGAAATTCCTAGTATCGTTCAAAATTATATGCAAGAAATTAATCAGCTTCGTGGCACAGATTATGACTTAGTAAATTATTATGGAGCAGAAGACGCAACAGATGTCATTGTGGCGATGGGCTCCGTAACACCAGTCATCGAGCAAGTCATTGATTACTTAACAACCCAAGGGAAAAAAGTCGGTTTGCTAAATATTCGCTTATATCGTCCTTTCCCAGCAGAAAACTTTTTAACAAAACTGCCGAAAACAGTAGAACGTGTGGCTGTTTTAGATCGGACGAAAGAACCCGGATCAGGCGGGGAACCACTTTTACTCGACGTGCAAAGTGTGCTTTATGATAGTGAGACTCGTCCACTAGTTATTGGCGGTAGATATGGCTTAGGTTCAAAAGATGTTACACCAGACCAGATTCTCGGTGTTTATTCGCACCTAATGACCGAAAAACCAAAACCGCGCTTTACGATTGGGATTACAGATGATATTACGAACCTATCTATCGAAAATGATGGACCGAGTGACCTCACTTCTGAAAAAACTTTCCAATGCAAATTCTGGGGTTTTGGCTCGGATGGTACTGTTGGCGCAAATAAAGCCGCAATCAAAATTATTGGCGATAATACCGATTTATACGCACAGGGTTACTTTTCCTATGATTCGAAAAAATCGGGCGGGTTAACCGTTTCGCATTTACGCTTTGGAGAAAAACGAATTCGCTCCGCTTACCTAATCCAACAAGCAGATTTCGTTTCCTGCTCCACCTCGGCCTATTTACGTTCCTATGATTTATTAAAAGGTTTAAAACCAGGCGGAACATTCTTGCTCAATACCATTTGGGAAGGCGAGCAGTTAGAACGTCATTTACCAGCTGCAATGCGCGAATATATAGCGAAAAATAATATTCAATTTTATACATTAAATGCGATGAGAATTGCGGGAGAAGCGGGACTTGGTAGAAGAATTAATACTGTTATGCAAACTGCCTTTTTCCGAGTGACTGACATTTTACCATTCGAAAAAGCACTGGCTGATTTAAAAGAATCGGCTATCGCTACTTACGGGAAAAAAGATATGGCGGTTGCGGAGAAAAATATTCTCGCGATGGACCAAACTGTTGCCAATTTGCATAAAGTAGAAGTTCCTGCAAGCTGGGCAAATCCAGTTGTAACAGCAGAAACAAATGCAGCGACTGAAAAACCAGCTTACGTACAAAACATCCTTGAACCAGTGAATCGTTTAGAAGGCGACAACTTGACTGTTGGTGATTTAATTTCGAATGGTATGGTCAGTGGGGCTTATCCTCCGGGGACCGCAGCTTACGAAAAACGTGGAATTGCGCTCGAAGTTCCGGAATGGATTTCTGAAAACTGTACGATGTGTAATGAATGTGCCTTTGTATGTCCACATGCTGCCATTCGTCCGATTTTAACAGACGAAGAAGAAATGGAATCTGCTCCAGAAGGCTTTATGACACGTGAAATGCGCGGAAAAGATGGTCTTCGTTACCGTATCCAAGTTTCCCCAATGGACTGTACTGGTTGTAACTTATGTGCGGAAACTTGTCCAGCGAAAGAAAAAGCGCTTGTAATGAAACCATTTGAAGAGGTTGCTGCTAAAGAAAATCCGAATTGGTCATTTGCGATTAATGTGAAACCGAAGAAAAACCCTGGAAAGAAAAATACTGTGCCGGGAAGTCAATTTGAACAGCCGTTACTGGAGTTCTCTGGAGCTTGTGCAGGTTGTGGTGAAACCCCGTATGTTAAATTATTAACGCAAATGTTCGGCGACCGGATGATGATTGCTAATGCAACTGGTTGTTCCTCAATTTGGGGCGCATCTGCACCAGCAACACCTTATACTGTCAATGATAAAGGACATGGACCAGCATGGGGAAATTCCCTTTTAGAAGATAACGCAGAATATGGTTATGGCATGTATTTAGCGAACCAAACTATGAGAAAAGCTTTAAACAATAAAGTGACAAAAGCGCTCAGAGAAGAAGCCATGTCAGAAACGTTACGCGAGGCGCTTGTTGATTGGCAACTGCAAATGGACGTTTCAGAAGATACGCGCGAACGAGCAGAAGCATTACAACTTGCGCTTCTTAGTGAGATGGAAGGCAACGCGGCACTCGAGTCGATTTATAATGATCGTGAATTATTTATTAAACGCTCGCAGTGGATGCTTGGTGGCGACGGCTGGGCATATGATATCGGCTTCGGCGGAATTGATCATGTGTTAGCATCCGGCGAAGATGTGAATATTTTCGTAATGGATAATGAAGTATATTCAAATACTGGTGGACAATCATCGAAAGCCACACCAACAGCAGCTATCGCCAAATTTGCTTCAGGTGGGAAATCGGTCGGCAAAAAAGATCTTGGCATTATGGCGATGAGCTATGGAAATATTTATGTAGCCCAAATTGCGATGGGAGCGAATAAGCGCCAAACCTTAAAAGCAATTGAAGAAGCGGAAGCATATCCAGGGCCATCTTTAATTATTGCTTATACGCCATGTATTAATCACGGAATTTCAAGCGGTATGAAAACGATGCTTAGTGAAACGCAAAAAGCAGTGGAATGCGGCTATTGGAGTTTGTATCGTTACAATCCAGCACTGGAAGAAAAAGGAAAAAATCCAATGACGATGGACTACAAAAAAGTCGATTTCGATCAATTCGAAGACTTCCTAAAACGCGAAACAAGATACTCGGCGCTCTATAAAGCAAATCCAGAAGTTGCCACAAAACTATCTGAGAAAACCCGCTTGGATGCAGAAAAACGCTTTAAACGCTACGCAACAATGGCCGGGCTTGATTTAGAGAAAATATGGAAGAAAAAAGAAGCAATTGAAGATGTGAAAGCGCCCGTTGATGATGAGCGAGCAGCAAGGAAAGCAGCACGTGAAGCAAGAAGATTAGCGCGGGAGCAAGGTAAATAAAAAAAGTAGGCCTAGCATTAGCTAGGCCTACTTTTTTGCTTTTGATCTGTGGGAATCAGAAGCGATGTGGGAATGAATAGATATTCTCTTATGAGAGTTATAAAGAAATAACTACTATTTAAATATAACTTTTTTTCTTAGAAGATGCACTAGAAAAATGAAGAGATAAGTTTTCATATAAGTGTTAGTTGTTGCAGCCCAACCTATTTGGTACTTGTGAAAGTTTTATGACAATTAAAAACCTAGTAGTTAACGGTTTTCATGAAGCAAACCATTACGATAAGCATCTAGTAGCAATTTTAAATCTTCTGCCTGTTCACTAAGTTTAGCCCCAATATCGGTATCCCTTACACGTTTACGGTTAATTTCCATTTCGATAACTTGACGCGTGGAAAGAATATCCGTTTCATTTTTGATAGCATCCTCTTTTGTAGTAAATGGCTGATGACTAACTAGTTGTAAACCGTAACTGTTGAAAAGTAGTGTATAACCCGCTAAGTTTGTCTCTTTATGATATGCTTTTGCGAACCCGCCATCGATGACGAGCATTTTACCACTCGCTTTAATCGGACTTTCACCTTTTCCTTCTTTGACTGGCGTATGGCCGTTAATGATATGCCCGCATTCTCCGTCAAGCTCAAATTCTTCTAAAATTTGTTTGCAAATTAATTCGTTATTACGCAATTTATAATAAGGATTTTTTTCCTCTGTGTGGGTTTCTTTTTCTGCAACAAAATAACGTTCAAACGTAGTCATTTCACTTTTTCCGAATAGCGAAGAAATGGCACCAGTCCACAAATACCAAACGATATCACACGCATATTTCTTTTCTTTTGTTCCAGTTGGGCGGACGTATGCTTCGCGGGTAAGTATTTCAAACTGCTCTAAAAGCGCACGACCAGCATATTTTTCGCCACGTAATTTCATTTCCATAAAAGTCCCATCTTTGTGGAGCGGAATGCAGCCATGGTAGAGTAAATTGCCATTATAAGTTAAAAACATGCTGCCTTTTGAATATAGAAATTGTACATGTTTTTGCAATCGGCGGCAGTTTTTAAAAGCGGCAGTAATTTTCCCAATAAGTTCTCTCTCCGCATCAGTAAGTTCATAAGGATTTTCTGGATTAATCGTTGGAAAATGATTGTCTAACAACTGGTATTCTTTTCCTTTTAGTTGAATTGTGCCTTTTTTGTAATCGATAAATTGAAGTAAAAGCCGATGATTCATATCAAATTCTTTGCGTCGGTTAATAATTTCACCTTCCAATTTAAACTGAATAATCGAGATAGCCTTGTGCATCCTAGCAATTTGCGTGATTTCAGCATTACTATAGTTGATATTTTCTTCATTCTTTGGCTGGAAGTAGGTACAAGGATCGTCTTTGTACACTTCGTCGGCAAAAAGGGCTAGGGGGCGAAGGGAAATACCGTAACTATCTTCTAAAATATCTAAATTTAAATAGCGAGCAGAAATCCGAATAACATTAGCCGCACAAACCCTAGAGCCACTAGCCGCGCCCATCCATAAAATATCGTGATTACCCCACTGGAAATCGAGCGAATGGTAATTCATTAATGTATCCATGATTTTATCTGGATAAGGGCCACGATCATAAACATCACCAACAATGTGCAAATGATCCACGACCAATTGTTGAATAAGTAGCGAGAGAGCGCTAATAAATTCTTCTGCACGACCAAGTGAAATAATATGTTGTAAAATTTCTTCATAATAAAGCTTTTTATCGTCTTCATTGTAGTTTTCATGAAGTAACTCTTCTAATATGTAGGCAAAATCTTCTGGCATGGCTTTTCTAACTTTAGAACGTGTGTATTTTGAAGCAACATACTGGCAGAGTTCAATCAAACGAAAAAGTGTGGTGCGATACCAAGCATGCAAATCTTCTGTTTCACTAGCAATCAAATCCATCTTTTCTTCTGGATAATAAATCAGTGTACTAAGTGAATTAATCTCTGCATCATCTAGCTCTGCGCCAAAAATATCACGAATTTTCCGTTTTACAACACCAGAACCATTACGAAGCACTTGTTCAAAAGCACTATATTCACCGTGAACATCACTTAAAAAATGTTCCGTTCCTTTTGGAAGGTTCATAATTGCTTCGAGGTTAATGATTTCCGTAGCTGTCTTGGCGATAGTAGGATATTCTTTTGCTAACAAGCGTAAATATTTCATATCAATAGTTTTCACCAGTTCATTGCCTCCTTTTTAATTGGTATAGCTATTATATTTCTTAAATGTAAGCAAGGCAAACGTTTTGTTTCACAATTGGTCTATACAAAAAAGACGAGCTAGAGCCCGCCTTAGAAAACTGGATGAAGAAAATAGAGCACAATGGGTAAGGTAATAATACTTAAAACAGTACTAATAAACGTGGCACTAGAAACTAAATCTGGTTTTGTATCAAATTGTACAGCCATTAAAGTAGTATTCGCTGCAGTTGGCATAGCTGCAAGCAAAATCATAATTTGTTTCGTCATTTCGTCAACAGGAAGAATCAACGTTAAACCAAACGCAATGATTGGAGCAATGAGTAATTTGAGTACTAATGCAATGCCTACTTTCGTAAGTTCGATTCGTCTAAACGAAATAACCGCTAGCTGCATTCCAAGAACAATCATAATCGTTGGAATAGCTGCGTCGCCAACAAGCTTTACGCAAGTCATTAAAGCGGAAGGAAGTGAAACATGAAGTAATTGAAGCGCAAGCCCGAGTAAAGCCCCGTAAGCAATCGGCATCCGAACAACTCGTTTCATGACCGTTTTCATTCCATTTGCATCTTTACTCCCTTTTGCAGCAAAATAAATCCCAATAGTACTCATAGCCAGTTGCTGTAAGACCATTAATACTACAGCAATATCAAGCCCAACCGCCCCGAAAACAAGCAAGACAACAGGCGTTCCATAATTTCCGTTATTCATAAACGCACTAGCCAAAATGAGCGCGCAACGATCTTGCAAGTTATAACCTAGCAAAAAACTAATCAAACTGACAAGCAAAATTAAACTCAGACAAAGCGCAAAAATGTAAATCGCCAAATATGCATAATCTATCGTAAGCGGATTGGTATAAAAAGTATTAAATGCAAGAAACGGTGACATTAAGTAAAGCGTGAGTTTAGATAAGTTAGGAATATCAAATTTTAAAGTCTTTTGCCCAACAAACCCAATAGCAAAAATCCCAAAAACTGGAAGTAAAATAAGTAGAAATTCCATGGCGGCCCTCTTTTCTATGTATATTGTAGCTTATTGTACCATAAAATGAAGTTTCAGTAAGACAATTATACATGCTTCTATTATAGTATTTATTTTAATCTAACAGTTATCTTAATTAGCTTAAATTCAAGCAGGAGCTAATTTTAGATGGGGGAGTAAAAAACGATAAAATGAAGTTAGAGATGATATATGTATACGAACACTAACTGGTTCTAATATTTGAAGGGGCAATGTTTTGTCACAAAATAGCCACTTTTAGGAAAAATACACAGTTTAAAAGTGTTTTTTGGAGTATCAAATACGACATGTTGTCTTATATAATTTAAATAGCGAATTGGAAATATAGAGATATCGGCAAGGAAAACCTGTATTTTAGCTTCTATATTTACAAAAAAACAGAGGGGGACTGAGATGGAAAAAATACAATAAATTGTAGGTGAATTTGCCCAGATAATAAAAAGAAATATTACTATTTAAAATTATGTAAACTGAAAAAGAAAGAGCTACTAAGTTGTATGGGAATCGCGGGATGTTTTAAAATTAATTTGTAACTTGAAAATGGCGAAATAGTTTATTTGCTGGGAACTAAAATCAGCATTGAACTTTGAACTCAAACAGTATATAACAGTTATCTGAGACATTACTAAACTTTGAAAAACGCACAGGAAAGGAACTGTTCATGCCTAAAAAATTATATAATGAAAAATTCAAAAAAAGTCTAGTTTATTTATATCATAAAGGAACATCGAAGCATACACTATGTAATGATTTTGGTGTCTCAATAGCATCTCTTACAAGATGGATCAAATTTTATAACACAGAAAATATAGATTTAAATGAAGCTACCAATATTTTACAAATGTATGAATTAAAAAAACAAAAAAAGGTACTAGAGGCAGAAATTTCTGCTTTATCAGAAGCTATCTCGATTTTTAACATGGAGACGAGCATTGCCGAAAATTAAGTAAAATCCACTCATATATTATTATGGGTGGATTTTTTTATGAGGGAATTACCGTAAGTGACATTTTTGTAAGTTTCATTTTTAGAGTAAAAGCGTTAAACTACTAAAGCGAATATTGGGGATTGCATGATTAATATTCTACATACAAGATAACCTTATTTTCTGAAATTGAAATATAGGAGACGATTTAAATGGTTGCGTATGGTGAGTTAATTCGCGAAGTACGACTTTCAAAAGGACTAACGCAAAAAGAAGTTTATACAGGAGTAATTTCAAAATCATATGCAATAGGTTTTGAAAAAGGAAAACATGATATTACATTAGTACTATTTGAAGAAATTTTAGACCGGGTCATGTTAAGTTCAGATGAATTTTTCTTTATGAATAGGGGCTATTCTTTAGCTGAGGAAGATAATTTTTGGTACAAATTTGCAAATGCAGCTAATCAAAAAAGTTTGGCAGAATTACAAGAATTATACCAAGAAGTATTGCAGCAAAATGGCGATAGAGCGAATCTAAGGAAAGCAATTGTCCACTCGAGAATTGAAATTAATGAACAATTTCTTTTGAATAATCGATTTGACGTTAGTATCGTTTCTGAGGAAGATAAAGCAGTTATCCAAACGTATTTGTGGAAAGTTCAATCATGGACACTAGAAGAAATTCGGATTTTCGCTAATTCAGTGGACTATTTTGAAGAAGATGTACAAATTTATTTTTTTCAATTGGTCTTGAAGTCACTCGAAAAATATAAGCATTACGATCGTGGTAAAAAAGTATTTTCCACGCTACTCACCAACATAATAGAAGAACTAATCACCCGTGATCAATTAGAATATGCCGCGCAATTATTAGAAATACTGCACGAACTTTCTTCTACGCATGACTGTGCTTTTTACCGGATTATGCATAATTACTATCAAGGCTTAATATGGATGAAAAATGACGAGGTCGAACAAGGCTTAAAAGAGTCTAAAAGTGCAATCCGAATTTTAGATGCACTTGATTACAAATCCCTCGCGCTACTTTATAATACATTACTTCAACAGTTTTTAGAAAAAGAGAATATACAAATAGTTTAAAGTAAATCAGATACCTTTTATAAGGTATCTGTTTTTTTGGTCTTATATATAGGACCTAATGAGTTTTATTGCTCATATGTTGTATTATTTGGAATGTACTAATTTTCACATGTTTTTTGGAAAGGAGAGATTTTTATATTAAATCAAAAATATCAATTACTACTTCATAATGAATATGACACAAAAAGTGGTGATTTAGTCAAAAAAGAAATAGTTGCAACTAAAAAAACTAAAAATCTCTTGGAAGATCTAACTTCGCATTTGTTATGTGTTACAAATCAAATAGAGTATGGAAAATTTATCACTTGGTATGAAATGGAAATTAAAAAAGTTCTACAAGTTCATACCAATCAGCACTTTATTATTAAAATTTCCTTTCAACAATTATATTTTCGGGAAACAATGCTGTTGCTTGAGAATTTGCAGAAAGATAGCCGGCGAATAACGATTGAGCTAGTTGGAGATAGTCAGATTAGCCCTTATTCAAAGGAACATTTTTCCGCAGAGGACAGTGATGCTTTTTTGAAAGGGAAGTTAAAAATGTTGAAAAAGTGGCATTATTTTATTTCAAAGCATATTGAAAGTGGTGCCATCGAACAAACACTGATTTTTACGCCCTATATTGATGAATTGAAATATAGTTTAACGCAAAAGTCGAAGCTCTTACACAATATTACTGAATTAAAGTTTTTTCTATCATTTTGGAAAAATTGGGCTGAGCTTCGATTTGTTGATTTTTTAGTTTTAGTAGATGAAAAAAACGAATTTGTATCGCATGTGCTTTTACCAGATGAATTAAATGTACGTTGCAAAATGTATGAGAACTTTGGAGGAATGGTCAGTGAGTAAAAATGTAAAAAAAATAGTGATAACTCTCTTTGCATTAATAATGACAATAGGATTAGCAAGTGGGTTCATCGCACCTATAAAAGCAAGTGCAGATACAAATAATTTCACGGTTAAAGTGGAATATGTTGATGCAGATGGAGCGGAGATTGCTCCTTCAGATATATTAACCGATTATCATTATGTATCTACTCCAAAAGATATTCCTGGCTATAAATTAAGAGAAATACCTCATAATGCGACAGGAAATATCACAGATACTGGAATTATCGTGCGTTACATATATGACAAAACAATCGATGTAAGATACGTAGATGAAACAGGCAAAGACTTATTACCAGTAGTAGAAATCATCAATAGTGAAGCAGCGGTTTTAGAGACAATATCTGACTATACATTTGTAAAAAAAGACATTAGCATAGATGGCTTGCATATCATTTTTCGCTATAAAAAGAATATTTCTACCATTCCAGATTTCGGAAAACCGAATCAAGTCACTGTAAATTATCTGGATGAAAACAAGACTCCAATTGCCCCGTCATTATATTTGAGCGGACTTTTCAACGAAGCATACAACGTTCCGATGAAAAAAATTAAAGGTTATACTTTATTAAAATACGATTCGGAAATTCTTGGCGTTTTTACCGAATCACCACAAACAATCAACATCATTTATCAAAAAAAGCGCCTGAGCAAGCACCAAGCATGGAACCATTACCTGATCCAACTGTTCCAGAAAGCCCGCAAGTAGAAAAATCAAAAATAGAAACAACAGAAAAAAGAACTACATCAAAAGTGAAAATCGCACCGAAAGCATTAAAATTAACCAAAGTCGAACAAAAAAAACAAGAGACGAAAGATAGCTTACCAAAAACAGGTGATAGCTCGGTAAACTTATTAATTACATGCCTCGGAATTATTGCCATATCGTGTGGCGTATACTTACTCGTACAACAAAGCCAGAAGCGCCGTCGTAAAGAATAGAAAATAAAAACAAGCAATCCTATTTTCGGATTGCTTGTTTTTTTATCCTTCTCGTTTAAGCATCTTTGTATTAGCTAAAAATAGTGCAGCGACGAGTAAAAGAATCGCGCCTGAAAGTATTAGTGTGGAAGTTGCGCTAGAGTGGTCGACAATAATAAATCGAATAATCGCTGTGATACCAATATAAATGAAGTAGCGTAGCGGAAAATGAAAATGAGATTCGAAATATTTTACAATGAGCGCAATAAATTCAAAGTAAAGGAAAAACGTCAAAATATCTTGTGTCATATAATAGTAAGAAACGTCCGTGTCTAAGAAGAAAATATTATTGAAAATCGTAAATGCCTCTCTAATTAAAAAAGCAACAAGGGTAAAGCCGACCATAATAAGCGCCAGATTCAGGGTAATTCGTAGCAGGATGGGAACAATAGAAGAAATTTTTTCTAATCGTTTCATCAGTTGCCTCCTTTCCAAAAACGATATCGCTTTTTTAGTCATTTTACACTATAATGGGAACCATGACTATTTTTAAGGGGGGATTGTTATTCTAAAACGATTTTTTAGTTATTATAAACCGTATCGAACACTTTTTATCATTGATTTTGGTTGCGCCGTCTTAGCTGCTATTTTGGAGCTGGCTTTTCCAGTCGCTGTAAACCACGTGATTGATACACTACTTCCAGGAAAAGATTTTGGTCTTATTATTACTGCTGCTTTGGCCTTATTATTCTTTTACATACTTAATACATTTATGCAGTACATTGTCACTTATTTTGGCCATATGCTTGGTCTTAACATAGAAACGGATATGCGCAGAGATTTATTCAGCCATTTGCAAAAACAACCATTTGGATTTTACGATAATCAGAAAACTGGGAAATTGATGTCGCGAATGACGACTGATTTATTTGAAATTGGTGAAGTAGCGCATCATGGTCCGGAAGATATTTTTATTTCGATTATGTCACTTTTCGGTGCATTTTTCTTAATGTTAAATATCAATGTGAAATTAGCGATTTCGACTTTTATTCTAGTACCGATTCTGACTGTTTTAATTGTTTACTTCAACAAACGAATGACCAAAGTAACAACCGGGATTTTTAAAGATTTAGGGAACTTTAATGCCGGCGTGGAAAATGCTATTAGTGGGGTGCGGGTTGTGCAAGCATTCGCCAACGAACCACATGAAAAAGGGCGTTTTAGAGTGCTCAACCAAGCGTACCGTCAGTCAAAATTAATGTTCTACAAAGTGATGGGCTTGAGTTTTTCGTTTAACTATTTTCTGATGCGCTTAATTAGTTTATTTGCACTTTTATTCGGTGCTTATTTTACGATTAATGGCGAAATATCATACGGGGAGTTTGTCGGATTTATCTTGCTAACAAACGTGTTCATCCGGCCAATCGAGAAAATAAACAACGTAATCGAAAGCTATCCAAAAGGCTTTGCAGGATTTAAACGATTTCTAGAAGTGATGGATACAGAACCAGCAATCCAAGACGAAAAAGATGCGAAACCAGCCGAGGCGTTCCGTGGTGACATTGCTTACAACCAAGTATCTTTTGAATATAGCGATGGAAAAAATGTTCTAAATCATATAAATCTTTCTATTAAAGCCGGTGAGACTGTTGCGTTTGTTGGGCCAAGTGGGGCTGGGAAAACGACAATTTGTAATTTGTTGCCACGTTTTTACGATGTGTCAGCTGGTGAGATTACGATTGATGGTGAAAATATTAAACGATTCACTTTACCGTCCTTGCGAGCACAAATCGGCGTCGTGCAGCAAGATGTTTTCTTGTTTTCTGGTACAGTTCGTGAAAATATCGCGTACGGAAAATTAGACGCTAGCGAAGAAGAAATAGAGCATGTCGTGAAACTTGCCCATCTTTCCAAAGTAGTAGAAGAAATGCCAGATGGCCTCGATACAATCATTGGCGAGCGCGGTGTCAAACTTTCTGGCGGGCAAAAACAACGGTTAGCAATTGCGCGAATGTTTTTGAAGAATCCGCCTATTTTAATTTTGGATGAAGCAACGTCGGCACTTGATACAGAAACGGAGCAAGTGATTCAAGCCTCGTTAGAAGAGTTAGCAGAAGGGCGAACGACATTAATTATTGCGCATCGACTTGCTACCATTAAGCATGCTGATCGAATTATCGTTGTAAATGAAACGGGCATCGCAGAAACTGGGACGCATGATGAGCTTTTAGCGCAAGATAATGGCGCCTATAAGCGGTTATATGATGCTCAGTTTAATACGATTTAATGAGTAAAAACTTTCAGGTTTCAGGGAATGTTTTACTAAAAGGAAAGCAGGAATTATTTGGGAATCCCAAGATAATTCCTGCTTTTTTGTTTTCTGCATGGATAACAAGTGTTAATGACGGAAAGAGAGTATCTGGTTTATATTTTTAGCAGCGCAAAAAGGGGAAATAATGCATTTGGATAGCAGAGGTGATTGCTTTAGAAAAATTGATAGACTTTATATGGAAGCGTTTGCGTAATGATGCTCATAGCATTCTAAATTTAGAATGCAGATTACACTGGAAAGGAAAATTATAATGTCATTATTCAGTTTAAAAAGAAAGAACCATTTTGTTCCACTAGAAATTCAAAGGCAACAATGGTTCAAACACTTTATCGTTGCATTTATGTCTGTATTTATTTGTTATCTAACGGTCTATCTTCTAAGGAATAACTTTAAAGCAGCTCAGACATTGTTAATTGAGCAGAACCATTTCAGCACCACAGAACTAGGAATGATTGGTTTAGCTTTTTCTGTTATGTACGGAATTGGAAAAACGATTTTAGGGTATGCCGTGGATGGAAGAAATGCTAAAAAAATAATGAGTTTTTTATTAGGGGTTTCCGCTATTATATCAATTATTATTGGAATACTTTTAGTTACAAAGCAAGCAACAGTAGGTATATTGTTTATCCTTTGGGGAGCAAATGGATTTGTGCAATCACCAGGTGGACCGGCTTCCTATTCAACTATCACACGATGGACGCCAAAATTGAAAAGAGGAAGATGGTTAGGTTTTTGGAATGCCTCGCATAATATAGGTGGTGCTTTAGCGGGAATTGTTGCTTTTTGGGGTGCGACTACTTTCTTTAATGGCGGCGCAGGGGGAATGTTTATCGTTCCGGGTATCATTGCGATTATCATTGCAATTATTTGCTTCTCCGTGGGCCATGATGAACCGGAAGAATTAGGATGGAACTCTGCCGCTGAAATTTTTGAAGAGCGAGAAGAGCAAGGGGATTCGGAGACAAAGGACCTATCTAGATTTCAAATTTTTTGTCGATTTGTTATTAATAATCCGTGGGTATGGACTTTATGCGTAATAAATATATTCATCTATATTGTTAGAATTGGTATTGATAATTGGGCGCCCGTTTATTGTATTCAAGCGCTAGGATGGAGCACAAAAGATGCTATTATGACTATTTCTTTTTTTGAAATTGGAGCATTGCTAGGTTCATTATCGTGGGGCTGGCTCTCAGATATTATGAAAGGTCGCCGTATGCTTTGCTCGATTATTGCAGTTGTTATTGAATTTTTCATGTTAATTAGCTATTCGCAAGTTACAAGTGTTTATAGCATGTATACGGTATTATTTATTTTAGGATTCTTAGTATTTGGCCCCCAACTTTTAATAGGAGTGTCGGTGATAGAGTTTGTTCCTAGAAATGCTTTAGCTGTAACAAATGGCTTAACTGGAACGTTTGCGTACTTATTCGGAGATTCTTTTGCTAAAGTCTTTCTAGGATATATTGCAGACCCAACAAAAGCGGGTATGCAAATATTTGGCTATAATTTACATGGCTGGGGCGCAACTTTTACTATTATGTTTACAGCTTTAATTATTGCAGGCTTAATGATGATTCCAGTTGCATTAAAACAAGAGAAAATTATACGACAAGCAAAAGTTTTACATCTATAAGTTGAAAACAATGAGTGAAGATAAACTAATTACTAAAAAGGTATCCTTATTAATAGTATAAGGATACCTTTTTCATCGCAAAATGGTTTCTTAAATACGAAAAACATTATTTTGCTAAAGAAGTCTTTTTGTAAAGGATAAAAATTGCAACAGTTATTAAAAGGACACCCATAATAGCAGGAGCGGCATGGCCAAGGGTAATATAAATTTGCCCACCGATAATAGGTCCGATAATACGCGCCAAAGACTGAATGGCTTGACTACCACCTTGAATCCGACCTTGTTCACTAGCGCTGGCAGCTTTTGAAACCATTCCGTTGAAAGAGGGCCCGAAAATCGAGTCACCGAATCCAAACACGAACATACCAATAACGAGTAATGGAGCAAGTGTGAAAATCGAGGAAGTTGCAATAAGCGAATATCCGATAATCTCCGCAATCATTCCAAGAACAGCAATTTGTTTATCCGTTAATCTGATTAAAAGTTTGGGCATTACGAAAGCTTGTGACAGGATATCTTGAATGCCCATAATTGAGAACATCATTCCGATTAAAGCCGGCTTCCAACTGAAACTATCGATGGCAAATTGAGACATGACAGCTTGCAACGAACCATTTGGAACCCAAATGAAAAATGCCGCAATCAGTAAACGCCCTAAGTTTTTGATGGTCAGAATGTTAAGCAGCTGGGAAAACGGATTGAGTCGCATTAGCGGAATTCGTTTTAAACGATTTGCGTCGTCTAAACTCTCAGGCATATAAAAATAACCGAATAAGAAGTTAATGAAAGTAATCGTCGCGCCAAAGAAAAATGGCATAGCATAACCAAAGTGGGCAAGCAAACCACCGAAAGCTGGACCAAGCGCAGCGCCCGCACCTGCAGCAGCACTTACCCAGCCAAAATATTTCGTCCGCTCCTCTTGAGGTGTAATATCAGCGAAGAAAGCAAACAGCGTACTAATACTCCCACCAGTAATTCCTTCGATAATTCGACCAAGAAAGAGTACCCAAAGCGCCCCACCAAGACCAAAAATAAAGTAACCAATGGCAGAGCCAATAAAGCAAATTAGTAAAACCGGGCGTCTGCCAAAACGATCACTTAAAGCACCAAGTCCAGGCGCAGCAAAGAATACGCAAAATGCGTAAACCGATGTGAGCAGTGTCACCATAAGCGCTTGATCACTAGCATTTGTTACATAAGGTGTCACGAGAAAAGGGACAACGGGCATAATAATACTAAAACCCATTCCACAGAGGAAAACAGATATAAGACCGAAAAGTAAAGTTTTCTTATTAGTTAAAGAAGTTCTAGATTTAGATTGAAACATGTAATTCTCCTATCAATTGTTTAATTAGTGTCCTAGGAAACATAAATAGCTTAACTCCTTTTTGTTTCCTTGTCAACAAAAATAAAACAATAAAAAACAGCCTAACTCAAAATATATAGGCTGCTAGAGGGTTTATTCAGATTTTGTTTTTAAAACTTTCTTCATCTCATTATCCAAATGACGACTATATTTATCCACAAATTTTAACACCTCGGCATATTGCTCATCCGATATGTCTTCGAAAACAACTTTATCGCGATCCAGAAATTCTTGATGCAATTCATCGTGTACTTGGTTTATTTCAGCCCCTTTAGTTGTTAAACGGAAATAGATTTCTTTCTTGTTTTCTGGTTTTTGATAACTTTCAATATAGCCTTTATCCATTAATTTTTTAGTGATTTTACTAATCGCGCTTTTTGTCATATAGAAAGCTTCTGCGAGTTTTGTTACGTTAGGGTCTTCATTTTTGGCAATATATTCGATACAGTGGACTTCGGAAGGTTTGTATCCCTCGAGCGCTTTTTCCATCTTTACTTTGTTAATCCATGCGAGCTTATTAAATAAATCTCTAACGTTTGCCATGACTTGTTCGTTTTTATCCATGTCATGCCCTCCTAATCTATCTATCTGGTTGTAGTATAGCCGTTTTTTGTGTCCTTTTCAACTATTTTTTGCCCTTACCAACCAAAAGAGAGACTTGAAAGCGCTGTTTGTTAAGAGTGTGTAAATTTCCAGTGTTATCAATATTATTTCACTGTTAAGATTTGTTATACTTAACACATAAACTGTTTGGAAGGGGCTGACATGATTGGAGATATACCGCAAAAGCGCGGCAGAAACATTTACACAACTAGAAGCGACAGAAAAAGGCTTAACAACTAGTGAGGTAACAAAACGACAAGAAAAATACGGTTTTAACGAACTGAAGAATAAAAAGAAAGATCCACTTTGGAAACTTTTCCTTGAAACATTTAAAGATCCAATGGTTATTGTTTTAGTCATCGCTGCCTTGGTGCAGTTGGTTTTAGGCGAAGTAGTCGAATCGCTTATTATCTTTTTAGTGCTGATTGTGAACTCGATAATTAGCGTAGTTCAAACGCGAAAAGCAGAAAGTTCGCTTGATGCGTTACGAGAAATGTCTGCGCCAGTTGCCAAAGTTATTCGTGATGGTTCTAAGCAAAGTATTCATGCGCGCGAACTTGTTCCGGGTGACGTCGTTATTTTGGATGCAGGTGATTTCGTCCCAGCAGACGGCCGTTTGTTCGAAAGTGGCTCCTTGAAAATCGACGAAGGGATGCTTACTGGAGAATCGGAGGCAGTCGAGAAATATATCGATACCATTCCAGATGAAGTAGGACTTGGCGACCGTGTGAATATGGTTTTCAGCGGGTCCCTCGTTGTATATGGTCGCGGGATGTTTGTTGTAACAGGCACAGCGAGCGAAACGGAAATCGGTAAAATTGCCGGATTACTTGAAACGGCAGAAGCAAAACAAACACCACTACAAAGAAAACTAGAATCATTCAGTAAAAAGCTAGGACTCGGTATTTTAGCACTCTGTGTACTTATTTTTGCTGTCGAAGCTGGTCGCGTATTACTCGGCGACAATTCAGCGGATATGGCAACAGCGATTTTAAATGCTTTTATGTTTGCCGTGGCCGTAGCTGTAGCAGCCATTCCAGAAGCACTTTCTTCTATTGTAACGATTGTACTTGCGGTCGGAACAAACAAAATGGCAAAGCAGCACGCGATTATTAGAAAGCTCCCAGCTGTTGAAACACTAGGCTCCACCAGCGTTATTTGTACAGACAAAACCGGAACATTAACACAAAATAAAATGACTGTAGTCGATTACTATTTACCCGATGGAACAAAAGAAAATTTCCCAGAAAGTCCAGAAAATTGGTCAGAAGGGGAACGTCGTTTGATTCATATTGCGGTACTTTGTAACGATTCAAATATTAACAGTGAGGGCAAGGAGTTAGGCGACCCGACCGAAGTGGCGCTAATTGCCTTTAGTAATAAAAATAATCAAGATTACAATGAAATTCGCGAAAAATTCATCCGTGAAGGCGAAATTCCCTTTGATTCAGATCGTAAGTTAATGTCTACGCTTCATACCTTTAATGAAAACAAGGCAATGCTAACAAAAGGTGGACCAGACGTGATGTTCGCGCGTTGCAGTTATGTTTTCCTTGATGGGGAAGAAAAGCCAATGACAGAAGAAATTTTAGCGAAACTAAAAGAAACAAACGAAGAATTTTCGAATCAAGCCTTACGTGTCCTCGCATACGGCTACAAACGGATGCCTGCTGATACATCCGAATTAAAATTAGAAGATGAGCAAGATATCGTTCTAGTTGGTTTAACAGCAATGATTGACCCACCACGTGAAGCCGTGTATGCATCCATTGAAGAGTCCAAAAAAGCGGGTATTCGCACGGTTATGATTACTGGTGACCATAAAACAACGGCACAAGCAATCGGCCGTGACATTGGTTTAATGGATGCCGATGATATCGCATTAACAGGCCAAGAACTAGACGCAATGCCAGAAGAAGAACTCGACAAAAAACTAGAACATATCGCAGTCTATGCCCGAGTTTCTCCAGAAAATAAAATCCGTATCGTCAAAGCTTGGCAGAAAAAAGGCAAAATCACTGCAATGACTGGCGACGGTGTCAATGATGCGCCTGCTCTAAAACAAGCCGATATTGGTGTCGCAATGGGTAGCGGAACAGACGTTGCGAAAGACTCCGCTGCAATGATTCTAACAGATGATAATTTCGTTTCGATTGTGGATGCAGTTGGCGTAGGTAGAACCGTTTTTGACAATATTAAGAAATCAATTGCTTATCTATTTGCAGGAAACCTAGGTGCGATTATTGCGATTTTATTCGCGCTAGTGCTGGACTGGATCAACCCGTTCACTGCATTACAATTACTATTTATCAACTTAGTCAATGACTCCTTACCAGCAATCGCACTAGGTATGGAAAAAGCAGAACCTGACGTAATGAAACGCAAACCAAGAGATATAAACGAAGGTATTTTTGCTGGTGGAACAATGCGCGCCGTTATCAGTCGTGGTGTATTAATCGGTATCGCCGTTATCATCTCACAATACATCGGTATGCAAATTTCACCAGAGATGAGTGTCGCAATGGCGTTCACTACACTTATCCTAGCTCGTACATTACAAACATTTGCAGCCCGATCAAACGTCCAAACCGCATTTGGCGCAGGATTCTTCAGCAACAAATACGTAATCGGTGCTGTATTGCTTTGTTTCGTCCTATACGGAATTACTGTACTACCAGGAGCTCGCGAAATCTTCTCAATCCCAGCATCATTTGGCCTACATGAATGGTCGATTGCAGCCGGGCTAGCACTTGCAGCAGTTGTAATGATGGAGATTATTAAAGTAGTTCAGAATAAGTTTTTCAAATAAATTATAAAAACACAGAAATTCCTTGTTTGGCTGAGGATTTCTGTGTTTTTTATTTCATATAAAATACAGGTTTCTTGAATTATAAGTAACTATTGAACCGATATATAAGCAATGAGTTATTCTTTTGGAAAAAGTACTAAAAAAGTAAAAAATCCGATACGACGATGTGGATCTTTGATAAATCGATTTAAAAGCATTGAAAATATCTCTATTTATAGGGGATTTTAGTTTTTCTTAAACTTTACTAAAGTTTTTTCATTTGTTAAATGTGTCTGAAATATGTCGGAAAGCGTTTTTTTGTATGACGAACTTTTGTATAAAAAAGTTATATTTGTTATTTATTTTAAAAACTCATTTTAGTCATATGTACATAGAAGTTCTTTACAAGTAATATAAAAGTTGCAATGTGATTACACGTTATTTCACAGCATATAAAATATATTTGAAGGAGAGAACTCTTTTATGATTAAAGCAACTAGAGCGCGACATTATTTAATGCTGTTAATGGCATTTTTCCTAGTATTAGGACAATTAAATTTAACAGCCCTTAATGTGTTTGCAAAAGAAAATGGGAATGACGAACTAACTTATGAAGTTCAGTCTAAATTGACAGAAGATAAAAAATCAGCTGATTTAACCATTAAAGTAACACCAAAAAGCGATCAGGTGAAAATCTTGACTATTGAAACACCTGATGGAGAGAAGAGAGAGGGCCAAGAAGTAAGCTATAAAGCCGAAAAAAATGGCACAACTAACTTTTTAATTAATTATCAAAATACAAGCGAAGAAAAAGCAGAAACTAAAACATATACTGCTTCTTATGAAGTATCTGACATAGTTTCTGAAGATGGAGTAAATAAAGATTCTGACACAGAGAAGGAAACTGAAAAAGAAGATGCTAATATTCAGCCTCCTTCTACTACAAATAATACTAAAAATATAAAATCACTTAAATCTGGACAAACAACAGTTGAACTAAAAATACCAGATTATGACCAAACAGCATGGGCAAATGGTGATATTAAAGAAGTAACAGCGACAGTGAACTTTGGCGACAGTACTTCTACTGGCAAAAAAGTGAATTTCACTTTACCAGATGGAATGCGTTTTGTTTCTTTGCCAGTACCGAGTAATTATCAGGCTGGTACGAATGAAGATACAGGCGTTTTGAGTTATTTAGGAGCAAGTGATCCACTAGGAATAGCCATTACTTCGGTGGAAGTACCTAATAAAGAAACAGCATATAGTCAAGCTACGTTTGGAACAGTAAGTTATGAGCTAAGTCCAGGAACTGAAAAAGCGAGCTTTAAATTTTCAGTACGGGTAGATGCAGCAAAATATTACGGACCAACTGACTTAGCAGATCCAATTAAAACAGAAGTATATAAAGGAGAGGCAAGTACACCTGTTGCTTCTGCAGATCAAGCAATTCGTGCGGAAGGAAATAAAGTTGTAGGGTATGCCGATCAAAATCATGTGAAAACTATGTTTCGAACTTGGTATAATGATCAAAGACTATCAGAAGTCCTTGCAAGTACAGATACTACCGACTCTTATAACTATACAAAATCATACTCTGTCGTGAATGGATCGAATAGTTTAGACAGTCGTGGAGCAGCAGTATACATTGCTAAAAATATCGAAGTAACACTTTATTACCCGGAAGGAATGGAGTTTGTAAATGTTGTAAATAATGCTGGCACAGTGCTGAAGGAAAATTCTAACGTAACTATTACTAATTATCCAAGTGAAAATAAGGTTGTCATTAATAATAAGCACTTAAACAACAGCGCCACTAGTAATTCTATTTATGGAGTCAAATATAAAGTACCTAAAGGAACTCCTGCAGGAACATACAGCACAGCAAAAGCTCCTCATGCAGTTATCACAACATATGATGGAGAAGTATTTGAATCAGATGCACTGACAACTAATCCTAACGATTTAACTACTATAGCACCTCTAGACACTTGTAAAGTTGTTGATACTACCGAAAATAAAATGACTTTGACTACAGCAAATGGTCAACTTAATCCAAATAACGAAACTTGGGCTGGTAGCATTCAAATAAATAATAAAAAAAGTGCTGGTGTGAAAAAAAATCAAATGTATCAAATTAAATTTGACCCTAACTGGGAAGCTTATATGGTCAATATCCCTTTTGATAGCACTATTTCAGGAAACAAAATCAGTGAAGTACAGTATAAAACAAATTTAAACGACGCTTTTCGAACATTTGATGGAGCGCTTATTAAAAATAATAACCAAATGTATCGACTAGATGCAAAAGCAGTTGGGCTTGAAGAAGGGGAATATTTCACAGAAGTAAAAGCAAATGTGGGAGATTTTGCGCCTGGATATCAGAGCACAGAAGCTTCGGCTACTTATCGTTGGAACTCTACTGCTTCATACGGTAAAATCAAGCCAGGCGTTACATCTGTCCAATATGAAGGCGCAATATGGGACGCGGATGATGAGTCCAATACGAAAGTATCTGGCATATCAACCTATAAAGTTTCAAGTGCAGAAAGTACAGTAGCAAATGGTACAGCAGCTTTCTATAATAAAGCTGGTACAAAGGTGAAAACAGCTAGCGCAGGAGAAACAATTAACACAAAAGCGACATTAGTGTTACATGATTACCCTTATGGAACAAGGACGGTCCTCAATGATCCAGAAGTTTATTTACATGCTCTAGAAGGTACAACAATTCAACCTTCTTCCATTAAACTAACGGATCAAGGTGGAAAAGATGTTAATTTCACAGTTGAACAAGAAACGGCAAATAATGGAGATAAAGTATACGCCTTAAAAACAACGGATGTGTCAGTGGGAGTATATGTTGGCTATCCAACTAAACATAAATATCTAAATATCAGTTACGATACAACGTTTGATGTAACTCTAAATAAAAGTATTAATATGGATGCGCAACAGGTCATTGCATGGGGAGCAAATGTTACTCCGGCAACGGGAACTAATACTTTTTCGGATTTAGGGCTAGATGTAAATAAAAATGGCAGAGACAATGATAAATTACTTTCTGTCAACAGTAGTACTTTAAGTATTCCAAAACAAGACACAGTTACTGTAGAAACCTTCTTAAGCGTGGCTGGAGAAGGCGATAAAGCAGCTTATATGGAAGGAGAAGACAGTACAGTTTCCTACTTCTCACCAGGAACAGATGCTGATTATACAGTCAAGATTACGAACACTTCTAGTGGGAACGCAAGTACATTTGAGCTTTATATCCCAATTCCAAAAACTGGTCAAGACTTCGGATCTAAATTCCAAAGCGAGCCGTTCAAATGGGATATGAAACTAAATGGAGCACTACCTGTTAATGCAGAACAACAAGATCAATTCGATGTAAGTTACGCAACAACCGCAACAGGAGACAATTATGATTCCACCGACATATACTCAAATACTGTTGCTGATTATGAAAAAGTAAATATGGTTCGAATCAAAGTTAAAACACAAATTAATGCAGGCGAAACACAAACCTTCAAAGTGCCACTTAAAGTAGATGAAACATTTGATTCAGCAACAGAAGGCAACAAAATTGGTGAACGTGATATTTACAACCCATATTACCGTGTAATTACTAATACGTTCGCTGGTTCATTATCTGGAACAAAAGTTGGTGCTGAACTAGTAATTGGTGAAGTAGCAGGTATGCTATTTAATGATAAAGATGTTAACGGTTCGTATGAAAAAGATAAAGGCGATGAACCATTAGCGAATGAAACAGTTGAGTTATACAAATGGAATGTATCCACATCTGAATATGAACCCGCCAAAGTAGGCGACAAAAATATAACTGCCACAACAGATAGCAATGGTAAATACAGTTTTGATTATAGTGATGGTGTTGGTTATGGTAATTATGCAGTGAAATTCCCAGACAAAGCTGGCTACCAATATACATTAAAAAATATTGGTAAAGATACTTCTCTAAATAGTGATGTACCTTACAGCGGAGCAGATAGAGGTTGGGCGAAACAAATCAATCCAACTTTACCAAGCTCACAATATACAAATGCAGGTTATTATGCTTATAATCCGACGCAAGATTTAAAAGTTAACCTAGATGAAAAACAAGTTCAAATGGGTCGTAGCTTAGAAATCACTTTACCAAAAGTAGCCTCAACGACTGGACAAGCTGCCGAAGATACCATTGAACCAAGCTTCTTTAAAAATATTAAAGCAACAACAAATGGCTACAAATGGACTGTTGCAGATACAAAAGTGGCAACAGTACAAACGCTAGCAGATGGTTCAGCAGCTGTAGTTGGCGTTTCTACAAACGATAAAACGATTGATGTAACAGATTTAACGCTTACTATTCAAGATATTTTTGGTACAGAACAAAGCTCTACAGCCCCAGTATATGTTACTGGAAAAGAGGGAACTGTTGCGCAACAAGATGGTTACACCATGGGTGCAGCTGACTTTTCATTGGAGTACAAAGAAGCCACTGAATTAACGAAAGCACAGGCCTTAACTCTTGCGAAAACAGCCGCTTTTGAAGAAGTAAAAAACGGTGTTAATTCAAGCGCAGAAGATTGTTTAGACTTAGTACAAGTGAACCAAACACAATTAGATGCCATAAAAAATGGTTCTAATCAAGGTGGCGTGTATCCATTAACTTACACGATAACAAAAGATAGCAAAACGGTTTCAGTCACTATTCAAGTAACTGTAGAGGATGATTTAACGGCAGTGAACGCGCATGATTCTACTATTTATATAGGAGATACATGGGAAGCGGAAGATAACTTTGATAGTGCAACAAATAAAGAAGGCGACACTAATGTAGCATTTAGTGATGTGACAGTTACAGGAACTGTAAACACTACAGTAGCTGGTGCTTATCCGGTTACCTACACATACAATGGTGTCTCTAAAAAAATTAATGTCACTGTCAAAGCTAAACAAACAGCAGTCAACGCGCATGATTCCGCGATTTATACTGGCGACACATGGAATGCCGAAGACAACTTTGATAGTGCGCTTGATAAAGATGGTAATTCTGTCGTTTTTGCTAATGTAACAGTGGCAGGAAATGTAAATACAACTGAAGCTGGTACTAATACCATCACTTATAGCTACGATGGCGGTTCGAAAACTATTACAGTTACTGTCTTAGAAAATAAGGAAGGTATCAGTGCACATGACTCTACTATTTATGTAGGGGATGCATGGGATGCTAAAGATAACTTCGATAGTGCTTTTGATAAAGATGGTAACGCGGTTGACCTAGAAGATGTTACAGTCACAGAAAAACCAACCGTTGATACAACAAAAGCAGGTGCTTACGAAGTCACTTACAAGTATGGAAAAGTATCGAAAAAAATCACTTTAACAGTGAAAGCTAAATTAACAGCAGTCAACGCACATGATTCCGCGATTTACATCGGAGATACGTGGAGTGCAGAAGATAACTTTGACAGTGCGCTGGATAAAGATGGCAATTCCGTCGCTTTTGCTGATATCGAAGTTAAAGGAACCGTTGATACAGACAAAGTTGGAACATATCCAGTCACGTACACATATGACGGTGTCTCAAAAACAATTAATATCCAAGTAAAAGACATCTTAACAGCAGTGAACGCGCATGATTCTGAAATTTATATAGGGGACAACTGGAATGCCAAAGATAATTTTGACAGTGCCAAAGATAAAGACGGAAATACAGTAAATTGGAAAGACATCAATGTTTCGGAAAATCCAGCAGTTGATTTAGAAACAGTTGGTGTTTACCAAGTGACTTATAGTTATGGCGGTGTTTCGAAGACAATTAATCTGACTGTCCATCCAAGAAAAACAAGTTTAGAAGTTCATGACTCCACAATGTATACAGGAGATAAATGGAAAGCAGAAGACAATTTTGATAATGCTACAGATAAAAAAGGTGACCAAATTCCTTTCAAAGATGTCACTGTAACCGGACAAGTTGATTCTAAAACAGCAGGCACGTATGAAATAACCTATATCTATGATGGAGTGAAAAAAGTAGCACACATCACTGTAATCCAAAACCAAGCACAAATCACTGTAAAAGATAGCGTTATCCCATATGGAGAAAAATGGGAAGCAGAAGCTAACTTTATAGGCGCGACAAACCGAGATGGTGTAGCAATTCCTTTCTCCAAAATCCAAGTAGAAGGTAAAGTAGATGTAAATAAAGCTGGTACGTACAAAGTGATTTACACGTATGATCCAAATGAAGGAACAGCAGATGCAGGCAAGAAGCAACTTTCTGTCACAGCTAACATTCAAGTAGAAGCAGAAATTGTAAAACCTATAAAACCAGTTGATCCATCAAAACCAACAGATCCTAAAAAACCAGTAAAACCATCAACTCCAACAAAACCATCAACAGAAAAAACACCATTAAAAGTAGTTGATAACAAGCAACATACAAGAACATATGAAGAAGCAAAACCATTACCAAAAACAGGTGACCAAACAAATACTTGGGTAATATGGACAGGCGTATGCTTGCTAAGTATGAGCTTGCTTCTATGGGTGGTAATGAGAGGGAGAAAGAAAAACTATCAGTAAGAGGAACTAACAGGTAAAGGAAAGACAATAAGAAGGTAAAATAAATACCGACCAGAAAAATCTGGTCGGTATTTTTTATCGAGAAATATAGAAGTTAACTGATGTTTTTTGGAGATAAAGCTATTCATTTGTTAATTCAGTACAACCACCAAACCACAACTCCAACAGTCCAAACCATCGCAAGCGGCACTAAAATCCGGAACTTCGGTTTTTGTGTTTTATGGTGAAACAACTGCATCGACATCCAACTACCAAACGCCCCACCAAGAAATGCAGAGAAAAGCAGCACAGATTCAGGTATCCGGTAAGCGTGTTTAATTGCTTTCCGTTTATCAATAGCGAATAATAGAAAAGAAATAAGCGTTATCGCGATTAAATATATTGTTAAAATCATTTAGGAATCCCCCTTCATTGCTAAAACAAACTATATTGATTAGAATAAAAGCATACCATAAAAGAAAGCAGGGATAAAATGGCAAAAGAAATTATTCAAACATCGTCAGCACCAAAAGCACTTGGACCATACTCGCAAGCTGTAAAAGTGAATGGACTTATTTTTACATCAGGTCAACTTGGTATTAACCCGGCTACCGGCGAATTAGTAGTAGGCGCGACAAAACAAGCCGAACAAGCATTTAAAAATTTAGCAGCAGTATTAGAAGAAGCTGGTTCTGGACTGGACAAAATTATTAAAGCAACTGTTTTCTTCAAAGATTTAAATGAATTTAAGGCTGTGAATGAAGTTTACGCCACGTTCTTTTCCAGTGATTTTCCTGCGAGAAGTGCTTTCCAAGTAGCGAAATTACCGCTAGATGCTGAAATTGAAATCGAAGTTATCGCAGAAGCATAAATATTCAGAAATAAATTTGACAACCACGAGAAATAAACGATATAATAAGAACCAATTACATAGTAACTTATCAAGAAAGGTGGAGGGTTCTGGCCCCGTGAAACCTTGGCAACCGGAAGTTTCACGGTGCCAAATCCAGCAGGTAACACTGACAGATAAGGCACGCGAATCAGGTAAATTACTCTTTCCCTTAAAAGCTGTCTTTTAAGGGAAAGTTTTTTTTGTACATAAAAATAAAACGAATTGAGGCGAAGGAAATGAATCAAGTAGCTCCATTTTATGCAGATCATGTGGGAAGTATTTTACGCACAAAGGGAATTAAAGACGCACGAGAGAAATTCCAAAGTGGCGAAATAACAGCCTTAGAGTTGCGCAAAATCGAAAATACAGAAATTAAGTATATCGTCGAAAAGCAAAAAGAAGTCGGCTTAAAATCAATCACAGATGGCGAGTTTCGCCGTGCTTGGTGGCATTTTGACTTCTTGGAGAATTTGGATGGGGTAGAAGGATACGATGCGGCTGGCGGCATTCAATTCAGCAAAGTCCAAACAAAATCGCATTCGGTAAAAATCACAGGACCAATTGACTTTACGACACATCCATTTATAGAAGATTTTATTTTTCTCAAAGAGGCTGTTGGTGACAATCATGTCGCGAAACAAACCATTCCAAGTCCAGCGATGCTCCATTATCGCGGGGATATAGAGTATCAGCCTTATTTAGATGATGCAGAGAAGTTTGCCAATGATTTAGCGACTGCGTATCAAAAAGCGATTCAAGCATTTTATGATGCCGGTTGTCGTTACCTGCAATTAGATGATACGTCTTGGAGTTATTTATGCTCTGATGAACAGCGTGAAGTCGTGCGCCAAAGAGGTTTTGACCCAGAAACTTTACAAGAAACATATAAAAATCTTATCAACGAAGCAATAAAACATAAACCAGCTGATATGGTTATTACGATGCACATTTGTCGTGGGAATTTCCGCTCCACATGGATTGCTGAAGGTGGTTATGGTCCAGTTGCAGAAACGTTGTTTGGCAAACTAAATATCGATGGTTTCTTTTTGGAGTATGATAATGAACGTTCTGGAGATTTTGCGCCACTAAAATATGTTACCCGTCCAGACTTGAAAATCGTTCTAGGCTTAATTACATCCAAAACAGGTGAATTAGAGGACGAAGCAGCCATTAAAGCACGGATTGAAGAAGCGAGTGAAATTGTGCCTCTAAGCCAGTTGCGCTTAAGCCCGCAATGCGGTTTCGCCTCGACAGAAGAAGGAAATATTTTGACGGAAGAAGAGCAGTGGGATAAATTGCGATATGTTGTCCGGCTTGCGAATGATATCTGGGGCGAATAATAAATGAGGAGAACTAGCCGAAGAGTTTGTGCTAGTTCTTTTTGTGTCTTTACAAAAAGGGCGACTAGGGATAGAATAGATGTTCTAGAAGGAGGGGGAGCCCTTTGGACGATAAATTACAAAAGAAATTGACCTTATTACCTGAATCACCAGGTTGTTATATTTATAGAGATGAAAATAATGAAATTCTTTATATTGGCAAATCTAAATGTTTGAAAAACCGCGTAAAGTCTTATTTCCATAGCAAACAAATTGGAAAAACTGCAAGACTAGTCAGACAAATTCGAGATTTAGAATTAATTATTACAACTTCCGAAAAAGAAGCTTTACTACTCGAAATGATTTTAATTCAAAAATACCAGCCACCTTTTAATATCCAGTTAAAAGAAGGGACGAGCTACCCATATATCAAAATTACGAATGAAAAAAATCCGCATATCGAAGTTGTATTTGAAGTAAAACGAGACGGTGCGCATTATTTTGGTCCTTATCCAGGTCGTTTTTCAGCAAGACAAACGGTGGACCTAATTGAAAAATTGTTTCCACTTTGTCGATGTGACGGTAAGCCAGGGCGACCATGTTTGTACTACCATCTTGGATTGTGCCTAGGTCCATGCCAAGCCGAAATTGAGCCGGCTGTTTATAAAAAACAAATCCATAAAATTAGTCGGTTTCTTGAAGGTGACGTGAAAAATGTGAAAGATAAACTACTGGGGGACATGTTAACTGCAACCGAAAATCTCGAATTCGAAAGAGCTGCAGAACTTCGAGATAAAATACACGCTATTAATGAGACAATCGAAAAGCAACATATTATTTTTCCTGGCCTAAAAAATCGGGATATCATTGGTTGCTATGAACAAGATAATTATTTAAGTGTCTTCGTTTTCTTCGTTCGAAATGGTGCAATTAATGGAAGTAAATGGCACGTTTTCCAAGTCGAAAAAACCCTTCAAGAAGAGTTAGCCACGTTTCTCAATCAATTTTATGAAGATCCTAACAACATTCAACCAAAAGAGTTGTTAATCGCTGAAAAAATAGATAAAAGCTTGCTGAATGAGCCGCTTAGAAAAGCTTGTTTATTTCCACAAAAAGGCAGTAAAAAGAAACAAGTAGACCTGGCTATCGAAAATGCTAAAAGTGCTTATATTGCATACGCAAAAATGAAAGAATATGATTTTGAAATACAACTAAACAATCATTAGAAGCTAATTTTTAACGATTAGCTTCTTCTCTTTGTTGTGTTGAAAATCTTATCTTAAATAACTATGGTCAATAACCTACCCTTATGGTAAAATCTTACGAGTACGGAAAAAATTTATGCTACATAAAATATTTAATTAAAGTTAAACACATATAGAGGGAGGACACAATATGAAGAAATTTTCACGCTTCATACTAATGATGGCAATCGCTTGTGTTGCCGCATTTATTTTCACAGGAAACGGGTTAAATGCAAAAGCTGCGGAAGAAACTTACTTGATTGGTACAGACACAACTTTTGCACCTTTTGAATTTGAGAAAGATGGAGAACATGTCGGCATTGATATGGACATCCTAAAAGCAATTGCAAAAGACCAAAACTTTAAATATGAAATCAAAGCAATGGGATTCAACGCAGCAGTACAAGCACTAGAAGCTAACCAAGTAGACGGTGTTATCGCTGGGATGAGTATTACAGATGAACGTAAGCAAAAGTTTGATTTCTCTGATCCATACTTTGATTCTGGTGTCGTTATGGGGATTTTGAAAGATAACGACGAAATCAAGACATATGACGACTTAAAAGGAAAAAAAGTAGCTGTTAAAACAGGTACAGAAGGTTACGCCTTCGCAGAAAAAATCAAAGATAAATATGACTTTGATATCGTTGTGTTTGACGACTCAGCTCAAATGTATGACGATGTTAAAACAAGAAATTCTGTAGCATGTTTTGATGATTATCCCGTACTAGCTTACGGCGTTCAAACAGGAAACGGCTTAAAAATTGTTACTGAGAAAGAAAAAGGAAACTCCTATGGTTTTGCTGTCAACAAAGGCAAAAATCAAGAACTTTTAGAGAAATTCAATGCTGGATTAGTTAATATTAAAGCAAGCGGCGAATATGAAAAAATTTTAAAAAACTATTTAGGTAAAAATGCGATTAAAGAAAACACAACTGAAAAAGGCTTTATGGGGATTATTAAATCTTCATGGCCAGCACTATTGTCCGGTTTATGGTTGACGATTAGATTAGCCGTAGTTTCGCTAATTATCGCCTTCATTATTGGTATTACATTCGGATTTATGAAAGTGAGCAATAGCAAAATCTTGCGCGGAATCGCTACTGTTTATGTAGATATTTTCCGAGGAACACCATTAATTGTACAAGCATTCTTCTTTTACTTTGGGATTCCGGCAGCACTTGATTTCAGGATGCCTGTATTCTTAGCTGGAGTTATCGCGCTAAGCTTGAACGCTGGTGCCTATATGGTCGAAATCGTTCGCGGTGGGATTCAATCAGTCGACAAAGGACAAATGGAAGCAGCAAGAAGTCTTGGTTTACCACATAAAAAAGCTATGATGAAAGTTGTTCTACCGCAAGCTATTCGAATGATGATTCCATCCTTTATTAATCAATTCGTTATCACGCTCAAAGATACATCGATTATGTCGGCAATTGGACTCGTCGAACTAACGCAATCAGGTAAAATTATTATGGCGCGTACATTCGAAAGTACTTGGACATGGCTAATCATCGGAATTATGTATCTTATCGTTATTACCATTTTAACGAAAATATCCGATCGTTTAGAAAGGAGATTGCGAAATGACTAAACTTAAAGTAACTGGCCTGAAAAAGAGTTTTGGCGCAAATGAAGTGTTAAAAGGCATTGATATAGAAGTAAAAGAAGGCGAAGTAGTTTGTGTAATCGGACCTTCTGGCTCAGGTAAAAGTACATTTCTTCGTTGTATGAATAACCTGGAAGAAATTACAGCAGGTGAAGTAGTTGTTGATGATTTTAATATTACTGATAAAAAAGTAGATATTAATAAAGTTCGCGAAAATATCGGCATGGTTTTCCAACATTTTAATCTTTTCCCACATTTGTCTGTTTTGGAGAACATCACATTAGCTCCCGTTGAATTGAAAAAAATGGATAAAGAAGCCGCGAAAAGTAATGCCTTGCGTTTATTAGAACAAGTAGGATTACGAGAAAAAGCGGAAGAATTTCCTAATCAACTTTCCGGTGGGCAAAAACAACGGGTGGCGATTGCGAGAGCACTTGCAATGGATCCTGACATTATGTTGTTCGATGAGCCTACATCAGCCCTCGATCCAGAGATGGTGGGTGAAGTTTTAGGCGTTATGAAAGAATTAGCTAAAGGCGGCATGACGATGATGATTGTTACGCATGAGATGGGCTTTGCTCGTGAAGTTGGCGACCGAGTTATCTTTATGGATGGTGGCTATATTGTTGAAGAAGGCAAGCCGGCTGATATTTTTGATAACCCAACCAATGAAAGAACAATTAGCTTCTTAGATAAAGTATTATAAACAGAAAAGCAAGATGACTTTGGAATTTCCAAAAGCATCTTGCTTTTTTTACTTTAAGTTAGGACTTTTTCTATTTTGCGATTGTTGCTCATAGGCATAACCCATATTTAATAAGATTTTATCGCTATTTCTAGCAGTAATAAAAGTCAGGCTAATTGGCTGATTTGATTCTTCATCATAGCCAGCTGGGATAGTCAGTTCCGGATTCCCCGCAATTGGCGCAAGAAACATCACCGAACCTCCCATACCAATTGTTACGACAGCATCCAGTTTGTCTTTTTGAAGCACAGAGTCAAGTTCGTTTTGTGAGCTCTGAATCAAATTACTCGCCAAATTGTCCGCTTGTTGTTTCGTTATTGTGCTTTGCTGTGCTTTGACAAGTTCGGCTTGCCCGTATTTCATATTTCTTGTAGGATTCGTTTGATTAAATTGAATAATCGATTCCAAAGTCGACATAGGAGAATGGTTCACTTGCAAAAACTGGTTTAAATCATGTTTAAAGTCAGTATTTATTAATGAGGCATAATCATAAGATTCTTTCTGTTCAAATTCGCCCACTGCAATGCCTTCAATGATAGTAGCGCCAGCTTTTTGCAGATCAAGTTTTATTTTCTTTATAACAGCTGTTTCTTCATTACTCTCTCCATCTGCCAAAAGACCGATACGTTTACCCTTAAGGGCGTCCGTAGAAAGAGATGGATTTGAAGTAGTGTTTGTTAAAGCGTTTGCTGTCAAATAGGCATCATTAACGGTTCTTGTTAGCGGTCCAGGTGTATCAAATCTGCTTGATAGAGGAATTATGCCTTTGTTATTTACTAAACCTTGAGATGGCTTATATCCAACAGCCGATTGAGCAGAAGCAGGCGTAATAATAGAACCATTTGTTTCTGTGCCGATTGCAATTGCTGCAAAATCACTTGTGGCTGCTGTGGCAGAGCCAGAACTTGAACCAGATGGATCTAAATTCGCTGAGTAAGGATTCTTACTTTGTCCTTTTTTACCTGAATAGCCATTTGGAAGATCTTCGTCCATTCCAGCCGCCCACTCGGACATATTAGTTTTTCCGAGGATTAAAGCGCCATTTTCCTTTAGATTTTCAACAATTGTAGCATCTTTCCCGATTACCCAATCTTTCAAGGCTACGGTCCCAGCGCTCGTAGGAAGTTCTTTCGTACCAATGTTATCTTTTAAAAGGACCGGCATACCGTATAAAGCAGATTTGTTGGTTGTGTTTTCTTTATCCAGTTGTTCTGCTTCGGCAATAATAGTTGGATTGATTTCAGTTATTGCATTTAAATTTAGGCCATTTTGGTCATATTTTTTTATTCGGTTTAAATAAATACCGGCTAATTCTTTGTAGCTAAGTTGTTTTGTCGCAATAAGTTGCTGGAGTTTTGTAACATCAGCACCGATGATAAGTGGTTCTTTTGCTTCAAGAACAGTCAAATCTAGCGTAGCTAATTGGTTATTAATCGGTGTCATAACACGCGCTTTATCATAAAAGGGACTAGGTGAATCTTCTGGCTTTTCCGGTTTACTTGGTATTGGTTTTACAGGTTTAATGTTCTGTTTTTTTTGTGGGTTATTTTTCGGTTTGACTTTAATCTCAGTTCTATTTTTGAGCGAACTTTGAAAAATACGGTCAATTATACGTTCTACTTGTAATTGCATATTGTCGAAGCCCTTTTCTAAATGAAAGTCCTCTTTATTTTTGCCAAGTGTTAAATTGTTTGATGATTGTTTTGGTTTTTCTTTCTTTACGATGGATTTTTTATTTTTAGAAACGGCACTTTTATTTTCTGATGTAGTATTTTTTTGGCTAGTAAAGAATACGTAGCCACCGATGATACTGAAGACTGTACAAACTACGATAATTGTTATTAAAATGCGTTTTTTCATGTTATTCCTCCGATGTTTAAATATGTAATATAATTATATAGCATCGAAAAAAGTAAATCTGTGACAATTTTGTGAAAACTAAAAAAATTTTTAAAGCAACTTATTTATGCAGTGAATTGAACTCAATAATAGCTGATTTTTAGAGTTTTTCCTTAGACATAACTTTTTTGGAAAAAGAGAAATGTAATTATAGCAATGGTTTGAAGGTAAATAATATTTCTGTGATTGTAAAAGTTCATAGAAAAGACACATTTTCAATAAAATTTGCCGATTAAATACCAATTCCATTAGTTTTTATTTTATACTAATAATTAAGTCTGTTTACATATTTGCCTGAAAATGGTGATAATAGCATAGTTAAAGTATGGTTTATCGGCGTTTTTCTTTATATTAACTGAAAAAAGACTAAAAAAATTCGGTTTTCAAACGCTTTCTTGAAAAAAAGAGAAGATAATGGTTAGTTTTTTAATTAATAGGGTATTCTTAGTAAAGAGAATATGTTAAAGTAAGGAAAGAGAGAAAAATAAAAAGAATGAAAACAAATTTTGAAGATGGAGTGATGAGATTGGATAATAATCAAAAAGACTTAAATCAAGTAATCCGTCAGCTCAAAGAAAAAGGAATTGTCGTTGAAAAAACAAAGTCACGAAAAGATATTTGGAAATCGGTTAGTAGTAAAGCGATGCCGAATATGACACTTCGATTGCAGTAAATCGAAAAGTGGAGTTTTTATATGATATTTTGTGAAGCTTTGAAGTAATTAAAATGACTCAAAGCAGTATGATTTACATATAAAATAACTTCACTTTTTTTCTTTGTCATAAATTAGTCATTAAGTTTTGATGTTTCTGTTATCCTTTTTACGCAAAAATGTTGTATGATGGAGTGGAAGGCTTTTGTCATAGAAGAAAATAGAAATAGAGTGAGGCATATACATGAAAAAAGAAGCGGTTAACCAACAATCTATTTATGTGCATATTGATCATGTTATTAATAATGTGGCGACAAGCGGCATTTCTTTTTGTGATTTCTTAAATGGCGTGGGACAGCCCCCTGAAAATATTTTGTTAATTAAGCATAATATTGAAGATGCATCCTACAATGCGCACACAGCTTTTCACTACTTAGAGCCAGGCGATTTAGCAAATATTTCCAAAGAGAATTTTAATCCACTGTGTTGGATTGATTTTGAAGATGTAGAACTTTTGAACCAACTAACTCCACAAGAAGTAGCGGAGATGCTTTATCTTGCGCACACTGGGCGTCATTTGCGTTCTCCATTTTATTATAAATTACAAAATAATTTTGTTTACTTAACTAGGGAAGACGGTCGTTACAATAAAGTATATTACCGGAATCTTAATCATTTTTATATGTTACTAAGTTACGTCATTGCACGTAAAACGGCAGAACTAGTTAATGAGAAGGGTATTTTTTCGTTTGGTAAGAAAAAATATGTTGCGGAGCCGCCAGTCGAACTTTTGAAAAAAATGGCAGATCATTTTAAAGACGGTGCTTGTATTGCGCTTGATGATGTCGTGAGAACGCGCACGCAAATCGAAGTACCAATTGGGCATGGACTTACAGAAGAAATGACCGAACTAGAGATTTCTTCCAAAATTTATTATGAAGAAGAGGTCGCCAAATTAGTCTATGATTTAAAACAAAATGAATGGAAATATATCGAAAAATAAAAAATCAAACTTTTTCCTTTACGTTTGGTTTTTTATTTGCTAGAATTTAACTAATGAACGTTAGTTAGGAGGTTGCTTTATGACGAAGAAACTGATTAAAGAAGTCGCGTTAACCCTTTTTGCGGAAAAAGGCTACGATGGGACGGCGCTTTCGGAAATCGCGAAAGCTGTTGGGATTAAGACACCATCGCTATATGCCCATTTTGCATCAAAAGAGGCCCTTTTTTTGGAAGTTTATCAAGATAGCATCCAGATGGAATTAACAGAACTCGGACGAGTAGCGGAGCGAGAGGATTTAGTTGGGGAAGAGAAGCTACAATCAATTTTCTTTGTGGCAACAGATTTTTCTAGCAATCCCGATGAGAAGAAATTTTTCCAGCGCGCCGTCTTTTATCCACCTAAGTCACTTTTTCAAGAATTAAAAGAAGAAACAAAGACATATGAACAACTGACGAATCGAATATTGCGCGAAACGTTAGAAAAAATAGTATCCGAAGAAGCACTTGTAAGATGGATGCACGTTTTTTATGCACTTCTTGATGGACTGAGTGTGGAACACGGCATTTATGATGAAACGGAATTTGAGTTGCGAAGAAAATCTGCTTGGGCAGTTCTTGCAAGTTTACTCAAATGAATTGGAGGTAAGGAAATTGGCTTGGTTTTATTTGATTATGGCAGGGTTATCAGAAATTGTTTGGGCTTTTGGATTAAAAGAATCACATGGTTTCACGATGTTAGGTTGGAGCCTTTTGACGATAGCATTTTTGATTGTTAGTTTTGGTTTGTTTTCGATTTCCATGAAGTCAATTCCGATTGGGACGGCATATGCGGTTTTTACAGGAATTGGGGCTGCAGGGACAGCTATTATTGGGATGATTTTCCTTTCAGAAGGTGTTTCTTTTTGGAAGATTGTTTCGCTTATCGTTTTATTGACAGGGATTATTGGTCTGAAATTAGTGGATGGCAATGAGTCTGAAAAGGAGGCTAAATAACGATGGATTGGATATTTTTACTAGTAGCAGGTTTATGCGAAATGGTCTTCGTTGTCATGCTGAAATTATCAGATGGCTTTAAAAAGGTTGGATATGCGATACTGACGATTATTTTTATGTCTGCAAGTTTCTTTTTACTATCCCTCGCACTTAAGACGATTCCAATCGGTACAGGTTATGCAATTTGGACAGGAATTGGCGCCGTTGGTAGTGTGACACTTGGAATGATTGTATTTAAAGAACGCAAGAGTGTTGGTAAATTGCTCTTTATTACGATGATTATTGCCGGTGTGGTCGGATTGAAATTAACATCTGGCGTTTAACAAGCTAGGTTGAAAAAGTCCTTTTTGGAATAAGCGTGTTCGTTTCTTATTTAAAAAAGAAGTTTTTTTCAACCTATTTTTTAGTTATACCTTTTCATCCTGTCAAAACATGGTAAAATAGATAAAGCGAATAATGACGGAGGGGTATTATGAAAACTAAATTAATTTTATTATACGGTGGAAAATCTGCCGAACATGAAGTTTCATTACAAACAGCATTTTCAGTTATCAATGCTTTGGATTTAGAAAAATTCGAAGCTGCGCCAATATACATTACAAATGAAGGCGAGTGGATTCAAGGACCGCTGCTTTCTGGGAAATTAGATTTTGTCGAACAATTACGTTTTTCGGCTACAGAAACTGTGAAACTTGCTGCGACTGAATCAGAGAAATCAGAAGGCGAAGCGATTAGCCCAGCAGTTTTAGAAGCAGACGGACAAGAAACAGTCGTATTCCCACTTTTACATGGACCGAACGGGGAAGATGGCACTGTTCAAGGGTTGTTCGAAGTATTAAATATTCCTTACGTTGGCAATGGTGTCTTAGCATCCTCTGCTGCGATGGACAAAATCGTGATGAAGAAAATCTTTGCAGATGCTGGAATCCCGCAAGTTCCAGCAGTTGCTGTTCGTTTAATTGATTGGAAAAATTATCAAGAGGAAATGGTTGCTGAGATGGAAGAAGTCCTTACATATCCTGTCTTCGTAAAACCAGCAAACCTTGGTTCGAGTGTTGGTATTAGTAAGGCAACAAACAAAAAAGAATTAGTGGACGCAATGACAGAAGCGTTTTTATATGACCGTCGTGTTGTTGTTGAACAAGGTGTCGTTGCTCGTGAAATCGAAATGGGTGTACTTGGAAATGATACGCCAGTTTGCTCTGTACCTGGCGAAATTTTGCCAGAAGGTGCTGTTGCCACATTCTACGATTACAAAGCTAAATATCAAGATAACAATACTGCGTTAATTATTCCGACTGAAGTAGATCCAGAAATCTTGGAACAAATGAAAGAATATGCGATCCAAGCGTTTTTAGGTCTGGACGCAAGCGGACTAGTACGAGCAGACTTTTTCTTAACGGAAGATAATCAGTTATTCTTAAATGAAGTGAATACAATGCCAGGTTTTACGCCGTACAGCATGTATCCTCTTCTTTGGCAGGAAACGGGCTTACCGTACGGAGCGCTGATTGAACGACTAGTTGATTTGGCAAAAGAACGCCATGCAGCTAAAAATGCACTTAAATATAAATTAGAAGACTAAAATAAACAAGAAAGCAGTTTTCAGATGCGGAAGCTGCTTTTTTATGGAAGAGAGCGATTTAATTTGAAAAAAACAGTAGGCGAAGTAGTAGCAATGTTAGATAGTTCCATCCATGTAGATGCATTTCGCGATGTCGTCATTACTGGCATTTGTTTTGATACAAGGCAAATAAAGTCAGGTGATTTATTTGTTCCGTTTGTAGGTAATTTGCGCGATGGACACGAATTCGTAAGTCAAGCACGAGAAATGGGAGCAGTAGCGACCTTTTGGCAAAAAGATGTGCCAAACCCACCAACGGATTTCCCGGTTATTTTAGTAGAAGATACGCTGCTTGCGCTTCAAGAATTAGCGGCGAAATATATCCAACAAGTAAAACCGAAAGTTATTGCGATTACCGGAAGCAATGGTAAAACGACGACAAAAGATATTATGGCAGCGATTGTAGAAACAACGTACAAAGTGCATTATACTGGTGGGAACTTTAATAACCATATCGGCTTACCATATACGATTTTAACGATGCCAGAAGATACGGAAGTTGCTGTACTTGAAATGGGCATGAATCATCGTCATGAAATCGAAGTGCTTTCCAAAATTGCCAAACCCGATATCGCGATTATTACGAATATCGGCGAGGCGCATATTGAATATCTTGGTTCGCGTGAAGAAATTGCCAAAGCAAAACTGGAAATTACTGCCGGGCTTAATCCAAGCGGGATTTTAATTTATCCACATGAAGAAACTTTGCTGCTAGGAAATATTAATGGCGATTTCAGACAGCTCACTTTTGGCAAGTCGGAAGCTGCGGAAATTTATCCGTTAGAAATTCGTGCGGAAGCGGAAGGCACTTCTTTTATAACTAATTGGGAGCCGGAGCTAGAAATTTTTGTCCCTATTATTGGTGAACATAATGTTTTCAACACAATGGCGGCGATGCTTGCGGCAAGAGAAATTGGAATTGAAGGCGAAAAAATTCAATCTGCGCTGAAAAATATGGAACGTTCTAAAAGTCGTTTAGAATGGATTACAACGAAAAGTGGCGCGCGTATTTTGAATGATGCCTATAACTCTAGTCCGACAGCGCTCAAAACGGTTTTAAAAACATTCATGCATATGGATTCGAGCGGCAAACCTAAATATTTGGTCCTTGCTGATATGCTGGAACTTGGCGATTTGTCGACAAAACTACACCAAGAATCAGCTGAGGTGTTAGAAAATGATACGATTCAGAAAGTTTTCTTATATGGTGATGCGATGAAAGCATTTGGAGAAGTAGCGGAATCGAAAATTGGTCAGGGAAAAGTTCATCATTTTGACACGAAAGAATCGCTTGAGACGGCGCTTCTTTCTGAAATAAAAGGAAATGAATGGATACTGGTCAAAGGTTCTTACGGAATGGGCTTGAAAGATGTGGTAGAAAATCTTATTATTAAGTAACGACTAAAATTGGACAGAACATATTACCACTTAAATGGTAATAATTTGGACAGGAGGAAAGGCATAATGGTTGCTTGTTTGTGTATTCATGGTTTTACTGGTTCGCCGTCCGAGGTGAAGCCGCTCGCTGACTATTTGCGAGAGCATACAGATTGGGATGTTTTAGCACCCACATTACCTGGCCATGATCACCTGCGCCACTTAAAAAATGTGACGTATAAAGATTGGATTGTTTTTGTAGATAGTATTTTAAGCCAAATGCTAAAAGAAGACGATGAAGTATATATTATTGGTTTTTCTATGGGTGGACTGCTCGCAGGCTGGCTTGCGAGACATTATCCGGAAGTGAAAAAACTAGTACTTCTAAGCACAGCCGTAAATGCAATGGAATGGCCACAACTTGTCGAAAATTCCAAGCAAGTATTAACGGAAGCGAAAGAAGTAACTCTCAAAAACAGCCCGATGTTCAAACGTTACCAAAAGAAAGTAACGGAAACGCCTTGGACTTCCACGCTACAATTCAAAAAAATGGTAGCTTTAGCAAAGCCAGTTTTTGAACATATTGAAATTCCAACTTTTATAGCACAAGGCAGTGCCGACCAAGTAGTTCCTGCTGAAAAAAGTGTTAATTTCTTAATGGAAAGTATTCCTGGTCCAAAAGAATTATTTATTTTAGAAGGTTCGAAACACGTGATTTGTCAAGATGAACAAGCGGACAAATTATTTGCAGCTGTTTTAACATTTTTGCAAAAAGATGTCGCTGTTTTAAATACCAAATAAAGAAAACCGATTCAGCTCTCGCTCGCTGAATCGGTTTTTTTATTTTCGCCAACAGAATCTCGGGCTATTAAATTAGTTGCAAGCGCCAGATGAACAAAACCTTCATCTGGTTTTCTTATGCGATTATACATAAGTTCGACAGCTTTCTCGCCCATAAAACTAAGGTTAGTACACATCGTTGTCAGCTGCGGATTACTTAGTACAGTAAACTCGGTATTATCAAAGCAAATAATAGATAAGTCTTTCGGAATATTATAGCCTTTCGATTGTAAGTAAGTGTTGAGAATAAATCCAAGACCTGAGTTGACGCAAAACCAAGCAGTAGGGAGTTCGTCTAGTTCGTCTAAAGTTCTATACAATGTAGTTTGTTCTTCTTTGATGCGAGTGATAGCATATTTTTTGTTAAAAGGAATGTGATAGTACTGCAAAGCTTTTTTGTATCCTTCTAGTCGTTCTTCATAACTTGGAGAAAAAGTTACATCACCAAGAAAACCGATTTTTTGGTGCTTATTTTGAATTAAAAATTCCACAGCCATAAAAGCACCGTCTTTGTTTTGACTAATAACTGCATCGGCTTTTAAATGCGGATCATGATGATCTATCAGCACTACTGGCATGCCGAGGTCGATCACTTTTTTACTATAATCGGTGTTAATATGCGACAGCAAGAAAATACCAGTCCAGTTCTCACTTGTAAGCTGCTCCGGCAATTGATTTGTTGCCGCTTCCTCATCCGTAACTGGAAAAATGATAAGTTCGGCTTGGTGGGCGATAATGCTTTGTTTCATATTATCGATAATTTCACCAAAAAAACTGCGCTGCGAAAGGGCGAAAGAAGTTGCTAAAAGCGCAAATTTTTCTTTGACAACCTCACGTGCGATTTCTCTTTTATATTTATAACCTAATTCATCTGCCATTTTAAAAACAGCTAGTTTAGTTTGTTCGCTAACCCCATTTTTATTGCCTAAAGCTTGCGAGACTGAATTTTTGGTTATATTTAGCCTGTCAGCAATATCCTGCATCGTAACTTTCTTCATGGTTCCCCTCCGTTTTCCTCTATTTATTCTATTATAGAAGTAAATTCACAAAATAGCAAAAATTTTATAATTAAAAAGTAATGTAGAAAGTAATTCTTTTTATTTTTGGCAGTAATGCATATAAAGCTTAATGATATTAGGTTTATTAAAAGTAATTATTGACATTACAAAAATGTAATGTGATAATGTAATCGTAATCAAGCGCTTACAATTACAAAAAAGTGGAATTAGGAGGATTATTGATATGAAGATTAGAAAAATTGCTATTGCAGCTCTTAGTGTTGTGGTTGCTGGGTCATTACTCACTGCTTGTGGTGGTGGGAACAGCAAAAGCGACGATAATGGTAAAACAAAAGTAACGTTTTGGGCAGCTCCAAATCCAACTCAAGTAAAATATTGGGATGAAATGGCGAAAGCTTACGAAAAAGAAAATCCAGATGTCACGATTGAAGTTTCCCAAATGAAAGAAAGTCCATCATCGGAAGCAACTATCCAATCAGCTATTGCCTCTAAAACGGCGCCAACAATGTCTGAAAATATCAATCGTAGTTTCGCTGCGCAATTAGCTGACAGTAAAGCGATTGTTCCTTTGAATGATGTAAAGGGACTTGATGATGTTGTCAAAGAACGAAACATGAGCGAAACAATGGATTCTTGGAAATTCTCTGATGGCAATCAATATGTGCTACCTGTATACTCCAATCCAATTCTTTTTGCTTGGCGTTTAGATACACTCAAAGAACTTGGCTATGATGCACCGCCAAAAACATATAGTGAAGCGCTCGAAGTTGGTAAAAAACTAAAAGCGAAATATCCAGATAAAGTGCTTTGGGCAAAAGGGGATTTATCTGATCCAACTGCTTGGATGCGCTGGTTTGATTTCTTCCCACTTTATGATGCAGCTTCTAAAGGAAATGCATTTGTAGAAGATGGCAAATTAGTAGCAGACGATAAAGCAGGAACAGAGTTATTAACATTTATGTCTGAATTGCAAAAAAATAAATTACTTCTTGCAAGCAAAGCAACAGATCCATTTGAAACTGGAACAAGTATCATGGCAGATAATGGCCCTTGGACTTTCCCGAACTGGGACGAAAAATTCCCAGAACTTAAATATAACGAAAACTATGCAATAACAGCACCACTAGTACCAGATAGCATGGTGAATGAAGAAAATGTTGCTACATACGCTGATTCGAAAGGCGTTGTAATGTATGCACAAGCGACAGATAAAGAAAAAGAAGCGGCAATGGATTTCTTGAAATTCGTGTACAATGATGACAAAAATGACTTGAAATTCTTAGAAACAACTAACTTAATTCCTGCGCGTGATGATGCAACAGAAAACGAAACTTTCACAGCTTTCTTTAAAGAAAATCCAGAACTCGAAGTTTATGCAGCTAATGTACCATATAGCATTCCTGCGATGGATGACGCGAAATATAATGATATTCAACAAATCATTGGTGAAGAAGCATGGAATCCGATTGTTCGTGGGGAGAAAAAACCTACTAAAGCTTGGTCAGATATGAAGAAAGCTGAGGACGGGGTGCTTCAAGAATGAAGCGGCGAAACAACAAATTGGGCTGGTCATTTACCAGCCCGTATCTCATATTCACAGCGATATTTTTCTTAGTACCGCTTGTTTGGTCAATTTGGTTATCTGTGACTGATTGGAACATGATGAGTCCGGAAATCAATTTTGTTGGCTTTGATAATTTTATTAAAGCGTTCACTAGTCCAGCAGTTCAAGCAGCCTTTTTTGTTACTTATAAATTTTTGATTGTTTTTGTTCCTATGGCGTTAATTATTTCGATGATTGTCGCGGTATTAGTGAATGGACTACCGAAGTTTAAAGGACTTTATTTGGTTGCGTTTTTCCTACCGTATTTGTCTTCAGGAGTTGTAACTTCGCTAATTGTACAAGGGTTGCTTTCATACAATAGTGCGCTGAATGTGTTTTTACGCGGGCATTTTGGTTGGGATATCGATTGGCTCGGAACACCAATGTCGGCGCTCGTTATTATTTCACTAATGATAGCTTGGAAAATGTCTGGTTATTATGCGCTCATTTTAATTTCTGGACTTGCTAGTATTAATCATGAAATTTATGAAGCTGCAGCAATGGATGGTTCTGGTAGATTTAGAACATTTTGGAAAGTCACTGTTCCGATGCTATATCCAGCTTTATTTACTGTGATTGTTTTAGCGGTGGGTGTTAGCTTTGGTATTTTCACCGAAGTTTACCAATTGACTGGTGGTGGACCGAATTTTGCAACAAATACATGGCAAATGGAAATTTTTAACCAAGCATTTGTTAACTTGAATTCTGGTTATGCTTCAGCGATTTCTCTAATGGCTGCTACTGTGACATTTGCATCAATTGGTGTTATTAAGAAAATGCTTGAGAAATGGGGTCAAAGAAATGGTTGGACATAATAGTAAAGCGGGTAAAATTGTTCGCTATATACTGACAACATTACTCATGCTGATCATGATTTATCCGTTTATTTATTTGGTTTTAAACTCATTTGCTGCTTGGGATCAGGTAGATAAAAAGTTGATTCCGACAGAATTCACTACTCGTTCGTGGGATTGGTTATTTGGGAATTCAGTCGTTGCGGCACCGGCGCCTTGGATTCATGCGTTTATTAATACAATTATTGTTTCCACCATTGCGACAGGCTTGATGTTGCTTTTCGGTCTAATGGTTGGCTACGCACTTGCAAAAGTGGATTTTAAAGGCAAAAAAATTGTTAACAATGCGATTTTATTTCAAATGTTTTTCCCGGCAATCATCTTGCTGATTCCGCAGTTTTTAATGATTACGGATTTTGGATTATTGGATACCTATGCGGGAATGATTATCCCAACGATGCTTAGCTTATGGGCTGTATTCATGTATACCAACTTTTTCAAAGCGATTCCAGACACATTAATTGAAGCTGCCAAACTGGACGGGGCAAGTGATTTGAAGATTTTGTTTCGGGTTGTGCTGCCAATGTCTAAATCAATTACGACCGTTATTTTCTTATTCCTTTTCACAGACAGATGGACGAATTTACTTTGGGATATGCTTGTAACGAAGAGTGATGGAACGGTCACGTTGAATGTGCTAATCTCGCAAATGTTTGGACCTTATGCAACCTATCCAGGTCCAATGTACGCGGCTTCGGTGTTGCTAACACTTCCGCTAATCATCTTGTTCTTATTCTTCTCGAAGAAGTTCCAAGAAGGAATGCAATTTACATTGAAATAAAAGGAGCGACTAAACTTGGAGTTTTGGCGTCGTAGTGTGTTTTATGAAATTTATATGAAATCATTTCAAGATAGTAATGGTGATGGTTTGGGTGATTTTAAAGGTTTAACGAGCAGATTAGATTATCTAGTGGATTTGGGAATTGATGGTATTTGGCTGACTCCATTTTATCCTTCACCGCAAGTAGATAATGGCTATGATGTTTCGGATTACTGTGACATAAATCCGGATTACGGCGATATGACTGATTTTCGAGCGTTTATGAAAGCGGCGGATTCACGAGGAATAAAAGTTATTATTGACTTAGTGTTAAATCATTCATCAACAGAGCATGCTTGGTTTAAGGAATCGCGTAGTAGTAAGACGAATCCTAAACGAGATTATTATATTTGGAGAGAAAAACCAAATAATTGGGAGTCGTTTTTTGGTGGTTCTGCTTGGGAAATGGATGAACTTACTGGCGAGTACTACTATCATAGTTTTGCAAAAGAACAGGCTGACTTAAACTGGGCGAATGAAGCTGTTCGCGCAGAAATAGAGGAAGTTTTAGCGTTTTGGTTGAATGAAGGAGTGGCGGGATTCAGGTTAGATGTTATCAATAATTTAACGCTCGCACTTGAATTTCCGGATAATCCAGTCGCATCTGGTGAAATGGAGCATGTTTATGACCGTAATCAGAGTGGATTAGAACAAGCGTTAGAGGATATCGCTTCCTTTTGTCGAAAAGAGCGCGACGTGTTTTTAGTAGGCGAAATTAGCTCGGATAAATTACCTGAAATTACGCGATATAGCTCGAAAAAAATGCTAGATGTCACGTTTAATTTTAATTTTGGCAGTGTTGATCAGCTAGATGCAAAATCTGTATTTACGACATTGAATGAGATGGAAACGGCATTAAACGAAGGGCAGTGGCCGACGCTTTTCTTTGGAAGTCATGATATGAGCAGGTTCAGAAGTCGCCTCGCATCTGGAGACTTAGTAAAGACCCAATTGCTCGCATTTTTAATGTTAACTGCGAAAGGCGTGCCGTTTATATACTACGGAGAAGAGGTGGGTATGCCTGATTTAACATTTTCTTCCGTAAAAGAGATGCGCGATATTCAAGGGACAGCCGCGTACTATCAAGCTTTACAAACTGGTACAGATGAAAAACAAGCACTCGAAATCGCTATTGAAAAAACGCGTGACAAAGCACGTGGGCCGATGATTTTCCCAGATGGAAAGCCATTTACTCTAGGTGAACCATGGATTAAAATGGCTACTTTGCCGGAAGAAGAAGCACGGATGATGTGGGATTTTTATCAAACATTACTCGCATTTCGTAAAGAAAATGATTTTAAAGAGATGGAATATACTTTTTTGAAGTTGGATGGAGAAGTACTCAGTTATCAGCGAGGTGAATTTATCTTTTTACTTCATTTTGGTGAGGAAGAGGTAACTTACCCGCTTCAGGGGAACTATCAGCTTGTTTTTGGAGAAGCGATGATGGTAGAAAATGGTATTAGAATGGGCGCGCATACTGGAATTGCGCTTAGAGTGGAGGAATAAAATGAATACAATCGAAAATTTGTTGCAAGTTTACCGGGAAAATAGTGCTGCGTTTGGGACACGTATCACGTTAAATGGTGCTGGCGACAAAGATGTATACAATATTACGGCACCATTTCATTGGCTAGGACAAGAATATATTGCAGGTCGAGTGGAGTCGCGTGATAGCGAGTTTTCGGAAGTACGCTTTTTTGAAAAAACAGAGACGGACAAATATCAATTAGTTGAAAATACGACTGTTTTAGCGCTACAAGATCCATTTGTTACATTTGTTCAGGGTGAGCTGATTATTGGCGGGGTAGAAGTTTTCCCGAAAGAAACGGACCCGACTATGTTAGATTGGCGTACTAATTTATATCGGGCAACCTCGCTTACTGATTTTGAGCAAATTCTTGCCGGACCAATTGGGATGAAAGATTTGCGCATCAAAGAATTAGCAGACGGACGCATTTTAGTATTAACAAGACCACAAGGTGAAAAGGGCGGTCGCGGGAAAATCGGCGCAATCGTTATGGATTCACTAACAGAATTAACTATAGAGAAAATTGAAGCTGCACCACTTTTGAAACGGAATTTTTCAGGAGAGGAATGGGGTGGCGGAAATGAGATTCATTTGTTAGAAGATGAGAGAATTGGCGTGCTTGGTCACATCGCTTGTTTTGATGAAGCAGGTAATCGTCATTATTATGCGTGTTCTTTTCAATTGAATGAAGATTTTTCTCAAATCGAGCAAGAAAAAATAATCGCCGAACGTGCTAATTTTGCACCTAGTGAGCCTAAAAGACCTGATTTAGCAGACGTTGTATTTAGCGGTGGTTTAATCAGGAATTCGGACGGGACTGCGACACTTTATGCAGGGATTGGCGATTCTGATGCACAAAAATTAGCAATTCCTGATCCATTTAAAAATAACTAATAGTAGGAGTTTTGAGTAGAAATGAACATTTATCGTTATGAAGAAAACCCATTAATTACACCTTTAGACGTAAAACCAATCCATGAAGGTTTTGAAGTGATTGGCGCTTTCAACGCTGGTGTTGCCGAATATAACGGCGAAGTGCTTTTACTTCTTCGTGTGGCAGAAAAACCAGTTAGTGAGGATCTGGAAATAGTCCTTGCACCAGTTTATAATGCGACAAGTAATGAATTAGAATTACAACAATTCCGATTAGATGATGAAAATTATGATTTTGAAGATCCGCGAATGATTCGCAGTAAAGCAAAACTAGAAGGTTTTTCGTATTTAACATCGCTATCGTATATTCGAATTGCTCGTAGTAAAGATGGTCATCAGTTTACATTGGATGAAAAACCGTTTTTATATCCGTTTAATGAGTATCAGACATTTGGAATTGAAGATGCTCGTGTGACGCAAATTGGCGATACATATCACGTGAATTTTAGTGCGGTATCTGAGATTGGTGTAGCGGATGCATTAGTGACCACAAAAGACTTCGAAAATTTGGAGTATCAAGGAAATATCTTTGCTCCTGAAAATAAAGATGTACTAATTTTCCCAGAAAAAATTAACGGAAAATATTATGCCTTACATCGTCCAAGTTTGAAAAGTATTGGTAATTTAGATATTTGGATTGCTTCTTCTCCAGATTTGCGCAGTTTTGGCGATCATCGTCATTTGCTTGGAATTCGTCCTGGTGAATATGATAGTGGCCGAGTTGGTGGCGGATGTGTGCCGATTAAAACAGAAGAAGGTTGGCTGATTTTGTATCACGGTGCAACAGAAGAAAACCGTTACGTAATGGGTGCGGCACTTCTTGATTTAAATGACCCAACGATTGTATTAAAAAGAACGAAAACACCTATTTTAGAACCAGTTGCCGATTATGAGAAGAACGGTTTCTTCGGTGATGTTGTTTTCGCTTGTGGGGCCATTCAAGAAGGCGATACACTGCACATGTATTACGGTGTAGCGGATACTTCCATGGCAGGTTGTGATATGAAAATAAGCGAAATTTTACATCAGTTAGAAGTGGAAAACAAATGACTTGGAAACACTATTTGAGTGCTTGGCAAAATGCCGATTTATCAAATGAGTGGCGCCGTGAATTACAACGAGTGGAAGAAGAGCAGGAACGTTTTGATGGTTACTTAACATTTGGAACTGGCGGGATGCGCGGTAAAATGGGTATTGGAACAAAGCGCATCAATTTTTTTACCATTAGACGAGTAGCGAAAGGTTTGGGAGATTATGTTGTCGCAAACGAAGGAGCCGAAATGGGCGTTGCAATTGCGTTTGACTCTAGACATCATTCGGGTGCTTTTGCGCAGGAAACGGCAAAGGTCCTAGCGGCGCAGGGTATCAACATTTATTTATCCGATTCGATTCGACCAACACCAGCTTTATCATTTTGCGTTCGAGAAAAGGGGGCATTCGCGGGCGTAGTGATTACCGCAAGCCATAATCCTTCTATCTATAATGGTTTCAAAGTATATGATAAAAATGGCTGTCAAATCACATTGGGTGTAGCGCAGGAAATTGCTGGCTATTTAGAAAAAATAACGGATATCTTTACTATACCAGTGCGCGAATTACCCAATCCACTCGTGACACCTCTAGGAAAAGAAATGGATGATGCTTATTTAAACGCTTTAACAGCAGTCGTTTCTCGCCCTGACTTGCTTGCTGACTACGGGAATGAACTACGGATTTGTTACACGCCGCTTCATGGTGCCGGAAAAGAACTCGTTATGCGTGGACTTTTGGAAAATGGATTTTCGGAAACGACCATTATTGCAGAACAAAGCGAACCGGATGGGGATTTTCCGACAGTGATTTCGCCTAATCCGGAAGAAGAAAATAGTTTCGACCTAGCCAAAAAGCTGGCAAAAGAAATACAAGCCGATATTATTTTGGCAACAGATCCTGATGCTGATAGACTGGGAGTGGCTGTTTTAAACAAGCAAGCTACGTACCAAATTTTAACCGGAAATCAGCTAGGCGCATTGCTTTTACAGTATATTTTAGAAGCCAAAACGTCGGTAACTGGGGCGGATACGATGATTAATACAATTGTCACGGGGGACTTAGGTGGAAGAATCGCGCATGACTTTGGAATTAATCATATCCAAACGCTTACTGGATTCAAATACATCGGTGAAAAAATAGCCGAAATGGAAGGTACGGAAAAAAACTTCCTTTTTGGATACGAAGAAAGTTACGGTTATTTAATCGCGCCATTTGTTCGGGACAAGGACGCCGTGCAAGCAGCATTACTTACAGCAGAAATGGCCCTTTTCTATAAAAAAGAAGGAACAACACTTCTTCAAAAACTAACAAATTTATATGAAAAGTTCGGCTATCATAAAGAACACTTGCACACGATTACGCTAGATGATAGCGATGGAACTACTAAAATGAATCAAGTAATAGACGCTTTGCGCAAAGAGCCAACTTTTATTCCCGGCATAACGGTTTTAGAGGACTTTCTAACGAATAAGCGAACCAATCTTTCAACGATGGAAATGACAAACATAGAGCTACCAAAAGAAAATGTTTTAAAATTTTACTTAAACGATAACGCCTGGTTTGCAATACGTCCTTCTGGAACGGAACCGAAATGCAAAATCTATTTCCAAACTATCGGTGAAACAGAAGAAATAGCGACAAACGCTATGGATGAGTTGAAAAAACGCGTTTTAGCCAAATGGGATTAATAAAAAGCTGGAAATTGTTTTCGGACGATTTTCAGCTTTTTTTTAAAAGATTTATCTATAAAAATCGCTGAAAAACCCGGATAAGCGTACATTTAAAAAGAATTAAGTTTTTTTATTCGATAATAGCAAGGAAAGATAAGCTTTTGACGTTGAAAAGAAATAGTTAGTGTGTTATGATGATAGATGGAAGTTTATTAGGTTTATATTTAGCCTAGTGATTAATGAGGGCTTTTTTATTTGATGCGTTAGAACTGCTATAATGGCAGAGAAAATTTCTGATGCCGTGAATCATTTTGCTTGGTGCGCCCAGGCTTTTCTATTGCAGAAAAATGAAAATGAAAGATAGCAGTTTTCATAAAAACAACTGCAAATGAACAGACAAACAATCGTAATAAGCGTATTGTGATGAATTATAAAAGTAGCTCTCCTACCAAACTTTAAACAGGTAAAGGAGAAATGACATTGACAAAATTTTCGGAGTTCGGACTGGACGAAAAAATTGTAAAATCAGTAAATCGGATGGGGTTTGAAGAAGCAACACCAATCCAAGAAAAGACAATTCCACTAGGATTAGAAGGTAAAGACTTAATCGGGCAAGCACAAACAGGTACTGGTAAAACAGCCGCTTTTGGTCTTCCAATGATTCACAAAATTGACCAAAAGAGTAACAACGTACAAGCTTTAATTATTGCTCCAACACGTGAACTTGCAATCCAAGTTTCAGAAGAGCTTTATAAACTTAGCTATGATAAACATGTACGTGTGCTAGCGGTTTACGGTGGTAGTGATATTAGCCGTCAAATCCGTTCACTTAAGAAAAACCCACAAATCGTAGTTGGTACGCCAGGACGTATTTTGGATCATATTAACCGTCGCACACTGAAACTAGATCACGTGGAAACACTTGTACTAGATGAAGCAGACGAAATGCTAAACATGGGCTTCATTGATGATATCGAAACTATTCTAAAAGAAGTACCAGCAGAACGTCAAACTTTACTATTTTCTGCAACAATGCCTGATCCAATTCGCCGTATCGGTGAACGTTTCATGCATAGCCCAGAACTTATTCGTATTAAAGCAAAAGAAATGACTGCACTATTAATCGAACAATTCTTCGTAAAAGTGCATGAAAAAGAAAAATTTGACGTATTATCTCGTTTATTAGATGTTCAAGCACCAGAATTAGCAATTGTTTTTGGTCGTACAAAACGTCGTGTAGACGAACTATCTCGCGCGCTTGATATGCGTGGTTACGTGGCTGAAGGTATCCACGGTGACTTAACGCAAGCAAAACGTATGAGCGTACTACGCAAATTTAAAGAAGGAAAAATTGATGTTCTAGTTGCAACAGACGTAGCAGCACGCGGACTTGATATTTCCGGTGTAACACATGTATATAACTATGATATTCCACAAGATCCAGAAAGCTATGTTCACCGTATTGGTCGTACTGGTCGTGCTGGTAAAGAAGGTATGGCGATTACATTCGTACAACCTCGTGAAATGGGTTATTTACGTATTGTGGAAGAAACTACGAAAAAACGTATGCAACCACTTCAAGCTCCTACATGGGACGAAGCATTTGCAGGCCAATTACGCGTAGCAACTGAAAAAATTCAAGAAGCAATTACAGAAGAAAACTTAGCTGACTACAAAACGTTTGCTAACGAACTTCTTGAAAAATACGATGCAACTGACATCGCAGCAGCAATGCTTAAAATGTTAGCGAAAGAACCAGATAAAACTCCTGTCCATATTACTGAAGAGCGTCCATTACCATCCCGTGGTGGCGGTGGCTACAAAGGTAAAAATGGTAAAGGCGGCAAAGGTGGCGGCTATCGCGGCGGAAGCGGCAAAGGCGGAAGCTACCGTGATCGTAACAACAGCGGTAAAGGTCGTCGTAGCGGCGGCGGTTCCGGTGGTGGAAGCGGCTCTGGCGGTGGCGGCAATCGTGATCGTCGTGGCGGCGGAGAACAACGCAGCGGCGGCAACAAAGGCAACTACTCACAAAAATCTAAATAAGATTATTAGACAAATAGTTACCATATAGATAGACTGTAGATAAAGAAGATTTTAACTTTATCTACAGTCTATTTTTTATAAATGCTAGTGATTAAACGATTTCATTGATACGGGAGTGTGGTGCTAGTTATGAAGATAAATAAAATTATCGAATATATTGTAGTAGCAATCATCGTTTTGGGGTGGACTTACTTCATTGTCATTAAAGAAATTCTCCCTAAAAATATAGGATTTATTTCATTAGTAATTCTATCAATAGTTCTTTATTTTGTAGGGAAATGGTTGAATGGAAAACATAGCACATAAAAAAAACGGCTATACTCTAAGTAGCCGTTTTTTTATGTGCAATAAGTCATTTACATTAACTTCCAAATATGAGAAAATAGCATGTTGGCAAAATTGCCACACGTGGTTCATTCATACCATCCCACGTAAAAAAACTAGGAGGAAAAATAATGAAAATGAAAATTTTGACGGTGAATGCAATTATCGCTGCACTGTATGTAGTGCTCGGAATGATTGTCGCGCCCATTGGGTTTATGGCATTACAATTTAGAATACCAGAAATCTTTAACCACCTAATCGTTTTTAATAAAAAATACTTTTGGGGTATTATCGTAGGCGTTTTTATTACGAATTTGTTCTTTTCCGGATTGGGTTGGATTGATTTAGTTTTTGGCGTAGCACAATCGGCTATCTCGCTTTTACTAATGATTGGCATTTCTAAATACGTTAAAGGAATTATTCCGCGGATGATTATTAATACGATTCTCTTCTCTGTAACGATGGCAATTATCGCATGGGAGCTAGTAATCGTTTTTGACTTACCTTTCCTAATTACTTGGGCAACAACAGCTGCAAGTGAATTCATTGTGATGGGCGTCGGGATTCCGCTAATGTATCTATTAAATAAACGGTTGAATTTCCGTAAAATGATTGATTAAATAAGAGAGTCTAAGGGAACTTAGGCTCTTTTTATTTTTGTAAAAAGCGAGCTGCCTCCTGTATCAATTCAACTAATTGACCATTCGTATAGTCTTTATTCGATTGCTGAATTTCTGCCGCTAAACTTAAAATCATTCTAGCAAAACAATTAGGAATAAAGTTACTATCTGAAAAGGAAATTTCTTTTAACAAACTAATTCGAAGTATTTCTCCAGATACCACATCTAAAAAAATATTTTCAGCGCGGCTCCAAAAAATTGCTTGAAATAAAAGCGGGTTTTTTTGGATGGAGCGGAGGATTAAGCGTTGGATATTTTCTTTTGTTAAAATAATTTGGTCGAATTCCAAAGAGAAGTATTGCATGGTTCGTAAAATCTGGACTTCAATAATTTGAATAATCTCTTCATGATGACGGTAAAAAGTGGCTCGTGATATTTGGGCTTGTTCACATAAATCTTTTATTGATATTGATTCAAAAGTTCTACCTTCCAGATAAAACCTCTCCAAAACCGTATATAGTTTGGTTTGTGTTTTTTGTGTACGTAGATCAACATTCAACGGTTGATGAACTTTTATATAGTTATTCATAAAAACTCTCCTTTTTATGATACATAATTGTTATTAGTGTATCGAAATGTGGCTATTTTAGCAACTCAAAAAGGGGTATTGTTTACTTAAGGAGGAATGAACATGAAAATTATAACAATAGAAGAACATTTTGAATCCGAAGTAATTACGAATGAAATCAATAAAGTCACTGGAAATTTAGTAAGTGGACAGGTTAGTCCGGAAATGTTTCAGTATATGCAAAAGGAACTTCCATCAGCGGCGGAAATGCAAGATACGGAAAAACGATTAGGCTTTATGGACCAACATGGTATTGATATGCAAGTACTCTCTTATGGAAATAGTTCTCCGCAAAACTTAGATCCAAAAATTTCGGTATCTCTGTGTAAGCGAGCAAATGATGAACTAGCGAAGGTGATTCAACAAAATCCTACGCGATTTTCCGGTTTTGCTGTCTTACCAGTAGGCTCACCAGAAGATGCTGCTATTGAATTAAAAAGAGCCGTAGAAGAACTAGGTTTCAAAGGCGCACTTGTGAAAGGGCAGTTTGAAAATAAATATTTTGATAATAGCTTTTATTATCCGATTTTCGAAATGGCAGAAAAACTAGATGTACCGATTTCGTTCCATCCATCGTTTATCCCAGAAACTATTACAGAACAATATTTTGCCAGTGATGCTTGGTCTGATGTAGTCACGGGGGTATTTTCATCTGCTGGTTTTGGCTGGCATATGGATGTGGGTATTCAAGTCGTGCGGATGATTCTTTCGGGTGTTTTTGATAAATTACCAAATTTAAAAATCATTACAGGGCATTTAGGTGAAATGGTGCCAATGTTTTTAGAAAGAATGGACGATACACTCGGTCACTGGACAACGCTTGAACGCAAAATTTCTGATTATTACCGGACAAATGTGTACATTACACCAAGTGGTTTATTATATCGAAACGAATGGAAATTTTTATTAAATGAATTAGATGAAAATCATCTCATTTATGCGCTAGATTATCCTTTTGTAAAACCAGAAAATGCTGGAACTTTCCTAGATATGCTTGATTTAGCGGATGAAGTGAAAGCAAAAATTGCTCATAAAAACGCAGAGAAATTATTACATTTATAAAAGGTGGAATTCAAAATGACTTTATCAAAAGAACAAATCAAAGCAACGAAAAGTGAATTTGCGGAGAATTTGGCGCTTGCGGATTTAACGATTGTCGAAGTAGCAAAAGAACTAAATACAAGCCAAGTAAAAATAGAACGGATTTTTAATCTAAAGCAACGTTCTTTAAATGATGGTTGGATTTTGCGGAATTACTTACTTAGAAAGGTTACGGAAGTAGGGAAGACACCAGTTCCGTTTACAGCGCTCAGTGGGGATTATCATGGATATTGGTTTTTAGATGGAGAAGAAATTGATTCAGGGATATTAAGTAAAGGAAATCATTAAAAATAGCCACCCAAGAGGTGGTTATTTTTCTATTAATCTCGTTTCAACAAAACAATATCCTCATTCTTCGTCAGCAATAAATCTACATGATTCTCGCCCCATAAGCAAAGTTTGTTCAAAATCTCCGACAACGATTCGCCGTATTCGCTCAAAGAATACTCCACTTTTGGTGGAATTTGCTCGTAAACTTTACGGATAATAACGCCGGATTTTTCGAGCTCGCGCAATTGTTGTGTGAGCATTTTTTGTGTGATGTTGGGGATGAGTCGTTTTAATTCGCCAGTTCGTTTTTTGCCTTCGCGTAAATGGCAAAGGATGACTGGTTTCCATTTGCCGCCAATAACTTCTAGTGTAGCTTCGACGCCGATATTATATACTTTAGTCATCAAAATCCTCCTATAGGCACTTTTTAGTATCTATATGACTTTTAAGTACCTTCTTGTTATTCTGTACGGTATATAAGATACTGTATAACAGAACGAAACAATTTGCAATTTTTTAGGGGGAAACAATGTGGATATGAAAAAAGTGAATCCTAATTTGACACTTTTAGCGCTAGCAATTAGTGCGTTTGGGATTGGTTCAACAGAATTTATTAGTGTGGGGCTACTTCCACTGATTTCTTCTAGTATGGGTGTGTCGATTAGCACGGCTGGTTTGACAGTATCGATTTATGCGCTTGGTGTAATGGTCGGAGCGCCGGTTTTAACAACCGTGACGGCGAAGATGAATCGTAAAAATCTGTTATTATTAGTAATGCTCGTGTTTCTAATAGGTAATCTTGTCTCTGCATTTGCTGTAAGTTTTGGAATGCTCCTTACTGGGCGCGTAGTTGCGGCCTTTGCGCACGGGGTGTTTATGTCGATTGCTTCTGTTATCGCAGCCGATGTGGTTCATCCGAGTAAACGGGCTAGTGCAATTGCGGTGATGTTTACAGGGCTGACTGTGGCGACTGTGACAGGGGTACCACTTGGGACGTTTATCGGTCAACTATTTGGCTGGCGGATGTCATTCCTGTTTATTGTTGCGATTGGTGTGATAGCAATTATTGCTAATTTTTTCCTTGTGCCGAAAAACTTATCTAATGGAAAAAGTATTTCGTTTAAATCGATTGGGCAATTGTTAGTTAATAAAAAAATCGCGAAGGTGTTACTCATGACGGCGTTTGGTTATGGTGGTACTTTTGTGGTTTATACGTATTTATCGCCGATGTTTAGCGGAATGGGCTATTCGACAAGTATGATAGTTATTTTACTGATTGCTTATGGTGTGATGGTTGCGATTGGGAATACGATTGGTGGGCATTTTGCGAATGAGCGTCCTGCCAAAGCACTTTTCATTATGTTTAGCTTACAAGGTGTGACGTTGTTGTTGCTTCAATTCACTTCAGGAAATGCCATTTTAGGTTTAATGACTATTATGCTAATGGGATTTTTCGCGTTTATGAATGTGTCTGGTTTGCAACTTTATGTGGTGCAATTAGCAGAACGGTATTTGCCAGAAACGGTTAGCATGGCTTCTGCGCTTAATATTTCTGCGTTTAATATTGGAATCGCACTCGGAGCATTTATCGGTGGATTAGTAACAGAATATATTGGTTTAAGTTATACACCAATTGTTGGATTTTTGATGGTTTTCATCGCAATTATTTTAACTTTCTATATGAAAAAAGATAAATAGTTCAAATAATAGGCCTTTTACAGTGAATGTAGAAGGCTTTTTTGGTGCTTTCAGTAGCTCCGACCTATTCCGGCAAGGTTTTTTTCCAGTTATAGTAAAATGGATAGTTTTTTTGTCCCGACAGGTCTGACAAAAATAGCTATATAGCTTATTGTAAGCCCTATCATGAAAATGATAAATTGAATTTAGAAAGAGGAGTGATACCTGATGAAACTAAATCAGCAGTGTATTCAAATTTTAGATTTTCTTATGGAGCAGGAAGATTTTAAAAATATTGGTTATATTTCTAACGCGCTTGGTTGTTCGGAGCGCAGTGTTCGTTATAGTTTGGAAAAAATTGATATTTTTCTCCATGAGCAAACATTACCAGCTCTTATCAGACATACGAGGAAAGGGGTGCTACTTCCGGAAAAGAATATCGTAAACCCGGTTGTGCGTATATTCAAGCAACAAATCACACCGAAAAAATACCGTTACAGCCAAGAAGAAGTACAACAATTTTTACTGCTAAAACTGCTTTTAAGTGAAGAAGTGCTCCCGGTTACTTATTTTGAAGAAGTCCTGTTTATTTCAAGATCCTCTGTGCTAAATCATCTACGTGCGATTGAAGGAGAACTTTTTTTAAATAATTTAGATTTATCTCACCAACCGAGGCATGGTTTTCTAGTGACTGGAAATTTAATTACGAAAACATCACTTTTTGCTAGAAGTTTCTTGCGTTTTATTAATATCCGCGAATTTTATCAGTTTTTAGATTCGGAAAATAGCTTATCTAAAAAGGGCGAGTTATTTTTCTATAATCTTTTTGAATTGGAGATTTTGCAGGAAGTGAATCGTGAGGCGCATTCGGTGGAGGAGAATATGACGCGTGCAATGGATGAGCAATTATATTTAACGTTAATCGCGATTTTACTGAAACAGCATGAGGCAAAAGCGGATTTTCAGTTTACGGCAGATTTTGTGGCAGTCGATGAGCTCGATAAGGCGCTAGAAATAATTATTGGGTCACTAAAACAGTATCAATATGGACGCGAAGATGAGGCGGTTATTGAAGCGTTTGTAACAGGTATTTGCGAAAAAATGGGTGAAATTTATCAAGTGGATTTTGTGCATGGGGATACGGATTTTTATACACAAATCAAAGCGCATATTAAATTAATGATTCGGCGCGTTCGGGCTGGAGTCATTATCGAAAATCCTATTTTTAATGAATTTATGCGAGATAATCGGGAAATTTTTATGCGTGTGAAGGAAAGCTTGGAAGCGTTAAAGCCGCTACTCCCAATTTCAGTTAGCTCTCAGGAAATTTCATTTTTAGCGATATACTTTGCTTCCGAGGTACAACGCAATAAACAAACCGTTGAAATGAAACCAAATTTACTAATTATTTGCCCAGAAGGTGTCGCGGTTTCAAAAATGATTGCAATTCAGTTAAAGCGAATGTTTGAGTTTGAGTCGATTCAAACGATTGGGCTTAGAAAGTTCAAACGCGCGATGATGAATGATTTTGATTTTGTGATTAGCACAGTGGATTTGCCTGATATGCAAGACACGAAAGTACTCCGAATTCACAGCTATTTGCAAAAAGAGGATATGGAATTACTGCAAAAACATTTACGGATGAAACTCGTCAAAAGTGATAAACAGATTATTAATAAGTTTAGCAAGATTTTAGCAATTATTGGCGAAAATACGCAAATTACTAATTTAAGTAAATTAGAATTCGATTTATTGGAAGCGCTTATATCGGATGAAGGAGAAACACCAAAAAGGCTTATTCCAACATTTGAATTTACAGAAGAAGCTATTGTTATGGAAGAAACATGTCCTACTTGGCGCCAAGCAATTAAACTTGGGACCAAACGTATGGAGCAGTTAAAAGTCATTGAACCAAGTTACCACGAAAAAATTATCCACAATTTAAAAGTATATGGGCCGTATATGGTCGTTGCACCAGGCGTGGTAATAGCGCACGCAGGGGCAAGTGATGGAGTTTTGATGGATGGTATTGGAGTGACGATCATTGAGGATGGCATCATGTTTTTCGATAGGTACGAGGAGCCGGTTCATGTCATTTTCACATTAGCTTTAAAAACAAAAGAAGCGCATTTAATCGTGGAACAATTAATGAAATTAGCGCTGAATGAAGAAAAAATGCAAAAAATTAAAATGGCTAGCTCAAAGCGTGATATTTATCATTACGTTAAGTCAGCTATCTTTGAATGAAAGAGGGTTTCATAATGGACATAGAAAAAATATCGTTTTCATTAATTTCACTGGCGGGGGATTCGTTTTCTAAATTAATTGAAGCACTACAGGCTGCAAAAGAATCAGATTCAGAACTAGTTGAACAACTTTTAAAAGAAGCAGATGACTTAATGATTGAAGCACACAAGGTACAAACGGAAATGCTGATTCAAGAAACAAGAGGGGAACAAGCAAATTTTTCCGTCTTACTCGTGCATGCGCAAGATACTCTAATGAATACCATCTTAGCATCAACTTTAATTCGCGAAATGATTGAAATGCATCAAGAGATTAAAACATTAAGAAAAGAGGAGGAAAAGTAAATGGAAATCAATCAATTACATGTACTTTTAGTTTGTAACTTAGGCGCATCTACAGGGGTAATGGTTACAAAAATGAAGGAAATTGCCCAAAATAGTGAAAAATTAACAAACACCGATGTAAAAATCGAAGCGCATCCAGCAGGAGAATTACGCGAGCATATTGAAGACTTTGACGTTATTTTAGTCGGTCCTCAAATCAAACATCAACTCAAACATTTAAGTGAAATTGCGGCGGAATATAATAAACCAATCCAAGTCATCGATACGAAAGATTACGGCACTGTTAATGGCGCAAACATTTTAAAAGACGCAATTATTCTTAAACTGAACAAATAAAAAAGTGGAGGGAAACAACATGTCGAGTAAAAACAAACAATCTTTTATGAACCGTTTTATTGCTTTTATGGAGAAATATTTTGAGCCTGTCGCAGCTAGAATTGAAAAACAACGCCATATTTCCTCAATAAAAAATGGGATGATTGCTTTGATCTCGGTTTTAATTATTGGATCATTTTCGCTGATTATTTCAGCAATCGGGAATATGTTTCCAGCAGGTTCTGTTGTCAAAGAATTCTTTGTTCAAAACGCAGCAGCACTTAACTTACCGTTTCAATTTACGTTTGGATTACTATCGATTTATGCAGCTATAACGATTTCCTACAGCCACGCAAAACAAATGAAAGTGCCTGTGTTACATAGCGTGATGGCTGCTGTTATGGTGACACTCATCCTCAATACGAAAATGGTTGACGGGGTTCTTAATACAGAATTTCTGGATTCAAGAGGACTATTTATCGCCATTTTTGCAGCACTGATTTCTGTAGAACTTATCGGCTTATTTATTAGAAAAAATATTACGATTCGAATTAAAGGTTTACCAGCGGGGATTGCGACTACTTTTGAAGCAATCATTCCATTAGTAGTACTGCTGTTCAGTGCTGTTGGACTCAGTATTTTAATGCAAAGTGTCACTAGCGGTCAAATCATTCCGGAAGCCTTTACGACGATGCTAGCTCCGGCGATTAATAGTATCGATACGCCTTATGCGGTTTTCCTTATTTGTTTCCTTGAAATGCTATTCTGGTTTATCGGTCTGAATGGTTATGCGATTTTGATTGGTTTTGTACTTCCATTTATGACGCAATATTTAGGAGCGAACGCGGCTGCATATGCGGCAGGAGAACCAATCCCGCATGTATTTGCGCCAAACTTCTGGGATTACTTCATGGGCTTCTCTGGTTCTGGTATTACAGGTGCATTAGTTATCCTTGCGCTATTTAGTAAATCAAGAGAATTGAAGGCGGTCGGAAAAGTGTCCGTTGTTCCAGCAATTTTCACAATTTCTGAACCAGTTGTATTTGGTTTACCGATCTGTTTTAATCCGTATTTATTTATTCCGTTCGTACTTGGCACGCCAATTTTGGCAGTAGGGCAATGGTTTGTGTTCCACTTTGGTTGGGTTCGTCCGCCGATTGCGAATGTTGGGGGGACACCGATTCCTCTCGCGCAGTATTTGGCGACAATGGATTGGCGCGCGATTATTTTAATCATCTTCGTTCTTGCGGCAGCCGTTTGTATGTACTACCCCTTCTTTAAAATGTATGAGAAGAGCTTGATTAAAGAAGAAGAAGTTGTATCAGAACGTCAAGCTGCCCACGATGCGCTAGACTTGGATTTCTAATAAGAAAGGTGGATTTAAAAATGAAACTAATTATTAACGAAAATGAACAACTCGTGGCGGAAACAGTGAGCCGAAGAATCATTGAATTGGTAAAAGAAAAACCAGCAAGCTTAATTTGTATCGCTGGTGGAGATACACCTTTATTAACCATAGAAGCACTTATTAAAGCAAATCAAGCGGGCGAAGTAGACTTTAGTAACACGCAATTTGTTGGTTTGGATGAATGGGTTGGCCTTGGACGCGAAACAAAAGGCAGCTGTATCCAAACTTTATATGATGCATTTTTCGACCGTTTGAAAAATGTTTCTAGTGAACAAATTTGCTTTTTCGATGGGAAAGCAACAAGTTTAACGGATGAATGCGCTCGTGTAGACAAGTTTATCGACGAGCGCGGCGGAATAGATTTTATTTTGCTGGGGATTGGGCTTAACGGGCATATTGGCTTCAACGAGCCATTTGTGCCAGTAGATGTGAATTGCCATGTCGTGGAACTTGATGATGTAACGAAACGCGTCATGAGCAAATATTTTGATACAGATTTGCCACTAACACACGGAATTTCTCTTGGTATGCAACAAATTTTAGCGGCGAAAGAAATATTTTTAGTAGCAACTGGCGAGAAAAAAATCGATATCGTGAAACAAGTAGTGGAAAAAGAACCGACAGTAGCGATTCCTGCAACTCTCGTAAAAGATTCAAATACAACACTTGTAGTCGATAAAATTGCTGCGAGTGGGGTGGAAGCATAATGGAAAAGATTATCGTTAACGGCAGAAAAAATGGCCAAAAAATCGAGATAGCTTGCTCTAATTTAGTGATGGGTGCTGGAGATTTCTTACGTGCAGATAATATGGATTTTGCGGGTCCGGTACTAGATCAATATTTCGAAATGGGCGGAAATATTTTTGATACGGCGCGCCATTATCGTCATAGTGAAAAAGCGATTGGGACTTGGATGAATATGCGAGGAAATCGGGATAGTGTCATTATCCAAACGAAAGGTGGACATCCAGTCCGGGAAGCAAGCGACGTGCCGCGTGTTACTCCGGAAGCAATTCACGAAGATATTTCGGTTAGTTTAGATACGTTACAAACAGATCATGTTGAATTATTCGCACTTCATCGCGACAATCCAGACGTAGAAGTGGGTTCTATTATGGAGGCGATGCATAAAGAAGTGGAAGCTGGACGCGTTTACGCTATTGGGCTCTCAAACTGGGAGCTCTCGCGCATTATCGAAGCGAATGAATATGCAGTGAACCATGGATTGACACCACTAAGCTTTAACAGCCCTAATTTTAGTTTAGCAAAAGTGAATCGACCACGCTGGGAAAATTGTGTTTCGGCGAATGAAGAGATGATTCGCTGGCATGAGGCGACGAATTTGCCACTATTTTCTTGGTCATCACAAGCAGGCGGATTTTTCTCTGGTAGATTTTCTGAGGAAGACACGAGCGATACGGAAATGGTCGAAGTTTATTATAGTGAGGCAAACTGGGAAAGATACAGTCGTGCCAAGCAACTAGCTAACCAAAAAGGTTGCACACCAATTCAAATTTCGCTGGCCTATGTATTAACGCAATCATTCCCGACAGCCGCTGTCATCGGTCCAGAAAATACTACTGAACTTCAATCTTCCGTTGCAGCAGCAGGGATTAAATTAACAGCGTCTGAGGTTGATTGGCTGGATTTAAAGGCATAAGGAAAGGCGGAGAAACAATGAATATAAAAGAAAAACTAGCAGTCCAACTTTATTCTGTACGAAAAGAAATGGAGCGCGATTTAGAAGGTACGCTCCGGAAAATCCATGAAATCGGCTTTCATTACGTGCAACTCGATGGTATGCGTGGCAATGATTCTAGAGAGGTACGTTGTTTACTACAAAAATATGAGTTAAAAGTGATTGGCATGCACATCAAGCATGATCGTTTTATGAACGATTTGGATGGCATCATTGAAGAAGCTTATTTCTTTGATTGTAAAACTATTTTTGACAAATATATTGAAGAAGAGGACCAAACGACAGCGGGCTACATGGCAACAAAAGCGGCGTTAATTAATGCGGCGGAAAAGCTACATCCACTCGGTTTTCGCATTGGTCTTCACAATCCGGAGTATGATTTCAATGAATGCATTCATGGTCGCAGAGTGATGGATTATATTACCGACCCAGTTGACGGCATTTGTATTTATGCAGAACCTGATACTTACTGGATTCGTGCGGCTGGACATGATGAAACAGAATATATTAAGCGCTACAGCGGCCGCGCGCCGATTGTGCATATGAAAGATTTTTTGAGCGGTTTTGAGCTAGAAGATATGGATAATAATTTAGTCGAAATAGGACAAGGTGAAGTAGATTTTCGCGCTATCATTGAATGGGGCGAAGTAAACGGAGTCGAGTACTATTGCATTGAGCAAGATAGATCCAAAAGAGATATGTTCGAAACATTAGAAGCAAGTTATCAGTATTTATTACAGTTGTAAATAGAAAAACGTCAGGCTTGTTCTGGCGTTTTTTTGTGCACAAAATCTTTGTACGGTTTTTAACAAGCAAGTTGTGGGAACTATAAAGATAGATGTTTTAAGGGGGAATGAAACAAAATGAAAAAAAGATGGCTGGTTTTTGCAATTATATGTTTAATTATCACTGGATTTTTAAGTCCAAAAGCAGAAGCTGCAACAGATTACGGGAGCAGTTTTTTTACTAATGTATCATTACAAAATCAAAACGGGGAACAAGCAACGAATTTTAAAGAAAATAGTAAAGTGCGAGTGGCGTATGATTTTGTTATTACACAGCCAGTTGCAAGCGGGGAAACAATGACGCTTACTATTCCTAATCAGCTAAAATTAATTAATTATGGCGGATTTCCTCTCATGGATTCGCAAGGAAACACTATCGCAAATGCAACTATTGATCAAGTAACGGGAACGATTACATTAACTTTTACCGACTACGTAAATACACATACAGATTTAAGTGGTAGCCTTTTTTATAACGCAACTTTTAACAGCAAAAATATTCAAACAGATCAAGTAAATCCAATCGCATTTCCGGTAAAAAATACTACTCAAACAGTAACTCCATATATTAGTAAGGTGAATTCGGGCGGTGGCACAGGCTCACCAACAATTGTTTTTAAACAAGGGCGAATGGATGATAAAGACTTAAGCATTTTACATTGGACCGTTACTTTAAATAATGCGCTGACACCTATTGATAATGCTGTCTATACGGATACGCTAGGTTCAGGGCAAAATCTGCTTGGAAGCGCAACAATCAAATACCGAGATGCCAATAAAAAAGTGATAGCGACTAATATTCAACCTATTGCGCTGGATGCGGATCGCAATTTTGAATTATCTATTGGCACGTTAAATAATCAATCTGTCGTCATTACTTATGATACGAAAATTACGACAAAACAAAAAAGCTATACAAATAAAGCGACACTATCCGGTGATAACCTAGATGCTGTTTCGAGAAATGCGACAGTCAATGATTACGGTAGCGGTGGACAAGGAACAGGAACACCGCCAGCCCCCCCGGTTAAAGAAGAACCACCATTTATTCCGGCTGAAAAGCAACCGATTGAAAAAACAGTCGAAACAGATTTTGGTCCACTTGAAATCGTTAAAGATTCCGAACAAAATGGCAAAATTAAAGTCATTTATAAAGTGAAAGATGGCGATACATTACCTGGAGTAGCTAATAAGTTTGATGTCTCCGTTGCAGAAATTAAAGACTGGAACAATCTCACATCGGATACTTTACAAGCCGGTCAAAAATTACAATTAACTATTGAAAAAACGCTCTTATCAAAAATTACCGTGCCACCTGTGCAAAAAGTGACTAGCACAACAAGGGTAGACGGTGTCGTAAAAGCAACAGGGGTTTTACCTCATACTGGGGATTCGAACCCATTTATCCCATTTGTAACAGGCCTAAGCTTAATAGCGCTTGGTTTTACATTTGGACGCAAAAGTTAAAGAAAAGGAAGCACTCATTTTATTTAGAGTGCTTCCTTTTTTATTATAATAAGTGACCTTTTTTTCGATGCGTCACTTGTTGGTTTTTAGAATGATCATGAAACGATTTAGAATCTTTCTTTGGTTCCTCTGGAAGGTTAATCGTGATGGTTTTGCTTTCGCTAGTCCCATCTGCCATTGTTGCTGTGATTGTCACTAAATTATTTCCAGGTTGCAAATTAGCTAATGTAAATTGATGGTTTTCGGTGCTACCAGCAATTGATTGCGTTTGATTATTTGTTTCGGTGGTAATCGATGCGGCTTCCTCTGTTACAAACATTAACTCTGCACTATTTTTCGTCGTTTCAATATAAGGATTTTGAATGGGATAAGGTAGAAACATGTCCATTAATTCGCTTGTGGTTGCAGTTGTATAAGTAGTTGCTGTTGTTTCTTTTTGCGCGTGGGCAATCTCCGGAAGCCAGTTTAAAGTTAGTGACAAAAGCGCTATTATTAATAGAACATAACCTTTTTTCTTCATCATTCTCACCTCTTCTTGTTATATTATAAAAAAGAAATATGAACAAACTATGAATAAAACATGATAGATTTAAAAAATCGCTACCAATTTAGCTGTTTTTAACGTAAGATAAAAGAAAAAAAGGAGTAGAGCAATGGAACTTGATAATTTAGAAAAGAAATTACCGGAGAAAATTAAAACAGTTTGGCGGCAAACGGAGGGAATCGCTGTTTTTGTTTTTCTACTTTGTTCGGTTGCTGCGGCGATTATTTTGTATTATGCAGGAGCTTCGGTGTGGTGGAGTGCTATCGGCTTTGGATTAACGGTACTTTATGCTGCCTTTATTTACTTATTCATTATTCCGTTTCGTTTTGCACGTTGGAGCTACCAGATTAAACCAGACGAAATGGAAATTCAGCACGGCATTATTTTTAGAAGTCGTGTCTTAATTCCAATGATTCGCATTCAACACGTGGAAACGGAGCAAGGCCCACTACTTAGAAGACAAAAACTCGTTTCCTTATCGATTACAACTGCCGCAAAAACACATAAGATTGAAGCGGTAAACGAGTCTGAATCAGATGAACTTAGACATCATATCCTTGAACTTGTGAAGGTGGCGAAAGAAGATGTTTGAAGAAAGACGCCTCCACCCGATCGCCCTAATCAAAGAAATTATTACGAACGTAAGGCGTAATATTGTTCCTATCGTTGTCGGTTTATTTTCTGTTTTTCGCGCCATTAATAGTAACGGTTATTTGCCGGACTGGGCTGTATATTTAATCATTGTCATCGTTATACTGCTTATTTTGACTCCCGCAGTCTTAAAGTATATAACCTACAAGTACACCCTCGAAGACCAAGGGATTCGCATCAAATACGGTTTGATTTTCCGAAAAAATACATACATACCTTACGAACGCATCCAAACCGTTCAAAAGAAACAATGGTTTTTCTTTATCCCATTTAATGTCTGCCAAATTTTAATCGAAACAGCTGGTGGCAACGGGAAAGCAGAAGCCGATTTAGTCGCTGTCCCAGTTGGAGTAGTAGACGAATTAAAAGATTTACGCGACGGTAAAAAGAGAGACATCCAAGAAGCCGTGCCAGAAACCGAGGAAACCACAGTAGAAGTGGCAGAAGCACCAGAAAAAACGGTCATGCTACAAACAAAACAGCTTATTTTAATGGCAGTAACATCCGGCGGCGTTTTTGGGACTCTCCTTATCGTTCTAGCGTTCATGCAACAATTCCGAGAAGTCATTCCGACAGACTGGATGGAAGCCCAAGCAGAAGAGTTATGGAAAATGGGCATTATCGTGCTAATTGTATTAATCGTCTTGATTCTTTTAGTATTATGGGGAATATCCATAGTGACGACATTGTTCAAGTATTTCCAGTTCAAATTGATGAAATACCCCAATTCACTTGTCGTCGAAAAAGGACTTTTAGAGCGAAATCATACAACTATCTCACTTTCTCGTATTCAAGGAATCACCATCATTGAATCACCACTACGACAAATGCTCGGCTTAGTAGCAGTAAAAGTTACAACTGCCGGGAACTCAGGTGATGAAAAACTAACCGGAGACATTTTACTTTTGCCAATTATGAAAAAAGCGTTGGCCATAAAAACGTTAAAAGAAATGCTACCAGATTATTTATTTGAAATAGAAGAAATGGAACGCGCTCCAAAGGCAAGTTTGCGTAGATTTTTGCAGATTTACTTAATCTGGACAATTATCCCAGCCGCTGTAGCAAGTATCCTATTTTTCCCGCTCGGCTTAATTAGTATTATTTTGCCAATTTTAGCAGGGATAAAAGCGATAGCCAGCTACCGCGCGACCGGAATTTTTACAGATAAGCACACGCTCCTTGTTCAGTCGAGGCCTATTTTTTCCAAGTTAACCCATATTATCCGCAAAGAGCGAATTCAAGGTTTGAGCTTAAGACAAAGCATTTGGATGGAAAAAGGTGGGTCAAGACACTTAAATGTTTGGCTGAAATCAGGTAGTACAAGCGCCGAGGCTTATGTTCGTTATATCAATCAAGACTTGGCTATCAAGGTTTACAACTGGTACAGCCCATCCAAAACTACGAATTAAAAAAGAACATGCCATTTCCAAAAATCCGCTGAACATAGCGAGTGCATTTTGGAAGATGGCTGTTCTTTTATTTTTTGTTCAATTACCCGGAAATCTGGTAAAATAGATAGAATAAACGAAAGAGTAGATAGAGAGGATTGGTTAAGTAGTGAAACATATAGTCATTATCGGAGGCGGCTTATCAGGGCTCGCAGCAGCGTATGAACTACAAAAAACACATCCGAATTATACGTGGGAATTAGTAGAAAAAGACGAAAAACTAGGCGGGAAATTTGAAACGGTTAAACGTGACGGGTTTTTAATTGAAAAAGGTCCAGATTCCTTCTTAGCTAGAAAACCTGCTGGTGTGGGCTTAGTAAAAGATTTAGGACTCGAAGATAAACTGATTGCGAACGCGACAGGAAGATCTTACATTTACCACCAAAAAGCGCTTCATCCGATTCCAGAAGGCTCTGTGATGGGAATTCCGACAGATAAAGAAGCACTGCTAGCTAGTACACTTGTATCCGAAATTGGGAAAGCTCGCGCACTTCAAGAACCAACAATGGAACGAAATAATCAAGAACGAGATCAAGCACTTGGCGATTTCTTTGAAGCGCGATTCGGTAAAGAATTAGTCAAAACAATTATCGAACCACTTTTATCAGGAATTTATGCCGGGGATATATACAAAATGAGTTTACGCGCCACTTTTCCACAATTCGAACAAACAGTTAAAAAATATGGGAATTTGATGGATGGTTTAAAAGAAAGTAGCATGCAAACGACAGGGACAAAAGCCACTATTGGTGCTTTTAGAACATTAGAAGGTGGGCTAGATGCTTTGCCAAAAGCTATTGCCGCCGCACTTCCAAAAGAAAATTTGCATACAGCAAAACAAGCAACAGAAATTGTGAAGAAAAATAACGCTTACGAAATTTCTTTTGCAGATGGCGATAAAATGGAGGCAGATGGCATCATTATCGCTGCCACACATGATGCGTTAATTCATTTATTAGCAGAAACAACGACAGAACCATTCGCGGGACAACCGCTTACGACCCTTGCGACCGTTTCGTTAGCATATAATGAACAAGACGTACCGATTTTACCTGATGGAACAGGCTATCTAGTTGCCAGAACCGCACCATATAAAACCACTGCTTGTACATGGGTGCAGAAAAAATGGCCGCATATGGTACCAAAGAACAAAATGTTACTACGAGGCTTTGTTGGGAAAGCAGGAGAAACTTGGTTAGAGCAAGCAAGCGATGAAGCAATCGTCTCAGCTGTTTTGAGAGATTATGCGGAAATTATGGACCTTCACGCCGCGCCACTTTTTTATGAAGTAAGCCGAATGAAATCCGCGATGCCTCAATACTTAGTTAATCACCAGGACCGACTAAAACAATTGAAAAAGAACATCAAAACAGATTACCCAGGTGTTTATCTTGCAGGAATGAGCTACGAAGGTGTGGGTATTCCTGATTGCATCGCAGGGGCTCAAACAGCCGCTAAGGAATTAGTAGATTACTTGGAAGAGGTGTAACATGATTAAAGGAATTGGTCTAGATATGATTGATTTAGAACGTGTAAAACAAGTCGTGGAAAAGAATCCGCGCTTTATCGAACGCGTTTTAACAGAAAAAGAAATTAAGCAATTTGAAAAATACGAAGGTAATCGCAAAATCGAATTTTTAGCTGGGCGTTTTGCAGCAAAAGAAGCATATGCTAAGGCGAATGGAACTGGTTTTGGCAAACATTTAAGTTTTACGGATGTCGAAATTTTGCAAGTAGAAGATGGTCGCCCCCATGTTACTTTACCAGTCAAATCAGGCGAAAACGTTTTTGTTAGCATCACCCACACAGCTAGATCAGCCGCAGCTCAAGTGATAATTGAAATTTAGAAAGGAAAGTGAACAATCATGGTGACAGGCTGGCATCGTCCAACATGGATTGAAATAGACCGCGCAGCAATTCGCGAAAATATAAAAAATGAACAAAATAAACTCCCGGAAAGTGTCGACTTATGGGCAGTAGTCAAAGCTAATGCATATGGTCACGGAATTATCGAAGTTGCTAGGACGGCGAAAGAAGCTGGAGCAAAAGGTTTCTGCGTAGCCATTTTAGATGAGGCACTGGCTCTTAGAGAAGCTGGATTTCAAGATGACTTTATTCTTGTGCTTGGTGCAACCAGAAAAGAAGATGCTAATCTGGCAGCCAAAAACCACATTTCACTTACTGTTTTTAGAGAAGATTGGCTAGAGAATCTAACGCTAGAAGCAACACTTCGAATTCATTTAAAAGTAGATAGCGGTATGGGGCGTCTCGGTATTCGTACGACTGAAGAAGCACGGCGAATTGAAGCAACCAGTACTAATGATCACCAATTACAACTGGAAGGTATTTACACGCATTTTGCAACAGCCGACCAGCTAGAAACTAGTTATTTTGAACAACAATTAGCTAAGTTCCAAACGATTTTAACGAGTTTAAAAAAACGACCAACTTATGTTCATACAGCCAATTCAGCTGCTTCATTGTTACAGCCACAAATCGGGTTTGATGCGATTCGCTTTGGTATTTCGATGTATGGATTAACTCCCTCCACAGAAATCAAAACTAGCTTGCCGTTTGAGCTTAAACCTGCACTTGCACTCTATACCGAGATGGTTCATGTGAAAGAACTTGCACCAGGCGATAGTGTTAGCTACGGAGCAACTTATACAGCAACAGAGCGAGAATGGGTTGCGACATTACCAATTGGCTATGCGGATGGATTGATTCGTCATTACAGTGGTTTCCATGTTTTAGTAGACGGTGAACCAGCTCCAATCATTGGTCGAGTTTGTATGGATCAAACCATCATAAAACTACCACGTGAATTTCAAACTGGTTCAAAAGTAACGATAATTGGCAAAGATCATGGTAACACGGTAACAGCAGATGATGCCGCTCAATATTTAGATACAATTAATTATGAGGTAACTTGTTTGTTAAATGAGCGCATACCTAGAAAATACATCCATTAGAAGGTAATATTCGTGCTTTTTTTAGAAGAAGCGTTTATAATCTAACATATGAAACTTTATAGCTATATATAGGACTTAAGGGAGTATATCAGCTAGAACTGTAATATTCTTAACAATAAAATGCGAAATAACTCTTTTCTTCAAGGCGTGATAATGGTACGATATAGTTGTTACTTACAGGTACGAGGCTTTGGGGGTGTGACACGTGTTAGAGAAAGAAAATCGGATGATAATATCCGTAGAACTGACACAGGAAATGATACAAGAACTCGACGTAGTTGTAGAAAAAGAAAAAATGGGGCGGAGTGAAGTTATAATGGAAGCAACGCAACAGTTTTTACAAGAGAAAAGGGCTCGCGAATTAAGAGACGAGATGGAACGCGGCTATGCAGAGATGGCGACAATTAATTTTGCTATCGCATGCGAGTGTACCCATGTCGAAGCAGAAGCAGAAGACAGGAATATTAGTATTTTAGGAGGTTAATGGCTGATGGTGAAGCGTGGTGACGTATACTACGCGGACCTTTCCCCCGTGGTCGGAAGCGAGCAAGGGGGAATACGGCCTGTTCTCATCATTCAAAATGATATTGGTAATAGATTCAGTCCAACTGTGATCGTGGCAGCAATAACTGCAAAAATTCAAAAAGCAAAATTGCCAACGCACGTGGAAGCTACTCGTAAAGATGGCTTTGAGAGAGATTCTGTCATTCTTTTAGAACAGATTAGAACGATTGATAAACAGCGCCTGACAGATAAAATTACGCATTTGGACGAAGATTTAATGGCCAAGGTAAACAAGGCACTTGAAGTCAGTCTAGGAGTAGTAGAATTTTAATCCATCCTAAAAAAAATAACATAAAATGATGAATGCAGGGCAAAAGGGTCTGACGTAAAATAATTAGTTTAATACATAATGAAATAGTTAACTGCTCTGAAGAAACAGTAAGGACATCAGAAACCTACAAACAACGCGTATCAACATACTCGCTAAATTTGTTTCTAATGTCTTTTTTAAAAGGCAGTTAAGCAAACCGCACAATAAGAGAGAAAATTTTGTTAATAGTGGAGAAAGGTTGGAAAATAACTGATGTATAAAGATTTTGCAAACTTCATCCGTACAAATAAAGCAGACTTACTGAATGACTGGATGAACGAAATGGAGAAACAATCAGATCAGCTAATCAATGACATTGCAAAAGAAGCAATGTACGAAGAAACTAGCAAAGAATTTGTAGATTTAATTGTTTCGAATGTTACAGAAAACGGTTCTAAATTCAACGAAAAACTAGATGATTTTGCAGAAAAAGTGGTCCACCTCGGTTGGCCAATTCATTTTGTTACCACGGGCCTGCGTGTTTTTGGGCTTTTAGTATATACAGCAATGAGAGATGAAGATCTATTCTTAAAAAGAGAAGAAAAACCTGAAGATGATGCCTATTATCGCTTTGAAACATGGCTTTCGTCCATGTACAACAAAGTGGTCACTGCCTACGCGGATACGTGGGAAAAGACAGTTTCTATCCAAAAAAGTGCTTTACAGGAATTATCTGCACCACTTTTACCAATATTTGAAAAAATTTCTGTAATGCCGTTAATTGGAACGATTGACACAGAAAGAGCCAAGTTAATCATAGAAAACTTACTAATAGGTGTTGTAAAAAATCGGTCAGAAGTGGTTTTGATTGATATTACGGGAGTTCCTGTTGTTGATACAATGGTTGCGCACCATATTATTCAAGCGTCCGAAGCAGTTAGACTTGTCGGCTGTCAGGCAATGCTTGTAGGTATTAGACCAGAAATCGCGCAAACAATCGTTAACTTAGGAATTGAATTAGATCAAATTATCACTACCAACACAATGAAAAAAGGCATGGAGCGTGCGCTAGCCTTGACGAACAGAGAGATAGTAGAAAAAGAGGGGTGAATACTGTGGGGATACCAATCTTAAAGTTAGGTGAATGTTTATTAATTTCTATCCAGAGTGAATTAGATGATCATACTGCGGTAGAATTCCAGGAAGATTTGCTTGCAAAAATCCATGAAACGTCGGCCAGAGGAGTAGTCATTGATATAACTTCTATCGATTTTATTGATTCATTTATTGCAAAAATTCTTGGAGATGTAGTAAGTATGTCTAAACTAATGGGTGCAAAAGTGGTTGTAACTGGGATACAGCCAGCAGTTGCGATTACACTAATTGAACTCGGAATTACGTTTAGCGGAGTACTTTCGGCGATGGACCTTGAAAGTGGTCTGGAAAAACTTAAACAGGAATTGGGGGAATGAACATGACATTCCAATCCTGTGTAAAGATAATTAATGAATGGGATATTGTAGCTGCAAGGCAACTAGGTAGAAAAATATCCAAAGAAATTGGCTTTGGAACCGTTGACCAAGCAAGAATTACAACTGCCATCAGTGAATTAGCTAGAAATATTTTCCTTTATGCTGGACGAGGAGAAATCTGTATCGAAAAAGTAAGTGAATCTGGTAAACAAGGTATGATTATTGTTGCCAAAGACAAAGGTCCAGGTATTGTAGACATAAGAAAAGTAATGCAAGATGGTTATACAACATCAGGTGGTCTTGGAGCAGGTCTTCCAGGAGTCAAACGTTTAATGGACAGTTTTGATATTGAATCCAGTATTGAAGGCGATTCTAAAGGAACGGTAATTACAACAACGAAATGGGTTCGGTAAGGAGAGCTAGAAAAAAATGGAAAAAGCTTTTGAGGGAAAATACCGTGATATTCTTATTCAATATTTAGAACATCAAGATGAAGAAATTCTTTATACTTGCGAAAAATTATCCAGAGAAGCTATGGAAGAACGAGTATCACCAGAAGAAATTGTCCATTTACATCGCTCGGTTCTTGAACTATACGGAAAAGAGTTGCCGGATTTTGTCCGATTATCATTTGATGTACTACTTGAAATAATGGTAGGCTACGGCTTGGCTTATATGGAACATCTTAGTCTAAGAACCGAGCAAAAAGAATTACGTAGTGAAATTGCTCAAGCGGAAGATATGCAAAAAACGTTAATGAAAACAGAGGTACCGGAACACGATGAACTTGATTTTGGGGTTATCAGTGTCGCTGCCAGACAAATGAGCGGTGATTACTATAGCTTTACAGAAGAAGGCGACAAACAAATTGGTATCGCTCTTGCTGATGTTATTGGTAAAGGAATTCCAGCCGCATTTAGTATTTCCATGATAAAATACGCACTAGCTGGAATGACAGGGGACGACAGAAAACCATCTATTGTACTCGAATCATTAAACCAAGTAGCGGAAGAAAATATTAACGACAACATGTTTATCACGATGTTTTACGGGCTCTATCACGAAGATACACATTTGTTTGAATATGGTTCAGCAGGACATGAGCTGGGCTTATATTACCAGCATAAAGAAAACAGCTTTTCTGATTTATACGCCAAAGGCTTACCACTGGGTGTGGATAAAAATGCTATCTACCGTCAATTTGATAAGAAAATTGAAGTGGGGGATGCTGTATTTATTATGTCAGATGGTGTAACAGAAACAAGAACAGCCAATGGCTTTATTGAACGTGAAGAGTTAACAGAAATTATAGCAGCGCATATTTCATTATCTGCTGAAAAAATGGTTCATGCAATTTATGATCAATTAGTTAAAATGCAAAACTTTGAGTTGCATGATGACTTTACGCTTATTTGTATTAAGCGAACTAAATAAGAAGAAGTGAAGACGTACCTCATTCTTTAGAGAGCATTTACTGGTGAGTAAACGTATTTAAAGAGTGGAGCGTTTTTATTTTTGAATGTTTTAATTTTATTAGTTAGGGTAAAATCGACAGTATACTTAAAATTAGATGGGGTGAAGTGATGAATATTAGTATAGAAATAAAAGAACGTGATACTGACCACATAGACATATTTGTTGCTGGGGAGATCGATGCTTATACAGCGCCAAAGGTAAAAGAAGCATTAGAAGTATATCAAGTTAAAGAGGGTATTGTACTTCGGATCGATTTAACAGAAGTGAGTTACATGGATAGCACCGGATTAGGCGTATTTGTAGGAGCTTTCAAAAGCTTACGTCAACGCCAAAGTGAACTTGTCTTGTTTGGTTTAAGCGACCGACTTTTCCGATTGTTTGAAATCACAGGATTGTCAGATATCATCGAAATCAAAAATGTAGAGGGTGAAATGAATGGCAACAATGCATGACAAAATTACATTACAACTTCCTGCCAAGCCTGAATATGTAAGTTTAGGTAGACTTTCATTATCAGGAATTGCAAGTCGCGCAGGATTTTCTTATGAAGCAATTGAAGATTTGAAAATAGCTGTAAGTGAAGCCATCACTAATTCCGTAAAGCATGCATTTAAAGGGGAAGAAGATGGCGAGATCACAGTCGAATATCTTATTTATGAAGATAAGCTAGAAGTTCGTGTTTCCGATAACGGCACAAGCTTCGACTTAGAAACCCGTAAACAAGAAATTGGCCCATATGATGTGGGCGAGGATGCGGAGATGATGCGTATCGGTGGGCTAGGTTTATTTTTAATTGAAACATTAATGGATGACGTGAAACTTTATTATGATGAAGGGGTTTCTGTCGTAATGACCAAATATATTAATGAAAAGCAGGTGGAGGAGAATGCCAAAAGTATCTCAACCTGATAAAGAGGCGAAAGAAAAAGTCTATATTTGGATTGCCGCTTACCAAGAAAATGGCGATCAAGACGCCCAATATAATTTAGTTGTTCATTACAAAAACCTAGTAGAGTCCATCGCCCGAAAATATTCCCAAGGTAAATCTTTTCATGAAGATTTAGTTCAAGTTGGGAATATTGGTTTACTTGGAGCTATTAGAAGATATGATGCAACGTTTGGAAAAAGCTTTGAAGCATTTGCTGTGCCAACAATTGTTGGTGAAATCAAACGGTTTTTACGTGATAAAACATGGAGTGTCCATGTGCCGCGCCGAATCAAAGAGTTAGGTCCGAAAATCAAAAATGCCGTAGAAGAGCTAACGAGAGAACTTCAAAGCTCGCCGCAAATTAGCGACATTGCTGATTTTATTGGTGTCACGGAAGAAGAAGTTTTAGAAGCAATGGAAATGGGAAAAAGCTACCAAGCACTTTCTGTAGATCATTCGATTGAAGCTGATTCGGATGGAAGTACGATTACGTTACTTGATGTTGTTGGTGGTACGGATGATTGATTTGAACGTGTGAATCAACGTATGCTCTTAGAGAAAGTTCTCCCTGTTTTAGATGAGCGAGAACAGAAGATTTTGCAATATACATTTATTGAAAATCGCAGTCAAAAAGAAACGGGTGAACTACTCGATATATCACAAATGCATGTGTCTAGAATCCAACGTCAAGCTATTAAAAAACTTCGAGAGGCGTTGCAGAATGAGGAAGTGGAGTAAATGAACAAGGCAGTTGAATCAAATAATTTATTTGTATTTCAACGTTCTAAAGCATTACAACAATACTGCGGGGATGTTTATTATACCCATGAAGACGAAAATGGTTTTCTGTATGTTCTTTCTGATGGACTTGGAAGTGGGCTCGAAGCTAATAGAGCGGCCAAAGCGACTGTTGACGCCATAAAAGAAGATATTCATGCAGATATTACTGATATGCTTGAAAAAGCGAACCAGGCTGTTTCAGGGCTTCGTGGTGCTGCGATAGCTATTATTAAAGGTGACTACTTAACGAAGACACTTTATTATACTGGTATGGGTAATATTCGTTTTTATATGATTGGGATTGAAGATAAGCTTATTTTTCCGCTTTCAGGCTCTGGATTTTTGTCCGGTCGAAAACAGAAATATCGGTTGCAATCGTTTAAATATAAACCAGGCAGTAAGTTTTTAATGCATTCAGATGGACTTGTTCTTTCTCGCGTTAGAAAAAGCCTAGAATCACCACTTTGTGTAGTGAAAATCGGGCATTTAATCGAGCGTAATATATTAGATATTCCAACAGATGATGTAACTTTTATGGTTGGGAAATTTCCGGAATAACAAAAACACCTTTTAAACGTTTGCTAGTTTAAAAGGTGTTTTTTTCATGATGGGCATGAGAACTTAGTCTATTTATGGTATATTAGAATAGAGCGCTAGTTTTTTATACTTAATCATGTGATAAATGTCACTTAATAAGCGTGAAGCAACCTTGCTTTGCGTTTTTTTTCGCGCGGATTAAAATACAAATAAGAGAGAAGGAGCAAATTGAAGAAAGTTTTGTTGAATAGTGTAAAAGGTTATACGTGGGCGAGGTTTAGGAAAGACTTGCTTGCGGGTATTATCGTGGGCATTATTGCTTTACCACTAGCGATGTCATTTGCGATTGCATCAGGTGTAAGTCCGGAATATGGGATTTATTCAAGTTTTGTAGCGGGAATAATTGTTTCTATTTTTGGTGGTTCGAAATTTCAAATTGCTGGACCGACTGGTGCATTTATTCCAGTTTTACTAGGAATCGTATTAACTTATGGTTACCAAGATTTACTTGTTGCCGGAATGATGGCAGGGGTTTTACTTTGCCTAATGGGAATTTTTAAAATTGGAACATTAATTAAATTTATACCGCGTCCAGTAACTATCGGATTCACAGCTGGGATTGCTGTCACTATTTTTATGGGGCAAGTGGGTAATTTCCTAGGATTAACTGGAATGGAGAAACATGAATCATTTGTAGCGAATATGAAAGAGATCTGGTTGCATCTTGATTCATGGAATTTCTATAGTGTGCTCATTTCATGTATTTGTATGCTTGTCTTATTTATTTTTCCTAAAATTTTACCGAGAATTCCAGCACCACTTATTGGACTTGTGGTTACGACGGCGATTGCTATGCTGTTTTTCCCGGATGCGCTTCCGACAATTGGATCAGCTTATGGAAATATTCCGAGTACTTTTCCTCCATTTGAATTTCCAGATATGACTTTTGCGAATATGAGTAAATTGATTGGACCGGCTTTTGTTATCGCGATGCTTGGCGGAATTGAATCGCTTCTTTCGGCGGTGGTGGCAGATGGGATGACGAATACAAAACATAATAGTAATCGAGAGCTAATTGGGCAGGGTATCGCAAATATTGTAACGCCAATGTTCGGTGGGATTCCGGCAACAGGAGCTATCGCAAGAACGGCAACCAATATTAATAATGGCGCGACTAGCCGTGTCTCAGGTGTTATCCACGGGGTTTTTGTTTTACTCACTTTACTAGTACTTGCACCAGTAGCTGTCAATATCCCAATTGCAGCAATGGCACCGATTTTAATGTTAGTTGCTTGGAATATGAGCGAACGAAAAACCTTCCAACACATCATTAAGTTGAAATCGGGCGATACTTTAGTGCTGGTTATTACTTTTTTATTAACGGTATTTGCAAGCTTAACTGTGGCAGTCGAAGTTGGTTTACTGCTGGCAGTGGTGCTTTTCGCTAAACAAATGGGAAGTTCAATGCAGATTGAAGAAATCGAACCAGAAGGCGCCGAAATCGCTCCTCATTTACACGAAAAAATTAGTATTTTTACTATTCGTGGGCCATTGTTTTTTGGTGCAGCGCAGATTTTTCAACAAAATATTATCAAAGCAATCCATGTTAAACCAAAATATCTTATCTTGAGAATGGGGAAAGTGCCGATTATTGATGCTACGGCAGAAGGCTATTTCCACCAAATTGAAAAAGAATTTTCGAAGCAAGGCGGGCAAATTTTGATTACTGGACTAACAGATAAAGCGAAAGAAAGTTTGAAGGGTAGCGGGCTTTACGACCGAATCGGCGAAGAACACTTCTTTTCCCATACCGAAGATGCGATTCATTATGCGGAAAATGCTTTAAATAAGTGAGGCGGGTAGCTTTTGTCAGTTGAAACGTAATTATGTTACACTTAGTAGATAATGAAATAATTGGAGGCTATCAAGTATGGAACAAATGCAAGATAAAATAATGAAATTAGTCCAAAAATCGCTAACGTATAAACCAGCGCAAATTAATGCTGTTATCAAATTAATGGAAGAAGGTAACACGGTTCCGTTCATCGCGCGTTACCGTAAAGAAATGACTGGTAGCTTAGATGAAGTAGAAATCCGTGATATTGAAGAAACATTTGAATATGTAACGAAATTAGAAAACCGTAAAGAAGAAATCATTCGCTTAATAGATGAACAAGGAAAATTAACAGATGAACTGAGAGCGGCAATCGTCAAAGCTGAAAAACACCAAGCGCTTGAAGACTTATATCGTCCGTATAAACAAAAGAAACGCACGAAAGCAACAATCGCCAAAGAAAAAGGCTTAGAACCACTGGCTGAATGGCTTATGAGCTTTCCAAGCAATGCCGATCCATTGACAGAAGCTGCAAACTACATTTCAGAAGAAAAAGAAGTGGAATCAGCAGAAGCTGCATTACTCGGCGCGCATGAAATTATTGCCGAACAAATCAGTGATGAGCCTAGTTTCCGTGAATGGATTCGTAACTTTACACGCAAATTCGGGATGATTGAATCCAGAGCGAAAAACGCCGAAGCAGACGAAAAAGGCGTGTACGAAATGTATTATGAATTTAACGAAATGATTGGAAAAGTAGCTAGTCACCGTATTCTTGCTTTTAACCGCGGGGAAAAAGAAGATATTTTACGTGTACAAGTCCAAGTGGATACAACAAAAATCTTCCAATATTTATTTGAAAAAGTTATCCAAAATCGCAATTCTGCAACTCGTCCTTATGTAGAAGAAGCTATTTTAGATGCCTATAAACGCTTTATTGGTCCAGCAATTGAACGTGAAATTCGCGGCGAACTAACAGACAAAGGTGAAGAACAAGCCATCCACATTTTCTCCGAGAACTTGCGCAAATTGCTATTACAACCACCTTTAAAAGGGAAAATCATCCTTGGGGTCGATCCGGCTTTTAGAACAGGTTGTAAATTCTCTGTGTTAGATCAAACGGGGAAAGTGCTTGAAATCGGTGTTGTTTACCCACATACGGCTAAAGCACGTCGTCCAGAAGCGAAACAAAAAATTGCAGAAATTTTATCAACATATCAAGTAGAAGTTATCGCGATTGGTAACGGAACGGCATCACGTGAAACAGAGCAATTTATTGTGGAAGTGATTCGTGAATCGAACTCCAATGCTTATTATTGTATTGTAAATGAAGCTGGTGCGAGTGTGTATTCCGCGAGTGAAACAGCTCGCGAGGAGTTCCCAGATTATCAAGTAGAAGAACGTAGCGCAGTTTCAATTGGACGCCGTTTGCAAGATCCACTAGCAGAACTTGTGAAAATCGATCCGAAATCTGTCGGTGTAGGACAATATCAACATGACGTAGCACAAAAACGTTTAAATGAAACACTAACTTTCGTCGTTGAAACGGCCGTCAACCAAGTCGGTGTCAACGTAAATACAGCATCCGCCTCTCTTTTACAATATGTTGCTGGTTTGAATAAAACAGTTGCAAATAATATCCGTAAATATCGCGAGGAAAATGGTTCGTTTGCTTCTCGTAAAGAGTTGAAAAAAGTTCCTCGTCTAGGCGCGAAATCATATGAACAAAGTATCGGCTTCTTACGTATTTTAGAAGGCGAAAACCCGCTTGATAAAACAGCGATTCACCCTGAAAGTTATAAAGCAGCAGAACAAATTGTTAAAGCAGCTGGTTTTGGCTTAAAAGATATCGGCAGCGAAGATTTAAAAGCGGCATTACAAGCGCTTAGTATCCCAGAAGAAGCAGAGAAATTAACCATTGGTAAAGAAACCATGCGCGATATCATTGATAACTTAATTGCTCCTGGTCGCGACCTTCGTGATGAACTTCCAGCACCACTTTTAAAACAAGATGTTATTTCGATGGAAGATTTAAAACAAGGAATGGAATTACAAGGAACAGTTCGTAATGTAGTTGACTTTGGCGCTTTTGTTGACATTGGTGTGAAACAAGACGGCCTTGTGCATATTTCAAAACTAAGTAATTCATTTGTTAAAAACCCGATGGATGTCGTTTCAGTAGGAGACGTTGTAACGGTTTGGGTCGATGAAGTGGATACAAAGAAAAATCGTATTGCTTTAACTATGCTAAATCCTAATGGAAGTGTTAAATAATGAATCAAGCAGAATTGCAGCGACACATGGAAGAAGTGTCGCTGCAATTTTTCCAAAAAGAATTTCGCCACCAAGCCGTGTTTAATGCGCGCTTACGAACCACTGGGGGACGTTATTTGCTAAAAAGTCATAATATCGAAATGAACCCCAAGTACCTAGAAAACTTTGGATTAGCGTACTTTATCGGGATTATGAAGCACGAACTATGTCATTATCACCTTCATTTAGAGAAAAAAGGCTATCAGCATCGCGATCAAGATTTCCGCGAGTTATTAAAAAAAGTAGACGCACCGAGATTTTGTGCAACGATACCACGTGAAATTACCATGCATGAATATACATGCAAAAGTTGCGGGAAGTCCTTTTTAAGACAACGCAGATTCAATGTGAACCGTTATCGCTGTGGCAGTTGCGGTGGAAAACTAATTCAAACTGACTCCAAGAAAATTTATACAGAAAACCCGTGAAAAGTCTTGCATTTTCGCCCGATTCTGCGTATACTAGTGGAAGTCAGATAATTCCACAGTAGCTCAGTTGGTAGAGCAATCGGCTGTTAACCGATCGGTCGCAGGTTCGAGTCCTGCCTGTGGAGTTTGGGGAAGTACTCAAGTGGCTGAAGAGGTGCCCCTGCTAAGGGTATAGGTCGCTCGCGCGGCGCGAGGGTTCAAATCCCTCCTTCTCCGTAATAAATTATTAAGACATTGTTTAGGAAACTAAGCAGTGTTTTTTTTTGTGGAAAATCGCGATGGATTTGCCTCTATATGTATGCTAAAGTTATTTTGAAAGATAAGCTCAAGTTGCAAAAAACATAACGTCAATACTCGGAGGTGCAAAATGAAGGTTATCCATTTTTATAGTGAAAATGCGGACTATGGCTGTTTCTCTAATTTCTCTTTACATCCAGTTGTCATAGACGGCGTGACTTACCCAACTACAGAACACTATTTCCAAGCACAAAAATTTATAGATAAAAAAATTATTAAAAAAGTAATTAATACGAAAAAACCAATAGATGCAGCAAAATTGGGTAGAAATAGAGACTTCCCACTGCGAAAAGGCTGGGAAAGTATGAAAGACGAAGTGATGTTAAAAGCAATCAGAGCAAAAGTAGAGCAACATTCGGAAGTGAAAGAAATGCTTTTATCCACAGAGAATGCTATTTTAGTGGAACATACGGAAAATGATCATTATTGGGGCGACGGCGGAGATGGCTCTGGAAAAAATCGTCTAGGCAAGATTTTGATGAAAGTCAGAGATGAATGGAGTTCTAAATAGTGGGAGGTAGCTTAAATGGAACCAATAAATCATTTTTTTGAATGGGCTAAAAATAATAATTGGCAAGTAGATTTGTCTGCTGTAGAGAAAAACTTGCCAGAGCAGATTTTTAAGAGATATGGAAAGTTGCCAGATGCATATAAGGCCTTTTATAGACAACTTAACCTCTGTAGCAATGCGGGGGACACTTGTTGGTTTTTATCGGAAGAAGATTTTTTAGAGAATGAGGATGACGCCTTTTCGTGGAATTCTTTTGAACAAATGAGTTTAGAAGCAGCAGAAGGCGATAAAAATTTAGAAAATAAAGTAAGACTATTTTGGAATGCACATTTACCAATTATGATGAGTGTTGGCGGTTGTTATGAATATTATGCTATCACTTTAAATGACGGAAGTGTTGTTCATGGTTCGGAACCAGAGTTTGAAGAAAGTTCGATTGTAGCAGACTCGTTCGTGGATTTTTTACTGAAAATCGTGGCTGGTGAAATGGTGATAAGTTAAAATTAATTAGGAAATTTGCTATAATAAAAAAAACGTTTCAGAAAGGAAAGGACTATGGATAATAAACTAGAATTTACAACGATTGATGAATATATTACCCAAGCGCCACCGGAAACAAAAGAAGTGTTGCAAAAAATCAGAGAAACCATTAAAGCAGCTGCACCGGAAGCAACAGAGAAAATCAGTTATCAAATGCCGACTTTTTATTTGGAAGGAAACCTGGTGCACTTTGCTGTTGCGAAAAATCATTACGGGTTTTATCCAGCTTCTAGTGGCATTGCGGCATTCGAATCTAAGCTCGGAAATTACAAGCATTCAAAAGGCGCTGTGCAATTCCCAATCAAAGAAGAAGTTCCTTACGAGTTAATTAAAGAAATGACGCTTTTCCGACTAGCAGAAAATAAACAAAAAGCAGCAGAAAAGCTAGCAAAGAAGAAGAAAAAATAAGAAGGAGACTTTCATTGTGATGATGAAAGTCTTTTTTGTTTGGTCTTTTATTTTGAAAAGACTAGACATTTAACATTAAATGAGTATAATAATAAATAGAAAACGTTTTCTTTTTAGAAAAATATCATGTTTGGGGGAAGTAAAGTGAATAAGTTTATGGAGTTACTTGGGGAAAAGTTAATGCCTCTTGCTGCAAAACTAGGAGAGAATAGGTACTTAACCACTTTAAGAGATGCATTCATGTTGGCATTTCCGCTAACAATGTTTGGTTCGATTGCGGTGGTTTTAATGAATCTACCGTTTTGGAGTGATGAAACGAAGGCAGTTTTACAGTTGTATCTTGGGAATGCCCAAAGCGCCACGATGAGTATTATGACTGTCTTTGTTGTTTTTGGAATTGGATATTCACTATCTAAATATTATAAAGTTGAAGCAATTTATGGGGGGGCAGTTGCCCTTGCAAGCTTCTTGATTTTAACGCCATTTTTCTTTAATAGTCCTGATGGAGAGCTTATTACTGGAGCACTTTCGTTAGATCGACTTGGGGCAAAAGGAATGTTTATCGGAATGATTACTGGGTTTATTGCTGCAGAATTATATCGATTTTTTGTTCAACGGGATTGGACAATCAAAATGCCTGCAGGAGTGCCACCTGCTGTAGCTAAATCATTTGCAGCACTTATTCCAGCTATCTTAACATTAAGTATTTTTTTAGCAATTAATGTTATTGTACAATTCTTCTTCCATACAAACTTACATGATGTTGTTTATACTGTTATTCAAAAGCCTTTAGTGGGGCTTGGTTCAGGAATTGTTCCAACACTAATCGCTTTATTTTTTGTCCAAGTATTATGGTTTTTCGGCCTGCATGGTCAAATCATTGTCAACTCGGTAATGGACCCGATTTGGAATACGTTAATGCTTGAAAATTTAGATGCCTATAAAGCTGGACTCCCATTGCCACATATTATTACGAAACCATTTATGGAAGTATTTACTGTTGGTATGGGCGGATCAGGGATGACTTTAGCAGTCGTTATTGCATTAGCATTCTTAATGAAAAGTAAGCAAAGTAAAGAAATTGGCCGATTAGCTCTTGGGCCTGGAATTTTTAACGTTAATGAGCCAGTACTTTTTGGTATGCCAATTGTATTAAATGCTACGATTTTAATTCCATGGATTATTGCACCTTTGATTGTAACTACCCTGAATTATTTCGTAATGGCAGCTGGTATTGTTCCTGCTCCAACCGGGGTTGCTGTTCCTTGGACGGTGCCAATTGTAATCAATGGTATTCTCGCAACCAATTCATGGCTAGGTGGGGCGCTTCAAGTAGTCGACTTCTTCATCGTCCTCATTATCTGGTATCCGTTCTTAAAACTAGTCGATCGTACAAATATTGCGAGAGAATCAGAGGCGGCTATCAAATAAGTTATGTTTTCCTTTTCGATATGCTATAATTTGACTAGAAATGACTAGACATTTTTAATTCAAGTGAAGGAGCGATCGAATTGGTTAAGTATGAATTGATTGCAGCAGATATACGCGAAAAAATAAACAACGGTACTTACCCACCAGAATCCATTCTTCCTGATCAAGTGAGCTTATGTAAAGCCTATGATTGTAGCAGAATGACTATAAAAAAAGCCTTTGACGTTTTAGCGCTTGAAGGACTTGTTTACAGACAACGGGGTGCAGGAACTTTTGTCATGAAAAATGCCTTAGCTAATAAGCAAGACGCGAGTTTGCGGGATTATGATGGTTTGACAAAAATGATGGGAGACAACCGAATCTCGAGTAAAATTATTGCATTCGATATTGCCTTCCCAGATGAAAAAACACAAGAACAACTTTTAATAAAAGCAGATCAACCGGTTTACAAATTGATTCGTTTACGGCTCTTGGACGGCGCACCATATGTGTTAGAGCATACAACGATGCCGGCAGATTTAGTTCCTGGTTTAACGAAAGAAATTTTGCATCATTCGATTTATGCATACTTACAAGACTCACTGGGACTCGTGCTAAGCGGTGCCTTTCGGAAAATTAATGCCGATAAGCCATCTGAATATGATCAAGAATATTTAGCGTGCGGGGAACACGACCCAGTTTTAGAAGTGGAGCAAGTAGTGTATTTGAAAGATGGTAGACCAGTGGAATATTCTAGATCAAGACATCGCTATGATACAAGAAGTTTTATTATGGTTGACCACCGAGAAAAGTAAAATAAAGTCAGCATGCCCGTAAAGCATAGCTGACTTTGTTTTATGGAGGTAAAAATGTATAAAAAACTTCCGATGAAAAAAATGTAAATAAAATTAGAAAAAGCCGTTGACAGTCACTCAGATTATGTTATAATAAAAAAGCTGGTGTAAGAGAAATGAATTCAATTGAATATATATTCATTTTTCGTTTTTTATCTGGCCCGTTGGTCAAGCGGTTAAGACACCGCCCTTTCACGGCGGTAACACGGGTTCGAATCCCGTACGGGTCACTTTTTTATTCATTTTTTATACATATGGTTCCGTGGTGTAGGGGTTAACATGCCTGCCTGTCACGCAGGAGATCGCGGGTTCAAATCCCGTCGGGACCGCTCAAAAAGAATCCAAGCAAAACTTGGGTTCTTTTTTTCGTACAGGAAATTGGACACAGCTTTTTATTTGAGCTATAATCTTATTATTCATATAAGAATTGTAAGAATTAAATTGGAGGAATGAATCATGGATTTAGTGAAAAATGGGAAAGTATTGGAACTTGTACATCCAAGTGGAAACTGGACATTAATTAAAGAAGAAGGTTTTTCTCCAGTTCAAATAACTGTTGCGGCGGTTGCTGCTTGTAGCGGATATGTCTATCAAACATTACTTGAGAAAAAACGAATTGATATAAATGATTTAAGCATTCATACCGATTACGAGCAAGATCAAGAAAGTGCTGTGCATGTGTTAACGAAAATTAATGTTACTTTCACAGTTGATTTAGTGGATAAAAGTAACCAAGCGAAAGCCGAAAAAACAGTGCATTTAGTTAAAGATGCCTGCCCGGTTGCGAAAAGTTTAGACCCGTCGATTGAAATTAATGAGATTGTTGTTTTTAAATAAAATGATTTATAGACCAAGCCGTGGTGCTTGGTTTTTTTTCATCTAGTTTGGCTTGATTACTTAAAGGGAAGGCTATATACTGAAACCAAACAATACAAACGAGGTGCTGGAATATGGCAGAGAAAACAATAGTAGAAAAATTACAACTGGCTAAATATAAAGAAGCAGTCATCCTAAATCAACCAGATGGAGCGGATTATTTCCAAAATCTAGCAAATTACGAAGAAAAACTAGCAGACAAACAATACGATTTAATTTTCGATTTTGTTGAAACGCTAGAAGAATTAATTACGTTCGTGCAAAAAGTAATTGCTGAAAATAAACTTTCCGTGGATGGATATTTATTCTTCGCTTACCCTAAAAAAGGCAATAAAAAGTTCGCTACATATGTACACCGCGATGAATTAATGCCAGCGCTTAAAACCGATGAAGAAGGCTACGTCGATGGCAGCACACTCAAATTCACGCGAATGGTTGCACTCGATGAAACGTACACGGTTGTTGGGCTAAAAGAAGCAACAAAACTAAAAGCAAAAGGCGTTAAGAAAAATAATCCTTCCGCAGATGAATACGCCGACCATGTACCTCTAGTCGCAGAATTTCTAGCAGACAAAGACGATTTACAAGTCTTCTATAACAATCTAGCGACAGGATACCAGCGTGTATGGGCGCGCTATATTTACTCTGCCAAACAACCAGCCACACAAGAAAAAAGACGTTTAGAGATGGTCGATATTTTGAGTCAAGGTTATAAAACAAAAGATCTTTACCGCCAAGGGAAAAAATAACCAGATAATTTTATTTGGTTATTTTTTATGTTTGAAACTGCTTCTTTATGTAAAAGTCTCTAGGCGTGATAGAATAGAAGAGGAATAAGACGAAGGAAAATCTTGTTGCACTGGAAAAGGGGACATGCAGGATGGCGAATTATATTAACAAAGAAAGGCGCCAAATTGATTTTGATCCATTTGATTTACGGATAATTGCCGTACCAGAAGTAGTAGCGGTGCAGTTTAAGCCGCGCTCAGAGCATACTTTACTTATTCGTATTGCGGATGTCGGCGCAACCTATCAGCCACTCAAACACGAATCACTTTTTGAAGCTATTTTGCCCGTTCATTTTAATGATATTAACGAAGAAGATGACTACTGGGGATTAAGTGACAAAGAGCAAGCAGAGATGAAGCTATTTAATGAGGTGCATCGCGAGTTGATTTATGATTTTGTGGATGAGCACCCAGATTTTACGCAGATTGTTGTCCATTGTCACGCTGGAGTCAGCCGAAGTAGCGCGGTTGCTATGGGAATTGCGGAACATCTAGGGGACACGGACACGTATAATAAGCTTCAAGTGATAAAACGTTATTTACCAAATCCGCGGGTTCTCGCGATTATGCGGGGCGAAGCGTATTTATAAAAACGAAAACGAAGAAATGTTAGGAGAGATTTTGTATGGAAAAGCATTATGATTATATTGCGATTGGCGGCGGAAGTGGCGGAATTGCTTCGATTAATCGCGCAGCCATGCACGGAGCAAAATGTGCATTAATTGAACCAAAATTTTTAGGTGGAACTTGTGTAAATGTTGGTTGTGTTCCGAAAAAAGTCATGTGGTACGGCGCACAAATTAAAGAAGCGATGGATTTATACGCAGATGCTTATGGTTACCAAGTGGACGCGAGCTTCAACTTCCAAAAACTAGTCGAAAATCGAGAAGCCTACATTGAACGGATTCGAGGTTCATACAAAAATGGGCTTGATAATAATAAAGTAGAATGGATTAAAGGTTATGCCGAATTTGTCGATGAAAAAACATTGCGCGTAAACGGCGAACTAGTGACAGCGGATCATATTTTAATTGCAACAGGCGGCGAACCAGCGCTTCCTTCTATTCCGGGCGCAGAATTCGGCATCACATCAGATGGCTTTTTTGCATTAAAAGAACTTCCGAAAAAAGTGGCGGTTGTTGGCGCGGGCTACATTGCAGTTGAGCTAGCTGGTGTATTACAACAACTTGGCTCAGAAACGCATTTGTTTGTACGGAAACATGCACCACTCCGAAATTTCGATCCACTTTTAACAGATACACTAACCGAAATTATCGAGCAATCGGATATGACGTTGCATAAACACGCCGTTCCGCAAAAAGTCGAAAAAAATCCAGATGGCAGTTTGACGTTGAGCTTAGAGGATGGCCGCACAGAAACCGTTGATACGCTTATTTGGGCGATTGGACGTAAACCTGTCATCCAAGGTCTTCAAATCGAAAAAGCGGGCGTAGAACTTCTAGAAAGCGGACATATCGCCGTAGATAAATTCCAAAACACCAATGTAGCTGGGATTTATGCGGTTGGCGATGTAACGGGTCATTATGAATTAACTCCAGTCGCAATTGCAGCGGGCCGCCGTTTATCAGAACGCCTTTTCAATAACAAAAAAGATGCACATTTAAACTATGAAAATATCCCAACCGTCGTATTTAGCCATCCAGCTATCGGAACAGTTGGTCTAACAGAACCAGAAGCAATCGAAAAATATGGCAAAGAAAATATCAAAGTGTACACTTCAAGCTTTACCTCAATGTATACAGCCATCACAGACCACCGCGAACCTTGTCGAATGAAATTAATTTGCGAAGGGAAGACAGAGCGCGTCATTGGCTTGCACGGGATTGGTTACGGTGTGGACGAAATGATTCAAGGATTCGCTGTTGCTATTAATATGGGCGCAACAAAAGCCGATTTCGACAATACAGTCGCTATCCACCCAACAGGATCCGAAGAATTTGTTACAATGAAATAGAAAACAACGATGGAGGAGGAAGTACGTAATGGGAAAAAAATTATCACTTTATTTTGTAAGACATGGTCAAACCTACTTAAACAAAAATTTGCGCATGCAAGGCTGGGCTGATACGCCACTGACACCAGAAGGAATTGAAATAGTAAAAGAAAGCGGTCGAGGTCTTGCTGAAACAGAGTTCGTCGCAGCATATTCAAGTGACTTACACCGTACAATCGCGACAGCTGGCCACTTGCTTAAAGAAAATAAACACGCATTCGGCTTAACGCTTGAGCCATTAAGTGAATTTCGGGAAACTTTCTTCGGCTCCTACGAAGGTGAAAAAGGCGATGTTGCCTGGAACGAAATTGCACATCATATGGGATATGCGAATCAAGAAGAGCTATTCCAAAAAGCCGATGTGCGCGAAACAATGAACGGTACAAAAGCGGCTGATCCAACCGGAGATGCGGAAGATTTCATGACATTTTGGACGCGCGTAGAACAAGGTTTCTTACACGTTATCAATCGTCATAGAGAAACTGGCGGAAACGTCCTTATCGTCGCTCACGGAAACACTATTCGTAACATCGTCCACGAACTAGAACCATCCATGGACGAAGCGGTTATCCTCGACAATGCAAGTGTTACTGTACTAGCTTACGAAAACGGCTTATTCAAATTAGAACGTTTAAATGACACCTCTCATTTTAAAAAAGCATAGAAAAAACGAGCTTTAGGAAGTAGTTTCCCAAAGCTCGTTTTTTTATTTTTTCGGTGTATCCGGATCAGGAAGATTATTATCAATCGCCAGCTGACCTCGCCGCAATTTAATTAAACGATTAACATTCACGATAATTGTTTTCACAACCGCATAAAGTGGAACACCTAAAATCATTCCAAAGATTCCTGCTAAGTTTCCAGCAACAATCAAGATAATGATAATAGTTAGTGGGTGAATCGATAGAGATTTACCCATAATATATGGAGAAAGTAAGTTAGAGTCAATTTGTTGCACAATCGTTACGACAACAATAACGAGCAGTGCTTGGACTGGAGAAGTAAATAGCGCCACGATAACTGCTGGAGCTGCTCCAATGAATGGTCCAAGATAAGGAATAATATTCGTCGCACCAGCAATGAACCCGAAAAGAAGGGCATACGGTTGACCAATAATTAAGTACCCAATGAAAGTAAATAAACCAACAAACATACAATCAATTGCTTGTGAACTAATGTAAGTAGAGATTGTTTTGTTCATTTCTTTAATAATTTGTTTTGCTTCAGAACGAATACCAGCCGGGAAAAATTTACCAGAGGATTCAACGAACTTATGACCATCTTTAAACATATAAAAGACGATAAATGGTACAGTTACAAGAATCATGACAAAACTAGAGACAAAGGAGACAATGGCTCCAAAACTAGAAGCTACCCCATCAACGACCACAGACATGATTTTTGGTAAGGAAATGTTGAGCTTCTCAAGTTCTTGTTTCATATCTATATCTTTTAATGCAGAATTATTCGAGAGACCTTGCAGCCATTTTTCAAAATCTTGCCAGTAACCTGGTATTGCTTTTGCAAGTTCAGCTACTTGGTCAGCAAGCGTTGGACCGAGTTGCATTACTGCAAGAACAACAAGCGTGATAAAAGCGATAAAAATTACAATAACACTCAAAAGTCGAGGTACTTTTCTTTTTTCTAAAAATAATACAAGTGGGTTAAATAAATAGAATAGGAACCCTGCTACTAAAATCGGCATAAATAATGTAGAAACTATGATGCCGATTGGTGAAAATATGTACTTCATTTGTAATAGAACGAACAAAATAGCTACAACCGCTAAAATTTCAATTGTCCAAAAAAATAATTTACTATCTCGAAATCGTGAAAACTTCAAATTCTCCCCTTCTTTCTAAAACCTTATTGATAAATTTTATAGTACCATTAACTGCTTTAAATAGCCACTGAATTACTGCTATTGACGTAGAAGTATATGTGTTATACAATATATATAACAGTTGAAGGAGAGGTGTTTCTATGTTACTTGCAATTGATCTTCAATCAGACGAGCCAATTTATACACAAATATGCAATCAAATCATCGAAGGCATGGCGAAACGGGAACTTTTACCAGGAGACAAATTACCTTCTGTTCGGAGTCTTGGTGCAGATATCGGAATTAATTTTCATACTGTAAACAAGGCCTACCAAATTTTAAAACAAGAAGGATTTATTCAAATACATCGTCAAAAAGGAGTGGTTATTCATCCGGATGGGGTAGCTAAGGCAGATGAGCTATTTTTTACTAAATTACAAACGAAGCTAAAACCACTCATCGCGGAATCGGTTGTGCGCGGTGTCACCGAAGAGAAGTGGCTCGAAGTAAGTAAAGCAATTTTTGACGAAATGCATGGACGGAGAGTGGAGTAGAAATGGAAATTATCATTTATATTTTTGTCAGTATTGCTATCATTTCACTGCAAGCAATAACCCCTTTTGTAATAAGAAAATCAGAATGTTTCGGAGTAAATGTTGGCGAACGTGCTAACCGGAATGCAGAATTAACACAGTTAAAAAAACAATATGTTGGGCAAGTGATTTTGTGGACCTCTTTCGTTGCTATTATCGGAATCGCGTTAATTCAAGGCTTTCATTCGAGTGAAAATACGCAAGCTGGTATTTTTATTGCTTCGATGTTTAGTCAATTAATCGTTTCTTTTATTATTTATTATCGCTTTCACCACACAACTTTACAGTGGAAAAGAGACAAAATAGAAGCTGGAGAAATTTCGACTAATTCTATTATAATGGTAGACACTAGTTTTCATCGCAGAAAAATGGTTATTTCGTATACATGGTTTATCGTGCCACTGCTTATTTTCATTATTACACTTGCGATTACAGTCGTATTTTATTCAACAGCCCCCGTTGATTTTCCTATCCATTTTGATATGAGCGGAACCGTGACAGATACAGTCGCCAAATCACCTAGAGTCGTATTGTTACTACCAATGATGCAGCTAGGAATGATTGCATTGTTTATCTTTATTAATTTTGTTATTGCACGGAGCAAACAAACGGTAGAGAACGAAAACCCTACTAATTCATTAAAACGAAATATGTTATTTAGACAGATTTCTAGTAAAGCTATGTTAATTATGTGTACGATAATGGTGATTGATTTTCTTATCATGCAAGTAGTCACATTACTTGCACTTCCAGCTGAATGGATGATGGTAACGATGATTATTTCTGTTGTCTTAATTTTGTTTGGGACTGTCCTCCTTGCTGTAAAAGTAGGACAAGGCGGTAGCAGACTCAAATTTGCTGACCAACCTGATGGTGTCAATAAACCAATTCGGGATGATGATTCCTTTTGGAAAGCAGGCGTTATTTATTTTAACCGAAATGATCCAGCCTTATTTGTAGAAAAACGTTTTGGGATTGGTTGGACGATTAATACAGCTCGCCCGGTTGCTTGGCTATCTTTTGTAATTATTATCGCTGTCATAATTCTTATTAGCATCTTGTTTTAACTTGCCCTCAGGCGGGTATTTATTATATGGTATGCGGATAAATTAGTTTGTGTGAGATGCTTTTGTAAAGGAGTAGATTATTATGGCGATTAGATTAAAGCGACTGGAGGAATGGGAAGGATTTACTGGTATTGCACTCGTTCGAGAAGGTCTTAAAGCAGAAGCACTTCACACAGAAATAAAAACTACCTTCAAAGAAATACTTCAACTTGCGCGAGAACTAGATGACTTTTCCAAGCAAAAAATTTTTTATGGGATTTCTGTCCATAATATAGAAGACGGAATAACGCATTATTCGGCAATACCGGTCGAACAAAAATATTCTAATTTAAAAGAACCGCTTGAGTGGATTGAAGTGCCAGCGCATACGTATTTTGTAGCAGAGCATATTCAGGATACCGATATAGGTGAAAGCTATGAAGAGATTGCCAGAGCCATTCAAGAAAAAAATTATAAACCTTATATTACGGCGAATAATCCTGTTTTTGATCCACTACCATTTAAACTGGAAGTGTATACGAAACAAGGAAGCGACGAAACAAATATCGAAATTAGAATTCCTGTCGTGAAAGAATTGCATACGTAAGAAATAGCCTGGGACTTTTGTTCTGGGCTTTTTTATACTAGCAAGCTGTTTTTGAGTGTGCTATAATAAAAACGCTATTTTGTGATTATTTTAACAAGAAGGAAGGGATTCATGTGGGATATTACAGCCCGCAGGAAGTAACAGAGATTACGATTGAAAAAGGAACCCAAAAAGCAAATTCAAGTACATTAACACTTGTGTTGTTAGGCTTTTTAGGTGGAGCTTTTATATCTCTTGGTTACTTATTATACATACGTGCAGTAGGAACAATGCCTCACGAATGGGGAAGCTTTGCAACGCTCATTGGCGCCAGTCTTTTTCCGGTTGGCCTCGTTTGTATTTTGCTAGGTGGAGGAGAATTAATTACCGGCAACATGATGGCTGTTGCAATTGCTTGGTACGACAAAAAGATTTCCTTCCAACAATTACTTAGAAACTGGGCGATTGTGTCTGTCATGAACTTAGTGGGCGCATTTTTTGTCGCTTACTTCTTCGGACATTTCGTTGGCTTAACAGAAGGCGATTTCTTACCCAAAACGTTAGCTACAGCTGGCGCAAAAATTAACGATCCTTTCTGGGTTGCCTTTGTTTCAGGAATTGGTTGTAACTGGTTTGTTGGGATTGCTGTTTGGCTTTGTTACGCGGCCAAAGATTTCGCAGGAAAAATCCTTGGTATTTGGTTCCCGGTTATGGCATTTGTTGCTATCGGATTTCAGCACGTTGTTGCCAATATGTTTATTATTCCAGCTGCTATTTTTGCTGGTTACTATTCATGGGCAGATTTTATTTGGAACGTCATCCCGGTTTACCTAGGGAATGTAGTCGGCGGAGCAGTTTTTGTTAGCCTATTCTACTTCCTTGCTTATAAGAAAAACGCGCCTAAAAAGGTAAAAGAAGAAATACACCAACCAATTGAAGAAAATTAAGATAAAAAAGCTAGTTACATTCGATGTAGCTAGCTTTTTTTTGAAAAAAATAAAAAATTTTTAAAGCTATTACGATTCCCGCCATGTTGGGATAGAATGACTTTTTCCAAAAGTTATTTTGCTAGTTGAAAAGAAAAATCCTGATTAAATTTTTCGATTTGTGGAAAACACTATTATAAGCAACGAGAGCACGTGCAGAAAAATTTTTTGAGGAGTGGTATTTTTGAGTATTAAAGAAACAGCATTACCAAAAGTTCAAACAAAATTATTTATTAATGGAAAATGGACGGATGGAGATAATAAAGAAACAAAAGATATTGTAAATCCAGCAAACGGAGATGTTATTGCAAAAATCGCTCAAGCTGGACCAAGTGAAACAAAAAAAGCTATTAAAGCGGCAAAAGATGCATTTCCTGATTGGGCAAAAATGGAACTAGCTGACCGTGTCAAATTATTACACAAAATTGCCGATTTAATGGAAGAAAAAGCAGATACGTTAGCAAAAATTATGACGCTTGAACAAGGTAAACCGCTAAAAGAATCAAAAGGAGAAGTCTTAACTGGCGTAGAAAACTTCCGATTCGCTGCGGAAGAAGCAAGAAGATTATATGGGGAAACTATCCCAGCGCCAAACAATCACGCATTTATCGTCAAAAAACAACCAATTGGCGTAGTTGCGGCCATTACTCCGTGGAATTTCCCAGGTGGTATGGTGACACGAAAACTTGCACCAGCGCTTGCAACCGGAAATACAATCGTATTAAAACCATCCGGAGATACGCCGCTTTCAGCCCTAGCTATCTTTGAAATTTTTGAAGAAGCCGGCTTGCCAAAAGGTGTTGCCAATATCGTTATGGGTAGCTCCAAAGAAATCGGCGAAACGTTAACTGACAGTGATGATGTTCGTAAACTAACTTTTACCGGCTCCACGAAAGTCGGTCAAACACTATTCAAACAATCAGCCGAAACACTGAAAAAAATCTCGCTCGAACTTGGTGGACATGCGCCATTTATCGTATTTGATGATGCGAACCTGGATGCTGCTGTAAATGATTTAGTTGCAGCGAAATTCCGCAATAACGGTCAAGTATGTGTATCGCCAAACCGAATTTTTGTTGCCAAAGAAATTAAAGAAAAATTCACTAAGGGGCTAGTTGCGAAAGTAGAACAACTAAAAGTAGGTAACGGTTTAGATGATGTGAACGTTGGTCCACTTATCCGCGAAGATGCGATTGACAAAATCGACAAACAACTTAAAAATGCCACAGATAAAGGTGCCAAAGTCTTAACTGGTGGCGGCCGTTTAACAGGTTCCGACTATGACAAAGGGAACTTCTACAAACCAACTGTCTTAGATAACGTTACCCGTAAAATGGATATTTTCTACGAAGAAACATTTGGTCCAGTAATCCCGCTCATCACATTTGAAACGGAAGACGAAGCAATCGAAATGGCGAATGACAGCGAATTTGGTCTTGCTTCATACTTCTATACAAAAGACTTAGCTCGCGTAGAAAAAGTAGGTGCGGCATTAGAATATGGTATGGTAGGTGCAAACGAAATTGCGATTTCTAACCCAGAAACCCCATTTGGCGGTGTTAAACATTCTGGTTTCGGTCGCGAAAACGGCCACTACGGTATGGAAGAATACATCCAAGTGAAATTCATTAACTTAAAATATCGTGACTAACACAAGCTATTAAGAAACTCCTTCGCTTCATGCGGAGGGGTTCTTTTTTATGCAGTTTCCTACCAGTAGGAAAAAAACATATTTGTAAGCGGATTCAGCCATTTATATAATAAAAGTAAGTTAAGGAAAGGGAGGATACAAAATGAAAAACATTTTACTCATTTGTGGGTCAGGAGCTTCAAGTGGATTCATGGCAGCAGCAATCAGAAAAGCAGCAAAAAAACGTGGAGAACAAGTGACGGTGAAAGCAGCCAGTGAGTCACAAATAGATGAAAGAATTAATGAAATTGATTACTTATTAATCGGGCCGCACTTAGCTTATATGCTGGATGACTTAAAACAAAAAGTAGCCGATAAAAATGTTTTAGTATCAATTATTCCGCAAGCAACTTATGGCACACTTAACGGTGAAAAAGCACTGGATCTCATTTTAACTATGGAGGGATAACACGATGAACAACAAAGTGATGGATTTTATGACAAATAAATTTGCTCCAAAAGTAAATAAAGTTGTTAAAAATCCTTGGGTATCAGCAATTCAAGATGCAATTATGTCTGCGCTTCCGCTCGTTTTTGTCGGTTCTTTAGTCACCATCGTTTCATTACTTAAAAATTTATTTCCCGGCATGCCTGACTTTTCGATGATAAGTAATTTTTCCTTTGGGATGTTCGGATTAGTTGTAGCATTTCTAATTCCCTACTATCTGATGGAGAAAAAAGGGAATAGCAGTCAAAAGTTGATTTCTGGCGCAACTGGACTTGTACTATTTTTAATGCTACTATTTCCAACTATTTCAGCTGACGGGGATGCAGTTTTCATTTTATCTCGATTTGGCGCGACCGGGATGTTCTTATCAATCACAACTGGATTATTTGTTGGTTGTGTGATGAACTTTGCTGCGAAGCGATCATTTTTCAGTGAAGATACGCCAATTCCGGATTTTGTTGTCGGGTGGTTCAATAGTTTACTACCAATTACATTTATTTTAATTGTTGGTTGGTTAATTACGGTTCAATTTAACATTGACTTCTTTGAAGTAATTGTTGCAGTGTTTAGCCCACTCGCGTCAATTGTACAATCTTATCCAGGCTTTGTGCTTTCGGTTTTCATTCCAGCATTTCTTTATACATTCGGGATTTCTGGTTGGGTAATGATGCCCGCGATTTACCCGGTTTATATGGCAGGACTCGCAGAAAACTCACAAGCTGTAGCAAATGGAGCGAGCGCATCAAATATCGCAACACAAGAAACAGTTTATGCTTTAATTTCAATAGGCGGGGTGGGTACAACCTTATCACTCTCGATTATGATGCTGATTTTAAGTAAATCTTTACAGCTAAAAGCAATCGGAAAAGCAGTCATCGTCCCATCAATTTTTAACATTAACGAACCATTATTCTTCGGGGCACCAATTGCCTTCAACCCATACTTAATGATTCCAACGTGGATTAATGCTTTTCTAGTACCGAGTATTGCTTACTTTGTGATGTCAATGAACCTAGTAAGTATTCCCGCGCAATCATTCTTACTTTGGTATATGCCTTACCCAGTAACATCTTACTTAGCAACACAAGACTTCCGTGGGGTTATTGCTTGTTTAGCGATTATCGTCATCACATGGCTTGTCTACTTGCCATTCTTTAAAGCGTACGATAATTCACTACTCAAACAAGAAAAATTAGATGCAGTCGAAACAGAGAAAGAAATGGTAACAAATTGATTGGAGGAAATAAAATGTCAGAGCAAGACTATGTTGAAGAAACAGATAGCTTAAATGAGCTATCCATGAATATATTAATCCATGCTGGAAATGCAAGAAATGATTTAGTGAAAGGTCTTAATCATTTAGAGGAACTAGAGTTTAACGAAGCCGAGGAATTTATCGCCTCTGCTAAAAGAGAAATTGTCATCGCGCATAGTCTGCAAACAGATACACTTCAACTAGAAGCATCAGGCAATCAAATCCGTTATTCCACGCTGTTCTGTCATGCACAAGATACACTCATGACGGCCAAAAGTGAAATATTAATTGGCGAGCATATGCTACGTTTATTCAAAAAAGTGACCGAACTTACGAAAAAATAGGAGGTACGAGCATGTTTGAAAATTATCAATTTCCGAAAGACTTTTTATGGGGAGGAGCTATCGCAGCCAACCAAGCAGAAGGCGCATTTAAAGTAGATGGAAAAGGAATTAGTTTAGCAGATTTGCACAAATATCATAAAGGTAAAACAAATGATGAAATCAGTGAGGAACAACATAAAGGAGTAAGTTTGGCTGATATCAAAGCAAGTATGGAAGATAAAGTGAACTATTATCCGAAACGCCACGGTATCGACTTTTATCACACGTATCCAGAAGACTTGGCTTTGCTTGCTGAAATGGGTTTTAAAACATTCCGAACTTCACTGGACTGGACACGGATTTTTCCAACTGGCGAAGAAACGAAACCAAATGAAGCGGGATTAAAATATTATGACCAATTAATCGATAAAATTATCGAACTTGGCATGGAGCCAATTATTACGATTTTACATTACGAAACTCCCGTAGAAATTGTTTTAAATCATGGCGGGTGGCACAATCGTAAAGTCATTGATTTATTTGAGAAGTACGGCAAAACAGTACTTGATCGCTACAATAAAAAAGTAAAATATTGGATTGTCATTAACCAAATTAATTTAATTCAATTCGAACCATTTAACTCTACTGCGATTCCATACGATGCAGTTGATGATTATTTATCCGCAACATATCAAGCAGTTCACAATCAATTTGTCGCAAGTGCAAAAATTTATGAATACGGAAAGGCACTGAACCCTGATTTAATGATTGGTACAATGCTAGCTGATTGTACGGCCTATCCATTCTCATGCGATCCGGATGATATCGTCCTCGCAATGAAACGTAATCGTATGGAATATTTCTTCGCAGATGTGCAGTTCCAAGGCGAATATCCACAATATGCGCTTAACTACTTCGAAGAAAATAATATTCATATTGAAATTACAGAAGAAGACAAAGCTATTTTGCAAAAAAATACCATGGATTATCTAGCGCTTTCCTATTATTATTCACAAATGGTAGATTCCAAAAGAAATGATTTGGACCCAGCTTCGATTGCACCAAACCCGCATCTTAAAGCTAATCCGTGGGGCTGGGCAGTCGATCCAAAAGGGCTATATAATGCTCTGTCACAATACTGGGATAGATACCATAAACCAATTATTATTGCTGAAAATGGTTTCGGCATGTATGACAAATTGGAAAATGGCGAAATCCACGATGATTACCGAATCGATTATTTATCCGCCCATCTAAAAGAAATGAAACGTGCTATGTATGATGGCGTAGAAATAATCGCATATTGCGCTTGGGGACCGATTGATATCGTCAGCTGTTCTTCCGCACAAATGGAAAAAAGATACGGTTTCATTTACGTTGATTTAGATAACGAAGGAAACGGCACAGGCAAAAGAATTAAAAAAGACAGCTTTTCATGGTATAAAAAAGTAATAGAGTCTAATGGGGAAGACTTAGAAGCTTAATGTAACAGAGCGCCAGTTGTGGTAGTTGATAGCTAATACAACTGGCTTTCGGTATATAGGGGGTAACAAAAAATGGATACTCAAAAAGAAATACTAGCTTATTTACACAAACAGGAAAATAAGTGGGTTACCTCAAATGAGTTAGCAGCTTTTTGCGAGTGTACGACACGAACCATTCGCAACAACATATACAAAATTAACGAAGTAACACCGAATTTAATTAATTCCACAAAGCAAGGCTATCAAATCAATCTGAATATTCCATTTGAATTTCAATCGGAAAGTGATGTAACAGAACGAAAGTCAAAGCTCTTACTTGAATTAATTAAAAACTCCACTAAAGGCGTTGACCTTTTTGAGCTCGCTGACATTTTATACATTTCAGAAGTGACCTTAAAAAAAGACATTCAACAACTAAAAAATGAGTTAAAAGAGGCTGATGTCAAAATCGTCATCAGTAAAGATCGCATCAAATTAATCGGAAAAGAACGCGCCAAACGAAAATATATGATTTCCTTACTATACGAAGAAGGAGGATATCGTGAAAGTATCAAAAGTCGCATTCAAGAAATGATAGAATTTGTCTCTATCGACAAACTGCAAAACATCGTAAAAGAAGTTTTAGCGCAAGAATCTATTACAACCAATCAATATTCGATGATGAACATTGTCTTACATTACGCCATTAGCATCGTTCGAATCCAACAAGGGAATACACTCATCGAAACGCAAAAAACACTCATCCGAAAACACTCCAAAGAATACGAAATATCGAAAAAAATTGCTAAAATTCTTTCGGAAGAATACCAAATCCATTTTTCAGAGGCAGAAACAAAACAACTCGGACTTTTATACGTTGGTCTTCAAAATGAACAATCTGCTAACGCCAATCATGGCGAACTGGACCAATTTGTAGACAAAAAAATCATCGACGCACTTAAAATCGTGCTCGCTAATGTGGAAGAAACTTATCTCATTGACCTCCAAAACGAGCAACTTTTCATCAAATTAGCTATTCACGTCCAAAGTCTATACTATCGCTCACGCTACAAAGCTTATACAAGAAATTTAAGCCTACTTGATATTAAAACTTCCTACCCAGTAACTTTTGACATTGCCGTTTACATTTCTTCTTTGCTACAAGAAAAACTAGCGATTGACTTTAACGAAGATGAAATTTCCTTTATCGCGCTCCATATTGGCTCTTTTCTAGAAAGTGAAAACCGTGATTATATTCGCTTGGAAATCGGCCTTCTTGTCGACGATTATCATGATTTAAGAACCAATATGCTGAAAAAACTGCGCGCACGATTTGAAAATGAAGCTACCATCGAACTGATAGAAAACGAGGATTACGAAGAAAATTTTGATATCATTTTAACGACAAACCGAGATGTTGCCCTTGAAAAGGCAGGTTCAATTTTTATACATCCTTTACTGACGACCAAAGATATCAAAAAAATCACTAGCCGAATCCAAACAAAGAAAAAAATCTTGGAAAATAATATAAGAGGCCAGCAAATTGATCGCTATATCGTTCGTTCCCTCTACTCGAACCAAATTGACCCTTCAGAACTTACACCTGCAAAAATTAGAGAGCAAATGATTTCTAAAATGGAAAAACAAACCTTCGTCACTCCAGAGTTTAAAGAAAAAGTTGAAAAAAGGGAACAAATGGCGCCAACAAGCTTTCCGTCCGGTATTGCTATACCACATTCTATCAAGAATGATGCCCTCCAAAGTGGTGTATCCATAATGACTTTGCAAGAACCAATTTATTGGAATGATGTCAAAGTAAAAATAATCGCCCTCGTCGCCATCAGCAAAAAAGATGCAACAGAGTTCAACGATTTCTTTGAAAAATTTGTAGGAATTGTCTCCGAACCAATCAACACCAAACGTTTATCAATGGTGGAAAGCTTCGAGGAGTTCATCCGGAAACTAAAAATGATGATGGAAGAAAGTGAATAAATTCCCACAATGTAAGCCGTGTATTTCAAACGACACGGCTTATAAAGGTTGAAGTAACAATAAAATTGCGCTATAATATAACCATCAAATGAAAAGGAGTGTTATCTTAAGCCAATGAAATTCTAATCCTGTATTATATGAAAAAATGAAGAAAGCTATCCACTTCTCGGATAGAAACTATTTTTTCGGACGGGATTCGTATGTTCATTTCGCATGATAACTCTTGCTATAGGCCTTTTTGGCGTAGCCCCGCGGATTCCTCTCTGAAAATATTCAGGAGGTTATTTTTTATGTCTACAATCGAAATAAATCAATTAAAAATAGAAGTAGCAGATAGAGTTTTAGTAGAAATTCCTCATCTGCTAGTTAGTAAAAAAGCAAGAATCGGCATCATCGGTCAAAATGGTCTAGGAAAAACAACACTAATGGAAGTGATTGCTGGCGCTAAAGAAGCAACATCTGGCTCTGTGACTACACAAGGAAAACTTGCGTACATCAAACAACTTTCCACGGATACGAGTACGAAAAGTGGCGGCGAAAAAACAAGAAAAGCAATTCAACATGCGATGCGCCAAAATCCAAGTGTTCTCCTAGCAGATGAACCGACAAGTAACCTTGATGTCGAAAGCGTCAAACATTTAGAACGCCAGTGGAGCGATTTTTACGGTGCGCTCATAATTATCTCGCATGACCGCGCTTTTTTAGATGCACTTTGTACAGAAATATGGGAAATCAAAAACCAAAAAATTCACGTGTACAAAGGAAACTACCACGCGTATTTAGAACAAAAACAACAACAAGAAAACCAAGCAGAACTTGCATATAAAGAATTTAAAAACAAAAAGAAACAATTACAAGCCTCCCAAACGTATCATGAAATCGAAGCCGGCCGCATCGTTAAACCAGGGAAACGGCTAAACAACAAAGAAGCCAGCGCATTTAAAGCCGGAAAAGGCACACAACAAAAGAAACAACACAGTACCATCAAAGCTTTAGAAAAACGAATTGAACGACTTGGTAATGTTGAAAAACCACATACAACTAAACCAATCAAAATTATCACCCCAGACAATCGCGTTATAAAAAAAGGCAACACGATACTAAGTGCCAAAGAAACAGCTTACGAAATTGCCGGACGAAAACTATTTGAAACAAAAGCTTTTTCTATTAAAGCAGGGGATAAAGTGGCGCTGATCGGTGAAAATGCAAGTGGGAAAACTACATTTTTAAAAGAAATAATCCAAGAAAATCCTAATCTCTTATGTAATCCCCAAGCGAAAATTGCTTATTTCGACCAAGAATTGAATGGATTAAACCAAACGAAATCCCTATTAGAAAACATCTCGAAAATTAGCGTTCAAACCAAGCAAGTAAACAGAGAAGTACTAGGTAGTATGCATTTTAAAGAAAGCGATTTGCATAAGGAAGTGCGCATGCTCTCTGGCGGGGAACGAGTGAAGTTGCTGCTCAGTATGCTCCTTGTTAGTGACGCCAATTTCTTGATTCTTGATGAACCAACCAACTATTTGGATATCTATGCAATGGAAGCGCTGGAAACGTTAATTAAACAATTTGCGGGGACAGTACTATTCGTTTCGCATGATAGAACTTTTGTTAATCATGTGGCAGAACAGCTACTCGTCATTGAAAATAATGAAATGACTTTCCACCGGATGACTTTCGCGGAATATGAAGAAAGTAAAGCACCAAGTCGCATTACAGAAGAAGATAAATTGATTTTAGAAATGCGCATGTCAGAAATTGCGGCCAAACTTATGCAACCCAATTTAAAGCCCGCAGAAAAAGCCATGCTCGAACAAGATTATCAAGAAATTATCACAAAAAGACAACAATTTAGTTAAATTGTTGTCTTTTTATTCAAGCTAAATAAAAAATATAGTCATTTATCTTTTACTTGATTTCTGCAAAAGATAGGCTTAGAATCAAATAGTTATTAAAAAGAGTAAAGAAAGAAGGAATCCCATGTTTAGTCATCTTCCGGATTCATTCCTACAAATGAATACCATTTTTATTTCTATTTTGATTGAGGCACTGCCGTTTGTATTAATTGGAGTATTTATTGCTGGCTTTATTCAAATGTTTATATCAGAACAATTTATTGCCCGTGTTATCCCCAAAAATAAATTTCTAGCAGTCATTGTTGGCTCGCTTATTGGTGTATTTTTCCCTTCCTGTGAATGTGGAATTGTTCCTATCGTTCGTAATTTGCTGGCGAAAGGTGTACCGCTTCATGCCGGAATCGCCTTCATGCTCACAGCGCCGATTATTAATCCTGTAGTATTATTTTCGACCTATGTTGCGTTTGGAAGCACCTGGGAAGTTCCGCTGTTACGCGTTGCCGGAAGTCTTGTAGTAGCTCTCGTTGTCGGAAATATTATCGCTTATTTTTATAAAGGAACTGGACTCAAAGAGCGCTTTTTAAAATATGAAGCAGCTAGTGAAAAAGTGGCCGTTCCAGCAACAAATCTAGCGCTAGCTGGTGGTCCTTCTGAAAGTACGACAACTAATTTCCAAGTGCTAACAAGCGACGGAGCACTTACAGAAGACACTCATAAAGGACATGCGCACCATCATCACGGCGAAGAGCACACGCATACAAAAATGACATTAAGTCAAAAAATATGGCATACCGTACAGCACGCTGTCGATGAATTCTTTTCTGTAGGTAAATACCTTGTGTTTGGGGCTTTAATTGCCGCAGCGATGCAAACGTACATTAAAACATCCACGCTCGTGTCAATTGGACATGGGCCGATTTTATCAATCTTACTTATGATGGTTCTTGCTTTTGTATTATCACTGTGCTCTGAAGCAGATGCCTTTATTGGCGCTTCTTTCCGTAGTGTTTTCTCTACACAATCCATCGTTGCATTTTTAGTGTTTGGCCCGATGCTTGATATTAAAAATTTAATGATGATGTTAGGAGCATTTAAAGCAAAATTTGTTTTATTAATTGTTACTAGTGTAACGATTGTTGTCTTTTTATACGCCCTAGTTATTTAACCGAAAGTAGGTGAGCAGATGTTTCGCGTTTTTATTTTATTTGGATTTGGTTTTTATTTGATGCAGCTACATATTTCTGGTGACATCAGTAAATATATTAATATGAAGTACGCTTATTTATCTTTTTCCGCGATGATTGCCGCATTTTTACTTGCGATTATTCAGCTCATTATGGTTTTTCGTGATGAAGATATTGGTGCAAAAACAGAACATATGGGGCATACACATGATGGCGAGAATACTATTTTAAAAAAAATCATGGTGTATGGTTTACTTTCTTACGCTTTAATCGCTGGTTTCCTTTTCCCAGTAGCAACGCTTGATTCAACGATAGTTTCTGCTAAAGGTTTTCATTTTCCGAAAAACAATGCAGCTGGCGACGACCCATACGCTCAAAATCAGTTTTTAAGACCAGACACGAGTGGCTATTTTGGAGAAACGGATTATGAAAAAATGATGGCGAAAGAAAAAGCCGAAATCATCGATCAAAATCCAATCAAAGTCAATGATAGTAATTACTTAATGACGATGGAAATTCTTTATAATTATCCAGGGGAGTTTACTGGCAAACAAATCGAGTTTACTGGTTTTGTTTATAATGATGAAGTGACCAAAGATAATAACTTATTCTTGTTCCGTTTTGGAATTATTCACTGTGTTGCCGATTCAGGTGTGTTCGGAATGCTCGTTCAAATGCCGGAAAAGACCAATTTAAAAAACGATACATGGCTTACAGTAAAAGGAACCATCACCCAAGAATATTATTCTCCGTTCAAAATGAACATCCCGTCTGTACAAGTAGAAAGCTATAAAGAAGTAGCAAAACCAAAATCAGTTTATGTCTATCGTAAATATTAAATCGCTACTTGCGGATTTATGCAGCTTGCGTTATCCTTAAATAAAGCTGTTTACGTTTTCACGAATGAATTAAAGGATGGAACATTGAATGAATGATTACAACCACTACTTTCATTTCCCACGAGAAGAATGGCGCAAGCTGGAAGTGAGTAAGGACCAAATTTTAACTGCAGAGGAACTGGAAGAAATACGTGGTTTAAATGACCGAATTTCTTTACAAGACATCTCTGAAATCTATTTACCACTAATAAAACTAATTGCGATTCAATACCATGAAGCGATTTTTATTCATGGCGAAAAAATGGAATACTTGAAGAAAAAAGAATCGCGTGCACCATTTATTATTGCATTAGCTGGAAGTGTGGCTGTTGGGAAAAGTACGACAGCACGTGTTTTCAAATTAATGCTTGATCGCTGGTTCTCCAAAACTAGACAAGTAGAGCTTGTAACGACAGACGGCTTTCTTTACCCTAACAAAGTTCTAGAAGAGCGCGGTATCATGGACAAAAAAGGCTTCCCTGAAAGCTACGACCGCGACCGTTTTGCCAAGTTTTTAACCGACTTAAAAGCAAATAAAGAAGATGTCGAAATTCCACTTTATTCGCATTTCACTTATGATGTTTTAGACGAAACTCGCGTGATTCATAATCCAGATATCGTTATTATTGAAGGAATCAATGTTCTTCAAGCTGATCAACATGAGAGCCTGTTTCCAAGTGACTTTTTTGATTTCTCGGTTTACATGGATGCCAATGAAGCGGATATTAAGAAATGGTATTTAGAGCGTTTCTTCATGCTTCGCGAAACAGCTTTCCAAGATGAAAGTTCTTATTTCCACCCATATACTAAAATTAGCAAACAAGAAGCAGAAACATTTGCACTCGGGGTTTGGGATACAATCAACGGCGTCAACTTAAAAGAAAACATTGAGAAAACAAAATATCGAGCCGACTTAGTGCTTCAAAAAGGCACAGATCATCTCATTTCAGACATTTATTTACGCAAATAACCGAATGCAAAGAGAAGGAAACTTCTTGATGCGTTCGGTTTTTTCTTTACATTGGAGAAAATCCGAGTACAATAGGAAGTGAGTAATCACTCATTTTGAGAAAGGGAGGGAAAGCAATGTCAGAAATAGCGATTAAAGTTTCTAATTTAGATGTGAAAATTGGAAAGAAACAAATCTTAACCGATATGACTCTCGAAATAGAAAAGGGCGAGATATTTGGCTTAATAGGACCATCCGGTGCGGGGAAAACAACGCTCGTTAAAACCATCATTGGGATGGAAAAAGCAACGAATGGCACAACCGAAGTGCTAGGAAAAGTAATGCCTAATTTACCCGTCATTAGTAAAATTGGATATATGGCCCAATCAGACGCACTTTATACTGATTTAACAGCCAAAGAAAACTTGGATTTTTTCGCTTCACTATATTCCATCAAAGGTGCTGCCAAGAAAGATCGAATGAATTATGCAGCTACTCTAGTTAATTTACAACAAGATTTAACCAAAAAGGTAAACAATTATTCAGGAGGAATGAAACGTAGGCTGTCTCTGGCCATTTCTGTACTTGCTGACCCAGATGTCCTAATTCTAGATGAGCCAACAGTCGGCATTGATCCAGAACTAAGAAAAACAATTTGGGAAGAGCTAGATGATCTAAAAGCGAACGGTAAATGCATCCTTGTGACGACACACGTGATGGATGAAGCCGAAAAATGCGATAGACTTGCAATGATAAGAAATGGGGAAATAATCGCTGTAGGGACCCCACAAGAGCTCTCAAGCAAAACGTCATCTGGTAAGCTAGAAGATGCCTTTTTAGAGTTTGGAGGGAAGCACTAATGCGAATACTTGCAATCGTCAAACGCATCATTAACCAATTTCGCCGCGACAAACGTACGCTTGCCCTAATGTTTCTTGCGCCACTGTTACTTATTACGCTACTCACTTATTTATTCGAAGGTGACTCAGTGAAGCCAGTTGTTGGTGTAAGCGGACTTTCTGATTCCATGGTAAAAGAACTGAAAGCAAACGATTTAACCATCAAAACCTATTCAGAAAATACCGATGTAACCGCTAAAATAAAAGATGCCAACCTTGACGCTTTTTTCAAACAAAACGGTGAAAAACTCGAAGTCACCTATGAAAATAGTGAACCAAGCTTGAGTAAAGAAATCGGATTAAAATTACAAAAAGCATTGATGACCGAGCAACAAGCACAAGCAAAGAACCAAGCAAAGGCAACAGGAGAAGCTTTAGCTAAAGCTGGAATTGATCCAAACAGTATTCCAACACTTACCGCCAGTCCGGAGAAACTTACACTCTCAACAGATTACGTATACGGCGATAAAGATACTAGCTTTTTCGACACAATTAGCCCGATTTTCATTGGCTTTTTCGTATTCTTCTTCGTATTTCTGATTGCCGGTATTTCTTTCTTGAGAGAACGAACAACAGGTACGCTTGAACGACTCATGGCAACCCCAATTAAACGTATCGAACTTGAATTAGGGTATTTAATAGGTTTTGGTATTTTTGCGTTACTACAGTCTATCTTAGTCGCAGTTTTCTCCATCCAAGTGCTTGGCATGATGCAAAACGGCTCCTTATTCTATGTATTACTAATTACATTAACACTCGGCATGGTTTCTCTAGCGCTAGGAATTTTACTTTCTACTTTTGCAAATAATGAATTTCAAATCGTTCAATTTATTCCTATCGTTATCGTGCCACAAGTGTTATTTTGTGGGATTTTCCCGCTCGATGGGATGGCAGATTGGCTCGTGTGGATTGCCCACATAATGCCGCTTTACTACGGCGCAAATGCACTAACATCCATCATGGTAAAAGGAGAAGGATTCGCTTCGTTTGCAACTGATTTCTACATTTTACTAGGATTTGTGCTCGTATTTGTTATATTAAATATTTTTGCTTTGAAAAAATACCGCAAAGTTTAAATGAAACAGGAGGAGATAAGACGTGGATGCAGAAGGAGACATTATCCGTCAAATGCTTGATTTAACGGAAAAAGAAACAAAAATGAGTGAAAAGCAGCGCCGAATTGTTGCTGCTTCCATCGAACTGTTTGCAGAAAAAGGTTATGCCGGGACTTCAACGAATGAAATTGCTAAAAAAGCAGGAGTCGCAGAAGGAACTATTTTTAGGCACTATAAAACAAAAAAAGATTTATTAATGGCTATCACGATGCCAACGCTCATCGGTGGGGTGATACCATTTTTAGCACAAAGTTTTGTCAAAGAAGTATTTGAAAGTGAGTATCCGGATTTTCAGTCATTTATTCGGGAAATCATCGTTAATCGCTTTGATTTTGCCAAAGAAAATGGTAAGGTCATCAAAATTTACTTTATGGAACTGTTTTATCATGATGAGTTAAGAATACAATTTTCAGAAATTTTTATGACACATGTCAAAGGGCAATTTGATCAAATGATTGATTATTATAAAGAGCGCGGAGAAATAGTTGATATGCCGAATAGCACGATTATGCGCGCCCTTATCACGAATATTGTCGGTTTTATGCTAACAAGGTTTGTCGTTATGCCTGATGTGGAGTGGGATGACGCAAAAGAAATTGACGATACGGTTGCATATATTATGCGAGGTTTAGGCAAATAAAAAAGAGTCCAGATATTCTGGACTCTTTTTTTATTTATCGGATGAATCAGTTGATTTTTTCTTATTGTAATTGTATTTACTTGGATCCACTTTTTTGAAACCATCAGGAGCATAGAAACGCAACAAGTCACCTTGTAGTACAGAATCTGAAAGCTCTAATTCTTTTGCTACTTTTTCTTTGGTTTCTTTCATTTCTTTTGTTTCCGTAGCAATCGGTTCCCCAGTTTGTTGATTATACATGTTACCACCAATCATTGAATAGGTAGGAGTTATATAATCACCGTTTCGGAATGGAACAAGTTGTTTATGGTCTTTAGAAAGTAAATCTGTACCAAATTGCAAGTACTCTTTATTATCAACACCAAGTAAGTGAAGTAATGTAGGAAGTAGGTCAACTTGGCCACCGTATTGTTCTTGAACGCCACCTTGAACACCGGGAACGTGAATCATTAAAGGAACACGTTGCGCTTGGGCATTTTCAAAAGTGTTGTAATCTTTACCAAGAATTTTTGTCATTGCTTCTTCATGGTTGTCGGAAATACCATAATGGTCACCGTACATGATAATGACAGAGTTATCGTAAAGACCAGATTTCTTCAAGTAATCAACAAAGCTCTTCACAGATTCGTCTAAATAACGAGCTGTTTGGAAATACGTATCTACAGATGAATCGCCTGTTGTTGCCGGAGCAATCGAAGCATCTTTCTCATCAATTGGATAAGGGAAATGGTTCGTAAGCGTAATAAATTTCGTGTAGAACGGTTGTTGTAATGACGATAGATATTCTTCGGACTCTTTAAAGAATGGTTTATCTTTAAGTCCGTAGTTAGAAACATCTGCTTCGTTCATATCATAGTAACTGGCATCAAAGAAATTGTCGTAACCGAATTGTTTATAAATTTCATCACGATTCCAGAAGCTCTTATAGTTACCATGGAATACAGCACTTGTATAGCCTTGTTGGCCTAAAATAGCAGATGCAGATTCATAGGTGTTTTGCCCTTTAGTAGTAAAGGCAGAACCTTGAGGCAGGCCGTAAAGCGAGTTCTCAAGTAACATTTCGGAGTCAGCTGTTTTCCCTTGTCCAGTTTGGTGGAAGAAGTTTGTAAAGCTTAGTGTATTTTGGTCTTTAAAGAAAGAGTTAATAAACGGCGTTACTTCTTCTCCATTTAATTTGTAATTCACTAGGAATTGTTGGAAACTCTCTAAATGAATATAAATGACGTTTTTGCCTTTTGCTTTACCGAAATATTCCGGGTTTGGCGCGGCATATTTGGATTTAGTATAGTTTAAAACTTCAGTAACATCACTACTATCAGCAAGTGCACGCTGGGTAGATGATTCAGTACTTTTCACTGCGTCGTAGATTTGGTAGTTAGTCATACCTAGATATTTAACAATATAATTTCTATCAAATGTTCTTGTTAAAAGTTGTGGACGATCAATTTCTGCAAGTCCCAAATTACCAAAGAACATTGCGATACCAAGCGTTAGAACACCAACTACTTTTCTCGCACGAATACGGGCTGTTTTGTTTGGTTTTACAAAGCGGAAAGCAAGTAGTGCAATTAAAATGATAATATCCGCGAAGTAAATAATATCGTGCCAGCTGAGTAACGCTGTGATACTACTTCCCATGTCGCCCATGTTTTGCATTTGTTTTGCGTTTAGATTCGGAAGCGTAATGAAATCACTAAAGAATCTATAATATACAATATTTGCGTAAAGAATAAAACTCATTAAAAAGTCAATGACGATAATCCAAATGAATGAACGACGTCCCTTGGCAAAGAGCGCAAGACCCATAAAGAAAATGGCCCCACTTAATGGATTAATGAACAGCAAAATTTGCTGCATCAGATTTTCTATGCCAAGTTTAAATTCAAGTTGATATGCGATATACGTTTTTAGCCAATAAAGAATGACGGCTAGAACAAAAAATCCATAATTCTTGCTTAAAAACGTTTGGATTTTTATTTTCCAATCCTTCATGAAACACCTCTCCTACACACTATTTGCTCGTTTTATTTGTTATTTTGAAATGAAAAAAAGAAGCTGTATTATGTAACAAGAAACAATTCATACAGCACCCACTTTAACATAATTCTAACACAAGATTAATAAAAGGCAAGCTATAACCTATACGTCTGAAGTAGGATTTAAGAGGAAATAGGCTGATATAACTAGTCAAAAAAGAACCATTTGGAATGGAAGTCTGCTAGAATAAAAAGAAAACATTGAGGTATGAAATGGAAGCGATGATTACGAAAGAATTTTTTGAAAGTAAGACGACAATCGAATTAGCGAGAGATATTCTGGGTATGCGTCTCGTACATCAAACGAATGAGGGACTTCTATCTGGACTAATAGTGGAAACAGAAGCGTACCTCGGGGCTACAGACATGGCGGCACATAGTTTTCAAAATTTACGAACGAAACGAACAGAAGTAATGTTTTCATCCCCAGGAACAATCTATATGTACCAAATGCATCGCCAAGTGTTGCTTAATTTTATAACCATGCCAAAAGGAATTCCAGAAGCCATTCTAATACGAGCCATCGAACCTGACGAACAAGCCAAACAACAAATGACACAAAATCGTCACGGGAAAACTAGTTATGAACTTACCAATGGCCCCGGAAAATTAACGCAAGCTTTAGGATTAAGTATGCAAGATTACGGGAAAACTCTTTTTGATAGTAACATTTGGTTAGAAGAGGCAAAATTGCCGCATTTAATAGAAGCAACTAATCGAATAGGAGTACCTAATAAAGGAATTGCAACCCATTATCCTCTTAGGTTTACTGTGAAGGGAAGCCCATATATTTCTGGGCAACGAAAAAATAGCATTCGGACTGATATTTGGAAATAACTTTACAATTTTGTCACAGGTAGGGAAAATAGTTTTATCAAGACACTGATTTTCTTTGCTTCATAAGAAGAGCTACTATATAATGAAATAGTTACAAGGAGGAATCATATGTTAAAGAAAACAATTGCAATAATAATTTTAATCATCGGGCTACTATTAATTTTTTCCCCATTCATCAAAAACGGCATTGTGAAATACATGAGTGGTCATGAAACAATCGAGCAATATAAAGCATCAGATATAAAGAAAAATAATGAAAAAGACGCTACATTTGATTTTGAAAGTGTTCAGCTACCTTCTATGACATCTGTTATTAAAGGAGCGGCAAATTACGACAAAGATGCAGTCGTTGGTTCTATCGCAGTTCCATCTGTAGACGTTAACCTATTAGTTTTCAAGGGAACAAATACAGCTAATTTGCTAGCTGGAGCAACAACTATGCGTTCTGATCAAGTAATGGGTAAAGGTAATTATCCGCTAGCAGGTCACCATATGCGTGATGAGTCTATGTTGTTTGGCCCAATAATGAAAGTGAAAAAAGGCGACAAGATTTATCTAACGGATCTTGAAAATTTATACGAATATACAGTTACTGAAACAAAAACAATTGATGAAACAGAAGTAAGCGTTATTGATAATACGAAAGATGCTAGAATAACGCTGATTACTTGTGATAAACCAACTGAAACAACGAAACGTTTTGTCGCAGTTGGTGAGCTAGAAAAAACGGAAAAGCTAACAAAAGAATTAGAGAATAAATATTTCCCTAGTAAATAATGAGGAAAAAAAGACAGCGGATTTTCTAAGCTGTCTTTTTTCTGGATAATTTCTCCTTTTATTATAAATGTTGTATCATATAAATGAGGTTTACTTTGAGAAAGGAAGTGCAGTGATGAAACTAACCGTTTTTGGACATTGGGGTGGCTACCCGGTAGCAAATGAAGGCACATCTAGTTATTTGCTGGAAGAAGCTGGATTTAAGCTGTTAATTGATGTTGGTGCAAGTGCTGTTTCTATTATGCAAAACTATATTGATCCTGATGATATTGATGCGGCAATAATTTCTCATTACCATCCAGATCATGTAGCAGACGTAGGAATTTTGCAGCACATTCGATTGCTCTCCCAAAAAAAAGAAAAACCGCCAGTCTTGCCGATATATGGACATAAAGAAGATGAACGCGGTTATTCTTATTTAGAAATGGCAAATGTAACAAAAGCAATCGAATATAAACCAGATGATAGACTTGAAATCGGACCGTTTAAAGTAACTTTCTTAAAGACGATTCATCCAGTACCTTGCTATGCTATGAGAATAGAAGCAGGCGACAAAGTTTTCGTATACACCGCAGATAGTGCTTATCAAGATAGTTTTATCCCTTTTTCAGAGGGAGCAGATTTATTAGTAACAGACACCAACTTTTTCCATGACTTAGCCGGAAAAACAAAAGTGCATATGGCTAGCACGGAAGTCGCAAAAATTGCCAGAGAAGCCAATGTGAAATCATTACTCCTCAGTCATTTACCAGAAGTTGGCGATTTAGAAGTTTTAAAACAAGAAGCAGCGGCTATTTACACCGGAGAAATTGCACTCGCATCAAAAGGATTCACGAAAACATTTTAATATAGAAGAAAAGGGGTAGGAGTATGTATTTTATAGATAATAATAATGAGAAAGATCCACGTATTAATTTAGCGGTGGAGGAATTTATTTTAACAGAATTAAATCTAGATGAGCCTGTGCTTTTATTTTATATTAATAAGCCATCGATTATCATTGGACGCAATCAAAATACGGTAGAAGAAATTGATACAGAGTATGTGGAGAAAAATGATGTCATCGTTGTGCGCAGACTTTCTGGTGGCGGCGCGGTTTATCACGATGAAGGAAACTTAAATTTCAGTTTTATCACGGAAGATGATGGAGAGTCTTTCCATAATTTTGCGAAATTCACACAACCGATTGTGGAAGCTCTGAAACGTTTAGGCGTCAATGCGGAACTAAAAGGGCGTAATGATTTATTGATTGATGGCTTCAAAGTTTCCGGTAATGCGCAATTTGCAACAAAAGGAAAAATGTTCTCGCATGGTACATTAATGTATGATTTGAACTTAGATAACGTTGCTGCATCGCTAAAACCACGTAAAGATAAAATCGAATCAAAAGGAATTAAGTCTGTTCGTAGTCGAGTAGCGAATATTTCTGATTTCATGGACCAAGAAATGACAACCGAGGAGTTTCGAGATTTACTCTTACTTTATATTTTTGGCGTGGAAAAAGTAGAAGACGTGAAAGAATACAAACTAACTGCCGCAGATTGGGAAAAAATCCACGAAATCTCTGCTAAACGTTATGGTAACTGGGACTGGAATTATGGGAAATCGCCAAAATTTGACTTAACACGTACAAAACGTTTCCCAGTTGGTGCAGTAGACGTTCGCTTGAATGTCCAAAAAGGTGTGATTACAGATATCAAGATTTTTGGTGACTTCTTCGGCGTTAAAAATGTGGCAGATATCGAGGAGAAATTAGTTAATACTACTTATAAACGTGAAGTTTTGGCTGAGGCTTTAGTAGATATAGACGTAAAAGAATACTTTGGTAATATTACTAAAGATGAATTTTTAGATTTACTTTATTAAAAAAATGGAAAGCACGCGGGATGCGTGCTTTCCATTTTTTTATTTGAGATTTTTTCCTGACATCCAGTGTTCTAATCGTTTTCCAACAAACCATAAAATAACGACAGAAACAGCTAATATAGCCAGTTTAAGCGGTTGGTGAATCAAGTCTACGAAATCATAGCCAATATAGCTAATAGCGAATACTTTTATTAATTTCCCACCTACAAGCGCTAATATAAATTGATACACTTTAATTTTAGAGAGACCTGCAACGATATTTACGGCAGAAGATGGAGTAAAAGGCATTACAAGTAAAATAAAAATCGGACTAAAACCATGTCTATCAATCCATTCCATTACTCGTTTAATTTGTTTATGACCTGAAATAAAGCGTAAAAAACGAGTCTGCCCAAATTTTCGTGCTAACAAAAATACGCATAAACTACCAGCAATGGCTGCAATAACAGAGATTAAAAAGCCAATGAGTAGTCCATATGCATTTACGTTCACTACAACGAAAACTATAAATGGTAAAAATGGTAAAAACGCTTCAATAAAAGGTAAGAGAAAAGCTAAAAGTGGACCTAGATTTCGGTACTCACTTAGCCAGTACATTAAATTATCATAAGAAAAGAAATTCATCATATCCTGCCAAAATGTCATAAGCAAGCCTCCAGTGGTCTTTAACTACATAATTTATTTTCTCACATAAAAATGATAAAGCGCTAATAAAACAGCTTGAATATAGTTAAAATCCTAGCATTTTAACCAGGATTTTAACTAAATATTATTTTTGGTCAGAAAAACCATTTTCTTCTTCTATAATATAAAGCGGACGATCTTTTACTTCATCATAAATTCGACCAATGTATTCACCAATTAATCCCAGAATGAAAAGAATTGTCCCTCCAAAAACAAGTTGTAAAATAATAATAGAAGTCCAGCCCGTTAATGTTGTATCAGTAAAGAATCGTTGGAAGAGCACTATAATTAAGTAAATAAAGCCAATAAATGCTGTTAAAACGCCAAGATAGCTTGCAAGTTTTAAGGGCCGATAAGAAAAAGAGGTGATACCATCTATAGATAATTTAATCATTTTTTTGAGTGGATATTTTGTTTCTCCAGCCGCGCGTTCATCTCGTTCATAATGAAGGGCTGTTTGTTTAAAGCCAAGCCAACTTACTTGGCCACGAACAAAGGGGTTTTTCTCATGTAAGCCAGCGAGTTCGCGACAAACTTGCGCATCCATAAGCCGGAAATCCCCTGTATCAACTGGAATATTGATATCTGTTAATTTAGTTAAAATACGATAAAAAAGAGAAGCGCTTTGTTTTTTAAAGAAAGTCTCGCCTTTTCGTTTGAGGCGCTGTGCATATACAACTTGATAGCCTTCTTTCCATTTCTCAACCATTTCAATAATTAATTCAGGAGGATCTTGTAAATCTGCATCAATTACAATAACAGCTTTACCGTGAGCATAATTGGCACCGGCAGTAATAGCAATCTGATGCCCAAAATTCCTCGAAAAATGGATTGCTTTTACACAACTATCTTCTGCGCTTAACTTTTGCAACATACTCTTCGTGAGATCTCGACTACCATCATTTACAAAAATAATTTCGTAGGGACCGTCAAGTGTTTGCATGACTTCTGTAAGCCGTTTATATGTTTTTAGTAGAACTTCTTCTTCATTAAAAACAGGGACTATACAGGAGTATTCAATACTATTTTCCATACTTCACACATCCTTAATTAAGTTGATAAAGTGTCCCGCCACTAGTACCATTTATCCGTTAGCATTAAATTCGATGTTGTATGAAGCACTAGAAGTAGTACCATCGTTATCAGAAGTAAAAACATTTTTGTAAAAGTCAACGATCGCTTTACCATTTCTTCTATCCATTTTACCACATCTGAGTCAGAAGCTTTACCATTGAGAGAAGATAAATATATTTTATATCGTGATTCTTATTTATTTGAGTAAAAAAGCTTTAAAGAAAACAAATATTTATTTTTTATAAAGAAATTCCAGAAAAAGCCTTGTCAAAACATACATAGAATGGTATTATATAAAAGTTGTTAAAACACTAAGAACTACTTACTATGCGGGTGTAGTTTAGTGGTAAAACTACAGCCTTCCAAGCTGTTGTCGTGGGTTCGATTCCCATCACCCGCTTTATATTTTTATAAATCCTGTTATCAACGCAGTGTTTCGACCTTTTTAAGCGAAGCATTGCGTTTATTTTATTGCCTGAAAATAAGGAGAGAGGGGATGATGGTAGTGAAGCAGAAAGCTGATTATGCAGCGTTAAAAGAAGAGCTCATTGCTTATGCATATGAAATTGGTATTCAAAAAATTGGTTTCACGACAGCGGACCCTTTTTTATTTTTAAAAGAACGATTATTAGAGGCGGAAGCGCTGGACCTTTTTACGGGATTTGAACATCCAGTAATTGAAGAGCGAGTTTATCCTGAACTTATCTTCAAAGAACCTCAGTCGATTATCGCCATTGCACTTGCTTATCCGTCTAAATTAAAAGAAGCACCTGTGAGTAAAAAAGGAGCTAGGCGAGGTGTGTTTGCCAGAGCTTCTTGGGGAATTGATTACCATACCGTTTTGCGAGAAAAATTAGCGCTACTCGAAACTTTTTTAATTGAGCGATTACCTGATGTACGAATGAAATCGATGGTGGATACAGGGGAATTATCGGATGTAGCTGTAGCAGAACGAGCGGGAATAGGCTGGCGGGGGAAAAATACCTTGCTAATAACGCCTGAATACGGCTCGTGGGTTTATTTAGGTGAGATGATAACCAATATTCCCTTTGAACCAGATACCCCTGCTAGCGACTTGTGTGGAAGCTGTAATCAATGTGTTAAAGCCTGTCCAACGGGTTCCTTACTAGGGGAAGGGAAAATGAATCCGAAAATATGTTTAAGTTATTTGACGCAAACAAAAGACTTTCTAGATGAAAAATATCGCGAAGTGTTGCATAATCGTTTGTATGGTTGTGATACTTGTCAGGTAGTCTGTCCGTATAATCGTGGGCATGATTTCCACTTTCATGAAGAAATGGAGCCTGATCCAGAGCTTGTTCGACCAGAATTAAAACCACTATTACACATTTCCAATCGCGCTTTTAAAGAACAGTTTGGCGATATGGCGGGTTCGTGGCGTGGGAAGAAGCCCATTCAGCGAAATGCCATCATCATTCTAGCGCGGTATAAAGATAAAACAGCTGTACCAGACTTAATCGACTGTTTGCAAAACGATCCAAGACCAGTCATCCGAGGAACTGCCGGCTGGGCGCTACGAAAAATTGGTGGAAGAGATGCCGAAGAAGCTGTCGAGCGAGCACTTCAAACCGAACAAGATGTACAAGTATTACAAGAATTAACAGTCATACCAAATTAATAGAAACCAGGTGAAAAGAAATGCCAAACCATATCGTACTATACCAACCAGAAATACCAGCGAATACCGGAAATATCTCCAGAACATGTGCCGGGACAGATACTTACTTACATTTAATCCGTCCACTTGGTTTTTCAACAGACGATAAAATGTTAAAACGTGCTGGACTTGATTACTGGGATAACGTGAAACTTTCCTATTACGATTCTCTAGATGAATTCTTCGAGAAAAATGAAGGCGGAGAATTTTATTACATTACCAAATTTGGTCGTCATGTTTATAGCGATATCGATTATAGTGATACAAACAAAGATTATTTCTTCGTTTTTGGAAAAGAAACGACTGGATTGCCAGATGCGCTTTTACAAGAGAATGAAGAAAATTGTTTGCGTATTCCAATGACTGACCATATTCGTTCATTGAATTTATCTAATACAGCAGCAATTTTAGCTTATGAAGCGTTACGTCAGCAGAATTTTGGTGCACTTTTACAAGAACCGAATTACGATCGAAAAATTTTTCAAGACTAAGGGGGAGTTAGGATGAATCAGGCGATAGATGCCATTCTGGGACATTACTCAGTGCGAAAATTTGAAGACAAGGACTTAACGGAAGAAGCGTTGACCTTACTTATCAAGAGTGCACAAGCCGCATCTACATCCAGTTTTGTTCAAGCATACTCCATCATCGGAATAACAGATAAAGATATTCGGGAACAAATCTCAGCCATTGCAGGAAATCAACCATATACAGTACAAACTGGACAACTATTTATTTTCGTTGCTGATTTAGCTCGTCATCACGCCATCTTAGAAGAACACCAAGTAGACACAGCGGCACTGGAAACTTCAGAAAAATGGCTTGTTTCCGTCATAGATGCGGCACTTGCTGCGCAAAATATGGCTATCGCGGCAGAATCATTAGGACTTGGTATTTGCTTTATTGGCGGTATTCGTAACGATGTCGAACAAATCGCCGAAATACTTGATTTACCACCATATACGATGCCGTTATTTGGTCTAACAATTGGTCATCCAGTTGCTAACAAAGAAAAAGCGAAACCGAGATTACCTCAAGATTTGGTATATCACGAAAATAGTTACCAAAAAATGAATCCAGAAACTTTAGCAGAATACGATAAACAAATAAAAACTTACTACAATGAACGAACAGCAGGTAAACGAGTAGAAGGCTGGTCCGAACAAATTGCCCGCGGACTTGGAAGACCAAGCCGTTTAGATTTAAAAGCATTTTTAGAAAAACAACATTTAAATCAAAAATAAAAGAACGGTACAGCACATTATCGTAATGCGCCGTACCGTTCTTTTTCAGTTATTTACGTTTATTTCTAGCCATTTGAATTAAGTTCCAAATAACGAGTATTAAAACGATTACTAGCAAGATATTAATTAATCCACCCGCAATATGGAAAATAATTCCAAGTAACCAAACTGCTAATAAAACAACGATTATTCCCCAAATAATTCCTAACATATATAAAAACCTCTTTCTGCACTTTTGATTGTACTCTTATATATTCCCGTGAGATCAGTCTTTAAACATATTTGGGCTAAAAACAGACTATTTTTTTGTAATATAGGTTAAAAGAGCTTTCACTCCCTCAGTTACCATGCGCTCGGTTTCATCAAAATCACCAGTATAATAAGGGTCGGGGATATCTTTATCTTCTTGACCTGAGACAAAAGACATCAGCGAACGAATGATTACATCTGGATTGTTATTAAGGGCATTTAAATCAGCTAAATTTTGCTGATCCATCCCGATAATAAAATCTGCTTCTTTAAAATCAGCATCAGAAATTTTTCGAGCACGCATTGCTTGGTAATCAACACCATGCTTTTTCAACACTTCCTGCGTCCCGCGATGTGGAGGCTTACCTAAATTCCACGTTCCAGTTGCTGCAGAATCAATCTTTATTTCATCCGTCAGCCCAGCATTAGCCACTTCTTTTCGAAATAACCCCTCAGCCATGGGGGAACGACAAATATTTCCTAAACATACAAAAACTACTTTTACCAATTGAATTCCTCCTTAGTTCCATTCTTTATATAATTCAGCCACAGTCACTTTATTTATTCCATCACACGCTTTAAGTCGGACGAAAATTTGCTCCACAAGCTCAGGTACGAGTTTTCTTCGGAAATAAAGCAATTGATTTTCAAATAAACTACAGACAACTAAATTATACGGGATTTCTTGTTTTTCAAGTAATCCTAAAAGTGTCTCTAAATACCACTTTTTATCTGGATAATCTTCTAATAGTTCCAGTAACTGTTTTGTTTTTTGCACATTGCTGGAAGCGAAAATTTGATTTAATTTTTTTATGGGAAATTGTTCCGCGAAATCGGTAGGAAAGGGACTAAAGTACAATTCCTCTATAAATGTAGCAAACGTTTCAGCAACAATAAGTGTTTGTAACGTTTCAAAATCAACATAAATAATACTGGGTTCGGACGTATTATCTATATAAGAAAAACCAAGATAACGCGATTCATCCCGGTGAAAGTAAACTTGCTTTCCTGCGAGCTCAACATCTTTTTGTTCTGGAATATCCGTTAATAATTCATCCAAACTTCCCAAATAATAGATCTCGCCAAAATCCAGCCCGTAAGAAGTAGGTTCCGAAGTCGGGAAATGATTTTTGCGAATCAAACCACCATTTTGCTTCAATAGCAATTGTTTATAGTCAGTTGGCAAAATCAAGCCAATCTCAGTTTCTTTTTCATGTATAGTTTGTTCAGTTGCGCCTTTATTTTCGTTTTCCACCCAAATCGTCATCTTCTTCAACTCCTCCCTGTATTATCCTAAAAAAAGCGATATAGCGCAAACAAAAGAACATAGCTAGGAATAATTCCTAACTATGTTCCAAAATATCACTTCAAAAGATCTTGATAATAACTATTTTCATTCCGAGCATCAAACTTCGCCGTTAAAGCTTCCGTCATTTCCACCAAATCAGCTTCTTTTTCCCGGTCGAAAAGAGGATAGGCTGCTTGTAGGAATAAGAGACGATCCATTCCGCTTTCTGCTTGAAGAACAATTTCCTTATGCACATCAAGAACTTCGCGTGCTTTTTCTGTTTGGTTTGTCTTCACTAGATATTTAAGCAAATAGCTGAGTGGTTGGATTAAGGCGATCTGTTTTTCCACAAGTGGATAACCTTTATCGAAGCATTCTTGCGCCATCTCCGCATCACCAAGTTCCAAATAAACAAGCGCCATATCTCCATAAGTATAATGAGGGACTTCGGCACAGGCTAATTTTCCATTAATAATCGGGGTAGCTGTTTCCTTGGCTTTTTCATAATCTTTAATGAAGTAATAATAACTGGCTTGAGCACATGTTTCGCAAGCACGGCAGTCATTTAAATGATCAGCTTCTGTGTTATTCCATTTAACAAAGAATTGTTTAGCTTTTTCCACTTCACCCATCCACATAGCATCAAGCGTACAAACTTTATAATAAGGGCGCAGTGAGTAATTTTGCTGCTCGAATTTCAGCTTCATATCCTCTAAAAGCCTGTTAATTTGTGTTTTTGGTATTTCATCAAATGTAGCAATCTGTTCGCTAATCCATTTATAATTCCAAAAAAGATCGAAGGTGTCTACAGAAGAATCGTCGTCTTCCCATTTTTTCACTAACCAACTAAATGCTTTCAGTTGTTTTTTAGGAAAGCCAGCCGTTAAACAAGTTTCTATCAATAATTCCCTGGCTTCAACAGCGCTTTCGACATCGTTATACATATCGGCACTTGCAATAGCTTGTTCCAATAATTTTACTTTTTCAGAAGTATCGTCCATTCCCCAAGCTTCTTCTAGTGCATTCAAATAATCCATTGTCATCCTCCAATAGCATTTTGTAAAACTTTTAGTAAGCTTCTAAACGATTTTGATAATAATTATTTTCATTACGAGCGTCAAACTTCGCCGTTAAAGCTTCCGTCATTTCCACCAAATCAGCTTCTTTTTCCCGATCAAAAAGAGGGTAGGCTGCTTGTAAGAAAATAAGACGGTCTAAACCAGCCTCGGCTTGGAGAACGATTTCCAGATTCGTATCAAGGACTTCACGCGCTTTTTCCGTTTGGTTTGTAGATACTAAATATCTAAGCAATTGGCCAAGTGGCGGAATTAAGGAAATTTGTTTTTCTACAAGCGGATAACCTTTATCAAAACATTCTTGCGCCATTTTTGCATCGCCCAAGTCTAAATAAGCAAGTGCCATATTTCCGTAGGTTAAATGAGGGACTTCAGCGCAGCGCTGTTTCCCATCAATAATTGGTTTCGCTTTTTCCTTGGCTTTTTCATAATCTTGCACAAAACAATAATAATTTACTTGATCATTTCTTTCACAAGCAGGGCAGTCATTTAAATAATCTGCTTTTGTAGTGCTCCATTTGTTATATAGTTCTTTTGCTTTTTCCACATCACCCATCCGCATTGCTGCAAGAGTACATACTTTATAGTAAGGTCGTAGCGAATAATTTTCTTGTTCGAATTTTACTTTCATATCATTTAAAAGCCCATCAATTTGAGCTTTCGAAACTTCATCAAACGTTGGAACATGTTCGCTAATCCATTTATATTTCCAAAGAAGATCTTCTGAGTCAATATAGACATCGTTATCTTCGTCTTCCCATTTGCTAATTAACCAACTAAAAGCTTGTAGCTGTTTTTTTGGAAAGCCGACAGTTAAACAAGTTTCAATTAGCATATCGCGAGCCTCAATGCCACTTTCTACATCATTATGCGCATCTGCACCAGTAATGATTCGTTCTAAAACTTTAATTTTTTCAGGTGTATCTTCCATGCCCCAAACTGTTTGTGTATCATTTAAGTAATCCATTATTTTGCCTCCTATAGCATCTCTAAGATTCGTAACATATTTTGATTCATTAATACCATTTCTTTCCGTTTAAGCGGATAATGCCCTAATAGTAAGGCTTGGATATAAAGTACATTCACAATTACGGACAATTCTTTCACTGTTTTTCCAGAAGTGAAAAGTCTTTTAATCAGCTCGTTATCCAAATTTAAATACAAGTGAGCAAGCGGTGCAGGTTCTTGTTCTTTTTGGATGCTCTCTAAAATATCACTAAAAACAGAATTCGTTTCTTCGACAGCACGTTCTAGTTCGCGTAATTCTTGTGTTGCTGTAGAGTGGATGAAAATAATCGGTAAATCTTTCGGTTCAAAATGTTTAATTAATACATCTGTATCAAATTCAGCCATCATACTATTCATTTCTGTCAAAATAGGTTGGTAAGCTTGTTCTTCATCCCCTGTCATTGGACGTAATTTATCCGTCATTTCTTCCGGCTCGATTAAAATAAATTCAGTTCCTTCCACAAAGTAACTTAACTGCGCTAAAATTGGCGAGTCGTAGGAATAACCACCATTAATAAGTGTCATGCCGCTTGATCTCGCAATATCCTTAATTTGTCTAAAATCATCGACCGAGTAAGTGTAATAGATGACGTCATTTTTAGCGATAATATCACCTAATTTTTCTTCGCCATTTAAAGTTCGAACTGGAAGATAAGGATAAATTAATTTTAAAAATGGTGCATCTTCACTCGCAAGTGCTTTAAAACCAAGATAATGTGTAGCTAATAATTTCATCAGCGCTTCTTCCGGAAGAGTTTCAATTCCTTTTTTTAAAGCAACGCCAAGCTCACTTGCAACACTAGTTAACCGCTCATTTTTATAAAATGCTTCACGGGAAGCAACGGGTTGAAGTTCATCCGTCCAAATCACGCATTTAGCAAAAAATGACCAATCTGGTAAAATATTATTTGCTTCACTGGTGACAAAAATCTTATTTAGAAATACCGTATTTTTTCGGATAGCATTCATTTGAACAGCATGTGGAATCATATAAGCAATACCAAACGTTCTTCCTGACTCATTTTCAATTAAGAAATAGTCTTGGAAATGCGTTCCAAGGATATATTCGCCGTACTGAATAATTTGTTCTCTCGAAAGTGTTGACAAGGTTTCTTTATCAGAAAACTGTTTGGTCCAACTATTAATTTCTTCCTCTAAACCATTCATTTCTACTATTATATTGCTTTCCAAAGAGGAACCATATTTTTTCAGTGTATTGATTAAATATTCGACGTCCTCACATTCAGGATGATCTTCTAAACCGGCGCGTAAACGTAAATACACTTGCGTACCTGGTTCGCGAGTGTCAGTTTCTATTTTGCGAACGGAATAAGTACCATCCGCTTTTCCGCGCCACTCGGTTGTGCCGCCATCTTTTTGAGAGGTAGAAATCATTACAATTTCATCACTCACGATAAAACAAGAAAGTAAACCAATCCCAAAACGACCAATAAAGTCATTGGAACTTTCTCCATCAAAGTTTTTTTCGCCTTTTGATGAATTAGCAATAGTAGCTAGAAAAGCGTGAACCTCATCTTCCGTTAAACCAATGCCGTTGTCTTCTACAATTAATGTTTTTTCATTATTATCTCCAGTTAGAGATGCATGGATTTTACCTTCTAAAGTTGAATCAATTTTTTTCCTAGCACGAATGGCATCGGTTGCATTTTGCAGCAATTCGCGAATATAAACATCTTTTTCGTCATAAAGGTGGTTTGAGAGAATGTCAATCATACCAGCCAAGTTCACCTGAAAGCGGTGAGAATAATTTTCCATAGCTTGGGCCCTCCTAGTTGTCTAAAACTCTTTTTTATTCTATCATAAAAGAGAAGATAAATAATGAGAAAATGGTTATAGATGTTTAAGAAATTTTATCAGTGGTAAATACTTTGTGATGGTTTCCACACTGGACATTGATGTGGAAATAGATTATACTTATTATTAAGTGATAATCATTATAAAATAGGAGGAAGATAATTATGAAAACAATCAACTCAGTAGACACAAAGGAATTTTTGAATCACCAAGTAGCGAATTTAAACGTATTCACAGTAAAAATTCATCAAATTCATTGGTATATGAGAGGCCACAACTTCTTCACTTTACATGAAAAAATGGATGATTTATATAGCGAATTCGGCGAACAAATGGATGAAGTAGCAGAACGTTTACTAGCAATCGGCGGAAGCCCATTCTCGACTTTAAAAGAGTTTTTAGAAAATGCCAGCGTAGAAGAAGCGCCTTATACAAAACCAAAAACAATGGATCAATTAATGGAAGACTTAGTTGGAACATTAGAATTACTTAGAGACGAATATCAACAAGGTATTGAGCTTACTGACAAAGAAGGCGACAATGTAACAAACGATATGCTAATTGCTTTCAAAGCAAGCATTGACAAACATATCTGGATGTTCAAAGCATTCTTAGGAAAAGCTCCATTAGAATAGAGAGTAATAAAAACTGTGCGGGATTAATCGTCTCGTACAGTTTTTTTGTCTCTAACTGTTATAGTACAATATTCTTATTTTTTAGTTGTTTTAACACAATGTGGTTTGAAGTTTCTTTGAAAGAGGTATATTATCCTCATAACAAAAAGCAGAAAAAGTGAAATTCACCAAGAAATCTGCTATTCTTGAATAACAATCATTACGAAAAAATTGGAAACGAGGAGTGAAAAGTATGAATATCGAGGTAACGGACCAAGCAAATAAATGGTTTCATGATGAGTTTGATGTAGCTAATGGTAATGGAATTCGACTTTTTGCGAAATACGGTGGTTCTAACAGTTCCTTGCATCCTGGTTTCTCTATCGGTTTAACTGCCGAAAAACCGCAAGAAGCAGCTGTAGCTGAGAAGAAAGAAGACTTAATTTTCTTCATTGAAGATCATGATTATTGGTATTTCAAAGACCACGACTGGAAAATCGACTATGAACCAAAAACGGAAGAAGTACTCTTTTCCTTTAAAGAAAAAGTGAAATGAATCCAACATAAATGACCGCGTGTAATCAATTTGATTCCAGGCGGTTTTTGTTTTAAAAACTTTACTGTTTCGCCTTCCTTTGCTATTCTACTAAGAGAGCAGGAGGAGAAAGATGACAAAGAAATTAGTAATCTGTATAAGTTTAATCGCGATATTTTTAAGCGGTTGTAGTTTTTCCGAACCATCAACGAGTAAATCGAACATTACCGAAAAAACATTGAATGGTGCAAGTTTTACATTTTTTGATGTTGGACAAGGTGATAGCACACTTATCCAAGCAGAAGATGGTACAACTATTTTGATTGATACTGGTCGCCAAGATGATGACCGTATTTTAACCTATTTAAAAGAATCGAATATAAAGAAAATAGATTTGCTGCTACTGACACACCCGCACGCAGACCATATCGGTAATGCTGATAAAGTAATCGCTACATACAAACCAAAAGAAATTTGGATGGATGGTTTAACTTTTTCTAGTAGTATTTACGAGAAAGTAATTGACGCGGCATTAGCTTCAGATGCCAAATACAAAGAACCGAGACGCGGCGAAAAAGCGACTTTTGGTCCATTTAATCTAGAGGTTTTAAGCCCTGATAAACTGGAAAATGACGCAAATAATGATTCTATCGCTGTAAAAATCACCTATAAAGATATTTCCGCTATTTTTACAGGTGACGCAGAAAAAGGTCGAGAAAGAGAAATGGTAGATAGCGGTGCCAATTTAGAAGCGGATATTTTAGATTTAGGGCACCACGGATCGTCCACATCCAACCAGCCATTTTTCCTAGATAAAGTAAAACCGCAAGTGGCTGTTTACTCTGCTGAAATGGCTAATAGTTACGGACATCCTCATGTGGAAGTGCTGGAGTGGCTAAAAGAGCGCGATATAAAAACATATGGAACAGATGTGAATGGTACGGTTATTATCGAAACCGATGGCGAAAAAATCCATGTGCAAACCGAAAAATCAGGGACACCAAAACCAGGTAGCAGCTATAATAAAGAAAATAGCACACAAAAAACAGAAGATGCAACATCCGAAGAATTACCAGAAAGCATTAATTTAAATACAGCATCTAGCGAAGATTTACAATTATTACCACTAATTGGGCCAGCGCTTGCAGAAAAAATCATTGCGGAGCGACCATATCAGTCCATAGATGACTTGAAAAAAATTAACGGCATTGGCGATGGCATTGTGCGCCAAATAAAAGAACAAGGCATTGCCGTAACAAAGTAGGTGATTAGGATGAAAAAAGCAATTTTAGATCGGATAGAAGATGGCAAAGCAGTTTTTCTATTAGAACCAGACCAAACAGAATGGCAAATTGACAAAGAAAAGCTTGATTCATCCATAAAAGAAGGGGATGTCGTCACTATTTCAGAAACTAATGAAATAATGAAACATCCCCAAGAAACGGAAGAAATGAAAAATAGAATTGCAGAAAAGCTAGAAAGATTAAGAGGGAGAAACTGAGAAAAACTTTTTTAAACTCTCATGAAATTATCATCTTTCTTTCAGCACATTCTTTTTTAGAAAAGTTATTATATGTATAAGCTAACAACAAGCAAAACATTTTCATTTCTTTCCCTTTTTAGAATGAAAATCCCAAACTCCCTTTTAGCTAGTGCGGTTTACTCCCTTTTTCCGCACTAGTTTTTTTATGCGCAAAAATCACTTTTTCTGAGAGAAGAGAAATTTATTGCGTCCAGCATCTAGGCCGCAGTATAGCATAATTAGAGTGATACCAACTAAAACATATAAGGTTGGTTGCCAGCTACCAAGCGCATCATGTAGGGTACCAAATAATATCGGACCGGAAGCAGCGAACAAGTACCCGATAGATTGCGCCATTCCAGATAGATCTGCTGATTCGGTAGCGCTTGTTGTTCGCAAATTAAAGAACATCATCGACAAACTAAATGACATCCCCGAGCCAATTCCATAGATAATGATAGCGATGGATAAAATAAGTATGCTACCAGAAGCAAACATAATGCCAAAAATCCCAATCAAAAAGAATAAAATAGAAATCCCAACCAGTACTTGCTGATTTTTCATTCGTCCAGCGATAATAGGAATAATAAACGTAATCGGCATTACAGCAAACTGCATCAAGGAAAGCATTAAACCAATCGATGTACTAGATAATCCTTGATCTGCTAAAATATTTGGTAACCAAGCAATCGAAATATAAAATATTGCTGACTGGGAACCCATAAATAAAGAAATTTTCCATGCGAGCGGAGATTTCCAAACCGAAGTTGTAACCAAGTGAGTTGCAATTTTTTCCGTCGAGCGTTGATTATATTTTAGTTGTGGAATCCAAATGACTAGAGCAACGACACCAAGAATCGCCCAGAAAACCATACTTCCATGCCAACTAAAGCGGTTGTTCATAGCAATTGGAACCGTTAGCCCAGCTGCAAGCGCCGCACATAAATTCATCGAAATGGAATAAACCCCGGTCATTAGCCCCAATTTAAATGGAAATTCTTTTTTTATCAAACTTGGTAAAATAACATTTCCGACAGCAATAGCAAGACCAATCATAAACGTTCCAGCAAACAAATTAAATTCGCCGCCGAACGGTCGTAGTAAGCTACCAACTACAAGCGTTAACAGTGCTACAAATATTAATACTTCTATACCAAGCGCACGACTTAGCTTAGAAACAAATGGTGACAGACCTGCAAATGCAAGTAATGGAATCGTTGTAAGTAACCCAGCCATCGTATTAGTTAAGTGTAAATCTGACTGGATCATTCCAAGTAACGGACCAACAGATGTAATCGGTGTCCGTAAGTTCGCTGCAATCAAAATAATGCCTAAAACTAGCATCACCTTACTCGAACGTGTAAGGATTTTTTTATTGGTTAAATCTGAATTCATTTCTTTTCTCCATTCTTAGCAGCAATTCGTTTGAAAAGTGTAATATACTCTGTTACTTCATGAGCTGCTTGTTCTTTATTTCGTTTTTCAATCGCTTTGACAAGCGCAGCATGCCCATTATGCTGATTAGCTTCTGGACTCATTTCGGTTGTACTCGTGATTGAAAACTGTATTTCTTCTAAAATATTGACATACATATCTAACAACAAATCGTTATGTGCTGCCTTTACAATTGTTAAATGAAGGGCAGAATCAGCTTTCACAAAAGCGCCTACATCATTTTTTTCAGTCGCTAGTTGGCATTGTTGTCTATATTTTTCTAGTGTTTCTACATCTTCTTCCGTACGTCGGTCGCAGGCCAGAATAACCGCTTCTCTGTCAAGTGCATGCCGAATTTCCAAGATTTCTTGAACCGTGGATTCGCGGACACGCTTCTGCATGATAGCATTTAGTTCACTATTGTTACGAACAAAAGTCCCGTCACCTTGTTTGGTTTCCAGTAAACCGATATGAGCTAGGGCGCGAATAGCTTCACGTAACGTATTACGACTAATGCCAAATTCAGCCATTAAATCCGCTTCTTTTGGAATACGCTCACCAATTTTCCACGTACCATTAGTAATTTCTGCTTTTATTTGATCATAAACTTGCTCTGCAAGCGATTTTCGTTCAATTTTTTCTACCATACTATTCACTCCATTTCTAAAGGTAGGATGATTGGTTCTATTTTACAGAAGAATTCTTTTTTTGTAAACCTTATTTTGTTAAACTATGATAAAATGAAGAAAGAAAAGGGCTGGTGAGGATATGAATTGGTTAGAAAAACTAAAAGAAAACGACACTGCAAGACGGGTGCTAGTGTTTGTCCTTCTAGGCGTTGTTTTATATTTACTCAGAAGTATGATTGATTTGATTTTACTAACATTCATTTTTGCATTTTTAGTAACACGACTAGAGAATGTTATTTTGAAAAGGGTGCGCGTACCAAGAAAGCTAATTGTCATTGTACTTTATTCGCTAGTAGCAGTATTCTTATATGTCGCTATAGTGCATTTCTTACCAATTTTAATTAATCAAATTTCTCAATTAGTAGATTCTCTTGTGAAACTTTACAATAATCCAAGTGACAACACGATTGTGAAGTGGATTGTTGGGTTTTTAAAAGAATCTAACATACAAAAATATTTACAAGCTGGGGTCGATTTTATTATCGCTTCACTTTCCGGTATTGGATCTGTCGGATTGTCTTTCTTCCTAGCATTAATTCTTAGTTTATTTTTCTCTTTGGAAAAAGAACGAGTAACTTCTTTTACTGGGCAGTTTATGACAAGTAAGGTAGGCTTCATTTTTAAAGAGGCTGCGTTTTTTGGAAAGAAATTTGTTTCGACTTTTGGAGTAGTTTTAGAGGCGCAATTAATGATTGCTTTAGTAAACACATTTATTACGACAATCGCGCTTTATTTAATGGACTTTCCACAGTTGCTTAGTTTATCTATTATGGTTTTCGTCTTAGGATTAATCCCAGTTGCAGGAGTGATTATTTCCTGTATTCCACTGGTGCTTATAGCTTATTCTGTTGGAGGATTTCAAGATGTGGTGTACATTTTAATTACCGTTGTCATTGTCCATGCGATTGAGACGTACATTTTAAATCCAAAACTAATGTCATCTAAAACGAACTTACCGGTATTTTACACATTTATTATTTTGATTTTCTCGGAAACATTCTTTGGAGTGTGGGGGCTAATCGTAGGAATTCCAGTTTTTGTATTCTTATTAGATATTTTAGAAGTGAGAAATGCAGAAGACTTAAAAAAACGAACGTTATTTGGACGCAAGAAAAAAGTAGATTAGGCGATAGCTTAATCTACTTTTTCTATTCCCCATAAAAAATCAGCTACTTCGGCATCAACATTGGTGTTTTCGTGGAGTTTACTATGAGCTGCATTTTTCCCTGTGAATGTTTTTTCTTCGTAACTTGCTGCCTGGCCTTCAAAAATAAATTTGCCAGATAAGGCGCTCGCAACAGAAACACTACCATCGCTTTTTGTTCCGTTTAAAGTATCACCTGCAATATTTAATACGTGCAAATTAGTAGGGATTTTTTGTTTGTTTTTCATGAATTCACTATAACGGTCTGAAGATTTTTTTGGCCCTGAATCTGTAAGGTCGTAAGCTGTAACACCATCATCACCAATTACTAGTCCATTAAGCGGAGCGCCGATTAAAACAAGTTTTTCAAGAACAGGATAAGTTTTATCATTACCTACTTTTTCAATGTAACTCGTTAAACTAACGCCACCCATGGAATGACCAACTGCGTATACTTTTTCGATATGATAATTATTTTTTAATTCTTTCATGACATTTTGAATCCATTGTGTTTGATTTGCCGCTGAGCTTTTATTATCTTCAAAAATAACTTGAATAGTAGGGTTATGACTAAACTTATCATAGTCACCCTTAGAGCTTACAGTCCCATCAGCCGCAACATTCATAACAAGTGATTTTGTTACATCCCCGTCTTCAGCAAGGCGATTAATCATACCGCCGAATGAATTTGCTGTTCCAGAATACCCATGAACAAACAGGGTAGGGATGGCTATTTCTGAAACAGAATTTTGTTCTTTTGTTGTTGTTTTATTTGCTGTCACGGTAGGTTCTTTAGCTTCTTTTTTAGTCGGCTCAAATTGAAGAAAAATTATCCAGAAGCCCGTAATGATAACGGCTAATGCGATAATTAAAATAATAACTTTTTTCATTCGAAACATCCTTTAATCGTTTATTTCTCGCCCCATAAAAATTGACCAACATATTTATCCACTACAGTAGATTCATGCATACTACTATGAGTAGCTTGTGGTCCTTTAATGACATGTGTCGTCACCTTTTGATGTGCAAATAATTTTTCACCATATAAAACACTGTCTAATTTCACTTCACCATCACTATTTGAACCATCTTCCAAATTACCACCAATAATCATAATTTCTGTATTATTGGGTAAAACTTTGGCCATTTTCTCAGCGAATTTAGCATGTACATTATTGGCGTTTTTAATATCAACCTGTTGATCACCATTTACATATTCTTCCGGATAAAATGGTACTGCAAGAAACACAATTTTATTTACTTGTGGATAGGACTTGTTTTTTTCGTAACTAGCTAAATACGAAACCCAAGCGCCACCCCCCATTGAATGACCTACTGCATTAAATTTTTTAATTGCATAATTTTGTTGTAAATAAGACATTACCTTTTTTGTCCACATCGATTGTTGGGGAAGCGTCGCCCGATTATCTTCAAAAACAATGTTGATAAGTGGATTTTTTTCCTTTTTGTTATAAGTTCCAGTAGTAGAAATTTCTCCATCTGGGCTTACATTTACGGTCAATGACTCTGTACCCCAATCATACTTTTGGTCAAAGCGACGTATCATTCCGTGAAGCGAGCGGTCTGTCCCACGATAACCATGTATAAAAATGGTTGGAATGGAATCATTGGCTGCTTTTGGATAAGTCGTGTTAATCGTTAGTAAAATAAAAATTGCTCCAACTAAACAACCTAATGGTAAGATAATGGAGAAGAACACGCGCTTTAGCATTATTTTACGCCCCTTTAAAATTTGTTATGAACAAATTATACATTTTTTTTATGGAAAACGCACGATTGGTCTACTTTTTCTGCTAATTTAATGGTTTCTTCTCATGAAAACATATAGTATACTGGAAAAATAAGCGAAGAAACGGAGGCATATTCAGATGATTAAACGAACTGGTGAGATAGTACTCGCTATTATTGGTCTTGTTTTAAGTCTACTCGCACAAGCATTTATTGCTATTATTGGTCTATTAATGATAAGCGGTTCAAAAGGAAAGGAAGGTTTAACAACTTTCTACAACAACTACTACAAAACAATGACTGAATGGGAAATCCCGAAAAAAGAGGTTCCTGATCCCGATCGTGTATTGGATTTTGTGCAAACATTATCTTGGACAGCATTAACGGGAGGCTTAATTACGCTCGCACTTGGTATCTTTGGGATTTACTACATATTCAAAAATAAAAAACCAGTTTTTGCTGGATATTTATTTTTAGCAGCAGGCGTTGTATCGTTGCTTTCTACAGCACTAATTAGTTTCATTCCTGCGTTACTATTCATTGTTGCTGCTATACTTTGTTTTGTCCGCAAACCGAAGAGCGCTTTTTCTGGATTATAATTCGAAACGAGTTTGAACTTTTCAAGCTCGTTTTTGTTTTACTTCTACTTTTTTAGGGAATAAAATAGTGGATTTCAAGAGGAGGTTGATAGTGTGAAAAATAAAGTAGGAATTATTGCCGGAGCCGTGGGAGCTGTCGCTGGAGTTTTAGCTTGTGCAGCGGTATACGTGGTAAAAAAGCAACAGCCGCCCACCCCTTTTGATGAGGTAAATGATATTCGGACACGTTATGCTGACAAAGAAATTTCCGAAACAGAGCTGGAAGAAAACAACATGATTTCAGAAGGTGGCGTTTCATCTCTTCAATATGAAGAAAAGTAAAATAATGAGAATGCAGTTTGTATCTTGTGTTACGCGAGAACAAGCTGTTTTTTTTATGTAGAAAACACTGCTTATTATAGTAGATTATGTTATCCTGTAGTTAGACAATAGGACTCAAGTTGTAGGTGAATTTCCTTCTACAGCGGGTTATTATACTTGATAGATAGGGTTATGATAGGTACAGTAATAAAAGAAAATATATCAGCTACATTTGGAAGTTAGGAGGTAGGTGTATGAGAGCAATATTGATTGGCGTATTAATAATTTTACTAATTGCGATGATACTTATAGTCTTATTGCCAGCGATACTAGCAATGGTTGGTGCAGTGCTCGGCTTTTGGTCACTTAAGAAACTACTTGAAGCAAGGTCCGTAGGTGAAAAAGTTATTTATGGTGTTCTAATTGGCGTTGGTGCCTTAATAATTCTAGCTAACTTAAAAGGAATTCTGGTTGTTGTAATTATCGGAGCAATCATTTACTTCCTAACTAGAAATAAAAATAAACCAAGAAAAAATGATGACGTATTCGACTACCCATACAATAAATAATTGGAGGAGAAAAAAATGGCAAACCTTTTTGAAAAAATGAAACAATGGAATAAAGAAGTTAGTGAAAAAATCGAGAAACGTGAAGAAAAACGTCGCAATTCAGTAAGTTACTATATGGATAAAACAAAACAAGAAATGAAAGACGCAGAACGCATGGTAGAAAAACAACGCGAACTGAAATCTCTTTTCTATAAGGAATATAAAGAAATGGAAGTTTATGTTGAAAAACGTCGTCACCAAGCAGAAATTGCAAAAGAAGCTGGTGAAACAAAACTAGCTGATTTCGCTTTAGAAGAAGTGGCTCAATATGAAGAACAATTAGAAGCTACAAAAGCACATTACGATCAAGCGTCCGAACAACTTGAAAAATTAGAACTACGTATGCACGAAATGCGCTTAAAATGGAAAAATCTTAAAACCCAACATTTAGCGGAAATGGCTGAAAAAAATGCAACAGAAACTTCCGAAAAAATGGACAAAGTTATCCATGACATGAGCTGGGGTAGTGTTAGTGACTATCATGAAGCACAAAAACAACGCGATTTAGCTGAAGAAGCAGAAAAGAAAGCAGATATGAGCAAAGAACTTTCTCAATCCTTCGATGATCTAATGGATGAATTAGAAAAGAAAACAAAGAAAAGTAAAGAAATCATCAAAGACAAAGCGCAAAACTTTACAACTATGGTAGATGAAATTATTGAACGCGAAAAACAAAATTTCAAAAAACCAGAAAAAGCTTCGATGGAAGATCAATTAAATGAACTTGAAAAAGAAGCTGCAAAAGAAAAACCAAAAGAAGAAAAAGAGGTCTTAATTCCAGAATTAGAGAAAAAAGAAGAAGAAAACGAAACAGATAAATAAAAGTAACTAGCGCAGAATAATTATTCTGCGCTTTTTTATAACTAAAAGCTACGGGCCATCTAAATATGCTCGTAGCTTTTTTGGTTATTTTACTTTTTTTCGGGTAAATAGGAAAAGATAAGTTGCATTTTAATAGATACATGCTATAATAATTGGTATAGACCGATTTAACGAGGAGGCAATATGTAATGGCTAATAAAGTAATTACTAACGCTACAATTTATACTGGTAAAGGTGTTCTAGAAAATGCTTTCGTACGTTTTGATAAACAAATTTTAGAGGTTGGCTCGATGGCTGATTTTCAAGCGGACAAAGCAGAAGAAGTAATCGATGCAAAAGGACAAAAACTTGTTCCTGGTTTCATTGATGTTCATTCACACGGTGGTTATAGTTTTGACGCAATGGATGCGGATTCAGACGCACTTAGAAAACAAGTAAATGGTATGTTAAATGAAGGGATTACTACTTACTTCCCAACAACGATGACGCAATCACACGAAAATATCGAAAAAGCGCTAAAAGTGATTAACGAAGTCGCACAAACAGAACCTGTTATTGGTGGGATTCATCTGGAAGGCCCATTTGTTTCCAAAGTCTTTAAAGGAGCACAACCAGAAGAATACATCCAAGCGCCTGATTTGGAACTTTTCAAAAAATGGTTTGATATTTCTGGTGGCTTAATTAAATTAGTAACATATGCACCAGAGCATGATACTTCTGCTGATTTTGAAAATTTGTGTTTCGAACTAGGGGTTGTTCCAAGTATTGGGCACTCTAATGATGTGCGTGAACACTTGAAAACAAGTAAAGCGACACATGCGACACATTTATATAATGCTTGTCACCGTATGACACACCGTGAGCCAGGCGTTCCAGGTCACGTTTTACTAGAACGCGGTATTAATGCAGAACTAATCGTTGATGGTATTCACGTTCATCCTGATATGGTGAAATTAGCTTATCAAATGAAAGGGCCAGAACATTTATGCATTATCACTGACTCCATGCGAGCAAAAGGTATGCCAGAAGGAAAATCAGAACTTGGTGGTCAAACTGTTATCGTAAAAGATAAACAAGCTCGTTTAGAAGATGGAACTTTAGCTGGAAGTGTGCTCACTTATGACGACGGCTTCCGCAACATGATTAAATTTACTGGATGCTCGGTAGAAGAGGCAGTTCTTATGTCTTCTGGAAACCAAGCACGCGAATTTAATTTAACACAAAAAGGTGCAATCGAGGCTGGTAAAGATGCAGATTTCAACTTACTAGACGAAGATTTACACATTACAGCAACTTATTCATTCGGAAAAAAACATTCTTGAGAGGAAGATAATAAAATGCAACTTATCACAACAGAAAATAAATTAGCAGGATCCAAAAAAGCGTTAGAAATCATTGAAAAAGGCATTACATCAGGCGAAGTAAACACACTTGGCCTAGCAACAGGAAGCACACCAGAAACACTTTATGCTGAACTTGTAAAAAGCGATGTTGACACTAAAAATGTAACAACAACTAACCTAGATGAATATGTAGGTCTTGCGGCAAGCGACCCAAACAGTTATCATTACTATATGAACGACTTGTTATTCTCTAAAAAAGCATTTAAAGAAAGTTTCTTACCAAACGGAGAAGCGACAGATGCTGAAGCAGAATGCGCACGTTATGAAGAAATTTTATCTGAGCACCCAATTGATATTCAAGTGCTTGGAATTGGAACAAATGGACACATCGGTTTTAACGAACCAGGAACTTCTTTTGATTCGTTAACACATAAAGTTGTTTTAACAGATTCCACTCGTGAAGCTAACAAACGCTTTTTCGAAAGAGAAGAAGATGTTCCAACACATGCTTATTCTATGGGAATTAAATCCATCATGAATGCGAAGAAAATTATCCTACTTGCTTTTGGTGAAAACAAAGCACAAGCAATCAAAGAAACTATTAAAGGACCTGTAGATGTGAATTGTCCTGCTTCTGTTCTTCAAAATCATCCAGATGTTACTGTGATTCTTGACAACGAGGCGGCGTCACTTCTATAAGAAGAGGGCGGGGAAATGATCGATAAACAATCAGGAATACCGATTTACATTCAGATTCAAAGTGAAATTAAAAAGAAAATGGAAGATGGTGTCTGGAAAGTTGGCACTTCTATTCCAGCTGAACGTCAGCTTGCAGAAATGTTCCACGTCAGCCGAATGACGGTAAGACAAGCCATTCAAGGCCTCGTTGATGATAACATTTTGCAAAGGCGTGTTGGTGCCGGGACTTTTATTGCGGAAAAGAAACTAACCGAACGACTTGAAGCGGTTACGAGTTTTACGAATTTGATGTTACAAGAGGGGAAAGTTCCTTCGACGCGAATCGTATCGTACGGTATTCGTCCGGCAAGTACGCAAGAACAAGAGGCGTTGCAACTACCAGAAAACAGCAATGTAATGAAAATTGAGCGGATTCGTTATGGCGACCGCGTTCCAATTCTTTATGAAGTTGCGGCCATTCCAGAAAAAATTGCTTCACTGCTTACAAAGGAAGACATTATGGATTCCCTTTATAAAGCGATTGAATTAAAACTTGGTCAACCAATTGGAGAAGCGGAACAAATCATGGAAGCTTCTTTAGTATCAGAAAAAATTGCGCCATATCTTGATGTGAAACTCGGATCACCGGTTATGAAACTTAGGCAAATTACAACGTTAGAAGACGGTCGACCATTTGAATTTACGCGTTCCCAGTATGTAGGTAGTAGATTTCAATTTGTAGCTAGGATTAAACAATAAATAAAAGCTTGAGGCGGAATCTGTCTGCCCCAAGCTTTTTTGCATAATGATTTTCGTTGTCTTTTTGCAAATAAAAAAGTATAATGAGATGAGTAAAAAATTTGCGGGGAGGACTAGCCATGAGCTGGATGATTATATTTATATGTTTTGGCGCGTCCGTATTACTTACACCGCTAATTCGAAAAATAGCTCTATACTTTGATATTACAGATAAACCAGACCAACGTCGTATTAATATTAAACCAATTCCGAGTTTAGGTGGACTAGCAATATTTATCAGTTTTACTATCGGAATGTTTTTACTCCCAATTGAAAACGAATTCTTATGGCCGCTTCTGATTGCGGCGTTTGTCATGGTTTTGACTGGGCTATTAGATGATATTATGGAATTTAAAGCAAGATATAAATTAATTGGCCAAATCACTGCTGCCTTTATTATTGTATTTTGGGGTAACATTAGCATCGACTTTATTAACTTACCATTTGGTGGGGAAATTCATTTTGGGATGTTAAGTATTCCGCTTACGATTATTTGGATTGTTGCAATTACGAATGCTATTAATTTGATTGATGGACTAGATGGCCTTGCAGCAGGTGTTTCAACCATTGCACTACTTACGATTTTAGGAATGGCGTTTATTATGGGAGATGCACTAGTAATTATGATAGCAAGCGTGTTAATTGCTGGAACTCTTGGTTTCTTACCTTATAATTTCAATCCTGCAAAAATTTTCATGGGTGACACTGGCGCGCTTTTCTTAGGTTTTATTATTTCCGTGTTATCTGTGATGGGATTCAAAAATGTTACGTTTATCTCTTTAATTGTACCGATTTTAATTTTAGGAGTACCAATTTCTGATACGCTTTTTGCTATTATACGACGCATGGTAACGAAACAACCCATTGCGATGGCAGACAAGTCGCATTTACATCATTGTTTATTACGACTAGGGTTCACACATCGTCAAACTGTTATTTTAATTTATGCTATAGCTGCACTATTTTCTTTATTCGCCTTCATTTTCACGATGTCGACACTTTGGGGTTCGATGATTTTAATCGGTGTGCTGCTCGTCTTAATTGAGGTATTGATTGAGACACTTGGATTAGTAGGGAGCTCCTATCGCCCATTACTTAATTTATTTAAATTAACAAAAGAAGAAAAAATAGATTAGAGATTGGTCACTTAGACTAGTCTCTTTTTTTGTGCCAAAATTCTTATTGAGTAACAAGTCTTCTTGTGATACATTTATCAAGTAACGTTTTTGTAGAAATGAGGAGAAAAACATGGAAATCATTGCGACAGCAGATTCAATGAAACAAGCTGAACAATTGCTTCGCGCGGGGGTAGACAGACTATATATAGGTAATAGCCAATTTGGTTTAAGACTGCCATATTCGTTTTCTGTCGAAGAATTACGTGAAATAGTTCATTTAGCGCATCAAGAAGGAAAGAAAGTAACAGTAGCAGTAAATTCGTTAATGCATAACGAGCATATGGAAAAGTTACCAGGATTTTTAGAGCAACTTGCTGATATGGAAGTGGATGCAGTAACGTGCGGCGATCCAGGTGCAATTATGCTTTTGAGTGAAATGGCTCAACCGATTCCGTTTATTTATGATGCCCAAACATTTGTAACTAGCGCAGAACAAATCTCGTTTTGGGAAAAACAAGGAGCGATAGGTGCGGTACTTGCTCGGGAACTAACAGAAGGCGAAATCAAAACCATCGCGCATAGCCTTACTATCCCAGTCGAAGTTCTGGTTTATGGACCAACATGCATTCACCAATCCAAACGTAAACTAGTAACGAATTATGAGCGTATTGTTGAAATGGAAGATGATACATCGAAGGAACGCGGTCTTTATTTACGCGAACCTAATGATGAAACAAGTCAATTACCAATCTATGAAGATGAGTCTGGAACACATATTTTTGCTTCCGAAGATGTTTCGCTTGTTCCTTATTTGGCGGACTTATATGAGGCTGGGTTGAAAACATGGAAACTAGATGGTGTTCTTGCAGAATCAGAAAATTTTGTTCAAATTGCATCACTGTTAGTTGAAGCGAAAGAAGCTACTCTGAAAGGTCAATTTGTTGCAGAGTATTTTGTGAATAAATTAACGGAGCTTCAGCCTCAAACACGAAAACTAGACGCAGGATTTTATTTGAAAAATCCGGATGATGTGAAATAGGGGGAATAGCATAATGAGTAAAATATTAAAAAAACCAGAAGTGCTAGCTCCGGCTGGTAACTTAGAAAAATTAAAAATTGCGATTCGCTACGGTGCGGACGCTGTATATATTGGTGGACAGGCTTTCGGACTTCGGTCACGGGCAGGTAATTTTAGTTTTGAAGAAATGAAAGAAGGTATCGCCTTTGCGCATGAACGAAATGCAAAAGTGTATGTTGCTGCAAATATGGTTGCACATGCTGGTGATACAGAAGGTGCTGGTGAATTTTTCCTAACATTACGCGATATTGGTATTGACGCAGTAATCGTTTCTGACCCAGCCTTAATTAGCACTTGTTTCCAAGATGCACCAGGTTTACCAGTACACTTATCCACACAAGCTTCTGCAACAAACTATAAAACTCTAGAATTTTGGAAGAAACAAGGACTAGAGCGTGTTGTTCTTGCACGGGAAGTTAGCATGCAAGAAATTCAAGAAATTGGCGAAAAAACCGATGTTGAAATGGAAGCATTTATTCATGGGGCAATGTGTATTTCCTACTCTGGTCGTTGTACATTATCGAATCATATGGCTAATCGTGATGCGAACCGCGGCGGTTGTGCGCAGAGTTGTCGTTGGAAATATGACTTATTCGAGATTGATAATGGCGTTTCAAAAAATTTAGTGGATACAGATGAAGAGCCGTTTTCAATGAGTGCAGTTGATTTATCTATGATTAAATACATTCCAGATATGGTAGATGCTGGTGTGGATAGTTTGAAAATCGAAGGACGAATGAAATCTATTCATTATGTTTCAACCGTTGCAAGCGTATATCGCCGTGCCGTGGATGCTTACTGCGCGGACCCAGAAAATTATGTGTTTGACCCAGCTTGGGAAGAAGAATTGTGGAAAGTCGCGCAACGCGAACTATCTACAGGTTTTTTCTACAAAGAACCAACCGAGGACGAGCAACTATTTGGGAAAACGCGGAAAATTCCTCAATATGCTTTTGCGGCGCAAGTACTGGAATATGACGAGAAAACGAAAATAGCTACTTTACAACAACGAAATAATTTTGGTGTAGGGGAAGAAATTGAATTTTATGGACCAGGAGATACTGGCTTTAAGCAAGTCGTAGAAGTACTTTGGAACGAAGATGGCGTAGAAATTGACCGCGCTCCAAATGCAATGATGACGATAAAAATGCCGGTAGATAAACCTGTGAAGCCATTTTACTTTATGCGGAAGAAAAAATAAAAATCTCATGCTGCAGTAGGATTGTCGTGTACTCCCTAAGTAAGGTATAATGGGGTAAGTACATATGAAGGAGGAGATTAATTATGATAGGATGGATTATTGCTATCGCTGTTGTTGTCATTTTAGTATTGATTTATTTCGGTCTATACAACAGCCTTGTAAAATACCGTAACCGTGTGGATGAAACTTGGGCGCAAATTGACGTGCAATTAAAACGTAGATTTGATTTAATTCCTAATCTAGTTGAAACAGTTAAAGGGTATGCAAAACACGAAAAAGAGACATTGACACAAGTAATTGAAGCTCGTAACAAAATGATGGAAGTCCCTGCTGACAATCGTCAAGGTCAAATCGAAGCTGACAATATGTTAAGTGGAGCGCTTAAATCCATTTTTGCATTAGGAGAAGCTTATCCAGATTTAAAAGCAAATACTTCTTTCATCGAATTGCAACATGAATTAACTACTACGGAAAATAAAGTGGCTTATTCTCGCCAACTTTATAATACAACCGTAATGACTTACAACACAAAAGTACAATCTGTACCAACAAACATCGTTGCAAAACTGCATAACTTTACAGAACGTGACATGCTTTCTATTCCTGAAGTAGAACGCGTTGCACCAAAAGTAGAGTTTTAAGCCATGAAGGAGAGCGAAAATTATGCTATTTGAACAAATTGCAGCAAATAAGCGAAAAACAATTTTTATTATTCTTGGCTTTTTCATTTTCGTTCTTATGGTTGGCGCTGCTATAGGTATAATTGTTTGGAATAACTATCTGAATGGGCTTGTACTCGCGGCTGTTATTGGTGCATTTTATATTTTGATTATGGTAATGAGCAGTTCGTCAGTCGTTATGGCGATGAATCATGCGAAGGAAGTCACATCAAAAGAACAAGCGCCAGTTTTGTGGGATACCGTTGAAAGTATGGCAATGGTTGCTGGTATTCCGATGCCAAAAGTATATATCGTTGAAGATCCAAGTCCGAACGCTTTTGCGACGGGGATTTCTCCTGAAAAAGGAGCCGTGGCGGTTACTAGAGGATTGCTTAATAAATTAGAACGTTATGAACTTGAGGGCGTTATTGCGCATGAAATTTCTCATATTCGTAATTATGATATTCGGTTATCAACGATCGCCATTGCGCTAGTGGCTGTTATTGCGATTCTTAGTGATATAGCAATGCGAATGATTTTCTGGGGAAGCCTAACTGGTGGCAGAAATAACCGTAAAAGTGACAATAATAACAGTGGCGGGGCACAAGCGATTATCTATATCGTTGCACTCATATTTGTTATTTTGGCGCCTATTATTGCAACAGCTATTCAATTTGCGTTATCTCGTAATAGAGAGTATTTAGCTGATGCTAGTGCGGTAGAATTAACCAGAAATCCAGATGGACTTATCCAAGCTTTACAAAAAATCAGTGGTGATTCGAAAAAAATGGAAGAAGTGAGTGCTTCTAGTGAGTCCATTTACTTTGCGTCACCACTAAAGTCAAAAAAAAATAAGCCAGGTCTTTTTGACTCACATCCGCCAATTAGTTCGCGGATTGAACGCTTAGAAAATATGTAAAAAAAGAAGCAACCCAGGAATGGGTGCTTCTTTTTTATAAGTTTCCGATGTATTTCCAGTGAGACTGTCCAGCTGGAGCATCGATTAATTCTACTTTTTGTTGGAGACGCCATTTCTTCATTTGGCGCTCGATTTGTTGTTCGGAAACACCATAAAAATCTGCCATAGAAGCAGAAGAAGTAACTTTTACTTTTGCTAAGTATTCTTCCATTTGCGGGCGTTCTTCTGGTTGCGGGGCATCATTTAAAAGCTCGGATAAAACATGTACATAAACTTCGTAACGATGAAGTCCACTTAGTTTTAATCCGGCATCTTCTATATTTTTATTGAAAAAGACTACAGTAGGGTTTTCATGAATTTCCATTTCTTGAGCTACTTTTTGATCGCCGATATAAGCACGTTTGGCAACTGTAGAGGCTAGATCTTTTTTGAATTCTGATAAATCTAGACCAGTGGAGACAGCAATATCATAGAGTACTTCATCACTAGCGATATCTTTATTTTCAAGGAAGTAGGCTGCTTGAATCTTGCGCAAGAATGTAATTCCTTGTTTTTTTCCTTGGAGTTCAGCGGCTTTGACTGCAAGACAAGAAATATAGGAAAGGTGCGCCCCTATTTGTTGTTCTTTTAAGCTTAGGTTACTATTTCCTGCACGCTTTTGTTTACATACAAATGTCTGCAAATTGTTATGCAGAACATAGCGCAATTTGAAATAGTTCCCGTACTCCATTTGTAACCGGAGCATGTTCGCTTCGATATTCCAACAGTCATCACAAGCTGGATCGAAGAATAGATAAATTTCGATGGGCTTGGAATTTGCTACTGACTGATAATATAAATTTTGGTTAATCATTTGCTATCACCTGATTTTCAAATTCTAAATATCTTCAAACAGATACTCATTTCAATGTACCAGTGTGAAAAGAAATAATTCACTGCTCAGTAAAAGCTGATACAAAATTTGGTTTTGTAACTTATATATCTATTTTATCAGCGTAATGTAAATTTAACAAATAATTGTCATTGGCTTAACATATTTATTCGTTATTTTTTAAGAATTTGTGTCTTTTTGCTATAAAAGTATCTATTTTTACTTATTATTTTCATATACGTGATGATAAAATCGTGCTACTTTATTTTCGGCAGGTTGATTGGTGATTTGATATTCTTTAAGTAGTTTGTCAAAAACCTCTTTTCCTTTGTCATAATCAGACACTTCATACTCTAAGTCGAAATCTGATATGGAGCCATAAAAATTCTTATCAAACACAAGTAAGCCTTTTTTATAATCTTTTTCTGCGCGGATTGTTTTGAGTGAACCGAAAACTTGTAAGTCTTCATGATTGATTCCTAGTTCTTTTAACGTGTCACGAACAGGTCCAACCGGAATATTTGCTCCAGAGATGATCGCACTTGCTTGGTCCTCGCCAAGAATTTGAGTAGTTTCCATTAGTCCACGTGCTTCTGGGGTTTTGAGTGTTAATTGGTACTGTGTTTCTAATTGGCGAATTCGAAGAGCAGAATGACGTTCTTTTAACACGAAATTTGCTGTGTCTAAATAATAATTTGTTTGCTCAAAGAAATCGTCTTCTTTCACTCGAAAATTTTCTATTAATGTATCGTATTCTTCTTTGGTTAATAGATTACGGAATTCGATTTCTAATTCTTTGACCATAAAAATTCAGCTCCCTTTAATGAAATGTCGCATCTAAATCTTGCGCATAAAATTGAATTGCTTTTTTGTAACTTAAAATGTCTTCATCACTCGTTGTCTGTGTCAAGAGCATCAAGGCTTCCTCCAAAGCTTCTTTTTCTAAACCTTGATTGTACTTAGCCATCACTGAAAAAGTACGCAAGGCATTATTATCTGGAAATTCTTGTAAAGCTGTTTCGAAAAGGCGGATAGATTTTTCGGGCTGACCTGTAATACGGTAAGTGCTACCGAGACCTATATACGCTTCTTTGCGAGAATCAGCAGGAAGACCAAGCTGAAGAGCTTTCTCGTAAAAGGGGATTGCAGCATCTTCTTTACCGAGTGCATCGTGCGCCCATGCTGCATAATAATGAAGTTCTGCGTTATCGGAGTTGTTTTTTAATTCAGTAAGAGCTTGAGTGCGCGCAGTTTCGTAATCGCCGTTTTGAAGTAATGTTAGAATCATTTTCGTCCTCCTTTTAGTTGTCGTTTGAGTGCTTCGGTTTTATTTTACCACGGGATTGAAAAAAAGGTTACTTTAAGCAAGGTGGATTAACTGCTTTTGTGTTAAAATAAAACTGATGTTGCATAAATTTAATCATGAATATACTTGAGGTGAGCGATTTGAATCATTGGGAAGACTTTTTAGCGCCTTACAAACAGGCAGTGGAAGAACTTAAAATTAAACTTAAAGGAATGCGTTCACAATTTGAGCTTGAAAATAATCATTCGCCAATTGAATTTGTTACAGGTCGAGTGAAGCCGGTTGCGAGCATATTAGACAAGGCTAATCAAAAACATATTGCGCTAGATCATTTAGTAGAAGAAATGCAGGATATTGCGGGACTCCGCATGATGTGCCAATTTGTAGATGATATTGAAGTAGTGGTGCGCCTTTTAAGACAACGGAATGATTTTCGAATTGTAGAAGAACGCGATTATATTACAAACAAGAAACCTAGTGGTTACCGCTCCTATCACGTTGTTATTGAGTACCCAGTGGAAACAATTCAAGGAGAAAAGAAAATCTTAGCTGAAATCCAAATTAGGACACTTGCAATGAATTTTTGGGCAACGATTGAGCATTCGGTAAACTACAAGTATCAAGGCGAATTTCCAGAAGCAATCAATAAACGTTTAAAACGCGCTGCTGAAGCTGCTTTTCAATTAGATGAGGAAATGTCGCAAATTCGTGAAGAAATACAAGAAGCGCAAGTTTATTTTTCTCAAAATAAAGACGTATCAAAGGATAAAAAAGCAGTGCATCAAGTGATGCCAAAGAAAAATAAGTAATTAGTTGTAGGAATAGGGGCGAATAGAAATAATGAAATATATGATTACTTCCAAAGGAGACGAAAAATCCGATTTGCTGCGACTAAATATGATCGCAGGTTTTGGGGAATATGACATGGAATATGATGATGTTGAGCCCGAAATTGTTATTTCTATTGGTGGAGATGGAACATTTCTGTCTGCTTTTCATCAATACGAGGAGCGCTTGGATGAAATTGCCTTTATCGGAATTCATACAGGGCATCTTGGCTTTTACGCGGATTGGAGACCAGCTGAGGCTGATAAATTGGTTAAACTTTTAGCAAAAGGAGAATATCAGAAAGTTTCCTATCCCCTTCTCAAAACAACCGTGAAATATGGGATTGGCAAAAAAGAAGCGACATATTTAGCGCTTAATGAATCAACTGTAAAAAGTTCAGGAGGCCCTTTTGTAGTTGATGTTGTGATTAACGATATTCATTTTGAGCGATTTCGTGGAGATGGCCTTTGTATGTCAACACCTAGTGGGACGACGGCATACAATAAATCGCTAGGTGGGGCACTTATGCATCCTTCTATTGAAGCAATGCAGTTAACAGAGATGGCATCGATTAATAATCGTGTGTACCGGACAATCGGTAGCCCACTAGTTTTTCCGAAACATCATGTTGTTAGTTTGCAACCGGTTAATGACAAGGACTTTCAAATTTCTGTAGACCATTTGAGCATTTTGCATCGGGATGTACAAGAAATTCGGTATGAAGTATCTGCAAAAAAAATTCACTTTGCCAGATTTAGGTCATTTCCATTTTGGCGTCGTGTACACGATTCGTTTATTGAAGATTAAGCTAGCAGGAGGAAGCATGTGTTTTTAGAATGGAAAGTCGAAACTGAAGAAGATGGGCTCTTACTTCGCACGTTTTTAAAGAGTAAGCATATTTCGAAACAATTATTAACTGCCGTGAAATTTGGGGCAGATGGAAAAATTGAAGTGAATAGCGAAGAACAAAATGTTTTGTATCACGTAAAAGTAGGCGATAAAGTGAGGCTTACTTTTCCAACAGAGCAACAAAATGAACGATTGCTTGCGGAATATACCAATTTAGATATTGTTTTTGAAGATGATTTTTTATTAATTATCAATAAACCGGCCGGGATGGCTTCCATTCCATCACAATATCACCCAAATGGATCCGTTGCAAATTTTGTCAAAGGGCATTATGAAGCGCAAGGACTGACGAACGCTATTCATATTGTAACAAGACTCGATCGTGAGACGTCAGGGTTAATGCTAATCGCCAAAAATAGATTTGCTCATGCTAGATTAAGTACGTTTTTGCAAAAAGGATTGCTAAAACGACGCTATCAAGCCTTTATATCAGGAGTTTTAGTAGAACAAAAGGGTTCGATTGAAGCGCCAATAGGACGCAAAGAAGTGAGTATAATGGAACGTTTTGTTACTCCTGAAGGTAAATATGCCAAAACAAATTATGAGGTTCTCGCGCGCTATAGAGCATTTGACCATGTAGCTATTCAACTTGAGACAGGAAGGACACACCAGATTCGTGTGCATTTCTCTTATATTGGACATCCGCTTATTGGCGATGATATGTACGGAGGAGATACGAATTTGTTGAAAAGACAAGCACTGCACTCATGCCATCTGCATTTAGTCCATCCTTTGACAGAAGAATATATGGCGTTTGATCTACCTCTACCAGCAGACATGGAAGAGATAATTCAAAAATCGAAGTAATAAGTGTTTTAAAAAGTTATTTGGTCATGTAAAATGGAAGAAGCGAACAAATCGCATCAATTTTAGGAGGAAAGAACATGAATTTATCATTAGAGGGAAAAACTTATGTTGTAATGGGAGTAGCTAATAAGCGTAGTATTGCTTGGGCAATTGCGCGTTCACTAAATGAAGCTGGAGCAAAACTGGTATTTACATATGCGGACGATCGTGCGAAAAAAAGCATTACAGAGCTAGTACCTTCATTAAGCGAAGTAAATCAAAATCCACTTATCTTAGCTTGTGATGTAACAAGTGAAGAAGCTATTACAGAAACTTTTGAAACAATTAAAGATAAAGCTGGCAAACTTAGCGGCCTAGCACACTGCATTGCTTTTGCAAACAAAGACTTTTTAACTGGGGACTATTTAGAAGTAGATCGTAAAAGCTTCTTACAAGCACATGAAATTAGTGCCTATTCATTCACAGCTGTTGCTCGTGCACTAAAACACTTAGAAATGTTGACAGAAGATGCAAGTTTACTAACATTAACTTACCTTGGTGGGGAACGTGTAGTAGAAAACTATAATATTATGGGTGTAGCAAAAGCTTCTCTGGATGCAAGTGTTCGATACCTCGCAATGGACTTAGGGGCAATTGGTGTTCGTGTAAATGCTATTTCTGCAGGACCAATCAGAACAGTATCTGCTCGTGGCGTTAGCGGTTTCTCTGATTCTATTTCACTAGTGGAAGAAAGAGCCCCACTAAAACGTGCGACACAAGCGGAAGAAGTTGGCGACACAGCATATTACTTATTCAGTAATTTATCTCGAGGCGTTACAGGCGAAGTAATTCATGTAGATAGCGGTTATCATATTATTGGATTTTAAAGAAAAAAAGACCGTAAGTAGTTTTTAACTACTTACGGTCTTTTTTTTGTCCATTTTCTGGATGTTCTTTAAAGTAATATTCTTTTGGTGTTGGTTTATAGTTTGTTTGCATTGGTTCTTTAACGAAGTCTGCTAATACTTGGTCGATTTTTACCCAACCGCGCCAGCTTAAATGAATCGGATCTTCTAAGAAAAAAGCGTCATTTTGATATTCTTCTAGAGAGTAGTAACGGAAACCTTGACTCTCAATTTGTTCTTTTGTTTTCGCATAATAGTCATCTAAACCTTGTTTGTCCATACCAATGTAATCAATCCATTTTCCATTGATAGGCGGGTTAATGAAAATGACATCTGCACCAGCCTTTTTGAAAGCATCCATCAGTAGCTGTAAATCAGCAAACTCAGGAGATTGGTCATAACGTAAATCTTTGCGGCTATTTTTTAATTTACCTTCAATGGGTTTGATTTTCTTTTGGTAATAATGTTCTTTGACTTGAAAAGGATTATTACCAGTACTTCTCTCACCAGTTTCTTTAGCTAATTCATCTAGTTGTTGGTAATCTAAAGTTTCTGGAAGTTCCTTTAGGCCTTTGCTTACGCGATCTTGTTTGGAACCAATGATGTATTTTGATTCTAAATCGTCTTTACGTTCCAAAATCTTCAGTTCGACATTACCAGTAATGTTTAGAAGCTTTGGATCATGAGGTTTTTTAGGACCTTTTGCGACAATGTTTTCGAGTAATTTTTTTAATGTAGAGTCACTTTGAACTACTTGGAAAGATAATAAACGTTTAGCTGCATAACGACGTTCAGGCGTGTTTTTCGTATCTTCTAAAGCAAATTTATATGCATGAAGAGGGGAAAAGTTGGCACCAAATGATGGGTCAGAAACCCCTTTAGGTTGGAACCATTGTGGAGATAAAACTACCGCTACTTTTTTTCCTTTTAAATCATCACCAAGTGCATTTACGTCTAAGAAATGACTTAATGATTGTGTACCTGGGCGACCAAGTAAAAATGGTGTATAGCCCTGATTGTATTTTTTTGAGACTACGCTAGGATGAAATGGGTCGACGCGGGAAAGCTCTGAAGAACCATAAATTGGTAAATAGTTTCCTTCTTGTAAAGCTTTTTTCTGGATGTCTAAGCCTTGGATGACGGATTCGTTCATTGATGTAGCGCTTTTCTCTACGGTATCAGAAGAAACTTTAGAGAATAAGCTACTAGGTCCGAATAGAACGAAAAGGAAAACCGCGAATGCGACCAATAAAGGCCCAAATGTCATCCACAGCTTTTTTTTCATTATTTTAGCGCCTCAAGTTGTGTAATAATCATTTCAGGAGTAGCCCATTCGTCGCGGTCAAATTCGGAAACAGGTACAGTAATATCTAGTTTTTCTTCAATTTCAATTAAAAGTTGAACCGTAGCCATAGAATCAAGCAAGCCTTCATCAAATAATTTGATGTTTGTATTTTGTACTACTTCATCAGTTTCTGTAATTTCCTCTAATATTTCTAATACATTTTCACGGAAAGCCATTATAAATTACCACCTTTAGTTAGTTTTAAAAATTAATTTTATCTAAAATACCTGAGAATATCAGGAATCCGAAACAAACAAATTGGAATGTAATGATAACGCCGATTACATAAGTAATTTTGTTTTTTGGATAGAATTTGTGCTTCTTGTTAAAGCGTTCGAATAGGTCAAATCCAACGATAAGTGTTGCTTGATAAAGGCCATAAACGATGTAATACCAATGAAGTCCATGCCATACTCCCATGATGAAAAAGTTAACGAAATATGCTAGGTAGGCAATAGTGAACTTGCTTTTAAACCATTTCTTTTTTGTAACCCAAAATACGAAACGCATGAATACATAATCGCGGAACCAGAAAGAAAGCGTCATATGCCAACGATTCCAGAACTCTTTAATGTTGCGAGCTGCGAAAGGTTTGTTAAAGTTCATAGGTGTTTGAACGCCGAGCAAGTAACTAACCCCAACTGCAAAGGCACTATAACCTGCAAAGTCAAAGAATAAATACATACTATAAGCATACATATAACCAATTAAACTCTTTGTTGTATCTACATTATGTGTAATCGCGATGTCTAGTGGAACAACAAAATGTTTGTTTACTAAGTAAGCGATAATGAATTTGTAGAGAAAACCAAGGAAGATAAGGAATATTCCTCGATTTAATAAAGCTAGATAAGCTTCTTTACTAGGCGGATTATCAACGTCTTTTTTAAAGCGACGGAATCGGTCAATCGGTCCGGACGAAATAGTCGGGAAGAATAGTAAGAAGTTAACAAAATCCCACGCGTTATACTGTTTAATTAAGTTATCACGTATTTCAATAATCATTTGTGTTGCTTTAAATGTTAAGTAGGAAATTCCTAGGAAACCAACCATTGTTACATGATCACCTAAAATTGGAACAACTTTAGAGATAACGAGGGGGAGAATGGACAGAATCACTGCGATAACAAAAACGCCGCCGTGATTCCGCTTTTTCTCTTGCCTATAATGGAAGTAAAGTCGTACAAGGGCAAGTTGCCAGAAGACGAAGAAGATAAAAGTAGCTCCTTGGACTGGACTTGCTGAGAACATAAAGTATAAAAATACGAGTGTCACAAAAGCATTATAAATCGGTAATCTCTTCCCTAACAAACCAGCTACTATGATAGGAATCAAAAATAGTACAAGTACTCCAAAATAAAGAATTGTGCCGTATGGTAAACTCACTTGTTAACCTCACTATTAAGTGATTTGCGATCAATTTTGCCATTCATAGTTAACGGGAAGTCCGTTTTATAAATCCATTTTCGGGGGATCATGTATGCTGGCATAAATTCTTTTAGTTCTTTTTTTATTGCTGCACTTAGCTGGTATTCTTTTTCGAAATCATGGGTAGTTGGGATGACCTGAGCGACTAACATATCTACCTTTTCATCTTTCATTTTCGGAATAATAGCGCAGTTTTGAATGTAACTTACTTTTTTTAGGTTGTTTTCGATATCTTCTAATTCGATGCGGTAACCATGAAGTTTAATTTGGAAGTCAAGACGTCCTTGGAAGAACAGATAACCGTCTTTGATAATACCAGAGTCTCCTGTGCGATAGGCTTGATAACCTTTATAATCGAAGAATACTTGGTCTGTTTTTTCAGGTTCATTTAAGTAACCTTTAGAAACGCTAGCACCAATTAGGACAATTTCTCCTTTTTCGCCTTCTGGAAGAACCTCACCAGTTTCTTGGTCAACGATGTGTAAACGCATATCTGGTTTAATAACGCCAAGTGGTAAGCTTGGATAAGCATCGATAATCTCTCGAGTTACTTTCACTTGGGTAACAGCCACGGTTGCTTCTGTAGGTCCGTATGTGTTGTAAATAACTGCATCTGGGAAACGGTCCAGTAATTCGCTTGCTGTTTTCTTGGCAAGTACTTCACCACAGAATAAGAAACGAGTTAAGCGGGGGTTATTTTCTTGGTTAAAGTTCTCGTCTAGTAAGCACAAATCTGCAAAAGAAGGAGTAGAAACCCATACATCCAAGTTTTGAGCAGGTATTTCACGATATAGATCTTTCATATTCGCAGTAATTGTTTTATCAAGAGGTACAAGCGTCCCACCCGATAGTAAACTTGGGTATAAATCCATAACGGATAGATCGAAGGAGAAGGGCGCTTGGTTTAAGAAACGCAATCCTTGGCTTAAAGAAAAGTCTTGTAAAATCCAGTTACTAAAACTTACTAGGTTGTTTTGACTGATTTGAACGCCTTTAGGATTTCCTGTACTTCCAGATGTGTAAATAATATAGTAGTTATCATCATTGTTTACACATGCTTCTTTGTCTGGAACTTCTCCGAAATGTTTTTCTAAAGCGTCCATTAGCTGATCTTGTGTTAGCACCGGACAACCAGTAATAGTAAGGTTGTTAGGCAGCTCTTCTGTGCAAATAAACATAGAAGGATCAGCTGCTTTTTTTATTTGTTCTATACGTTCAACTGGCATAGAAACATCTACTGGTACATAAGCTCGACCTGATTTGATAGAGCCTAAGAATGCAACTAACATTAGGGGAGACATATGGCCGTAAACGATAATAGGTTTTTCTTTGTCAGTAATTAGGTTTTTTAGTAGAAAAGAGCCGAATGCATCAGATTGCCGTTTTAGTTCTTTATAGGAAAGACGTGTTCCAGCATATTCATAGCAAGGGAAATCCGGTGTCTTCTCTGCCCATGCATCAATTCTTTCTATGATACTCGTTGTCATTATTGATATTCCCATTTTTAACAGTCCTTTCTTCTTTTAGAATTCGTTGTAAATGAATTTCGCACCTTCAGGGTTTTTGAAACCATAAAACCAAAGCAATCCAAGCAAAATAGCTAGGTAGAAAAAAGTTTTCATTGTAAAAATAGTTGCTGGATGATGCAAAATTAGTTTTATTTTATTCATAAATCCACCTCTTCATTGTTTCATTTGTGTTACAAATATTAAAAATAAACGTTTAATACTTACTTACTGTAATACATTTGTCTTTAAATGTCTAATTACATTTTTGTAAGGTTAGAAAAATAAACATATTTTGAACTTGAAAGTAGGTACGAGTATAATGAAACAATAGATATAGCAATGTTTTAATGCTAGAAAAGAGGTTGGACTATGATTAATCAAAAGAAGATTGCAGGAGAAAAGGCTTGTGAATGGATTAAAGATGGAATGGTTGTGGGTCTTGGAACGGGCAGTACAGTTTATTACACGATTGAAAAGCTTGGAGAAATGGTAAATAACGGTTTGCACATTACAGGGGTAGCGACTTCTGAAGAAACAAACAAACAAGCACAAAATTTAGGAATACCTTTGAAATCGCTAAATGACGTTACGGAAATAGATATTACTATTGATGGTGCAGATGAAATTGATACGGTTTTTCAAGGAATAAAGGGTGGAGGAGGAGCACTGTTACGCGAAAAAATGGTAGCAAGTGCGAGTTTGAAAAACATTTGGGTTGTCAGTGAGGAGAAGCTTGTAAGAAACTTAGGGAAGTTTCCTTTACCTTTAGAAGTAATACCTTTTGGTTGGAAGCAGGTTGAGAGAAAACTTGAAAAAGAGCATATTCAAACAAATTTACGGAAACAATCTTCAGGAGAAGTCTATGTGACAAATAACGGGAACTATATTTTGGATATAGTAAATCAAACTTTTACGGATGCAGAAATGTGGCAAGAAAAATTAGCGCAAATTCCAGGGATTGTGGAGCATGGATTATTTCTTCATTATGTGGATATAATTATTTGTGCGAAGGCGAATGGCGAAATTGAACTAATAAAAAAATAGTTATTTCTTCTATATAAAAGAAATAACTATTTTTATTAAATTTCATAGGTTAATGTTTTTTTCATGTCTTTATGTTCAATTCCAGCATCAAGGAATAATCCCGAGCAAGTTTCGTATCCCAATTTTTCATAGAAGGGAATAGCTGTTACCTGCGCGCCTAATTTTAAGGTAGTTAAGCCACGAGACTTAGCTTCGGATTCAATGGCTTCCATGATTCTCCGGCCGCTCCCAGTACCGCGGGCTACTTTCTGGGTGCAGATGCGTTCGACTTTACCATAACCATCTTTTTCGCGGAATCTACCGGTTGCAAGGGGTGTGCCGTCTTCTGCGTAATCAACAAACATCACAACAGAATCTATTTCATCAAATTCATCCCATTCTAATGCTGGATCAACACGTTGCTCAACGACAAAAACATCATTTCTAATTTTAAGTGCAGCTTGTTTGCCAATATCATCTGTTACTTTCTTTACGGTCAAGTTGTTTCCGTCCTTTCCTATGCGCGCATGCTTTCTAAATCAAATGTATTCACTGGAAGCATATATTGTAAAGAATCTTTGATAAATGGCTGCCAGTATTTCCAGCGATGATCGCCGTTAAATACATGGAAATAATAATCAAATCCGCGAGTGGTTAAAATTTGTTCTAAAGATTTATTTGGTGATAAGAAATCGAGCACTTCATTTCCGGTTGTTTCGACTGCAGTTTCTTGGTCACCAATAATATGGAAGATTTTCACTTTTGAAGGGTCTACTTTTTCTGCAAGTGTAAGGATTGTGTCATCCACATAGGGGGAATGTAAAATCACATTACCAAATGTAAAAGGAAAAAGAAGAGCTGCCTTTAAAGAAACGGTTGCCCCGAGTGAGTCTCCCATCAGGAATCTACTAGTAGGCATTTGGAAAGAAGGAAAGCGTTCTTCAAGATAAGGAACGAGTTCAAATGCTAAGAATTTGATATATGCATCGTTTTGTTTACCATCCGGATGATATTTTTCGCGACGATCCATAACAGTTTTGTAGGGGATACCAATGAAAATGGCTTTTTGAATCTGCTCATTTAGCGCTAATTCTTCGGAGTGGCGCGCAAGTTTGCCAAACTGAAAATAATCTTTTCCATCTTGTACAATAAAAAGTGGATATTTGTAAAGTGGCGAAAAATCAGGTGGCAAGCAAATAATTAAATCAAGTTCCTCTCCAAGCGATTTACTATAAAATTTCTCATCCAACATTTTGTGAGCTGTCATTTTCATTCTCTCCTTTCTTGAAATCAATCCTTCATTGGTTATTGTTTTTTGAAAAGTTACTCTATTTTAGCATGAATTACGTTAAAAGAAAGAACATTTTGCCTATTTATTTGAAAAAATTTTCTTTTTCACAGAACATCACTGCAATAATGCTATTTAATATGCTATACTGAAACATACAATAATTCTGTTTTAATGATAGAAAGTGGGGATTTTGAATGAGTAAAGATATTGACTGGAGTAATTTAGGATTTAGTTATATTAAAACGGACAAACGTTACATTTCTTATTGGAAAGACGGGGAATGGGACGAAGGTGCGCTAACAGAAGACAATACGCTACATATTAGCGAAGGTTCGACAGCACTTCATTACGGACAACAATGTTTTGAGGGTTTAAAAGCATATCGTTGTAAGGATGGTTCGATTAACCTTTTCCGTCCAGATCGGAATGCTGCTCGTATTCAAAAAAGCTGTGAGCGTTTATTAATGCCTCACATCCCAACTGAAAAATTTATTGATGCTGTTATGCAAGTTGTTCGTGCCAATGAAGAATTTGTGCCGCCGTATGGTACAGGTGCAACACTTTATTTACGTCCATTTGTTATTGGTGTAGGCGATAATATTGGTGTTCATGCAGCCCCAGAGTATATTTTCTCTGTTTTCTGTTCACCAGTTGGTCCTTACTTCAAAGGTGGAATGGCGCCAACTAACTTTATCGTTTCCGATTTTGACCGTGCTGCTCCAAATGGTACGGGTGCCGCAAAAGTTGGCGGAAACTATGCAGCAAGTTTACTTCCAGGTCAGGCTGCAAAAGAACGCAATTTTGGTGATTGTATTTATTTAGATCCAGCTACACATACAAAAATAGAAGAAGTTGGTTCTGCTAATTTCTTTGGTATTACAAAAGATGATAAATTTGTTACACCGTATTCTCCTTCTATTTTGCCAAGTATCACGAAGTATTCGTTACTTTATTTGGCAGAGCATCGTTTAGGATTAGAAGCAGTAGAAGGCGATGTATATATTGATAAATTAGATGAGTTTAAAGAAGCTGGAGCATGTGGAACGGCAGCGGTTATTACACCAATTGGCGGTATTCAAACCAAAGATGATTTCCATGTATTCCATAGTGAAACAGAAGTGGGGCCAGTAACGAAACGTTTATTCGATGAACTTTGTGGTATTCAATTTGGAGATGTAGAAGCTCCAGAAGGTTGGATTTATAAAGTGAAATAATATCAAACCGTCCGTTCAGCGGGCGGTTTTTTTATGTGCAAAATCAAAAGTCATTTCGGTTTAATAAAAAGGAAATGACTTTTTTGTTGACACGATAGCAACTCGGTGTTACTATGTAGTAGTAATAAGTGATACAGAATACCTGTATTACTGAGTAGTGGGGTTTTAATAAAAAATGGAAAGAAGGTTGTATTCAAATGAAAGAAGTGATGATTAAAGCCACGGGGTTGGAGAAATCATTTAAGAAAACAGAAGTCTTGAAAGGTGTAGATTTTGAAGTAAAACATGGCGAAATTTTTGCATTACTAGGCTCAAACGGTGCGGGCAAGACGACAACCATCCAAATTTTAGCGACTCTTTTAAAAACGGATAATGGAAATGCGCATATTTCGGGTTTTGATGTGAAAACGGAGCCGGAAAAAGTACGGAAACATATTAGCCTTACTGGACAATTTGCAGCAGTAGATGGACTTTTAACAGGACGAGAAAATATTTTACTCATTGCTAAACTACGTGGTGAAAAGAACTCGGCACAAACGGCAGATGACTTATTGGCACGTTTTGGACTCGAAAAAGCTGCGGATCGACGTGCAGACACTTATTCAGGAGGAATGACAAGACGACTGGATATTGCTATGAGTCTCGTTGGCTCCCCGGATGTGATTTTTCTTGATGAACCAACAACTGGACTTGATCCGGAAGGGCGAATGGAAGTCTGGAAAACGATTAAAACACTTTCTGATGGAGGAACAACCATTTTACTAACAACACAATATTTGGATGAGGCAGAACAACTTGCTGATAGAATTGCTATCCTTCATGGCGGAACGATTATCGCAAATGGAACATTGGATGAACTTAAAAAATTATTCCCACCTGCTGAAGTTGAATATATCGAAAAACAACCATCACTGGAAGAAATTTTCTTAGCAATTATTAATGGGAAGGAGGAAGTAAAATGAAAGCAATTCGTGATACAAGTATATTATTTGGTCGCTCCATGCGTCATATTATGCGTAGTCCTGATACGATTATTACTGTTGCTATTATTCCAATTATGATTATGTTGATGTTTGTATATGTGCTTGGAGGTGCAATTCAAACAGGGACAGACAATTACGTAGATTACTTGTTGCCGGGTATTATTTTGATGGCAATTGCAAGTGGAATAGCCTATACGGCGGTACGATTATTTACAGATGTACAAAAAGGATTATTTCAACGATTTCATTCTATGCCAATTAGTCGTTCTTCCGTTTTGTGGGGACATGTTTTAACTTCTTTAGTATCTAATGCTATTTCTATTGTACTCATTATTCTAGTTGCGCTTTTGATTGGTTTTCGTTCATCAGCAGGGATAGTGGAATGGCTTGCTGTAGCTGGTATTTTGCTTTTGTTCACATTAGCGCTCACATGGGTTGCTGTGATTCCTGGTTTAACTGCCAAATCAGTAGATGGAGCAAGCGCATTTTCTTATCCGCTCATATTTTTACCATTCATCAGTTCTGCTTTTGTTCCGACGGATACGATGCCAACCGCAATACGAGTTTTTGCAGAAAATCAGCCCGTGACAGCTATTGTTAATACGATACGTGCATTGCTGTATTCAGAACCAATCGGGAATGATATCTGGATTGCACTTGCATGGTGTGTTGGAATTACCGTTGTTGCCTATGTTTTTGCAGTAACTATTTATAAAAAAATGGTATAAAATAAAAAGTTTGGCTCCGTGGAGCCAAACTTTTTATTTTTCACCGGAAATATGTTTTTTCGGTAAGATAAAATGAATAAAATAACTAACGATACAGCAAGCAAACATTACCCAGAAAACCGTATGAAGCCCGCTATATAAAATATCTCGAAGTGGATCAACAAGGTCTGTACTAACGTTACCCGAAGTTTGTGGGCTAATTAATTGGTTTAAATTACTGCGATTCACTTCACTGCCAGCTGCGGCGCGGAACTCGCTTGTAAGGACTGAGTTGAAGATAGTTCCAAATACAGCCACACCGATTGTTTGACCAACTGTTCTAAAAAGTGTATTAGAAGCAGTAGCAATACCAGTTTGGAATCGCGGTACAGCATCTTGAACAGTGACTGTTGTCGTGGTAAAAATTATCCCAAAACCAAATCCCATAAATGCACTATTTAAATAGAAGAAGATGTCATTTGTGGAAGCGGGGAATAAGGCTAAAATTAATCCACTTGCCGCCGTAATTAAAACGCCAATGCCAACCGTATGCCGATTTCCAAGCGTCATTAAAAGTTTGCCGCCGATAAATGAACCAATTATCCATGTAACCGAAAGCGGTGCAAGCATAAATCCAGCAATCGTAGCCCCGTGCCCAAGCATTCCTTGTGCCCACATTGGAATATACACGTTAATCCCAATTAGGAAGGCACTAATCAAGAAACCAATTAAGTTCCCAATTAACACCACTGGATTTTTAAATAATACAAATGGCATAATCGGATCTTTTGCACGTTTTTCGACAAAATAAAAAGCAATAAATAACACAATCGAAACGGCAAAAAGAATAACGACGAGCGGTTCTGTCCAGTTGAGCGATTCCCCGGCTCGCTGTAACGCAAATAATAAACCAAGTAGTGCCACGGTAAAGAGCGAGGCACCTAAATAGTCAATCGGTAATTTCACATGTTCCACTTTTTCGCGTAAATAAAGCAAAATAAGTAGGATTGTCAAAATGCCGATTGGGACATTGATAAAGAAAATCCAATGCCATGAAAGTTGGTCTACTAAAAAACCTCCAACAAGTGGTCCAAATACACCAGCGATACCCCAAGCGGAACCCATGAAGCCAAGTACTTTTGCTCGTTTTTCAAATGGATACACGTCTGCGATAATCGTCATAGTAGATGGTAAAATCCCACCTGCTCCAATACCTTGGATCGCGCGAAAAATAATTAATTGTTCCATATTTTGTGCAAATCCACAAAGTGATGAACCAATAATAAAAATAATTGTCGCAATCACAAAAATATTTTTTCGTCCATACAAATCAGACAGTTTTCCGTAAATCGGAACCGTCACTGCTGATGTTAGCAAATAAACAGAAAAAATCCAGTTCATTAACTCTATGCCGTCCAACTGACTTACAATCGTTGGCATCGCAGTACTCACGATGGTACCCTCAATAGCTGCCATAAATGTTGCGACAAATACGGCGATGGTAACGGCTTTTACTTTTGTTTGTTCCAAAAAATTCCCTCCCTTTTCGTCTACCGAATTATAGCATATAAAAGGACTAATTTGGGAAAAAGTTAATCCTAAGAAATGCGCACATTCAAGATAAGCGCTATAATATAATAGAAGAAAGCGAACTAAAGGAGGAATTTTTTTGTCATACGAACCAAATACAAAGGAAACCATGCAAAAAATTAAAGAATTAACATCTATCCCAAGCCCAACAGGCAACACAGGGAAAATCATCGAAAAACTGGCAAAAGATTTAGATGCTTCAAAAATCCCATACCGCTTAAACAATAAAGGCGGATTAATTGTAACGCTTCCTGGGAAAGACGAAACGAAACATCGTATGCTAACCGCCCATGTGGATACGCTTGGAGCAATGGTTAAAGAAATTAAAGCAGACGGACGATTACTTTTAACGTTAATTGGCGGCTATCGTTTTAATGCAATTGAAGGCGAATATTGTACCATTGAGACAAGCGCTGGAGATTTGTATAGTGGAACTATCTTGATGCACCAAACTTCTGTCCATGTGTATAAAGATGCAGGGACTGCTGAGCGTAATGACAAAAATATGGAAGTTCGCTTAGATGTAAAAGCATTAGATGCAGACAAAGTTCGTGCTCTTGGAATAGAAGTAGGCGATTTCGTTTCCTTTGATCCGCGCGTGCAAATTATTAATGATGAATATATTAAATCTCGACATTTGGATGATAAAGCAAGTGTCGCGATTTTATTACAACTAATCAATCATATTCACGAAAACAACCTGGAGCTTCCTCATACAACCCATTTCCTAATCTCTAATAATGAAGAAATTGGCTATGGTGGTAATTCTAATATTCCGGCTGAAACAGTGGAATATTTAGCTGTCGACATGGGGGCGCTTGGTGATGGTCAAACGTCTGATGAATACACTGTTTCTATTTGTGCAAAAGACGGAAGTGGCCCATATCACCTTGGTTTGCGCAAACATTTAGTGGAGCTTGCTAAAAAGAATAATATTGATTATAAAGTGGATATTTATCCGTTTTATGCATCTGATGCGAGTGCGGCGATTAATGCTGGGAACGATATTATCCACGGTTTGATTGGACCAGGAATTGATGCTAGTCATGCATATGAACGCACACACCGCGATTCACTTTATCATACAGAAAAATTAGTTTATGCATATTTATTTTCGAATATATTGAAATAGGAGGAATTCCATATGAATGTCCATGATTTTTCTGAAAAAGCAATGAACGGCAAAGAAATAGCTTTAAGTGATTATGAAGGTAAAGTTTTACTCATAGTGAATACCGCGAGTAAATGTGGCTTAACACCTCAATTAGAAGGTCTTGAAGCAATGTATAAAAAATTGGGTGGAGATAATTTTGAAATTCTCGGTTTCCCATGTAACCAGTTTTTACGTCAAGACCCTGGTAGTGATGAGGAAATTTTAGAATTTTGCCAAATGAATTATGGTGTGACTTTCCAAATGTTTTCCAAAATTAAAGTAAAAGGCAAAGATGCCAGCCCACTTTATAAATATTTAACCGAACAAACTGGTGGTAAAAAAGTAGAATGGAACTTTGCGAAATTCTTAATTGATGAAAATGGAGAAGTTATTGAACGTTTCCCATCTAAAATGAAACCTGAAGATTTTGAGGATAAAGTGGAAGCACTTGTTGCGAAAGTAAATAATTAAGGGAGACTCGGTAATGTCATTGCGGCACTACCGAGTTTTTTTGCATCTTAGTTAGTTAAAAATGCATGTTACTGAAATCAGCTTGTAGTTTTTGACGTGACGTTTATAATAAAAGAAAAAGGGAGGCAACCAGATGAAATTCCATGTGAAGCAAAATAATAATTTAGCAGTTGGTGAAGTGGATGTGTATTGCCATCCCGATAATTTAGAAGAAGTAACGAACATCGTAATGGGAATAGATGAGCCAACAGAAAAAATCTCTGTCAAAAAGGACGGCGCCACTTATTTACTAGAACCAAAAGCCATTTTATATTTTGAGGCAGTCGAAAGTAAGATTTTTGTTTATACGGAAAAAGAAATCTATGAAATCCATTGGAAATTATATGAACTGGAAGAAAAATTCAAAGATAGTTCTTTTTTCAGATGTTCGAAATCAATGATTTTAAATATCGAATGGATTGAAAAAATTGCTCCGGGTTTTCACGGGAAATTTGAAGCGAAACTTTTTAATCGGGAAAAAGTGATTATATCTCGGCAATACGCGAAGGTCTTAAAGCAAAAATTAAACATGGGAGGTAAGCGGAAATGAGTACTAAACTAATTCAATTTATACAATCAGCATGCATTATTTTTTCTGCCTCTATTATCACGATGATCTGCTCTTACATCGCAACTGGAGAATCAGAAACGGTCGCAATCCGGGATATTTTTATTATGCTTGGTTTTAGCATTGTGACAACGTTCATTCAACAATTATTTTTTAATAATTCAGTGAAAACGAAACTTGCTTTTTATAGTCGTTTGATTGCTTTTTTCCTCTTTATTGGCGCAGCGATTTTAGGGCTTGGGTGGTTGCTGGATTGGTATCATAACATAGCTGGGTTTATGATTATTTTTGGCTTTATTTGTGTGACTTTCCTTGTGATGCATATTTTCTTCAGCTTCCGTGATGTGAAATTCAGTAATGAAATTAATCAAAAACTAGCAGAAATGCGAGAAAGGGAGACAAAATGATAAAATTGACCAATGTAGTTAAAAAATTTGGCAAAATCGAGGCAGTCAAAGGGATTAATTTAGAAGTTGAAAAAGGCTCGTTATTTGCTTTTCTAGGCGAGAATGGTGCGGGTAAATCGACTACGCTTAGCATGATTTGTACAGAAAGCGAACCTACTTCAGGAGAAATTTATATTGATGATGAAAAATTGACATTTAAAAATCGTACATTATTTAGACAAAAGCTAGGCGTAGTTTTCCAAGAAAATGTGTTGGATGACTTACTGACGGTGCGCGAAAATTTATATAATCGCGCAAGTTTATACGGGAAAACAAAAGCAGAAATTACGGAACGATTAGCGCTAGTTTCTTCTATTATGGGGATTGAGGATATTTTAAATCGTCGCTTTGAAAAATTGTCTGGTGGTCAAAAGCGTCGCGCGGAAATTGCTAGGGCAATTATGCATGATCCAGAAATTTTGCTGCTAGATGAGCCAACGACCGGGCTAGATCCAAAAACAAGAGTGAGTGTATGGAAAATTATTGATTATTTGCGAGAAGAATTAGGAATGACGGTGTTTTTGACGACACATTATTTAGAAGAAGCTAAAGATGCGGATCAGTTAGCTGTAATCCATAAGGGGAAAATCATCGCGCAAGGTACACCAACAAACATTAGAAGCCGTTTTTCTGTAGATAAAATTTTCTTTTACGATGCGAAGGTAGCAGAACTTCAAAAAATAATGAAAAAAGCAAATTTACCATTTAAAGTTTCTAAAGCAACGATGCGTGTGGATGTGATAAATCAAGATGTCGAAATATTGGCTATTTTAAATCAAGCAGCGGGACTTTATGGTTCTTTTGAAGTGATTAAAGGGAACTTAGATGATGCTTTTATTTCGATGATTAAGGAGGAGTCCGATGATTAGTCGTAATTTAAAAATCTATTTTCGTGATAGAACTGCTGTATTTATGTCATTACTTACTGTTTTAATTATTATTGGACTGTATGCGATTTTTTTAGGAAATAATATGGAAGAGATGTTCAAACAGGCTTCTGGAAAAACGGTAGGCATACAAGAATTAGTGAATACGTGGGTGATAGCAGGGATTTTATCCATTACACCTGTAACGGTATCGTTGGCCGTTTTTTCTTTGAAAGTGCATGATGAAGAATTAAGTATTGCGAGAAGCTTTGCGATAACACCTGCTTCCAGAGGGCGTATTGTTATTAGTTATATTGTTAGTGGACTAGTTGCTTCTTTCTTGTTGTCTGTCATAACACTTTTTGTTGGGGAAATGTATATTTGGTTGACTGGCGGAGAATTTTTACCGTTTGAGAGCTGGATTCGTTTAATTGGGATTATTTTAATTAATGTTTTATGTTGTAGCAGTATTATGTTCTTTATCGCCAGTTTGGTGAAAAAAGCGAGTGCCTTTAGTTCCGTTTCGACGATTGTTGGGACTGTTATTGGTTTTATTGCCGGGATTTATTTACCAATTGGTTCACTTCCGGCCGCGGTGCAAACAGCGATGAAATGTTTTCCTTTCACATACGGAGCTTCTACTATTCGAGAAATCATGACAAAAGAGCCTTTGAAAGAAGTTTTCGCGGGGAATACAGGTGCGATGGATGCGACAAAAGAAATGATTGGAATTACGATTTATTGGGGCGATAAAACAGTTACAACAGGGCTTAGTTTACTTATTTTAAGTGCCTTTGCAGTCGTGTTTGGTGTGTTATCTGTCATCCTCATGAAACGACAAACAAAATAATTTTTGAATAAAAAAACAGCCGAAATTCTCCTAGTTATGCTATACTAATGGAATGTGAATGAATCTAGGAGGAAAATAACAATGAGTCAAGATTTGCAAAAAGAAGTTGCTTCACGCAAAACGTTTGCGATTATTTCTCACCCGGATGCTGGGAAAACGACGATTACTGAGCAATTATTATTATTCGGTGGCGTTATCCGTTCAGCTGGGACTGTAAAGGGAAAGAAATCTGGAAAGTTTGCGACAAGTGACTGGATGGAAATTGAAAAACAACGTGGTATCTCGGTAACGAGTTCTGTGATGCAGTTTGATTATAATGGTTCAAGAATTAATATTTTGGATACACCGGGTCACTCGGATTTCAGTGAAGATACGTACCGGACATTGATGGCAGTGGATAGCGCGGTCATGGTTATCGATGCTGCGAAAGGGATTGAAGCTCAAACACTAAAACTATTCAAAGTTTGTCGAATGCGCGGAATTCCTATTTTTACTTTTATTAACAAAATGGACCGTCAAGGGAAAATGCCACTGGAATTGCTTGCTGAACTAGAAGAAGTTCTTGGCATTGAATCGTATCCAATGAACTGGCCGATTGGGATGGGTAAAGAGCTTGCTGGGCTTTATGACCGTTACCACCGTGTGATTGAGCAATATCGTTCTGAGGAAGATGAGCGTTTCTTACCACTTGGTGAAGATGGCGATTTGAAGGAAGCGCACGCTATTCAAAAATCACTTTATTACGATCAAGCTCTGGAAGAAATTATGTTACTTGATGAGGCTGGGAATGACTTTAGTCGCGAACGTATTATTGCGGGTGAACAAACACCAGTATTTTTCGGTAGTGCCTTAACAAACTTTGGTGTAGAAACTTTCTTGCGCACATTTGTTGATTTTGCGCCTGCTCCTTCTAGCCATGAATCGAATGAAGGTGTGATTGAAGCAGATAATCCAAAGTTTTCTGGTTTTATTTTCAAAATCCAAGCCAATATGAATCCTGCTCATCGTGATCGGATTGCCTTTATTCGAATCTGTTCAGGTGAATTCGAACGTGGCATGAATGTTACGTTAACGCGAACAGGGAAAAGTATGAAGCTCGCTAACTCAACGCAGTTTATGGCGGATGACCGGGAAACTGTTAATCGTGCGGTAGCTGGTGATATTATCGGTTTGTACGACACGGGTAATTACCAAATTGGCGATACGATTACTAATGGAAGTAAAAAACTCGAATTTGAAAAACTTCCGCAGTTTACCCCAGAATTATTTATGCGTGTTTATGCGAAAAATGTTATGAAACAGAAGCATTTCCATAAAGGCGTCGAGCAACTTGTTCAAGAAGGTGCGATTCAATTATTTAAAACGTGGCGCACGGAAGAATACATTATTGGGGCTGTTGGTCAGTTGCAATTTGAAGTATTCGAACACAGAATGCGCGGCGAATATAATTCAGAAATTCGGATGGAACCAATCGGCAAAAAAATCGCTCGTTGGGTCAAAGAAGAAGATGCGGATGAAAAACTATCCACAGCTCGAAGCATGCTCGTAAAAGACCGCTTCGACCAACCGTTATTCTTATTCGAAAATGAATTCGCGATTAATTGGTTTAATGATAAAAATCCAGATATCGAGTTAACTTCATTACTATAATAGCTGCAACCTATTTGTATTTTCGCAAATAGGTTGTTTTTTTCTTGACAATTTTTTGAAACGCGCTATAATTAGTTAGAATTCTAATTAATAAGGAGGAATACTCGTGAGAAGAGAGAAGACGATGGATACGTTGATTCGTTCGATTATGATTAAATCCAAACGTAAAATGGATGCAAAAGTTGCTCAATTTGGGCTGACAACACAACAAGCTAGAGTTCTTGGATTTTTAAATGATAATGCAGCAAATGAAATTATCCAAAAAGATCTTCAGCGAATCTTCCAAACACGTGGTGCAAGTATCACTAGCCTCATTCAAGGACTCGAGAAAAAGCAATTAATTTCACGCAAACCAAGCATTCGAGATGGCAGAGAAAAAGTGGTCACTTTAACTGAAGAAGGTAAACGAATCGTGGACGAATTTAATGAATCCTTCCCGCGTGAAGATGATAAAGCGAAAAAAATCCTTTCCGCTGACGAGTATAAAATCTTTATTGATCTACTTAGTAAAATTGATGACAATACGGAATAAAAAATTTAACTATATAGTTAGAGTTCTAACTAATTTTAAGGGGGAACCAAAATGAAACACTCAGATAATTATTATTTAACAAAAGCGAGCATTCCTAAAGCGATAGCGCACTTATCGATTCCAATGATGCTCGGAATGTCGGTTGGGGTGATTTATAATATCGTCAATGCGTTCTTTATTGGTTTACTGCATGATACGTCGATGTTGACTGCTGTAACACTCGGTTTACCAATGTTTACGATTTTAATGGCGATTGGGAATATGTTTGGTGTTGGCGGTGGGACGTATATTTCTCGCTTGCTTGGGAAAGAGGAGGGAACCAAGGCAAAGCAAGTATCGGCCTTTGTTTTATATGGAAGTTTAGTATTAGGCATTCTATGCGCCATCTTACTTGGCTTTTTGATTAATCCAGTTACTCATTTTCTTGGGGCGGATGCAACGAGCTTTTTACACACAAAAAATTATACGTTGGCGCTTCTAATTTGTAGTCCGTTTATTATTGCGAATTTTGCTTTAGAACAAGTGGTTCGGGCCGAGGGAGCTTCGCGGGTGTCTATGAACGGGATGCTGATTGGTACGGTTGTTAATTTAGTATTTGATCCATTGCTTATTTTGTATTTTGATTTTAATGTGGTGGGGGCTGCAGTTTCGGTAGGATTAGCAAGCTTATTTTCGCTGATTTACTATGCTTGGTATTTAGAGAAGAAAAGTGATTATTTATCCATTCGTTTTAAATGGTTTCAAGCATCCAAAGAAATCGTTCAAAACGTGTTTAAAATTGGTGTTTCAGAGTTGCTTCTATCGTTATTCCTCATTGTGACAACGCTCGTTTTAAATCACTATTCGATGATTTACGGGGAAGGGGTGGTTGCTGGTTTTGGCGTGGCGCTTCGGGTGGTGCAGCTCCCTGAATTTATTTGTATGGGACTTTACATGGGGATTATTCCGCTGTTAGCTTATAATTATGGTTCGGGTAATATTGCACGGTTTGAAAAAGCAATACGGTTTACTGCTATTAGTATTGGGCTTATTGTGCTCTTGCTTTCGAGTCTGGTATTTATCTTCCGTTTCCAAGTGATGCACCTATTTAGTGACAGTCAAAGTGTGATAACGCTTGGTGTGCATATTATGGTTGCTATGCTGATATCTTCTCTTTTCAGTGGATTTACAGGACTGTTTACGAGTACTTTTCAAGCAATTGGGAAAGCTATTCCGGCTACAATTATGTCTGTTTCACAAGGCATCATCTTTATTCCAGTCATCATTTTAGGACAATATTACTTCGGACTTATGGGCGTGATTTGGTCCTTGACGGCGACTGAAATTCTTACGTGCATAATCGGTGTGACACTATTCACAATCCATAATATTAAAATAGCTAGTAGCGCAAAAACGAAAGACTTAGCCGTTTAAAAAGTTTGTGAGAAAAATTAGTTGACGAGAAGTTCTAAATTATGGTATTATTCTCTAGGTAATCATATATCGTTCTTTGACAAATGTCAGAGGGGAGTAGCGCTGATTAGCTTTTTAATCAGGATAAAGTCGTCATTACATGATAGAGATATCATCGGTTTTATCACATTTAACTTTAAATGTTAGCGAGACCTTTGCCTTTACGGGCAGGTCTCGCTTTTTTGTTTCTTCAAAATAGGAGATCTTTGACATTTTAATAGAACAAAGGAGGAAAAAAATTAGTGGATACAGCAATGATTTTAGAGTACGGTTGGGTGTTACTTGTCCTAATCGGTCTTGAGGGGATTTTAGCAGCAGATAATGCAGTAGTTATGGCTGTTATGGTCAAACATCTCCCAGATAAACAACAGAAAAAAGCGTTATTTTACGGATTAATGGGTGCCTTTGTTTTCCGTTTTGGCGCATTATTCTTAATTTCCTTTTTGGCAAACGTTTGGCAAGTTCAAGCGCTTGGTGCCGCATATTTACTATATATCGCTATTAGTCACATTTGGAAACATGCAAAAGGAAAAGACGGAGAAAAAGAGAAGAAGGAAAAAGCTGGCTCTGGTTTTTGGATGACCGTTCTAAAAGTAGAGATTGCTGATATTGCGTTTGCGATTGATTCCATGCTTGCGGCAGTAGCCCTTGCCATTACTCTTCCAGAAACAGGATGGGGACACATTGGGGGAATTGATACCGGGCAATTTGCGATTATGTTCTTAGGTGGACTTGTCGGTCTAATTATTATCCGTTTTGCAGCAACTCAATTTGTTAAATTACTAAAAAGCTATCCAAGTCTCGAAACAGCTGCATTTTTAATTGTTGGTTGGGTAGGCGTGAAGCTTGTTATTTATACACTAGCTCATCCAAGTCTTGGGGTAATTCCACACAGCTTCCCTGAGTCAACGCTTTGGAAATTAATTTTCTGGGGTGTGATGATTCTTATTATTGTATGGGGATGGTTCGTTTCCTACCGTAGTAAGAAAAAAACAGAAACAACTAAATAATTTTTAATAGACCAGAAGTGCATATTTGTACTTCTGGTTTTACATACAACCAGATGCTGAAAACACAATTTTATGATAGAGTAGAAGGATGGTGAATGAGGAATGGATGTTTCTATTTGGGGCGAATATGCGTTAGTTTTTCTTGTTTTAGTAGTACTTGAAGGAATTCTTTCCGCAGATAATGCCGTAGTTATGGCAGTAATTGTCAAAGGTTTACCGCATGATAAGCAACGAAAAGCCTTATTTTATGGGTTAGTTGGCGCATTTGTTTTCCGTTTTGTTGCACTATTTTTAATTTCATTTTTAGTAAAAATATGGGAAATACAAGCAATCGGCGCGGTTTATTTATTGTACTTAGCAATTAAGCACATGTGGCGCCTTAAAAAAGGTAAGCAAGAAGAAGTTAAAGAAGCATCAGAAGCCAAATCAACTTCCTTTTGGGGTGTAGTAGCTCGTGTGGAATTGACGGATATAGCTTTTGCACTGGATTCCATGTTAGCTGCAGCAGCGTTAGTTGTTACTTTACCAGATTTAGGGAATTTTGATATTGGGGGAATGAACGGTGGACAATTTATCGTGATGTTCCTTGGTGGTATTGCAGGACTTGTCGTAATTCGTTTTGCGGCCACACAAGTGGTTAAATTATTAGAGCGTTACCCTACACTTGAAACAGCAGCGTTTTTAATTGTTGGTTGGGTAGGTGTGAAAATGGCGGTTCTAACGCTAGCACATCCATCTGTAGCAATTATTCCAGAAGATTTTCCAGATTCAGCCGTTTGGAAGCTGACATTCTGGTCGGTTATGATAATAATAGGTTTGGGTGGTTATATCATTGCGAGAAAAAAAGAGAAGAAAACCAAAAGAGTTTGAATATGATCAGGAAGTAAAACTACGCAGAAGATTAAAGCTTGTTTTGGCACGCATGACGCCAGTTCAAGTTATTATTGCGTATTATTTTCTGGCGGTGACGATTTCTACTATCGTATTAAGCTTGCCATTTACGTTACAAAAAGGGGTAAAGGTATCGTTTATTGATACACTTTTTACGGCGGCGAGTTCAGTGAGTGTAACAGGATTAACGACAGTAGATGTAAGTCAGACATATAGCACGGCCGGTATTTGGGTATTGATGGCGATTTTCCAAATTGGTGGACTTGGTGTTATGATGATTAGTACGTTTTTCTATTTGATTTTAAAAAGACGGATTGGCTTGAAACAACGCCAATTAATTATGACGGATACTAATCAATTTACAATGAGCGGGATGGTCCGGATGCTTCGTGAGATTCTTGTGCTAATTTTCGGTATTGAGTTAATCGGAGCCTTGATTTTAGGGATTTACTTTATTCCTCTGTATCCGAATTTTTGGGATGCTATGTTCCAAGGATTATATAATTCTGTTTCACTCGTAACCAATGCAGGCGTTGATATCACTGGTAAATCGCTAATGCCATTTGCAAATGATTATTTTGTTCAATTTATTTCGATTCTGTTGATTATTGCAGGTGCGATTGGTTTCCCAGTGTTGCTTGAAACGCGGAGATTTTTATTTGAGAAAAATACGTTAATTCCGTTTCGCTTTTCCCTTTTCGTGAAAGTAACGACGCTAACTTATTTTGTGCTTTTAATTGTTGGTGGTTTACTTATTTGGCTATTTGAATATCATCATTTCTTTAGTGGGAAAAGTTGGGATTTCGGTTTCTTTAATTCGATGTTCTTATCAGCGACATCACGAAGCGCGGGGTTACAAACGATTGATAGTGGGGCATTATCGATATCTACGTTGTTACTTGTCTCATTCTTAATGTTTATTGGAGCATCTCCAAGTTCTGTTGGTGGTGGTATTCGAACGACAACATTTGCGATTACGATTTTATTTATTTATTCGGTTATCCGAGGTCGGAAGCATGTGTACATTTTTGGTCGTGAGCTTCATCAAGAGGACGTGCGGAAGTCGCTTGCGGTAACGTTAGTAGCAGGATTTTTGAGTATTTCGGCTATAGTGGTTTTAATGCAGACAGAGACTGCCTCGTTAATTGCCGTCATTTTCGAAGTGTTTTCGGCATTTGGTACTACAGGACTTTCTGTAGGGTTGACACCTGATTTATCTACGCCAGGTAAAATTATTATTATTGCATTAATGTTTATTGGGCGCGTTGGTATTATGTACTCGATGCTAAGTTTAAGAAATAAAAACCAACCTAAAAATGCGATTCGTTTACCAAAAGAGAAAATTATTACTGGTTAAATATAAAAGCCATTCTGGTTGCAGAATGGCTTTTTTGTCCATGAAAAAACCTCTTGATCAGAGCGACCAAGAGGTGATTTTTAATATTTTGATTTTGGAACAGGGCGTCTGAAAATACCCATTAAACCAGTTAAAGTGATTAAAATTCCGGAGATAATCCAAGCAGTTCCGATAACGAAGAAGAGTACGATACCGATAATTACTAAGATAACACCCCAACCACGTGGAGCTGATTTGATTAGAAGGGAAGCAATTAATGCAATTACAGATGCAATTAATGTAATCCACCCTAGATTTGCTAATTCGTTACCTAATTCACCAGGTAAATAAGTAAATGTTTGTATATAATCTGTGACTGAATCTCCATAATTAATAATCCAAAAGCCAACTAGAATCCCAATGATAGAGCCAATTAATCCGATAATAATTTCTGGTTTTCTTGAACCCATAATACAACCTCCTTTTTCTATCTATACGTTTAATAACTTTCCCGTTTTGTTAAGCGGCTAAACACATCTCGCAGCATAGATACCCTAAGTTCGATTACCGGTTGAACGAATATTTTTACCAATCGACTCGATAATAATACCGTTAAAACAAAAGTAACGACGAATAGTAGTAAAAATGTTGACGGGCTATATTGAAAGTCAGTTTGACTACCTTCACGAAAAAACTTAATAAAGAAGCCATGCAACAAATAAACATATAACGTATTTTTACCCCATTTAGTGAAAAATAACCTCTTTCTAGGAATAAAACTGAAAAAAGCAGCAATCGAACCAAAACTAATCAAGTAGACAAGTCCACGAATAAACAGACCTAACGACTTAACTTCCACAAAGTTTGCATAAGGTTTAGACCCTAAAAACCATTTATCATTTAAATTAGGGTGGAATGTAATAAATGATAGAAGTAAAACAATGAAAATACCCCCAAGAATCATGACAAAATGCGTTTTAAGGTAGTAAAAATGCTCTTTCTTTAAAAAATAGCCAACTAAGAAAAACGGGAAAAAAACAAATGTCCGAGATAAACTCAAATAACCCCCAATAATATCAAAATAGCCAGCAACCAATCCAACGAAGAGAGCAATGCAAATCGACTTCCAAGGCTTTATTTTTGCAAAAATAAATAACATTATATTCCAGAAAAACAAACTTAGTAAAAACCAAAGTGACCATTCAGGATTAAGGAATTGGATAGAAAGATTGTCTTTACTTAGAAGAAAATAATAAAAAATACTATATATTAGCTGAAAAAACACATAAGGTAAAATGAGCTTTATCATCGTCTTTTTTAAATAACCGGGCTTACCAAAGCTTTTAGCAAAAAAACCGGATATTAGTACGAAAGCCGGCATATGGAAGGTGTAAATGTAAATATAAAGTACGCGGACGCCAGCATAATCCGCGATAAATGTTTGAAGAAAATGGCCGAAAACAACTAAGAAAATCAAAATAAACTTGGCATTATCGAAATAACTTTCCCGCTTTAAGGCGGATTGTGTCATAAAAAAACAGTCCTCTCTGATCTAGGTTGACAAGCTATTTGTATATTTTACCCTAGATTCTGTAACGCTTATCCAACAGTTAAGTAACAAAAAGTATCAAATATTAACAACGGATGACAGCTATTTGCGAATTTAAGAGGGACGTGCTATCTTTAGGACAATAAATCAAGCAGGAGGAGCGATGATATGCTAAAACGTCAGAAAGCATCGCCAGTCGGAGAATTATTTATAACTATTGAAGATGGCTGTATTATGAATATTTCGTATGATAAGCCAAGAAATTGGGAGCTTCTGGATGGGAATATAATCGAAAAGGAGCTTTTTCAAGAATTAATGATCCAACTAGCAAGTTATTTTGAAGGCGAAAGAGAGAATTTTGATTTGCCGATGCTTCTAAAAGGAACCGATTTTCAAAAAAAGGTCTGGCAGGCATTGAGTGAAATTCCATATGGCACTGTTGTCAGCTATAAAGATATTGCAATTTCTGCGGGGAGCCCTAAAGCTGTACAAGCGGTAGGACAGGCGAATCGTGCTAATCCAATTCCTATCATTATTCCATGTCATAGGTGCGTGAAAAGTAATGGGGAACTTGGTGGCTATAACGGGACAGATGTTGATAAAAAACAATATTTACTTGCATTAGAAAAAGGCTTGAGTTTAAGTTAACTCAAGCCTTTTTTATTACGCTGTTACTTGTTCTGTTATGGTGATTTCTTTGTTATCGTTTAGAGTTGCAACGAGATTTTTCGCTTCTGGTTGATCAATTAAACTGTCAGCAATAGTATCTTCCAGGTGCTCTTGGATAGTCCGGCGTAGTGGCCGTGCTCCAAATTTAGGATCATAACCAAGATCAATCAAATGTTCTTTTACTTCCTTGGAAACATCGATTGTCACGCCTTCTTGAGCGAGCATTTCATTTAAGTCAATGAGCATTAAATCAATAATTTGTACTAAATCGTCTTTTTCTAGTGATTTAAATTCAATGACGCTATCAAGACGGTTTAAGAATTCTGGTTTGAAGTATGCGCCTAATTTCGCAAGGATGTCAGAGCCTTTTTCAAGTTTAGTTTCTGTTGTTGTATTAAAGCCGACAGAAGCCTCTGTATCTGTCGCACCAGCATTACTTGTCATAATGATGACTGTATCTTTAAAGCTTACTGTACGCCCTTGTGAATCAGTTAGTCGACCATCTTCTAAAATTTGTAGAAACATATGTTGAACGTCTGGATGTGCTTTTTCGATTTCGTCTAACAAAATGATGCTATACGGATTGCGACGAACTTTTTCTGTTAATTGCCCAGCTTCTTCGTGACCAACATAGCCTGGAGGAGAACCGATTAGTTTAGAGACGCTGTGTTTTTCCATGAATTCACTCATATCTAAACGAATCATTGCTTCAGTAGTACCGAACAATTCACGAGCTAGCGTACGACCAAGTTCTGTTTTTCCGACACCAGTTGGTCCAACAAATAGGAAGGAACCAATTGGGCGATTTTTTGATTTGAGGCCAACACGGCTACGACGAATTGCTTTAGCTACTTTTTTCACGGCATCTTCTTGACCAATTACTTTTCCAGTTAAGTTACGTTCTAAGTTTTTCATTTTGGATTGCTCGTCTTCTTGTAAGCGTCCTACAGGAATGCCTGTTTTTTCTTCAATAATCGCTTGTATGTCTGATGCTTGAATAACAGGGCGTTCTGAGAAGGAATTGCTTGTTTTATTTTCTTCTAAGCGAGTAATTTCGTCACGAACTTTGGCTGCCTTTTCGTAGTCTTCCATTTGAAGAGCTTGATTTTTTTCATCTTCTAAACGGGCAACACGTTCGCTTACCGTATTTTCGTCTAGTTTTTCAATGGATAGATTATATTTTGAGCCAACTTCATCCATTAAATCAATTGCTTTGTCTGGCAAATGACGATCTTGGATATAACGAGCGCTTAATTCAACTGCTGCTGTTAATGCTTCAGGTGAATAAACTACTTCATGGAAATCTTCATATTTTGGTTTTAAACCATTTAAAATAGTTAGCGTTTCTTTTGTGGATGGTTCGCTTACAGTTACTGGTTGGAAGCGTCGTTCAAGTGCGGCATCTTTTTCGATTGTGCGGTATTCTTTTAGCGTAGTAGCACCAATCATTTGCAAATCGCCGCGAGCTAAAGCTGGTTTTAGAATGTTTCCTGCATCCATTGACCCTTCTGCGGAACCTGCCCCAACGATAGTATGCACTTCATCAATGAAGAGAATCGTGTTTTTACGTTCTTGAAGTTCTTTAATTAGTTGTTTCATGCGTTCTTCAAATTGACCGCGGATACCTGTTCCGGAAACAAGCGAAGCGACATCAAGTAAGATAACTTCTTTGTTCATTAGTTTGCTTGGAACGTCTCCTGCGACAATTGCATTTGCAAGTCCTTCTACGACGGCAGTTTTACCAACACCTGGTTCACCGATTAGGACTGGATTATTTTTATTACGGCGGTTCAATATTTCAATGACACGCTTAATTTCTTTATCACGGCCAATGACAGGGTCGAGTTGCTCGTTTTTCGCCATATCTGTTAAGTTAGTCCCAAATTCATCTAATATGCCATTACCACCGCCAGCAGTTTGTGTTTGTACTTGTGCATTAGCTTGGCTTCTTTGTTCACGGTTTGCTTGGTTTGCAGCACCACTCAATTGACGAAAAATATCGTCAAACGGGGAGCCACTTGCTCCTGGGAACTCATTCGACCCAAAGTTTGCTTGATTTCTAACTTCTGCATAACAAGAGGCACAAAGCGGCATTTCCACACGCTTGCCATTAATATTCATATATAGTTGGATTGTTGCTGGATTTTGATTACATTTTTCACAGTTCATATATAATTTCCTCCTTTTAAAAATGAGAAATGAAAGGTCTTGACTTTGACTATCTTTGACCTTATGACTTTATTATATACTGACCTATTTTGACTTTCAAGTATTTTGCTTACTTTTTTTATAAAAAAAACGCCCCTATAAAGGAGCGTTTTTGTGCTATTTTTAATAAATTGGTAAGGCTGCGAGTAACAAAAACGCAAAGGTTAAATGCGATAAATATAGCATAAGTAGGCTTGGACGATAGGAGTACATGATATTCCATACGAGCGAAGCGACAAAGATACCAATAATCGCTGCAAAATTGCCACTCGGGAACATCATTACCATACATAATAACGCTGCAAAAACATTCGAGAACCAAGGATTAAAATAATGGTTTAAACGTTTTAATACGAAGCCGCGCCAGAAAATTTCTTCTCCCGGGATGATGGCAACGATAAGTAGTAGCCAAATTATCAAAGAATGCGTCGAATACTTATTAAAAGCAGCTTCTACAGAATGTTCTAGACCGCCTGGCATTACTTTAATAATAAAGGCGCCTATGTAAAAAATAATATAAAGGACAATTCCGGAAAAAATACCTGGCAAAATACCTTTAACGAACGAAAACTCTTTTTTTAAATCATCATTAAAAATCACAAAACTAAGTAAAAATAACATCCCAGCTCCATATAAATACCAAAAAACACGTGGGAACTGATATGTTAATATAACGAGTAGGGCGCATAAAACAAGGCCCAGTACAAGTTTATAATCGATCTTGATGCTTTTCAAAATACTTTACACCTCTTCTTAACAAATACTTCTCATACTACTTTAAAACAAATGAAATCGTTTGGCAACAATTAAACAAAAGATAAGATAAAAGTTGTGCAATTTAATAAATCCTATATAATTAAAAAATAGGAGTGGTTCATAGATGTTAGAAAAAAACTACAAATTTTTACTTTGGATTTATATATTCTGGTTTTTAGGTAGCGTTTTGTTAGTATCCTTACACATTATTCCACCAGAGCTAACTGCAGTTCAATCACTATTTTTAGTATTTACGGGTGTTTTTGCGGCTGTTTTCTTTATTATGCAATATGGTAAATGGCTTGGTTCTGCTATTACGTTACTTATTTTTGTTGTAAGTACTTGTATTGAATGGATGCAACTAAGTTATACAGATGAATATATTGGTTCGACATTAGGTGGGAGTGTTTACGGGATTCCTATTACGATGGGCTTTATTTGGGTCGGAATGGTTGCCGGGACGCATATTATCGCTCGAGAAATTACATTGAAAATTAATATTGACTGGATTCGTGGAGGCATTTACTCGTTTATCGCAGCAACAATGGTGATGATTTTTGAAGTTTTAATCGAACCAATCACGATGCAATCCAAACAGCTTTACATCACTCAGAACGGCTTCACGATTTTGCAGCTGTCTGATTTTATTAATTGGTGGCTCTTAGGCCTTATTTTACACTTAATGATTTACTTTATTTTGAGTTTGACGGATAGTTGGGAGCGCCTGAAATATCCGGATTTAAAATCAGAAATTGTGATCGTTTATTGGATTATTATCGCCTTTTTCGTATTTTTGTCCTTTTACCTTGATTTATGGACCTCTATTGCGATTATTATCGTTTCCAATATTATTTTCACGGCTTGTTATTTTTTCAGTTTGGAAAAAGAAACGCAAACTAAAAAGAAATCCGAATGATTACTCGGATTTCTTTTCTTTTTGTAAAAATTTCTGGGTTGCGATTTGCGCATTTTCAATAATAAATGGAAGAGAGCTACCCGACATTGCGCCTGCACCAATTACAAATAAGTTTTTGAATTTAGGCGATTTTTTGGAAGGGTGTAAGTAGCCGTGCTGGCGCCACAAATGCTGTAAACCAAAGATCGCACCGTGCTTAACATGATATTTCTTTTCCCAGTCTATCGGTGTGATAATATATTCTTCTTCAATTTGCGATTCTAAATCTGGTATTTCTAAACGTTCTTTGACTGTTTCTAGAACTAATTGACGAAAAGCAGGTGTTTCTTTTTTCCAATCAATATTACTCGTATTGTTAGGCACAGGAACCATAATTCGAATACTAGAATGATTAATTGGCGCCATTGTATTATCAGTTGCAGAAGGATTAGTCAAATGTATAGCGATATCCTTAGAGAGGATTTTTTTATGCATTGTATTATGCGCAAATTCTCGGTAATTTTCAGGGAAAATAATTGATTGATGCGAAAAAGGTAACACTGTTTTTAAACCAAGATAAAGGATAAAGGCAGAAGAGGAGTATTCTTTAGTGTCCAATTTATCTGGATGCTCATTTGTTAAAGAATAAATGAAATCTAAATTGGTGAAATAATAATCTGCTTCAATAGTTTTTCCGTTGGCAAGAACAGCGCCAGTTATTTCTTTGCCGTTCGATTCAAACTCTGTCACTTCGGAATTGAAGAAAAACTTCCCTTTATTTTCTGTAACTACTTGTTGCATCGCTTCGACAATTTTATTTTGCCCGCCAATTGGATGAAAAGTTCCATAATAATATTCGGAAAATGGAATAATACTATAAGCAGCTGGAATATCCCACGGAGACATGCCTAAATACCGCATCTGTAAGGAAAAAGCGAGGCGAAGGTACTTACTATTAAAATATCTTGATAAATCATCCATCAACGATCGTCCAAGTGTCAAACTAGGAATAGCGCGCAAAGTTGTAGGACGGAAAAAATCAAATAAAGAACTATAATTAAATTGATTGAGCGGCGAAATATATAGCATTTTTTTCGTGTTTTCTTTCATAAAACGGTCAAAACCATCTTCTTCGCCAGGAAAGTAAGTTTGGATAACCGCTTTTGTCTCAGATTGATCACTATAAAGTGGAAAGGTGATATCTTTAAAATAAAGGGTATGAATTGGGTTGATTGGTAAAAGCGAAACATAATCCAAAATATTACGATTACAATCCATAAAAAGAGAAGTCAAAACATGCGTCATTGTGAGTGCGGAAGGCCCTACATCAAATGAGTATTTACCCATTCTGTGTAACGCCGTTCTTCCACCAATCCGATCATTTTTTTCATAGATGTTTACTTGATAGCCTAGTTGACTTAATAGCATACCGGCCGCCAAACCACCAGGTCCAGCTCCAATAATGGCAATTTTCTTTTTACTATCCAAATTCAAACGCTCCTTTGCCCCGTTTATATACATATAAAAAACGCAAAAATATAGAGCATTGTCACTCGGAAATGCTTTATTTTTGCGCACTTAAAAACTATTCTGTTTTTTATTCTTCTGTTTCTTCTGCATTTTCAACTTCATCGTCTTCTTCTACAGAATGAATAATTTGGTAATTCTTGTGGTTAACCACTGTTTTTTCTTCAATCCCTAAATCTTTAAAATTTTCCATATAAGTTAAGTCGACAATAACGGAATTTTCATTGAGTTTTTCAACGATTCCTGTAAGGCCATCCTTAAATTCAATAATGTCTCCAACATGTGCTTTTGCCATTGTTATCACTCCTTCAATTTTCGGTGTTGCCTCTATCTTGCTGAAAAAGAATGTATGCATTTTTGAACCTTCCTTAAATTTTGCACTAAAACGCTATTAAAATCAACTATAAGCCATTAAAAAGTGCTATTTAATTCAAAACAGAAACAATTTAGTGATAAATTAAAAAAAACGCTCTATTTTTTCTATTTAAAAAGAGCGAAATAAGGTGCTCTACAAAAAAACATTCTAAAAAATTTTTAATCAAATAGTTGTAACAATAGGTAAAACATGGTACTCTTTTTAATTGAGGGATAGTCTTTTTGGCTGAAATTCTTTCGGCTTAAAAGGTTACAACAAATTTCTTTACAAAGGAGAATGTAAATTATGGAACAAGCAAGTTTTGTAGTAATCGATGAAACAGGAATTCACGCACGCCCGGCAACTCTATTGGTGCAGGCTGCAAGTAAATACAGCTCTGACGTTCAAATTGAATACACTGGTAAAAAAGTAAACCTTAAATCAATCATGGGCGTTATGTCTCTTGGTATTGGTAAAGGCGCTGACATTACTATCTACACTGAAGGTAGCGATGAAAAAGAAGCAATTGAAGGACTAACTGAAGTTCTTAAGAAAGAAGGATTGGCTGAATAATGGCTAAAGAGTTGAAAGGTATCGCAGCATCTGATGGGATTGCCATTGCGAAAGCTTATCTGCTCGTTGAACCTGATCTTTCCTATGAAAAAACAGAAGTTACGGATGTTGAGAGTGAAGTAAAGCGTTTTGAAAGCGCGTTAGAAGTTTCTAGAACAGAACTTTCAATGATTCGTGAGAAAGCTGCTAAAGACTTAGGCGAAGATAAGGCACAAATTTTTGACGCGCATCTTCTAGTGTTAAATGATCCTGAATTAACAGGACCGATTGAAGAAAGTATCAAAAATTCTAAAACGAATGCAGAAACAGCTTTACAAGAAACGACAGACATGTTTATTGGTATGTTTGAATCTATGGACAACGAATACATGCGTGAACGTGCAGCGGATATTAAAGATGTGCGTAAACGTGTTCTTTCTCACTTACTAGGTGTAACTATTCCTAATCCAGCTTTAATTGATGAGGAAGTAGTTGTTGTTGCAGCTGATTTAACGCCTTCCGATACCGCACAACTTAACCGTAACTTTGTTAAAGGTTTCGTGACGGATATTGGTGGACGTACTTCTCACTCCGCTATTATGGCACGTTCTCTTGAAATTCCAGCAGTAGTTGGAACAAAAGAAGTTACTGCTAGCGTAGCGAAAAACGATATTGTTATTATTGATGGTTTGGAAGGTAATGTTATCATCCATCCAACAGAAGAACAAATCGCTCACTATGAAAAAATTAAATCTGATTTTGCTTTACAACAAGCAGAATGGGATAAACTTAAAAATGAAAAAACCGTTTCTAAAGACGGCGTTCACGTGGAGCTTGCAGCAAACATCGGAACTCCGAATGATTTAGAAGGTGTTATTTCTAACGGCGGGGAAGCAGTTGGACTTTATCGTACAGAATTCTTGTACATGGGTCGCGACAATTTCCCAACAGAAGAAGAGCAATTCGAAGCTTATAAAGCAGTAGTTTCCGGAATGGACGGAAAATCTGTGGTTGTTCGTACATTAGATATCGGTGGCGACAAAACGTTACCATACCTAGAACTTCCTGAAGAAATGAATCCATTCTTAGGATTCCGCGCAATTCGTCTTTGTTTTGCGAATGAAGAATTATTCCGTACGCAACTTCGCGCCTTACTTCGCGCAAGTGTATATGGTAACTTAAAAATTATGTTCCCGATGATTGCAACAGTAAATGAATTCCGTCAAGCACGTGATATTTTACTAGATGAGAAAGCAAAACTAAAAGCTGCTGGAACAGAAGTATCTGATTCCATCGAACTTGGAATTATGATTGAAATTCCTGCCGCTGCAGTTCTTGCTGATCAATTTGCAAAAGAAGTTGATTTCTTCTCTATCGGAACAAATGACTTAATTCAGTATACAATGGCTGCGGACCGTATGAACGAACGCGTTTCTTACCTTTACCAACCATACAATCCATCCATCTTACGTTTAGTAAAAATGGTAATTGATGCTTCTCATAAAGAGGGCAAGTGGACTGGTATGTGTGGGGAAATGGCTGGAGATCAAACGGCTGTACCACTTCTTTTAGGCTTAGGCTTAGATGAATTTTCAATGAGTGCTTCAAGCATTCTTAAATCTCGTTCGTTAATCAAACGTTTAGATCAATCTGAAATGGTGAAATTAGCGGAAGAAGCTTTAAATAAATCTACAGCAGAAGAAGTTGTAGAATTAGTTGAAAAATATACTGCAGAATAATATCTGAATAAAGACCTAGACAATTTTGTTGTCTAGGTCTTTTTATGTTGTGAAATAGCCTCCGCACAAGTATAATTGGAAATACAGTTAGTTTTAAAAGGGGGCAACAAGATTGGTTATCTATCTATTAGCAGGGTTTTTTCTGCTTCTGTTCATTGTCTTGTCGTTTATAGATAGACGACGTATTAGCAATGGGATTATTTTGACAATGGCACTATTTTTTTCTGTGCTTTCGGTGGTTTATGCTACTTTTTCAAAAGGGAATGAACTACTCGTCTCGGTTATGGGGACGGTGTTACTTTTATTAGTTTTACTTATTCCATTTTTTGTTGTAGGGATAGCAACGATGCTCATTGTAAATGGACGATTAATGTTGAAACGTGAAGGACGTAAATTAGCCAATATGCTTCCTTTAATTATTGGTTTAGGCATTTTAGCACTTATTATTACATGGTTCGGTAGTATTTTAAAAACAGGTAGTCCGATTCTTGGGATTGTGGTAGTTTTTATTGTGGCATTAGTTGGTTATTTTTCCTTTTTATTTTTATCGTTTCTTTTATCGACTTTTCTCTATCAGTTTAATTTCCCAAGATATAATCAAGATTTTCTGATTGTATTAGGAAGTGGTCTGATAGGCGGTGATAGAGTACCTCCATTGCTTGCTAGTCGGTTGAATCGCGCTATTAAGTTCTACGACAAGCAATACGCCAAAAAAGGCAAACGAGCTACTTTTATCGTATCTGGTGGACAAGGTGCTAATGAAACTATTTCAGAAGCAGAAGCGATGCGAGGTTATTTAATAGAACAAGGCATTGATGAAAATTTTATTATTATGGAAGATCAATCCGTTAATACACTGCAAAATATGAAATTTTCAAAGGCAAAAATGGATGCAATTATGTCAAACTATAATAGTTTATTTTCAACGAATAATTTTCATTTATTTAGAGCAGGTATTTATGCAAGAAAAGCGGGTTTGAAGAGTCAAGGGATTGGTGCAAAAACAGCTTTATACTATATGCCTAATGCATTAATTCGAGAATTTATTGCTATTACTGTAATGTATAAAAAAGTACATATGGTCTTACTTGGTTTATTACTATTGTTTTTTGCGTTTTTAGCGATTATAGGTGTTACTTTTAGATAGGGGGTTAGCCTGATGGAGAAAATTGGATTTGTTGGTATAGGCGTAATGGGTTCGAGTATGGCAGGGCATTTACTGGAGGCTGGTTATGAAGTATTGGTGTATACTCGCACAAAAACAAAAGCAGAAGATTTACTTGATAAAGGAGCACTCTGGGTAGAAACACCAGGAGAATTGGCTAATAAAGTGGATATATTAATTTCAATGGTTGGTTATCCAAAAGATGTGGAAGAGCTTTACTTAGGCGAAAATGGCTTTTTAGAAAATTTAGCAGTTGGGACAGTAGCAATCGATATGACAACTTCCTCACCGGCATTAGCTAAAAAAATGGCTGAATTTGGCCGTGAAAAAGGTATTGGTGTATTGGATGCTCCTGTTTCAGGTGGCGACATAGGCGCGAAAAATGGCACGCTATCAATTATGGTAGGCGGATCTGAAGACGTTTTTTTAAAAGTGAAACCAATTTTTGACATTCTTGGTAGCAGTGTGATTCTGCAAGGTGATGCAGGTGCTGGGCAACATACCAAAATGGTGAACCAAATTGCGATTGCTTCCAACATGATTGGTGTGACTGAAGCAATCATTTATGCGGAGGCGGCTGGACTTAATCCATCACGTGTTCTCGATTCAATTTCAGGTGGTGCAGCTGGTAGTTGGTCACTTGCAAACTTGATTCCACGTGTACTTAAGGATGATTTTTCTCCTGGTTTCTTTATTAAACATTTCATCAAAGATATGGGAATCGCGATCTCAGAAGCAAAACAAATGGGCTTAGAACTTCCTGGGCTAACTTTAGCTGAAAAAATGTATCAAACGCTAGCTGAACAAGGTTTGAGTGAAGAAGGAACTCAAGCACTCATTAAATATTATCGTTAAACGAAGAAATACCCACTAACTAAGGTTAGTGGGTATTTCTTTTTATTTTTCTACAAATTGTGCCATTCGATCTAATGCTTCAGCCAAATTATTAAAGGAAGTAGCATAAGAAAGACGGAAGTAACGATCGCCTTTTTCGGAAAAAGCATTTCCGGGAACAACTGCAACCTTGGCTTCTTCAGCAAGTTTTACAGCCCAATCGAAAGAGTTTTCGGCTATTTCATCAGGAAGTTTGACGAAGAAATAAAATGCACCATCTGGCGGAATAACAGTAAAGCCCATTTTTTCCAGGCGATCTTGGGTGAAGTTAGCACGTGTTTTGTATTCAGTTCGCATTTGGAATGCGTCGTCTTTACCGTTAGTGATGGCTTCTAGTGCTGCTTTTTGGGAAATTGAACTTGCGCAAGTAACGGAATATTGATGAATTTTCAGCATTTCTTGTGTCAAAATTTCTGGGGCAAGTAAAAAACCAATTCTCCAACCAATCATTGCGTGGGACTTAGATAGGCCGTTGATGACAATTGTTTGATTTCTTAGCATAGGGGCAATACTCACATGCTCTTCGTGATAAGTTAATTCACTATAAATCTCATCAGCAATGACAAAAATACCTGTTTCTTTTAGTACTTCTGCTAAAGCGGAAAGTTCATCTTTGGAAAGTGTGACGCCGGTTGGGTTGGATGGATAGGGAATGATAAGTGCTTTTGTTTTTGGTGTGATATGTGCCTTTAATTGTTCAGGTGTTAATTTGAAATTAGTCTCAGTCGTATCTACTTTAACGGGATGAGCTTTATTTAACGTGATCAGAGGCTCGTAACCAGGATAAATTGGGTCAGGTAAGATAACTTCATCACCTGGCTCCAAAATCGTTTGTAACGCGACAGAAATCGCTTCTGTAGCACCTACAGTAACGATGATTTCTTTGTTACTATAGGACAGATCATATTTTTCATGGAAATAAATAGAAGCTGCTTCGAGTAATTCTGGCATCCCTGCATTGGGTGTATAGTTGGTGAAGTTTTCTTCTATTGCTGAAATGGCTGCTTGTTTAACATGATCGGGTGTTGGAAAGTCAGGTTCTCCGAGGGTTAAACGGATCATATCAGGTATACCTGTCACTCGTGTATTAAAAGTTCTGATACCACTTACTTGAATATCGCGTAATTCTGGTCGAATAGATTTTGTCATTTTCGTCACCTTTCTTTATAAGAAAATCCCGTAAAAATTAGGTGGGAGTAAGCTTCGTAATTTCATTCCATTATAGCTTAAAAAGATAGAAAAGCAAAATGTCTGAAAATATTACTAAAAAACCTTGCACTTTTATTTGGAATACTATAAGATGGTTTTAATAATGATAATCATTTTCAGTTAGAAATGATTACTTCAATGTGGAAGGGGCCACCGGATATGACTAAACCTGGTAAATACGAAGCTCTCTTTTTTCCAACGAAAGATGGCTTGCTAAAAATACATGCTTATGGCTTTAATCCCTGTGGTTCATGGGGCGAAGTATTTGCAACAATTGGTGATCAAACAATATGCGTTAAAGGCTTCAATCGCCATAAAACAATCGTGCGGGCTACAAAAATGATTATAAGCGCTACTGCTAATCGAAAAAACGAATTTTAATTATCAAAGACTGTAGAAAGGTTCGTTCCTTTTTATAGTCTTTTTTTTGGATAAAACAACGATAAAATAGAACAAATCGTGTCTATTAGGTTAATTTAAAATAATTTCTTTTTCTGAATATTTCCAGAACCCTTGCGTTATACGTGCGGTTTGCGATAAAATTTGGTAGTATAGTGAAAGAAATAAGATATGGCGAAAAAACCAGATATGAGGAAATATGTAAAAAAGCATTGCCACGCGCGTATAACAAGCAAGGTATGCCAATTTTTGCACGTCAGATGGTGGATTTGAGAGGAGAGTGTAAGATGTCTCAGTTATTGGGAATTATTCAACGTTTACATGCAATGCAAGAAGATGAGTCTGCTGAAACACAAGCAAGACGTTTTGAAAAAAATGGTACACCTGTGTGCGAAGTGAAGTTTTTCCAAGCTTCTAACTCATTTGAAGTAGAAATCTATGGCGACAATAGTAAATATCAATTCGATGATATTGATATGACTGCTATCGAAATTTTTGAAACGCTACAAGAAAACGAATAACATGGTAAAAATCGGATAATCTGATAATTTACTTAGGGGCTGTGAACTTATATTCACAGCTTTTTTTGTTTTCAAGCGCTAAATGAAAGAAATCAGACCAAATAGTATGGTAGAATAGGAGATGGAAAAGTTTCGATTTATTTTAAAAAGTTGAAAGAAACTTCGTAGAGCTTGAAAATAAAGGAAGAGGAAGATTCTAAATGATCTCAAATAGATTTGGACAATTTATTGACAATGAACTAGCTGATTCGATGATTTCCGCTGAAAAGGTTGCTCATGTACAGCTTGGTAATAATTTAGAACATGCATTACTTGTTTTAACTAAATGTGGTTATTCAGTTATTCCTGTACTAGACTTTGAATTTAAACTCCATGGATTAATAAGTGCAGCAATGATTACGGATGCCATTCTAGGACTCGAACGTATCGAATTTGAACGATTAGAAGATTTAAAGGTAGAGGATGTCATGCAAACAGATTTCCCAGTAATCAAAGATTTTAACAATAACGAACGAATTGTGCACTTACTTGTGGACCATCCTTTTGTTTGTGTTGTAGATTCTGACCACCATTTTGAAGGGATAGTAACAAGACGTGTTGTTTTAAAACAAGTCAATCGTTATATTCATTTGCAGGTGGAGGAAAATAGATGATTGTAACAGAGTATGAATTACTTGTTTGTTTAGCAGAAGAACTTAATATGCGTAAAAGTGCTGAAAAACTCTTTTTAAGTCAACCAGCCTTATCGCAACGCTTACAAACGATTGAAAGTAGATGGAATACCAAAATTTTTATTCGTACACAAAAAGGGCTGTTGCTTACACCAGAAGGAGAAGCAATTGTTCGTCATGCATCTAGCGTCATTGAACGAGAGCACACTATTCAAGAAAAATTAGAAGCGATGGAAGGCGTTGTCCGGGGAACATTACGGATTGCTTGTGCAAGCGTAGTGGCGCAAATGTGGCTTCCTCGGGTTCTAAAAGCTTTTTCAAGAGCGTACCCTAATGTGCAAATTTCACTTGTAACTGGGTGGAGCAGTGAAGTTACGCAACAACTCGCTGCTGGAAATGTCCATATCGGCATTGTCCGTGGAAGTTCTACTTGGAAAAGCGTTCAAAAACCGTTATTTAATGACAAATTAATTTTAGTAGATACAGAAATTACTAAAATTGAAGAAGTTTTTCAGACCAATCGACCATTTATCCAATTTCGCAGTGATTCGAATTATTACCAAGTTATTCAAGACTACTGGCAACGAAATTTCGGGAAAATGCCACGCCAAGCAATGCTTATGGATCAAATGGAAACCTCTAGACAAATGGCCTTAAATGGTATTGGTTTTGCAATTTTACCGGAAGTGACGATGTTAGGCTACACGGATAAAATCAACAAAATTCCGTTAACAGAAAAAGATGGCTCGATTTTAAGCCGGGAAACCAACTTACTGACTTATGAACAGTCACTCAGTTTACCACAAGTGAAGGCGTTTTTAGAAATAACAGATAAATTCCTTGAACAAGTTAAATAGCTATGGCAAAATAGAAAGCAGAACGTATCGGAAGGGGACAAAAATTCATGGAACAAATGGATGCACACCAAATTATTTCTTTTATTCAAAATAGCAAGAAAGCAACACCAGTAAAAGTTTACCTTAAAGGGGACTTAGAAAAAATTGATTTCCCAAGTGATGTAAAAACTTTCATTACTGGAAATGCGGGAACTGTTTTTGGAGAATGGGCAGTTGTTGAGCCATTATTAGAAGCAAATAAAGCGAATATTGAAGATTACGTAATCGAAAATGATCGTCGTAACTCCGCTATTCCTTTGTTAGATATGAAAAATATTAACGCACGTATTGAGCCTGGTGCAGTCATTCGCGACCAAGTAACAATCGGCGACAATGCGGTTATTATGATGGGAGCAAGTATCAATATTGGTTCAGTTATCGGTGACGGTACGATGATTGATATGAATGTAGTTCTTGGCGGCCGTGCAACGGTCGGTAAAAATTGCCATATTGGTGCAGGTTCTGTCCTTGCTGGCGTAGTTGAGCCACCATCCGCACAACCAGTTATCGTAGAAGACAATGTTGTTGTAGGCGCCAATGTCGTTGTTTTAGAAGGCGTACGCATTGGAGAAGGCGCAGTTGTAGCAGCGGGCGCAATCGTTACAAAAGATGTAGCTCCTGGAACAGTCGTGGCCGGAATTCCTGCACGTGAACTTAAAAAATTAGATGCAAAAACAGCTTCTAAAACAGAAATCATGCAAGAACTTCGCCAACTTTAAAAAATCAAAGGGAACTGTTTCGTCTGTTGGCGAAGCAGTCCTTTTTAGAAGGAGAGATTCGCCGTGTTAAATGAATTTATTGCCATTCGACGTGAGTTACACCAAATCCCTGAAACAGGTTATAAAGAGCTAAAAACACAAGCTTACTTATTAGATTATATCAGCAAATTACCGAGTGGACATTTAGAAGTGAAAAAATGGCGTACGGGGATTTTAGTTTTAGTAAAAGGAACTAATCCAGAAAAAACAATTGGTTATCGTACGGATATTGACGCATTACCGATCACAGAAGAAACTGAGCTGCCTTTTGCTTCAAAACATCCTGGCAATATGCATGCTTGTGGGCACGATTTACATATGAGTATTGCGCTTGGAGTGTTGACACATTTTGCGAGTAAACCTGCTAAAGATAATTTGCTTTTCGTGTTCCAGCCTGCAGAAGAAGGTCCAGGTGGTGCAAAACCCATCATGGAAAGCACTGAATTTGCCGAGTGGCGACCAGATAGCATTTATGGACTTCATATCGCACCGGAATACAAAGTAGGAGAAATTGCGATTAAGCCAGGTTTACTTTTTGCGAATACATCGGAACTGTTTATTTCGTTCAAAGGAAAAGGTGGGCACGCGGCGTATCCCCATTTGGCGAATGATATGGTTGTTGCAGCAAGTGCGTTTGTTGGGCAAATGCAAACGATTATAAGTCGTAATATTGATCCAATGGATAGTGCAGTTATTACGATTGGAAGGATTCATGGCGGAGAAATTCAAAATGTCATTGCGGAAACTGCTTATTTAGATGGAACCATTCGAACGCTTTCTCCGGAAACAATGGAGATTGTTTGGACTCGTTTGAAACAGCTAGCTAAAGGCTGGGAAGAAGCTTACCAATGCGAAGTTGAATTTCATCCTGGCTCGGATTATTATCAAGTAGACAATGATCCAGTTGAAACAGAAGAATTCATCCACTTTTTGGAAGAACAATATCCAGAAAGTTATGTGCCAGCTCGTTCAGCGATGACTGGAGAAGATTTTGGTTACTTTTTATCCGAAATTAAAGGGTTTATGTTTTGGTTAGGCGTGGATTCCGAGTACAGTTTGCATCACGCGAAACTTAATCCAAAAGAAGAAGCTATTCCATTTGCAATTGATGTATTAATCCACTTTTTGGAAAGTAAATAAAAAGACGTCAATTCGTTCTCAAAAGGAGCGAATTGGCGTCTTTTTAATTATTATTTGGTCCGAATGTGCTAACAAAATTGAGTGGTAGTTCAATCTTGTTTTCTGCGAGTGCCTCGCGAATATCTTTGAGTAAGTCACGTTGAACAGAATACTGCTCGCCGTTCACTGCTTTACCGACTACGCGGATAATCATATTTGTTGCGTCTATGTTTTGCACGCCTAATACAACAGGGGGCTCAACGATATTTTTATTCTCTTTTGCAGCTACGTCACAAACCTCACCAATAATTTTAATTGCTTTTTCTGGATCTTCATGTGGACTAATTTGAATGTCCACCATCACACGCATATTACCGCGCGAATGATTACTAACGACCATAATTTGTCTGTTAGGAATGAAATGAAGCGTGCCATCAAAATCACGTACCTGTGTTGTTCTAAGTCCAAGTGCTTCCACTGTTCCATTAACTAGTCCAATAGTAATCGTATCACCAACATCGAGTTGGCGTTCAAGAAGAATAAAAAATCCAGTTACAACGTCACTAACAAGACCTTGCGCACCAAAGGCAATTGCCAAACTGGCCACCCCAGCACTTGCAATAATTGCCGTAACATCCATAAAGTTCTGTAATAATAAAATCGCAAAAGTGAAGAATAAAACATATCCATAAAAATTAGAAATTAAGCTTTCTAACGTGTCCGCGCGCCCAACAGAAACTGCTTGTTGTTGCCGATATTTGCGGAAGAAACTACGAATAATTTTATTACCAATCACACGGAAAATAAAATAAAGAGCAATTAAAATGGCAATTTTTATTCCGACAGAAATAATATGATTCCAAAATTGGTCCCAGTCAATAGAACTGAACCACTTTTTGAGTAAATTCATTTTTTGGTCCACATCCTTTGAAAGTTCTCCATCCATTTCATCTCCCCCTTTCTAATGAAATGTCCTTTTCTATTCTAACAAATATTTTACAAAAATGCTGTTATAAAAAATAAATTTTCACTAGAAAACGCTCATTTTTCTGGAAAAATCGCACTTTTTTTCAAAAAAAATTAAAAAACTGTTAGCCACTCTTGTAGTAAGATGGAGGCGCTTTCTAAAATGTGCAAAATGGCGCAAACCAAACTGTATGATGTGAAACTAAGCCGAAACTTGTGTACAATGATAAATGTTATTGCTTTTTTTAAAAGTGATATGGGCCGAATTTTTGCCTAGTAAATAATTCAATCTAAAAAAAGAAAGGGGATTTTATTTTGAGTAAGATTAAAGTAGAAGAGCTAACGAAGATTTTCGGAAAAAAGGCTTCCAAAGCATCTTCTTTACTTTCTCAGGGAAAATCGAAAACAGATATTTTGAAAGAAACAGGCGCGACAATTGGTGTTAATAAAGCATCTTTTAGCGTAGAAGAAGGCGAAATTTTCGTTATAATGGGGCTTTCTGGTAGTGGGAAGTCGACTTTGGTACGACTTTTGAACCGTCTAATTGAGCCTACGAGCGGAAAAATTTGGCTTGACGGAAAAGAACTATCTAGTCTAAATAAAAAAGAACTTTTGGAAGTTAGAAGAAAAAGCATGAGTATGGTCTTCCAAAACTTTGGTTTATTCCCGAACAGAACGATTAACCGTAACGTTGAATATGGTCTTGAAATTCAAGGTATGGACAAAGAAGAACGCGAGAAAAATGCAGCAGAATCATTGGCATTAGTTGGTTTAGCTGGTTACGGCGATCAATATCCTTCACAACTTTCTGGTGGGATGCAGCAACGTGTAGGTCTGGCGCGAGCACTTGCGAACAATCCGGACATTTTACTGATGGATGAAGCTTTCTCCGCACTTGACCCGCTGAACCGAAAAGATATGCAAGATCAATTGCTCGATTTACAAGATAAAATGAAAAAAACGATTATCTTTATTACCCATGATTTGGATGAGGCGCTTCGTATTGGCGACCACATTATGATTATGCGTGATGGTTCCGTTGTTCAAACTGGTTCTCCGGAAGAAATTCTGGCACATCCGGCAAATGAATATGTTGAAAAATTCATTGAAGATGTAGACCGTTCCAAAGTCTATACAGCGAGCAACGTAATGATTCGTCCAGAAATCGTTAATTTTGAAAAAGACGGTCCTCGTGTTGCGCTTAAACGGATGCGTGAAGCTGGAACTTCCAGTGTATTCGTTGTTAAACGTAATCGTGAGTTAGTCGGAATCGTCCATGCAGCAGAAGTATCTAAACTTGTAAAAGAAAATATTACTTCACTAGAAACTGCTTTGCACCGCGATGTGCCCACAACTGGGCTAGATACGCCTCTTGCAGAAATCATGGATACTATCTCGACTACAACGATTCCGATTGCTGTAACAGAAGATGGAAAATTAAAAGGAATTATTATTCGCGGATCCGTTCTGGCCGCACTTTCTGGAAACGAGGTGAACGTTAATGCCTAATATTCCAACGATTCCATTAGCTAGTTGGATTGACAAATTAGTTGATGGCTTAACGCAATTTGAAGGATTTTTTAATGTAATTACGAATATCATTGGCGGGATTGTTGACGCATTCCAATGGGTGTTCGATTTAGTTCCACCATGGTTATTTATTATTTTACTTGTATTTGGCACATTTTGGGTGAACCGTAAAGGCAAAAAATGGGGTTTAATTATCTTTGAAGTTGTCGGTTTACTTTTAATTTGGAACTTGGACTTCTGGCGCGACATGACACAAACATTAACGCTCGTCCTGACAAGTAGTTTAATTGCACTTGTTATTGGTGTTCCACTTGGTATTTGGATGGCGAAAAGCAATATTGTTGAAAGTATCTTCAAACCGGTACTCGATTTTATGCAAACTATGCCAGCCTTCGTTTACTTAATTCCTGCCGTAGCATTTTTCGGAATTGGAATGGTTCCAGGGGTTGTGGCTTCTGTTATTTTTGCAATGCCTCCAACTGTTCGTATGACTAATCTAGGTATTCGCCAAGTTTCAACAGAGCTTGTAGAAGCAGCCGATTCGTTCGGTTCAACACCTTGGCAAAAACTTTGGAAAGTACAGCTACCAATGGCGAAATCAACCATGATGGCGGGTATTAATCAAAGTATTATGTTAGCACTTTCCATGGTCGTAATTGCTTCAATGATCGGTGCAATGGGACTTGGAACACGTGTTTACTTCGCAGTAGGACGTAACGACGCTGGTGGCGGATTTGTAGCTGGGATTGCGATTGTTATCGTAGCAATCATCCTAGACCGTCTGACACAAGCTTTCAATAAAAAAGCGAAATCAGAATAAGGAGGAGAGTAGATTGCTAAAAAAATTAATCACCACCGCAGTTTTGGCTATGCTTATTTTCACTTTAGCAGCCTGCGGGACAACCCTTGCTCCTTATGACGCGAAAAAAGATTTAGGCGAACAAATCAATTACACAATCACAGGAATTGATGCTGGAGCAGGAATTATGCTTGCAACACAAAATGCGATTAAAGATTACCATTTAGATGATGATAATTGGCAATTACAAACAAGTTCTACCGCGGCTATGACAAGTACACTTCAAAAAGCGATGAAAGATAAGCGCCCGATTGTCGTGACTGGTTGGACCCCGCACTGGATGTTTACAAAATTTGATTTGAAATTTTTGGACGATCCCAAAAATGTATATGGTAATGCAGAAAACATTCACACGATTGTACGTAAAGGCTTAAAAGAAGATAAACCTTCCGCGTACCAAGTGTTAGATAATTTCTTCTGGACTGCGGAAGATATGTCTGAAGTAATGCTGGAAGTTAATGACGGCGTAGACCCTGAAGAAGCTGCTAAAAAATGGAATAAAAACAATCCAGATAAAGTAGCAAAATGGACCGACGGAGTGGAAAAAGTTGATGGCGATGAAATCAAGTTAACTTATGTTGCTTGGGATTCTGAAATTGCCTCTACAAACGTTGTCGCAGAAGCCTTAAAACAAGTTGGCTATAAACCAACCATCCAAGCAATGGAAATCCAACCAATGTGGGCGTCCGTTGCAACGGATGCAGCTGATGGGATGGTTGCTGCGTGGCTTCCAAATACTTCCGGAATTTACTATAAAGATTACAAAGGAAAATTTGAAGATTTAGGACCAAACTTAAAAGGTGCTAAAATTGGTCTAGCAGTACCAAAATACATGACAAACATTAATTCCATTGAAGATTTAAAAACAAGCAAATAAACTTTTAAAAAGGCATGAAGAAAATCAAGTGATGCTTGATAGTTTCTCCGTGCCTTTTTTTCTCTATAAGGGTAAAATAGTAGTTGATTCATGAAATTGCTAGGAGGAAGATGCATGTTTAAAAAATTCTTAAAAAAATCGAAACAAGAAGTACTATTCGCTCACGTAACTGGGCAAGTTATTGCATTAGAAGATGTTCCAGATCCAGTTTTTAATCAAAAAATGATGGGAGAAGGCATTGCAATCAAACCAGAAACTGGCACCATTGTCGCTCCAATAGACGGGAAAATTATTCAACTGGCAGAAACAAAACATGCTTTTGGTATTCGTACAGATATGGGACAAGAAATTCTTGTACATATTGGCTTAGAAACCGTATCCTTAAATGGAGAAGGGTTCAACGTTTTAGTCAGTGTAGGAGATAAAGTAAAAGTAGGCGATCCTATTGTAGAAGCTGATTTTGATTTTATTGAAAAAAACGCTGCCAGTACTGTTGTACCAATGGTTATAACGAATAGCTCAGAAGGTAAATATGATTTTGATTTCCATGCTGTAACAAAGGCGGAAGCAGGGAAAACCGAAGTCATTACAACTAATTTAAAATAATGAAACAAAAATCCGTGAAAAGGTAATTTTCTTTTCATGGATTTTTTTGTATTCAAGCACGCCTTAAAAGGGTAAAATGAAGGTAATTAGGTATTAAAAGGAGCGGAATAATATGTTAGAAGTGATAGTTCAAAATCCAAGAGACGCTTACTTAGCGGAAAAATATGGCGCAAATAGAATGGAAGTAGTTTCAGCAATAAGCGAAGGCGGTTTGACTCCAAGTTATGGTGCTATTAAAGAAATCGTACGTGCCTCTAAGTTACCAGCAATGATGATGATTCGACCACATAGTTTTTCTTTTGTCTATGATGAGGCAGCTAAAATAGTCATGGAACGAGACATTGAGCTTGCAAAAGAAGTTGGAGTGCAAGGGATTGTTTATGGTGGTATTACAGCAGGCGGCGATATCGATCAAGCCCTTCTCGAAAAAGTAATAGAGTGGAAAGGTGATTTGGACCTAACTTTTCACCGGGCGCTAGAAGCAACTAAAGACATCGAAGCAAGTTATCAAGTTTTACGTACATACGGAAAAGACATCAAGCAATTATTAACTTCAGGCGGGACAGCGAGCGCACTTGATTCCTTGCCACGCTTAAAACGTTGGATTCAAGATAGCGAAAAACAACCAGATTCTTTCCGAATTTTAGTTGGAAGTGGCGTCAAACCAGAAAATATCGCGACCTTCCAAGCGACATTAAATCATAGCGACTACCATGTTGGAAGTGCAGCTAGAGAAGCCAATGATTTTTCCAAAGACATTTTAAAAGAAAGAATCGATATTTTACAGCAACAAATAAACAAAGATTGATTCTTTGTAGTAGGTAGCCTTACAAGCTTAGATAAGCTATAATGAAACAAGACTATTCTTAATGAAAAGGTGGAAAAAAAGTGAATAACTATATTGGCAAAAGCCAAGTAATGACAGTAAAAGAAATCAAAGATACAGGATGGCTCCTTGAAAAAGACGAAGTAACTGTTTTTTTATCTAAATCAAATACGCATGAAACGGAACTTGCTGTTGGAGCAGAAGTAACCGTATTTATTTTTGTGGACTATGACCGTGAAATTGCAGCAACAACGATTATTCCGAAAATTCAAGTAGGACACTATGGTTGGGGAACAGTAACAGAAGTACGTAAACATCTAGGCGTTTTTGTCGATATCGGCATTGAAAAAGACGTTGTTGTCTCTTTAGATGATTTACCTGCATTACCCCATCTATGGCCTAAAAAAGAAGATCGTATGATGATTGCACTGCGTGTGGATGAAGAAAATCGTGTTTGGGGTGTTCTTGCAGAAGAAGAACAATTCCGCGCAATTGCCGTTCGCGCAGAACAAGATTTATTTAACCAAAATGTCGAAGGAACCATTTATCGTTTATTAAAAGTCGGTTCATTTGTTTTTACGGATGATTTTTATATTGGTTTTATTCATGAAAGTGAACGAACTTCGGAACCAAGAATGGGGGAACGTGTGAAGGCCCGTGTTATCGCTGTAAAACCAGACGGCTCTCTTAATTTATCGCTTCGTGGTAGAGCGCATGAAGTATTAAATGATGACGCGGAAATGATTTTAACTTATTTGCGAAGTGTTGGTGGAGAAATGCCATTCGGAGATAAATCAGATCCAGATGCCATTCGTGCCAAATTTGGTATAAGTAAAGCTCAATTCAAGCGTGCGATTGGCACACTTTTAAAAGCGAGACGTATCACACAAGAAAATGGTGTTGTTACAAAAATTACGGAAGAAACATCCGACTAAAGTAGTAGGCTGTGTTCCAACTAGCGCGGTTGTTTCAATCAATAAATCCTCGCTATAATTAACACAGCATGTACAAAGTAACGAAAATCGAGAAATAACTTTGTCAAAAGAGGAACGTAAGGAGGTGTGTCAGCTTGAAAAAAATGGAAAGCTCGGTTGTTTTTGTATTTTTAATTGCGATTATTGTTGGTGTGGGACTGGAGATGTTATTCCAGTGGGAGTTGCTTATTTTATTTGCACTCGGAATATTTTTTATCTTTACATCAAGAAAAGCAAGCGCAACAAAGAAAAGTGCAAGAAACTCATTATTTATTGGAATCGTATTTATCATTATCGCCGTGTTACTTACAACCACTTTTAAAGTTGGGCTTGTTGTTGCAGGTATTTACGCGATCATTCACTATATTAGTCGGAAGCGGGCACCCCAATTATTAATGCTCAAAACGAGAGAACCGGATAGCAAGATTGATCGTACGGATAAGTTTATTCGTAATCAGTGGTTCGGTAACCAGCGCATACTCGACGTAGTGTATGAATGGGACGATATCAATATCCAAACGGGGATTGGTGATACGATTCTCGATTTAGGGAACACGGTTTTACCCACTGGCGAAAGTGTCATTATGATTCGTAGCGTTTCGGGGAAAATCCGGATATTGGTTCCTTTTGATATTGGTATTTGCATTGAGCATTCCGCAATCTTCGGAAACATCCAATATGATAAAGAAAGCACCTCTATTCAAAATAATAGCATCAAGGTCTACTCAGATAATTATGAAAGTTCCGCACGAAAAGTGAAAATCATGACTTCTGTAATCTTCGGAGATTTAGAGGTGATTAGGCTATGAGTTTTTCGAAACTGATGATGGCTGTTTGCTCAGGTTTACTGCTTGTTGCAACAGCTATCGGTACGGTCGGTTACTATTTTTTTAGTGAAGGCTCTTGGTATAAAATTCTCATCGAACAAAAAATCTTTTACATTCCCTTTGTGGTTTTCGTTCCGCTTACTGCCATTTCGATTGGTTTAATTATTGGCGGTCTGATCGGTTATTTTGTTAAACAAAAATTTGAATCAATTGACTTCTCGATTCGATTGCTTGGACAAGGTGATTTGGAGAAAAAGATTACGAGTGAAGAAGACGAGAACTTTTTAGAAGTGCAGCAAGTATACAAGCAAATCGACCGCTTACGTGATAAAATGAAAGCACAAACGATTTTGACGCAAAAACTTGCAAGCGACCGTGCTGAATCAACTGGCCAAACGAAAGAAGCTATTTTGTCAGAAGAGAGACACCGGATTGCTAGAGAATTACACGATTCAGTGAGCCAACAGCTTTTTGCAGCAATGATGCTTTTATCAGCCTTGAATGAACAGAGTGAAAAAAGCGCGACACCGGCGATGCAAAAACAACTAAAAATGGTTGAATCTATCGTAAATGAATCCCAATCAGAGATGCGTGCGCTTTTACTTCATCTGCGTCCAACGCAACTCGAGGGTAAATCATTAAAAACTGGTATCGAGCAATTATTAAAAGAATTAACAACCAAATTGCCAATCGAAGTAGAATGGCAAATCGAGGATATTAGTTTGCAAAAAGGCATTGAGGATCATTTATTCCGTATTGTTCAAGAATTACTTTCCAATACATTACGACATTCTAAAGCTAAATTATTAGAAGTACGCTTAGTCACGATGGATAATTTAGCGGTGATGAAAGTAGTAGATGACGGCGTTGGGTTTGATATGGATAATGTTCGACAAGGCTCTTATGGATTACAAAATATGCGAGAACGAGTTGCCGAATTCGGCGGCACCATCAAAATAATTAGTTTCCCAGGAAGAGGAACTAGTGTAGAAATAAAAATCCCACTTGTTGCGAAAAAGGACGTGGAAAGCGAATGATAAAAGTATTACTTGTAGATGATCATGAAATGGTACGTATAGGTGTCTCAGCTTATCTTTCTGTGCAAGATGACATGGAAGTAGTTGGCGAGGCAGAGAACGGTCGTGAAGGGGCTGATATGGCTCTAGAACTACGCCCGGATATCATCTTAATGGATTTAGTTATGGATGAAATGGACGGCATCGAAGCCACAAAAGAAATTATGCAAAACTGGAAAGAAGCAAAAATCATTATCGTTACAAGTTTTATTGATGATGAAAAAGTATACCCGGCACTTGAAGCTGGAGCGAGCAGTTATATGCTTAAAACTTCGACAGCGAGCGAAATTGCAGATGCGATTCGAGCTACATACGGCGGAGACTCTGTCCTTGAACCAGAAGTAACTGGCAAAATGATGCAACGGCTAACAGCTAAACCAGAAAAAAACTTACATGATGATTTAACGAATCGTGAAAATGAAATCTTACTTTTAATCGCAGAAGGTAAATCTAATCAAGAAATTGCGGATGAACTTTTTATCACTTTAAAAACGGTGAAGACGCATGTAAGTAACATTTTATCGAAATTAGACGTGCAAGATCGTACGCAAGCAGCAATCTATGCATTTAAACATGACCTAGTAGAAAAAAAGTAGCAAGGAGGTAACGTACACATGAAAGAAGGATTTGCAGTCATCGGTCTTGGGCGATTTGGTGGGAGTATTTGTCGTTCACTTGTTGAGCAAGGAATGGAAGTACTTGCGATTGATTCGGATGAAGAGCGCGTCAATGAATATATGTCCATTGCGACCCATGCAGTTATCGCTAATTCAACGGATGAAAATGCGCTACGCCAACTAGGTATTCGTAACTTTGAGCATGTTATCGTTGCGATAGGTGAAGATATACAGTCGAGTATCTTAACAACACTTATTTTAAAAGAAATGGGCGTGAAATACGTTACCGCAAAAGCGACAAATGATAAGCATGCCAAATTGCTTGATAAAATCGGAGCAGACCGGGTTGTCCACCCTGAGCGAGACATGGGACGACGTATTGCGCATTATATCGTATCGAAAAACATGCTAGATTATCTTGAACTATCCGATGAATATAGTCTAGTCGAAATCTCTGTATCTGATCCACGTTTCCTTGGGAAGAGCCTAGTTGATTTAGATTTCCGTAACTCTTTTGGTGTCAATATTGTCGGTATTAAAAAAGATAAACAAATGATTATTACTCCTGAAGCCAATGATGTTCTACATGAAGGAGATATTCTAATCGTTATCGGTTCGGATGATGACATTGAACGACTACAAGAAAAAATTCAATAAAAAGAAAACCTATGTAATATAAAGAGATATGTCAACATGTCGAGTATATTCTTAGGTTTTTTTATTGTTTGCGAATTACCGCTTGCTATCTAGCCAGTTATTTTCTATTATAGTTACAGAGCTTCACATAAAGGGACAGAAGGAGGGGGAACAGATGAAGAAATTTTTGCTTGATAAAATCGGCGCTCGAGGATTAATTCAGATGTTGCAAGCATTTATTTATGCGAGCATTTGTGTAGTGGTCCATACAGTTATTTTTCCTGATTTGGCCGGGGTATTACCAATAGTAGTACTAATAGGGATTATTTCAATGCAACCTACATATGGAATTACCAGAAAAGTCATTCCCCAAATAGCGCTAGCATTCACTCTAGCGTGTGTTTTTGTCATTATAAGCACCTATTTTTTCCCAATCAATGTGTATATTTACTATGTTGTCATGATAGTTGTTATTTTGGCGGTGAATTTCTTGATGCCGCAGAAATATATGGTAATGACACTCGCGATTGGGACAGCACTTTACTTTCTTGGAACAGATGATTTACCAATGCCTCTCTATGCCATGATAATTGTAGCGTTAATGGATGTGTTTGTGTTCTTTTTACTTGTGCAGTTAGTCGTAAAATATGTACATTTACCACTCGAAAAAACCGTTCAAACTATTATGAAACAATTGGTAGGACTATTTGACAAGGAAATTGAAAGTGTATTTAAAAATAATGGTAAATTTATAGCAAAACCATTGTATAGTATTTTTGTTCAATCACAAATGTTTATTAAAGAATATAGTGCTAGTAAAAAAGCGAATCCTCGTCATGTGGAACTGTATCAAGCATTACTGCCTAATTATCTACAACTTTTTTTTCATATGCAAACAATGGAAGACATTGGACGAGTTGGTTTGTCGGAAGAAGCAAAACAGGCCCTTGCTCAAATTAACGTGAAAGTTTCTGATGAAATTAACGTGAAAGAAGCCGATCCAGTTGCCTCTTTTCATGTGAAGAAATTTGTTGAGAACTTCCTAGCTGTTAAGGTTGGAATGAATGAGTTAGTAGAAGGGAGAGGGCAGAAATGAAAAAGATTTCTATGAGAGAACGTTTCGCTCTTGATTCTCGAGTTGCTAAAGTGCTTATTAGTATTACAATAGCAGTGATTTTATTCCCGGTTATGGGTGATTGGATTGTGTATCCAACATATGTATTTAATGCTATTTATATTACCGCGCAAATGAGTAAGGGTGATACATATAAATCAAGCATCGAGCGGATTATCGGTACTATTGTAGGTGGACTACTTGCAGCCTTTGTATACTTACTAGTCCCCAACCATCATTATATTATGATTCCGATTGGTGCAGCGCTTGCAGTTATGCTAAGTTATCTATTTACTAAAAAATTCACGATGGTTATTGTTGTTATTACAGTAATGGTACTTGTCGGAAAAGGCGACGGAGAGCCGATAGTCTTTTTAAGAGACCGACTATTTGATACGATGATTGGACTTGTGATTGGTTTTGTCGTCTATGCTCTCTACCCACGTAAGAAAAACAAAAAATTAAATCAAGTGTTTATTTCTCAGGAAAAAGCAGTATTAGAAAGAATAAAAGAAATTGATATAAATAGTGAAGATGCGAAATCTCTAGCTCCCAAAATAAAAGGTTTGTGGAAGCAGTTAATAGATTTAAGAAAAACGCGCGAACAAATTATTACAGACAGCAGTTTTGTTGCGAGTTTGACTTCGGATGAACCAATGCTTCATTTTACTCATTTAGTAGAGCAAGCAATTAATAATATTGAAATTTTATATCATGTGACGCTTGAAAAAGAGTCTGAACCTGATTATGAAGTTGTATTTGCTTATCATCAACAAGCTTGCGCTAAAGTAATTACAGAGATGGATGCACTTATTACGAAACATAAATAAAAAAGATGACTGAAGCTCGTTCAAGCCTCAGTCATCTTTTTTTATTCAGTAATATCTAAACTCTTTTTAAACATAGTAATTATTCGCTCTAAATCTGTTTTATCAGGAGCGAAATAATATAAATCAAATCCGTAAGACTCGCTATAAATCATTTCCCCTTCACCTTTAAGTTCTTGGGAATCAACGTTTTTAAGTACGGAAGAATAATTTGCTGCCATGGATGTAATATCTGTAAGCGTCATATTAGTTTGGAAATTATCGCCAACAGCTTTCATAATGCTTTCGAAATTGGAAACTCCGGATGAACTGATAACTTTATTCGCAATACCAATAATGACATCGCGCTGTCTATCTTGACGACCAAAGTCACCACGGGGGTCTTCATGACGAATACGAACATATTGTAAAGCTTCTGTTCCATTTAAAGTAATGTTACCTTTAACAAATTTGCTATTTACTTCTGTTAAGTCGATATCGTTATAAACAGTAATACCTCCAACAGCATCAACTAGGTCTTTAAAGCCCTCCATATTGATTGAAATGAAATAATCTACAGGAACACCTGGCATAAGTTTTTCGACCGCTGAAACTGTTCCTGAGGGGCCACCGTTGGAGTAAGAGGCATTAATCTTACCAATGTCGCCATTTCCGTAGTCTACTTTTGTATCACGAGGAATACTAACCATTTCTACGGCATTTTGTTGTTTATTAGCTGTGGCAAGAATAATTGTATCTGCGCGACCATTTTTTTCACCAGCTCGGGCATCTGAACCCATGAGTAACACAGAGAAAGGTTTTTTCTTTTCTAAATCACTTAAAGTTTTATTACTTGATTCTAGAGGGACATTTATTTTTGAAAAGGTATTTTGAACGGTGATGTAATACTTCGCTGCCAATCCTGTTATAGAGAAGAAGATAATTCCTAAAAGAGCAACACTAGCAATTTTCATAACTTTAGTAAAAGTGGACGTTGTTTTTTTCTTTTTTTCAGTCCTAGTTTCTGTCATAAAATTTTCCTCGTCTTTCTATTTTGTTTGTTTAAACATACCATCGTCTTTCTGAGAAATCAACAAAAAAACGATAAATGATTTTGAAACCATTTATCGTCTTGAAAACTATACTTCCATGATTATTGGTAAAATCATTGGACGACGTTTTGTTTTTTCGTACAAGAAAGGTTGCAAAGTATCTGTAATTTCATTTTTGATTTCAGACCATTGCGTTGTTTTTTGTTCCATTACTTTGTTTAAGTGTCGCGTTAGGAGGCCTTGCGCTTCTCCGATGAGATTACCGGATTCACGCATATAAATGAAGCCACGTGAAATAATATCAGGTCCTGCCATCACACGAGAATTTTTCATATCAATGGATACAACAACGATTACGAGGCCTTCTTCAGAAAGAATACGACGATCGCGAAGGACAATATTACCGATATCGCCAATACCGCTACCATCAATATAGACGCTTGCTGCATGGATTTTACCAGCAACATGAGCTGTTTCACTCGTTAATGCGAGTACATCTCCGTTTGCCATAATAAAGCTATTTTCTTCCGGAACACCACATTCTTCAGCAGACTCTGCATGAATTTTTTGCATTCTGAATTCACCATGAATAGGCATAAAGAATTTAGGTTTCATCAAACGTAGCATTAGTTTTTGTTCTTGTTGACCACCGTGACCAGAAGTATGGATATTGTTTACTTTACCATGGATAACTTCTGCACCAGCTTGATAAAGTAAATTGATTGTTCGGTTTACACTCGTTGTATTACCAGGGATTGGGGAAGACGAGAAGACTACCGTGTCACCTGGTTGAATTTGGATTTGGCGGTGCGTACCATTAGCAATTCTAGAAAGAGCAGCCATTGGTTCACCTTGACTCCCTGTACAAAGGATAGTCACATTTCCAGCTGGTGTTTTATTAAGTTGATGCACATCAATAAATGTGTCTTTTGGCGCTTGAATATAGCCTAATTGTTTACCGATTTCCATAGCAGATTCCATACTACGACCAAAAACAGCGATTTTACGACCAGTTTCGATAGAGGATTCCACTACTTGTTGTAAACGGTAGATATTAGATGCGAAGGTAGCGAAAATAATTCGTCCTTCTACATCGCGGAAAATATTTTTAATACTTTCGCCAACGACACGCTCACTCATGGTGAAATTTGGTACTTCCGCATTTGTACTATCAGATAGTAAACAAAGAACGCCTTCTTTACCAATTTCAGCCATTTTTGTCAGGTTTGCTGGTTCGCCAACTGGAGTAAAATCAAACTTGAAGTCACCAGTATGAACGATGTTACCAGATGGAGTTTTGACAACAATACCATACGTATCAGGAATACTATGTGTTGTACGGAAGAAAGAGATACTTGTTTTTCTGAATTTAAAAACGTCATCTTCTTCATATTCATAAATTTTGGTTTGACGAAGCAAGCCATGTTCTTCTAATTTGTTGCGGATAAGTGCACTCGCAAGTTTCCCAGCGTAAATTGGGATATTAAGATCGCGAAGTAGGTAAGGAACCCCACCGATATGATCTTCATGACCGTGGGTGATAAAAAGTCCTTTAATCTTATCTTTGTTTTTAACCAGGTAACTGTAGTCAGGAATAACATAATCAATACCTAAAAGTTCGTCTTCTGGGAACTTGATTCCTGCATCAATTAGAATAATTTCATCTTGAAATTGTACGCCATATGTGTTTTTACCGATTTCGCCTAGTCCACCAAGAGCGAAAACAGCTGTCTCATTATTTTTAACAAATTTCATATAGGCTTATTTTTCCCAGAGCGCGAAGTCTGGGTTTTCCTTTTCATAAGCTAAATGCGCGTCACTAATTTTTTCGACAAATTCGATGTGGAAAGGCTCATCTTTTAAAAGTTGGCGTACTTTTACTTCGCTTTCCGCTTCTACATATAGTGATTGTGTTTTTTCACGTACGGGTGTTTCTGTAAGTGTTTCTTGATAAAATACTTTAAAAATCATGTTTTTCTCTCCTTAAAATTTAAGTTTTGTTTTTTAAAAATAGATTTTCAAGCTGAAAACCTAATATTTATTTAGTATTCATTGGCTTGCTTTCAGTTGTGGACTTAGTAGCAAGCGGATATGGGTGCACGAGATACTGACAATCAGGCATAAAAAAGACAAAGAAAAATTACCACAGACTAATGTATAAAAATAGCTGTGCACGTATGTTAAATTTCTTATCCGTTATAATTGCATACCTTTATTTTGGGAATTTGAAACAAATTTCCGAGTAAAAGATGTAATTATAAGTTTTTTTTCACGTTCCATTGTCGTTCTACAAATGTTCATCCGATCTATATCCTTCATTCTAATATACCATAAATCCAGATAATTGCTACTAGAAAGTATAATTAATTTTGTCAACCCTGTTATCAAGGAGATTTTCTGCTATAATTTAAACATAATGATTTAAAAATGGATAGAGGATAGAGGCGTTTAATCAATGAGTAAAATTGTGTTTTTTGATGTAGATGGCACACTTGTAGGAGAAACGAAAGAAATTACAGCATCAGTGAAGCAAGCGATTGCTAAATTGAAAGAAAATGGTGTTTATGTGGCTATTGCAACTGGTCGCGGTCCATTTATGCTTGACGAAATCAGAAAAGAGTTAGATATTAATTCTTATATTTGCTATAACGGTCAATATGTTATATTTGAAGGCAAAGAAATATACGCTAAACCATTACCAACCGAGTCTTTAGAACGTTTAATCACGGTTGCATCGGAGCATGAGCATCCAATTGTTTTTTCCGGAAAAGATTCCATGCGCGCGAATTTGCCTGATCACGACCGGGTGACGATTGGAATGAATTCGATTAAAAGAGAGTACCCTAAAGTAGATGCTAATTATTATAAAGGTCGAGACATTTATCAGTGCTTACTTTTCTGTGATGAATCGTATGATGCTTACTACCGAGAAGAATTTAAACAATATGGTTTCTTGCGATGGCACGATGTTTCCGTGGATGTTTGTCCAGCAGACGGTTCCAAGGCGGAAGGTATTAAGCAGATGATTAAAAAACTTGGCTTTTCGATGAAAGATACTTACGCATTCGGCGACGGTTTGAACGATATTGCAATGCTTCAAACTGTTGGAACAGGTGTGGCAATGGGAAACGGCCGTGATGAGGTAAAAGCAGTGGCGGATTATGTTACTAGTCATGTTGATGATGATGGGGTTTATAATGCTTTAAAACAGTTAAAATTAATTTAAAATAACAAAAAAAGCCTGTGCTCTATTTTTGAGCACAGGCTTTTTTTGTTATTTTTGGAACGGAACACAGCTAGTTCTCTCGATTAAGCTTGTATTCACTTGGATTTGTCTGGTTTCAAAATTCGTATCTGCTTTAATTTGTTTGGACAAGAGGGCAAGTGTTTGTTCAGCAATATCACGTTTTTTAACATGAACAGTTGTTAGTTCTGGTGTAATTACTTTACTTTCATTGATATTGTCAAAACCTAATACGGAAACTTGTTCAGGTACTTTGATCGATAGACTTTGCAGCATTTTAATCATGCTAATAGCCATGTAATCATTTTCGCAAAAAAGGGCAGAAGGTAAATCTTGCAATTCAGCAATGGCTTCTTTTACCGAAGCTTCCTCTTGGATTTGCATTGCAGATAGATGAAAGACATGTTCTTCAGGAACTGAAATATCGGCTTCTTCTAAACGAGCAAAAAAGCCACTTTTCCGCTCATCAAAATTTTTAATGCGTGGTAGCCCCATCACATAACCAATTTTTGTATGTGATAGTTGTAAAAGGTAGTCAGCTGCTTTATATCCGCCAAGAAAATTATTAATAGAAACAAAGTTGGCTGAGATATGCGGATGGTGTGTATCTAAGACAACGATTTTAGGATATTCTTGCTGTATTCGGTTAATTTCTTCAGCGTTTAAATTAGTGCCAAGTAAAATAAGGCCTGCTGTTGGTTGCTCTTTTTCTGCTTCAGCAAGTTCTTCTAATATGGTTGTTGCATCAAAGGTAGAGATAACCAAATCATATGGGTAACTAGCAATTTCAGCAGATAAATAGCTAAGCAGCTCACTGAAAAAGGGTAAGTTCTGATATTGTTCGGTAATCAAATTAGGACTTTTGCATGCGATAAAACGAATGGTTGATTTCTTTTTCATTTTTTTATTGGTGTTTCGTAATGGGACGTAATTATTTTCTTCGACAATTTGTAGAATATGTAAACGGGTTTCTTCACTTACGCCAGCTTTTCCATTCAGCGCAAGGGAAACAGCCGATTTCGAAACGTTTGCTAATCGTGCAATATCTTCCAGCTTCATTATTCATTTCTCCTTGTTTACTAAATTTATCTAGTTTAGTATATCATGTTTAGTAAATCGGAACAAAAAAATAGCATATTTCCAGTCATTCAAAACTTTAGTTTAGTTATTTATCATAAAATAAACTAAAATAAAATATAAAATAATCTTTAATTTTATTGACTTGGTTTATAAAAAATACTATAATGCAAATAAAGAAAGCGATTACTGGTTGCTTTCTATGAGACTAAAATAATTACTAAACTAAAAAAGGTGGTTAGAAGATGGAGGCGATTAAAATTGGGTTTGCACCGACAAGGCGCAGTATATTTAGTGCGCCAGATGCAATCAAATATGCAAATCTCACACGAGATAAACTAAACGAACTAAATATTGAATTTGTGGACATTACAGAATTTAATGAAGATGGATTACTTTATGATGATGCAGATGTGATGAAAATTGCAGCAAAATTTAAAAAGGCTGGAATCCAAGGTTTGTTTTTACCACATACTAATTTTGGAACGGAATATGTTTGTGCAAGACTTGCTAAAGAGTTAGATGTACCAGTGTTGCTTTGGGGTCCGCGCGACGAACGTCCTGATGAAAATGGTATAAGACTTCGAGATACACAGTGCGGTTTATTTGCAACTGGAAAAATCTTACGTCGATTTCAAGTACCATTTACATATATGACAAATTGCCGTCTATCTGATCCAGAGTTTGAACGAGGAATTCGAGATTTCATTGCAGTTTGTAATACAGTAAAAACATTTCAAAACATGCGGATTTTACAAATTGGACCACGGCCATTCGATTTTTGGACAACGATGTGTAATGAAGGAGAGTTGCTAGAAAAATTTAATATTCAATTAGCTCCAATTCCGCTTCCAGAATTAATAAAAGAAATTCGTAGCGTATCTAGCGAACAAATAGAGGAAGTAGATGGAACCGTCGAATATTGTCACGGGTGTGCAATCGTTAAAATTAAAGAAGTTGACTTACGAATGGTTGCTGCTCTTAAAGTAGCAATGAAAAATTTAGCAACGAAATATGGTTGTAGTGCGATTGCCATCCAATGCTGGACAGCACTTCAAGATGAAATTGGTATTATGCCTTGCGCTGCAAACGCGATGCTCATTGATGAAGGAATTCCAGTTGTTTGTGAAACAGATATCCATGGAGCAATTTCTTGTTTATTAATCGAAGCGGCAAATTTAGGCAGAAATAAAAGCTTTTTCGCTGATTGGACTGTTAGACATCCAGATAATGAGAATGGTGAATTGCTACAACATTGTGGACTGTTTCCGTTTTCTGTTGCAAAAGATAAACCGGCAATTGGCTATCCGTTAGCGTTTGATTCACCTGGTGCAGTCGAAGCGGAAGCGAAAGGTGGCGAATTAACCTTATGTCGTTTTGATGGTGATAATGGCGAATATTCCTTGTTACTGGGTAAAGCGAGAGGTATTGAAGGACCATATACAAAAGGAACATATCTTTGGATTGAGGTAGACAATTTGAAACGATTAGAGGAAAAAATCGTTTCTGGACCATATATTCATCATGTTAGTGGCATCCATGCAGATGTGGTCCCAATTCTTTATGAAACATGCAAATACATTGGCATAAAGCCAGACCTCTATGATCCAATTGAAGAAGATATAAAAGCTTATTTACGCGGTGAATAGAGAAAGGAGTAAAAAATGAGTGAATTAAAGTTAAAATCGTTTGAAATTAGAAAAGATGTTCTAAAAATGATATACGATGCAAAAACGGGACATACTGGTTCAGATTTATCATGTGCGGATATTCTTGTGGCGCTTTACTATGGTGTGCTGAATGTTAATCCGGAAAATCCAGAAGCTTTAGACCGTGATCGCTATGTTCAAAGTAAAGGACACGCTGTCGAAGTTCTTTGGGCAGTTTTAGCAGATAAAGGATTTTTTGCAAAAGAGGAATTGGCTGATTTCTCCGCATTTGGCTCGCGTATAATCGGGCATCCAAATAATAAAGTAGCTGGAATTGAAATGAACACAGGTTCGCTCGGCCATGGTTTATCTGTTTCTGTGGGTATGGCATTAGCTGCTAAAATGGATGGGAAAAGTTATCACACCTATACACTCATGGGGGACGGGGAACTTGCAGAGGGGTCTGTCTGGGAAGGCGCAATGGCTGCAGCAAATTATAAATTAGATAATTTGACTGCGATTATTGATCGGAACTCCTTACAAATCTCCGGTCGAACAGAAGATGTAATGAGTGTAGAACCTTTGGCAGATAAGTGGCGCGCATTTGGTTGGGATGTTATCGAAGCTGATGGAAATAATCCGGATAAGCTACAAGCAATTTTTAAAACAGTTAATGAGACTGGAAAACCTCGTCTAATTATTGCGAAAACAATAAAAGGTTATGGTGTTAAAATGGCTGAAAATGTTGCTAAATGGCATCATTACGTACCAAGCAGTGAGGAATACGAAATAGCTATGAAAGATTTAGAGGAAAGAATGGAGGCGTGCCGTCATGAATAAAATAGCGAACCGCCAAGTAATGTGTGAAGTTTTAATGAAAGAAGCAACTCGTAACGATAGTAATTTAGTTGTTTTAACAAGTGATTCAAGAGGATCCGCTTCGCTGGGGGCTTTTGCTGAGAAATTTCCAGAGCGATTAATTGAAACTGGTATTGCCGAACAAAATATTGTTGGAATTGCAGCAGGTTTAGCACATAGTGGCAAACGAGCTTTTGTCGCTTCACCAGCTTGTTTTCTAAGTATGCGCAGTATTGAACAGGTGAAAGTAGACGTGGCTTATTCAGACACAAATGTAAAATTGATTGGCATCAGCGGTGGTGTTAGTTATGGTGCACTTGGTATGAGCCATCATTCGCTTCAAGATATTGCTGTTACTAGAGCGATTCCTAATTTAGAAGTCATTCTACCAGCTGATCGTCTGGAAACTGAAGCTATTTTTGACTATTTGCTTCAATCAAATCGGCCGGCGTACGTTCGTCTTGGCAGAAATGCGGTAGAAGATTGTTACGCAGAAAAACCAGTATTTCAAATTGGGAAAGCTGGAACTCTTAGGGAAGGAAACGATGTGTCAATTTTAGCAACTGGTGAAATGGTACGTGTCGCACTTGATGCAAGTGAAGAATTGAAGTTGAAAGGAATCAGCGCACGCGTATTGAATTTTTCAACAATCAAACCATTTGACCAAGAAGTAGTAAAAGCGGCATTAACTGAAACGAAACTACTTATTAGTATAGAAGAACATAGCATTTATGGTGGCTTAGGTGCAGCAGTGAGCGAAGTGGTAAGTAGTTCGCCAACAAGTATTCGTCATTTGATTTTAGGAATTCCAGATGAACCCGCTATCGCTGGAACGAGCCAAGAAATTTTTGATTATTATGGCTTATCTGCTACTGGTATTGTTGCTACAATCATGAAAAACCTACCGATCATTGGAGACGAAAGAAGATGAAGAAACACTATCAAATAGCCATTGATCAAAGCACATCTGGTACGAAAGTATTATTGTTTAAAGAAGGCAAACTTGTAGATCGTTTAGATAAAAAGCATCGACAGTTGTATCCAAAGAAAGGCTGGGTGGAACATAATCCCATCGAAATTTGTCAAAATGTCCGTACATTAATTGCGGACATCTTGACAAAACATGATTTAATTACAGCGGATATCGAGCGACTTGCTTTGACGAATCAACGGGAAACAATTGTAGCTTGGGATAAACAAACGGGGAAGCCACTTTATAATGCGATTGTATGGCAATGTAATCGAACAAAAGAAATTTGCGAAACGTTAAAAGAAGCTGGTTATGAAAAAAGAATTAAACAGCTTACCGGACTGAAAATTGATTCTTATTTTTCTGCTTCTAAAATGATGTGGTTATTGGAAAATATTTCAGCGGTGCGGGATGCAGCAAGTCGTAATCAATTGGCATTTGGCACAATGGATGCTTGGTTGTTATTTTCGCTTACGGATGATAGTAATTATTTCACAGACCGAACAAATGCTAGCCGCACACTCCTTTATGATATTGAAAAAAATGATTGGTCAGATGAGTTACTCGAACTTTTCGGAGTCAAACGTGCTTATTTACCAGAAGTGAAACAATCTGCTGGAAGTTTTGGAAGTTATCAGGAGATACCGATTCATAGTGTGATGGCTGATTCAGAAGCGGCACTTTATGGACAAGGCTGTGATACATTTGGGGCAGTGAAGGCGACGCTTGGGACAGGATGCTCTGTTATGATGCAAATTGGTGAGAACAGATTACCTGAAAACGATGCTATTTTGACAACTCTTGCCTGGGATGTTGCAGGCGTGAACCAGTTTGCGTTAGAAGGAATTATTCGTTCTTGTGGAGACACATTGGTTTTTTTATCCGAACAATTAGAACTATTTAATGATTACGATACAGCTTGTAAGCGAGCATTTCAATTACCATGCAATGAGGGTGTTGTGCTAATTCCTGGACAATTAGGTTTAGGCGCCCCTTATTGGAATACAGATATACGAGCAGAGATTCTCGGTCTCACACGAGAACATACAAAATGGCATATTATTCGTGCCGGTTTTACAAGTATTGCATTTCAAATTAAGGCTGTTATTGACCAAATGGAGTTAATGATAGGTCAAAATATTAAGCGCTTACAAGTAGACGGTGGATTAACAAAGCAACATGAGTTGATGCAATATTTAGCAGATGTTTTAAAAGCAGAAGTGGCAGTCAGTCCCGCGGAAGAACTTTCGGCAATTGGTGCTATTGAAATTGCCGACAATAACCTACAAAATAAGAGAACGATAGCAAAATTGTACCAACCAAGTATCACTCATACACATGCTCTGGAAGATTTTCAAGAATGGGAAAAACAAGTGAAAAGCAGTATTCTAAAAATACAGAAGGTGAGGAATTTTAAATGAATAATTCGGATCTTGCAAAAGAGGTTGTAAAGCTTGTTGGTGGAAAAGAAAACATTTTGAGTGTGATTCACTGTGTGACACGACTACGGTTTAAGTTACGTGATGAAAATCTAGCAGAAACAGAAAAAATCAAAGCCTTAAAAGGTGTTATGACGGTTGTGAAAAGTGGTGGACAATACCAAGTGGTTATTGGTGATCATGTGAGTTATGTTTATGATGAGGTCATTCGAGTATTAGGTATTAAACCAGATGATGCACTGCAAGATAATCCTGAACAAGAACACAAAAGTATTTTTAATAAGTTTGTTGAATTAATTTCTGGAATTTTTATGCCAGTACTGGGTCTATTGGCAGCTTCAGGTATTTTGAAAGGATTCCTGACAGCGGCAGTTACAATGGGACTAATTAATACCTCAGCTGGTGTTTACGAAGTTCTTTACGCGGCAAGTGATGCCCTCTTTTACTTTATGCCAATTATACTTGGGTTTTCAGCAGGGAAAGTATTTAAAACGAATCAATATCTTTCTGCTGCGGTTGGTGCAGCACTTGTTTACCCGACGCTTGTTGATATGTATAGCAGCGGAGCTCATTTAACATTTCTACATATCCCTGTAATTTTAATGAATTATACAATGTCTGTTATTCCTGTTATTTTAGCTATTTACTTTATGAGCAAACTGGAAAAAGTATTAGTGAAATTTATTCCGAAAAGTTTACAATTGATTTTTGTTCCTCTATTATTACTTTTAATTGTGGTGCCTGTGTCTCTAATTATCATCGGACCTGTTTCAACGTATGCTAGCCAACTACTTGCAAAAGGAGCATTGGGGCTTTATTCGCTTAGCCCGATGATTGCAGGGTTCTTCCTGGCTGGGGTTTGGCAAGTGGCTGTCATGTTCGGATTGCACTGGGCATTTATCCCGATTTTCATTAATAATATTTCTGTTTTAGGGTATGATCCAATTAATGCAATGCTTTATTGTACTGTATTCGCGCAAACTGGCGCGGTTATGGCAGTAATGCTCAAAACTCGAAACCAAGAATTGCGTTCCCTTTCTATAACAGCAACTATTTCTGGGTTTTTAGGAATCACGGAACCAGCGATTTATGGAGTAAACTTGCCGTATAAAAAACCATTTATTATGGCTTGCGTAGGATCAGCATTTGGTGGGGCAATTGCAGGTATGAGTGCTGCAAAAATGTTTGGAGGTTTCGCTTCTGGTGGGATTTTTGGTATTCCGATGTTCATTAATCCAGATGGAATAGGCTGGGATTTTTGGGGATTCTTAATTTCTCTAGTAGTAGCATTCAGTGTAGCATTGATTTTAACTTATTTCTTTGGATTTAAAGATAAAGTAGAGGAAGTAGTAATTCAAACAGGAGAAAAAGCTACATTAGATGAAACTATTTATAGCCCACTTCAAGGGGAATTGATTGCATTAAATGATGTGAAAGATGAAGTTTTCTCTGCTGGTATAATGGGAGCAGGAGTAGCGATTCTTCCAGCGAGTGGCGAGATTCGTGCTCCATTTGATGGAACAGTACTTAGTGTTTTCCAAACCAAGCATGCGATAGGGTTGATTTCCAAACAAGGAGTCGAGTTGTTAATTCATGTTGGACTTGATACAGTTAATCTAAATGGTCAATTTTTTGATATTGAAGTAAGCGAATCAGAAGAAATAAAAAAAGGTGATTTATTAGGAACATTTGAATTGGATACAATAAAAAAAGCCGGCTATGATATTACAACACCTATTATTGTAACTAATAGTGCTACACTCGCCGATGTTATTACAGTAAACCTTGGAAAACACGTAGACAATAACCAAAAGATTTTAGAAGCAAAGGCTTAATATAGAAAGGGTGAAAAAAATGTTAAAACAAAGTGCAGATAAGCGCCGGATTGAGAAAAATGATAAACCTTTTTTCTACCTTGCAGATACTGTTTGGAGTGCGTTTACGAATATTGATTTAACAGATTGGGCCTACTATTTAAAAGTCCGAAAAGAGCAGGGGTTTAATGTACTGCAAATCAATATTTTGCCACAATGGGATCGAAGTGTACTAAAAAAAATTCAAGAGCCGTTTGGTATAAATGAAGGTTTTTTCGATTTAAAAGCTAAAAATGAAGCCTACTTTAAACATGCAGAAAAGATGTTAGAAATGGCAGTGAATCAAGGTTTTACTCCAGCGCTTGTTTTGCTTTGGTGTAATTATATTCCGGAGACGTGGGGGGCGAAATTTGGTACTTCACCACTGTTTCGAAAAGAAGACATTAAACCCTATACAGAAATGATGTTGGAACATTTCGAGCAATTCGAACCAATTTATATCATTAGTGGGGACACGGATTTTCCAACGGAAACTGTAACAGATTATTATTTGGAAGCTTTAGAAACCGTTTCTAAAAAAGCGCCACACGCACTTAAAGTTTTGCATATTTGTGGTCGATTAAAAGATATTCCGGAAAATCTGCAAACACATCCAGCACTTGATTTGTATTTTTATCAATCTGGACATAATTCGGAGCACCAATCAATGGCGTATACGTTGGCAGAACACTTTAGTCAGTTAGAGCCAATCAAGCCAGTTATTAATTCAGAACCGTGTTACGAATTAATGGGATATAGTCGACAAAAATATGGTCGTTTTAGCCGAGAAGATGTACGAAAAGCAGCTTGGCAAAGTGTCTTATCTGGTGCTATAGCTGGTATTTCTTATGGGGCACATGGCATTTGGAGTTGGCATGAAGAAGGAAGTACATTTGGATCAGCTCTAGGTGAAGGATTTGTTTCTCCATTTAATTGGCGACAAGCACTTCATTTTGAAGGAGCTACAGATTATGCATTTCTAAAATCCTTTATTCTGGCTAATGACTTAACAACACTGGCACCAATAAATCTAGTTTTAAATCAAACTCCAGAAATTCGAGCAGCGGAGACCGAAAAAGTAGTTATCATTTATGTGCCATCAAATGTCCCAATTTATTTGAAAGGGCAATTTGTTTCTTTGGATGACTATGCAATTGATTTGGAGCAAGGTAAAAAGGTTAGCCTCACAAAAATACTTCATGAAGAAAAAACAGAAATTCAGATGACTCCTTTTTTGAAAGATAGCTTATATGTAATTCACAAATAAATTCCAATTTCTTTCTGGAAAAAATAATTTTGTTTACCAATAAAAACTAAAGCGAGACCACTATTTCAGCGTGGCCTCGCTTTTGGCTTTTACAGAAGTTTGTTCTAATTTTTGCTTAACGAATTTAAGTTGTGCGACGATTATTATACTAATAATAACAAGTAAATACCAACTCGTAATTTTTGAAACGTGCACTGGACGCCATGCAACTAGCTGGTCTGGATAAGACCAAGCTCCGTAAAAACTAGCAATGTTCTCCGCAAGATAGATGAAAAAAGCAATGCATAAAAAGGAAAAAGATAAAGGCATTTTGAGCTGAGTCGAACTAACTTTGAAATAAACATATGTCTTTCGGAATAAAACGAGAACTAAAACAATCAAAATCCAGCGAAAATCCATTATAAAATGATGCGTGAAAAAATTAGCGTAAATCGCTATGCAAAGGCTACTTACTAACCAGATATTTGGCCAATTTGTCATTTTAAGATCAAATCTTTTCCAAGCCTGGCAAATATAACTGGCGACACTTGCATACATAAAACCGCTATAAAGGGGCACACCGAGAATTTTCATGAAACCAGGCTCTGGATAACTCCATGAACCCATATGTACTTTATAAATTTCGAGCCCAAGCCCGATAATATGAAAAACCATAATTACTTTCAGTTCATCCCACGTTTCTAAACCAAATTTTATAAGTAGAATTTGAGTTACAAGGCAAATAATTAAAAGTAAGTCGTAGCGCGCAATAAAAGGAATATCAATCAATTTTGTAAGCGCGAGCGAAATAAATATAATACCTGGAAAAATACAACAAAGTGCTTGCTTCCAAGTAAACGCCCAAAGTAAGCGGAAAAATTGCATAAAAAAACCTCTTCTCATGATTTTCTCTAGTTTACCAAAAAAAACTAAAGAAAAGGACAAGAAAAGGTTAAAAAAGTTCATTTTGTCGATTGATATTTCTAAAAGGAGCTTCATCTTCAAAAGCTAATGGCTTGGTATCGAGTTTTTCAAGTAAAGCTCTGACACGATGTTGCTCGTCTTGCAATAATTTATGTAGTGTTTCTCGTGAGTAGGGGATATTGGCGACCAAATAATGATTTGCTTGCTCCGTTTTAGCAAAATGATTAGGGTAATCAGCTAGTTGTCCAATTTCTTTTGGAGTCAAAAAAGGCATATCAACAGGAAGTACTAGGAAATTAGCTTTCTGATAAGTCGCTGCTTCTACCATCACCGCATAAATGCCTCCGAGCGGTCCAAATTCCCTGAATGCAGTTTGATCTGGAATGATTTCAATGCTTGGTTCTGCATCAAAAAGAGCCGCGAGTTTTGAATGATTTTCATGATTTGCCGATACAAATACCATATCGCAAAGCGGCAGCAACTTACTAACCGTTAGCTCGACCCACGTTTTTCCAGTTGCCTCATCCTGAAAAAATGCTTTTGATTCCCTGAAGCGGCTTGAAAGACCACCAGCTAAAACGATACCAACATTAACTTTTTCGTTTTTCAAGGCGTCCCTCTCGCATAACTAAAATTTCTTCGGTCATCATTTCTGCTTCCGAGGCATAATGCGTGACAAAAATAACGGGAATATGGAAGTCTTTGGCCATTTGACCAACTAATTTCATACAAATCAAACGCGTTTCTTCATCTAAACCATTGAAAGGTTCATCCAGTAAAAGTAATTTTGGCTCCGTAATCATTGCCCGAGCCATCGCAACACGTTGTTTCTCGCCACCAGATAATTTCTGAACGGAAGAATAAAGCAGGTGAGAAATTTGTAGATAATCACTCATTTTTCGTACTTGTTGCTGAATTTCCGCCTGTTCTTTTTTCTTCTTTTTCTTCACTTTCAAGCCAAAAGCAATATTTTCATAGACATTCATATTTGGGAATAGAGCTAAATTCTGAAATAAATAACCTACTTTGCGCTCTGTCACAGGAAGATGTAACGAAATATTGGAATCATCCCACGGAGTCCCGTCAAATTCAATAATGCCGCCGTCAATACTTTTCAAGCCACTAACGCACTGAAATAGAGTTGACTTGCCTGAACCACTTGCACCCATCATCGCGGTTACTGGCTTTTCAAACGTATAATCAATATTTAAATCATGAAAAGGAAGTTTTTTATGAAATTGTAATCGTAGCATAATTACATCCCCCTCGTTAAATTACTCTGGCGTATAGTTAATACATGAATGACAAGTAAAGCAAACACGCCGATAATGACGTTAATTAACCCAAGATAAATCGCAGTACGCATGTCTCCTTGTTGCACCATAAAATAGATGCTTGAAGCAATGGTGTCGGTCTTGCCTTCAATATAACCAGCCACCATCAAACTTGCGCCAAACTCACCCATCGCCCGACAAAAACTAAGCAGAACCCCTGCTAAAATTGGTTGCCAGCAATTCGGTAAAATAATTTTTGTGAAAATCTGTTTTTTATTCGCTGAAAGAGTCTCTGCTGCCCATACAAGTTCGTGATCAATTGATAAAAATGCTGATTTCAAGCCTTGATACATAATTGGTAAAATAATAATCGTTGTTGCAACAATTGCTCCACTAAGGGAAAAAATAAAGCTGAAATCAAAAGTATCCCAAAGCACGCCACCAATAAAATCATTGCGGCCGAGGATATTCAGTAAAACTAAACCAACCACCGTTGGCGGTAAAACAAGCGGAAGTAAAATTAAAATCTCCACTGGTAACTGAAAACGTGATTTTCGACCGGCAAAATAATAACTCAGTGGTAACATCGTCATAAATGCGAGAAACGTAGAAATTGTGGCTACAAGTAATGTATGCCAAACAGATGTAAACATAAATCTCCTCCTGAACCCTCTAGTACTTCTATTATTATCGTTCTCTCTGGTATAAAATGTCAAACTTAAGTACAATGTAACTAAATAAAAAAGGGGGATGAAGAATGAAAAAAATAGTACTTATTATATGTTGTGGATTATTACTACTTCTCGGAGCTTGCGAGGATACGCCTGAGAAAGTCCAAACAACGACTATACATATTTCAGCAGCAGCAAGTTTAAAAGATTCGATAGACGACGTAAAACCACTTTTTGAAAAAGCCAATCCAACGATTAAATTATCTTTTGATTTTGGTGGTTCTGGGCAAATTCGCGAACGTGTCGAAAGCGGTGCACCAATTGACGGCGTCCTTTTAGCGAGTAAAAAAGATGCGGATACACTGATTAAGCAAAATTTAGCAGAAAAAACGAAAGAATTTGCGGGAAATGAACTCGTTCTAATTGAACCTAAAAACGTGGATCAGAAGACAGAGGCGAACTTAGAACAATTACTTAATGATGCATCCAAAATCGCCATCGGGGACCCAGAATCAGTACCAGCAGGTGCTTATGCCAAACAAACGCTCGAAAACCTAAATCTATATAATGCAGAAAAAGCAAAGCTCGTTCTTGCAACCGATGTTCGTCAAGTCTTATCCTACGTGGAAGCCGGAAATGCAGATGCAGGCTTCGTTTACCAGACAGATGCTCTATTAAGCAAGAAAGTACAAGTGAAGGCAAAAATCGATGAGAAACTCCATGATCCAATCGCTTACTACAGCGCACAAGTCAGTGATTCAGATAAAAAAGAAGAAACCGCTACATTTCTTGATTTTATGAATAAATCAGAAGCGCAAAAAATACTGGAAAAATACGGATTCAAAGCAGCAAACTAATGAGAAGTCGCTTTACTTTTTAAAACAAGCAAACTCCTGTATATTGGTACTAAAGAAAACGCATACATTTATTGTGAAAGGGAAGTGCGCCCAAATGATTGAAAAAAGAAATACCATTAGAATGGAACAAGCGAGAGAAGTATTATGTAACCAAATAACGCATCTTCCAGTAGAAAAGAAACATGTGACAGAGGCGTTAAATCAAGTTTTACAAGAACCTATTTTCGCGCCGTTTCCTGCTCCATATTTTAGGCGTTCTGGTTATGATGGCTTTGCGATTACTGAGGTGGATGACGGGAATTATCCTATCACCTTGCGCGTTGTAGCAGAAGTTCCGTGTGGAGAAACATACGATAAACCGCTAAAACCTGGTGAAACCGTCCGAATAATGACTGGGGCAAAAGTGCCAGATAATGCCTCGAAAATTATTATGCTTGAACAATCAAGAGAAGCGGATAACGAGAATGAAATCATACTTATAAATACACAAAAATCTAGTAACATTACAGAAATCGGTACGGAGTTTGCCAAAGGAGATTTGCTGTTAGATCGTGGACACATTTTAAATGCCGGTTCGATAAGTTTACTGTCATCCTTTGGAATTCAAGAAGTACAAGTCATCAGAAAGCCAAAAGTAGCTATTTTATCCACAGGTAGTGAACTTGTTCCTGCTGGAAATCCACTTCCAGATGGCAAAATTTTTAATAGTAATCAACCGTTACTGGAGAATTTACTAAAAGTACATCATGCCGAGATTTGCGCTGCCGAACAATTACCTGATAATTATGAGGACACGAAAAACCGTTTACTAGAATTGACTAAGATAGCGGACTTAATAGTTACTACGGGAGGTGTTTCTGTAGGTGATTTTGACTACATGGCTGATATTGCAAAACAAGAAGCAGAATTACTTTTTAATAAAATTCAAATGCGACCAGGCAGTCCAACAACAGGGATGTGGTTGGATAAAACGCTTATCATCGCGCTTTCTGGCAATCCAGGGGCATGCTTTACAGGTTTTTACTTATTAGTAGAACCAGTATTAACTACCTTAATGGGGAAAGATACAACTGAGACGACTCAAGTCCGTGCAAAAATGGCGAGCGATTACACTAAAAATAATGGCTATGATCGTTTTTTACGAGGAACCTATCGTTTGTCTGACGAAGGGGAATATTTGGTTGAGTTGGTTGGTAGCGACATGTCGAGTGCGCTCGGTAATCTTCATTTAACAACCTGTTTATTCAAAATCCCACGAGGGCAAGTAGGGAAATTAAAAGGAGAAGAGGTCGAAGCATGGCTGCTATACTCCAAATAATCGGTTTTAAAAATAGCGGGAAAACAACTTTACTAAATGCATTAATTCGCGCTAGTCGGAAGGAAAACTACACAGTATCTGCCATCAAACACGATGCCCATGATTTTTCTGTAGATCACGCGGGAACGGATTCCTACTCGTTTCAAGAAAGTGGTGCAGAAGCTGTTGTTATCGCGAATTCGAGACAATATGCTGTGATGGAACAAACCGGTATCGATTTAAAAACAGCCATTCAAAAGTTGCCAGAATCAGATATCGTTCTTATAGAAGGCTACAAAGAAGGTCCTTTTCCTAAAATTATTTTGGTTCGCGAACAGGCAGAAATCAAACTTTTAAATAATAGTAAAGCTGTCCATAAAATTGCGACACATAATCCAGCGCTAAAAAAAGAAGCGATTTTTATTGGAGAAGAAAATGCTTTAAACCTTTTTGCAGAAACGTTAATCAAGGAGTTTTTAAAATGAGATATGTAGCCTTACAACATGAAAAAATTGAAATTGGCCCACTTTCTGAAAAACTAATCAATAAAAATCACGGTGGGACTAATCTTTTTGTTGGTACAATTCGAGAATGGACTGGTGATATCCAAACAGAAGAAATTCGTTACACATCCTACGAAGAAATGGCGCTCAAAGAACTAAACAAGTTGGCTACAGAGGTAGAAGCGAAGTGGGGAGCAGATGTTGTCATCGTCCACAGACTAGGACTTTTACAAATAACGGATGTCGCTGTGGTCATCGGTGTATCAACACCACACAGAGCCGCTTGCTACGAGGGATCCAGATATATTATTGAACGTTTAAAAGAACGGGTACCTATATGGAAAGAAGAAAAAGATGTCGATAAAACAAGGTGGGGTGGCATAGATGCTAACAACAGTTAAATTTTTCGCTTTTTTAGCTGAAAAGACACATAAAACCGAAGTAAAATTGAATTTGCAGCAGTGCCAGACAGTTGGCGAGGTTCGAGAAGTTATTAGTAGTGAATTTCCTGAAATAGCCGTTGATTTGGCAACATGTATGCTAGCTGTGAATATGGAATTTCAACAAGATCAAGACCTTTTACCAGAAGAAATAACCGAAATCGCAGTCATTCCGCCAGTAAGCGGTGGATAAGGAGGGTAATAGATGGAAAAAGATGATTTAACGCATTTTAACGATGAAAAACGCGCAAAAATGGTAGATGTTACAAGCAAATCTGAAACAAAACGCCGTGCAATCGCTAGCGCTACGATACATATGAATGAAGAAACCTTAGCGCGTATTCATGCTGGTAAAATTGCTAAAGGAGATGTTTTGGCCGTTGCGCAAGTTGCTGGAATCATGGCGGCTAAAAAAACAAGCGAACTAATTCCAATGTGCCATCCGATTATGACGACAAAAGCTGATATTTCTTTTGAAGATGATGGGAAAACTGCGCTAACTATCACATCTGAAGTCGTAACCGTTGGAAAGACGGGCGTAGAAATGGAAGCACTCACGGCAGTAACCATTGCCGCTCTAACCATTTATGATATGTGCAAAGCAATGGATAAAGGCATGCGCATCGAAAAAACCTATTTAGTTGAGAAAACTGGCGGGAAAAGCGGGACATTTAAAGCAGAAGCGTAACTATTTTGTAGGATAGGAGTTTTGTTTTATGCAATTATTAAAGGATAAATTTGGGCGGGTACACGATTATATTCGTATTTCAGTAACAGATCGGTGTAATTTAAGGTGTGTGTATTGTATGCCCGAAGAAGGCCTGACATTTTTGCCCCATGAAAAAGTACTATCCAAAGATGAAATTGTCAGTTTTATGGAATTAATGGTGAAATTCGGCATCAAAAAAGTACGCATCACTGGTGGAGAGCCATTACTTAGGACCGATATTGTGGAAATTGTTCGCGGGCTTGGAGCAATTCCTGAAATAGAAGATATTTCGATTACAACCAATGCTATGTATTTGGCGAAAAAAGCCGAAGCGCTGAAGGAGGCGGGGCTCACACGTGTAAACATCAGCTTAGATTCCCTTCACGCAGATCGTTTTAAAGCAATTACACGAGGCGGTCGTTTGCAAAAAGTACTCGATGGCATTCAAAAAGCAGAAGAAGTTGGATTGTTTCCAATTAAGCTTAATGTCGTCCTAATTAAAGGACAAAATGATGACGAAATAACGGATTTCCTTCGATTTACAAAAGATAAAGATATTAATATTCGTTTCATTGAATATATGCCAATTGGTCATGCTGGTACGAGTTGGAAAGAAAAATATTTGCCGCTGGATACAATTTTTGAGGCTTGTAATGAAGCTGGTTATGAGTATGAACCAGTGGACTCAATTCGTGGAAATGGCCCCTCCGAAAATTTCCGTATTAAAGGAGCGAAAGGGACGTTTGGTGTGATTCACCCGGTTAGCGCTCATTTTTGTGATAGTTGCAACCGACTCAGACTTACCGCAGATGGTTATATTAAAGCGTGTTTATACTGGGATGAAGAAATGAATATTCGCCCATTTATCCAAGATCCAGTCAAATTAATGCAACTGGTGCAAAAAGCAATTGATAATAAGCCTGAAAATCATGAAATGGCATTAAAATTACAAGATGAAGTACAATCTAATAAACCAACTTGGCGGCGTATGAGTCAAATTGGAGGATAAATAAAACATCCGGTCGCATGTGCGGCCGGATGTTTTATTTTTGTCGTTCTGCTATTAAATGAGGTAATTCTGGGATAATCAATTTTTGAACCGCGAGCTGGCAAGCATTACTTGATCCAGGCAACGCAAAAAGCAGTAAGCCGCTTTCTGAAAAGCCAGCGAATGCACGAGACACCATGGCACGACTGCCAACTTCTTCGTAACTGAGCATCCTGAAAATTTCACCAAACCCAGGGATTTCTTGCTGAATCGTTGCGAATAATGCTTCATATGTAACATCGCGCCTAGCAATGCCGGTACCACCATTTGTGATAAGACAAAAGGACCCATTAGCTGCTAACTCGTTTATTTTTTGCTTAATGAGCGTAACATCATCAGGAACGACAACCCGTGAAATTACCTCATGCCCAGATGTTTCTAAGGCAGATTGAATCAGTTGACCACTAGTATCCGTATCCAAATTCCTTGTATCACTAATCGTCAAAATACTACAAGTCACCTTAATAAATGTCTTTTGTTCCATAACTGCCTCCTTTAGTTAAAAAATAAATGATATATTTTCTTAGCTTCTGCTATATTTTCTGATCCATGAAGTAACACACGCCCATTTTTAAAAATAACAAATTGAAACTTTTCGTATTGGAAACTGAGTAAAGCGGGGTTTTCATTATAAATAATTTTTTGTTCCGTCAGCAGTAGTTTAATCTCGCGGTAATTACTTTTATTTGGTAAACGAAATTGTACTGTATCACGCCCGCAAAGAGTAACCGTTTGCCCGGAAAAAGGAACTTCTGAAACCATTTTTCCAGGTGCGCAACTAGAGCAATCGGGACGTTTTTTGACTTCGATAGTTTGGAAAGAAAAGTGCCAATTATCTAGTTGGTAGTAGGTATTTGCTTTGAAATCAGGGTTGATAATCATTTGAGTAAGTAGGGAAACTTGCATGCCGGCGACGATTGGAATCAGCGCACCATCAACGCCAATAATATCGCAACTTGCTGCGTTGGTTTGGGGAATATCACCAAGTAAACAGTGTAAACAAGCAGAGTCAGGCGGAATAATTGGCATGAGATTCGCGTAATTTCCAGCACACGAGGTGAAAATCCACGGAATTTGATGGCTGAAACAAAACTGATTTAAAAAGTCGCGCGTCATAAAATTATCTGTACAATCGAGTATGTAATCAATTGTCCCAACATAAGGCGTTAAACTCGTTACGTTCGCATCATCTACAATATATTCGATTGTAATATCGCTATTAATGAGTTGTAAAGCTTTAGATGCCGCATACGATTTTGCTTGCTTGTCTAACGCATCTTGTTCCGTGAAAAGCGATTGGCGTTGCAAATTACTTAGCTCCACATAGTCACGGTCAATTAAAATTAACTTTCCAAAGCCCATTCGCGCACAAATTTCTGCGGCATATGACCCAATCGCCCCAACTCCAACAATCAAAATCGTTTTCGTAAGTAATTTTTCTTGACCATCTTTTCCAATATTTTTAACGCGCATCTGTCTATCATAACGTTCCAAGTTTCCACCTTCTTTCCAATCTTATTTTACCAGATAATTGCATAAAGCGCTTACTTGCAAGGCTTAAGTTTATTGTTGAATTCCTGTTACGACATCTTTATAATGAAAGAAAAAACTAGAGGTGCTAACTATGAAACAGCGTGTAGAAACAGAAAAATTTTATCCAGCTTATCCAGTTTTTGTATTAACGTATTTGAATGAGATTGGAGAACCGCAAATGTCAACGGGATCATCATCATACACATTAGGAGATAGTATCGTTATCGGCGTGTCAGCAGAAAGTAATGCGGGCAAACACTTGCATGCTGGCCAAAAATTCGCAGTAAATTTTCCAAATACAGAGCAGTTAGGATTAATTGAACAAGGGGGATTCTCGTCGGGAAAGCGTAACGATAAAATAAAAGTTCATCAAATCGAATTAACCAAAAGTGATAGCGGGGGAGTAGCTTATATAGATGTGTGTCCGATTGTTCTCGAATGCACCGTGATTCAAACAGTTTCTGACATGGACTATCATACAATCTTTGCTAAAATTGACTCGCGATTATTTGAAAAAAATTTAGTGGATTCAGAGGGTCATTTTATTCACGAAGAACTTGATTTAGTGCTATTCTCAGGCGATGCAAATGAACGTAAATTCAGACAGTTGGATGCAAAAATAGAAACAATTGGTGGCCATTCATAAAGACAAAAATCCCCACAGGATCTTAATTCCTGCGGGGATTTATTCAATTTAACCAAATACGTCCACATCTGGTGGCAAGTAAGATGGATTTTCTTTATTAATATGATCATAAAACATAATACCATTTAAATGATCGATTTCGTGTTGAATAACAATCGCTGGATAACCTTTGAAGCGTAATTTGAGCGGTGTACCATTTTCGTCAAAGGCATCAATGGTTACACGTTCACTTCGGACCACATAACCTGGAACTTCACGGTCAACAGAAAGACAACCTTCGCCACCAGAAAGACAAGCTTGCTGCACAGAATGGCTACGAATTTTGGGATTATAAAGCACATAACTATAAAGACGATCTTTTTCATCATGTACATGAATAGCTAGGAAACGTTTAGTCACAGCAAGTTGTGGAGCTGCAATTCCAACGCCACCACGCAACCCGTATTTTTCTGCTAAATCTTCATCTTGACTGTTAATCAGAAATTCGAGCATATCGCGTCCTAATTTTTTTTCTTCATCTGAAAGCGGGAAAGTCACTTCTGTCGCAACTTCTCGAAGTGCTGGATGACCTTCTCGTACAATATCGTCCATTGTAAGCATGATTTGATTCTCTCCTGTTCTTTAATAACTTATCTTTATTTTAACAAAAGAACGAAAAAAAAGGAATGAAAGATTACCAGGCTCGAAAAAAAGAGTGTTTTAATAGGTCTAAAGGCATATTTGTTAAAAAAGATAAAGTTTTAAAAGCGAACAATAACTATTATTTTTTAAAAAATGTTCGTTTAAACTAAACGAAGAAAAAATTTATATGTTTGTGAATTCACAAACTATCGATATTTGCTGTTTGAAAGTTTGAAATAGGTGTGATAATGCGAGAGTTGCAATATTATATAACAGTTTTTATCTGTTTCATCTTTTTTTAATACAGAACGGGAAAGCGAATGATTTAAGTAATAATGCCATTGTAAGCGATAAAACAAATAGAGATTAACTTATTGACTTCATAATCTTGGTAGTGTAAATTAAGAGAGAAGATTAGTGTATTAATAAAATTCTTGTTTTCGAGTAAAACAGAAATAACATTTTAAATAAAAGGAAAGTTCCTGTTTTTTATGAAACATTGTGAAAGAATGAAAGTTTTTTCACATACTCTCTTAAAACCCATGTTTTCAATGAGGAATTTGTGGTAATAACTGGAGAGGCTACGTAATTAGTTAATAGGAATTTAGAAAAAAGCTTCCGGAATCTGCTTCTTTCTATAGAATAACTTTTCTTTTTACTACGCTATTATAATTAATACACAATCAGGATGGCAGTTTTAAAAGAAACCATCTAGTAAGGTAAATGACCGGACGAGCGTTACATAAAACGCATACCTAACTAATGAAGAATTTGAAACTGTACAATGTGAATGACGAAAGGGTGGATACGAAATGGCTTCTAAAACAAAGAAGGCTATTATCGACGTAAAGAAACAATTTGAGGCTGTTCATAAACAATTTGAATTGGTTCAAATTTTGAATGAAAAAGGAGAAATCGTTAATCCAGATTTAATGCCGGATTTAACAGATGATCAATTAGTAGAATTAATGACTCGTATGGTTTGGACTCGTGTACTTGACCAACGTTCTATCTCACTTAACCGTCAAGGACGTCTAGGTTTCTACGCTCCAACTGCTGGACAAGAAGCTTCCCAACTTGCAAGTCACTATGCACTTGAAAAACATGACTATATTCTTCCAGGATACCGTGATGTGCCTCAACTTATCTGGCACGGACTTCCACTTACAAAAGCGTTCTTGTTCTCTCGTGGACACTTTGTAGGTAACCAATTCCCTGAAGATTTAAATGTATTATCACCACAAATCATCATCGGTGCACAAATCGTGCAAGCTGCCGGTGTTGCTCTAGGTCTTAAAAAACGTAAAAAAGATGCTGTTGTAATCACTTATACAGGTGATGGCGGTTCTTCCCAAGGTGACTTCTATGAAGGAATGAACTTTGCGGGTGCTTACCATGCTCCAGCGATTTTCGTAGTACAAAACAACAAATTCGCGATTTCTACACCTCGTGAAAAACAATCTGCTGCTGAAACATTAGCTCAAAAAGCAGTTGCAGCCGGAATCCCAGGCGTACAAGTAGACGGAATGGATCCACTTGCAGTATATGCTGTAACTAAATTCGCTCGTGAACGTGCAGTTGCTGGTGAAGGCCCAACTCTAATCGAAACAATGACTTACCGTTATGGTCCACATACACTTTCTGGTGATGATCCAACTCGTTACCGTACAAAAGAACTTGATGGTGAATGGGAACTTAAAGATCCAATCGTTCGCTTCCGTACTTTCTTAGAAGGTAAAGGCCTTTGGAACGAAGAAAAAGAAAATGCTGTTATCGATCAAGCAAAAGAAGAAATCAAAGTAGCAATTAAAGAAGCAGACGCTACACCAAAACAAACAGTGACTGATCTTCTTAAAAATATGTACGAAACACCAACTGCTCCTATCAAAGAGCAACTGGCAATCTATGAAGCGAAGGAGTCGAAATAATCATGGCGCAAAAAACAATGATTCAAGCGATTACAGATGCGCTTGCAGTAGAACTTGAAAAAGACGAAAACGTATTAGTTTTTGGGGAAGACGTTGGTAAAAACGGCGGCGTATTCCGTGCAACAGAAGGATTACAAGAAAAATTTGGCGAAGATCGTGTATTCGATACTCCTTTAGCAGAATCCGGTATTGGCGGTCTTGCTATCGGTCTTGCACTTGAAGGTTTCCGTCCGGTTCCAGAGATTCAATTCTTCGGTTTCGTATTTGAAGTAATGGATTCCGTTGCTGGTCAAATGGCTCGTATGCGTTACCGTACAGGCGGAACTCGTAATGCTCCAATCACAATTCGCGCACCATTTGGTGGCGGCGTTCATACACCGGAAATGCATGCGGATAACTTAGAAGGCTTAATGGCGCAATCTCCTGGCTTAAAAGTGGTAATTCCATCTACTCCATACGATGCAAAAGGTCTTTTAATCTCAGCAATTCGTGATAACGATCCTGTTATTTTCTTAGAGCATATGAAATTATATCGTTCTTTCCGTGAAGAAGTTCCAGAAGGCGAATACACAGTAGAAATTGGTAAAGCAGCTGTTCGTCGTGAAGGTACTGATGTTTCTATCATCACTTACGGTGCGATGGTGCAAGAATCAATGAAAGCAGCAGAAGCTCTTGAAAAAGATGGCGTATCTGTAGAGGTTATCGATTTACGTACAATTAGCCCAATTGATGTGGAAACAATCATTGCTTCCGTTAAGAAAACAAACCGTGCTGTTGTAGTTCAAGAAGCGCAAAAACAAGCAGGTATTGCAGCTAATATCGTTGCAGAAATTAACGATCATGCAATCCTTTCTCTAGAAGCTCCAGTTATGCGAGTTGCTGCTCCAGATAGCGTATTCCCGTTCTCTCAAGCAGAAACAGTTTGGTTACCAAATCATAACGATATTATCGAACGTGTAAAAGAAGTTATCGCATTTTAATTCATAATGACCGTTTTAAAACTTATGGGGAGTTTTAGAAGGGGAAAGAAATATTTTTATACTAAGGTTCAGTTTATCTGAACCTTAGAAATTACAGGAGGCTTAATAAAATGGCATATTCATTTAAATTACCGGATATCGGTGAAGGTATCCATGAAGGTGAAATCGTTAAATGGTTTGTACAACCAGGCGATAAAATTGAAGAAGATGAATCCCTATTTGAAGTACAAAACGACAAATCAGTGGAAGAAATCACTTCTCCAGTTTCAGGAACAATTAAAGAAATCAAAGTTGCTGAAGGTACAGTTGCTACAGTTGGACAAGTACTAGTAACGTTTGATGGCGTAGAAGGTCACGAAGACGACGCCGAAGAAGAAAGCGCAGCACCAAAAGCAGAATCCACAGAATCAACTCCTGCACCCGCACAAGCTAGCGGAAAAGGAATTTTTGAATTCAAATTACCAGATATTGGTGAAGGAATTCATGAAGGTGAAATTGTTAAATGGTTTATTCAACCGGGCGATAAAGTAGAAGAAGATCAGTCCATTTTTGAAGTACAAAACGACAAATCTGTCGAAGAAATTACTTCTCCAGTAGATGGTACTGTTAAAGATATTTTAGTTAGCGAAGGAACAGTAGCAACAGTTGGTCAAGTATTAGTAACATTCGAAGGTGATTTTGAAGGAGAAGCAAGCCATGAATCTACTCCAGAATCTCCAGCAGAAGACGCTGCACTTGCTAACAACGATGCAACTTCCGCACCAGCAACAGGTGGAAACGGAACTCCATCATCTAAAAAAGATCCTAATGGCCTTGTAATTGCAATGCCTTCTGTACGTAAATATGCGCGTGAAAAAGGCGTTAATATCGCTGAAGTAGCAGGCTCTGGAAAAAATAACCGCGTAGTTAAAGCTGATATTGATGCTTTCCTAAACGGCGAACAACCAGCTGCAGCAACAACTACTGCTCAAACAGAAGAAAAAGCAGCTGCACCAAAAGCAGAAAAAGCAGCAGCAAAACAACCAGTTGCAAGCTCCGATGCTTACCCAGAAACACGCGAAAAATTAACACCAACTCGTCGTGCGATTGCAAAAGCAATGGTAAACTCAAAACATACAGCTCCACACGTTACTTTAATGGACGAAATCGAAGTAACTGCACTTATGGCTCACCGCAAACGTTTCAAAGAAGTGGCTGCCGAAAAAGGTATCAAACTTACTTTCTTACCTTACATGGTGAAAGCTCTTGTTGCAACGCTTCGTGACTTCCCAGTGCTTAACACAACTTTAGATGATGCGACAGAAGAACTTGTTTACAAACATTACTTCAACGTTGGTATCGCAGCAGATACAGACCACGGTTTATATGTACCAGTAATTAAAAATGCTGATAAAAAATCGGTATTCCAAATTTCTGATGAAATCAACGAACTAGCTGGAAAAGCACGTGATGGTAAATTAACTGCTGACGAAATGCGCCACGGTTCCGCAACTATTTCTAATATCGGTTCTGCCGGCGGACAATGGTTCACTCCAGTAATTAATTACCCAGAAGTTGCTATTCTAGGTGTTGGTCGCATTGCTCAAAAACCTATCGTAAAAGATGGCGAAATTGTAGCAGCACCAGTACTAGCTCTTTCCTTGAGCTTTGACCACCGTGTAATTGACGGCGCAACTGCTCAAAAAGCAATGAACAATATTAAACGTTTATTAAACGATCCAGAATTATTACTAATGGAGGTGTAACAAAATGGTAGTAGGCGATTTTCCAGAAGAAAGAGACACCATAGTCATCGGTGCAGGCCCAGGTGGGTATGTAGCCGCAATCCGAGCTGCACAACTCGGACAGAAAGTTACCATTATTGAAAAAGAATATTACGGCGGTGTGTGCTTAAACGTGGGATGTATTCCTTCCAAAGCACTTATCACAATCGGTCACCGTTTTAAAGAAGCTGGACACTCTGATAACATGGGTATTACAGCGGACAACGTGAACTTAGATTTCACAAAAGCACAAGAATGGAAAGGCGGCGTAGTTAACAAGCTTACATCAGGTGTTAAAGGCCTTCTTAAGAAAAATAAAGTAGAAATGTTAGAAGGAGAAGCGTTCTTCGTGGATGATCATTCCTTACGTGTGATTCACCCTGATTCCGCTCAAACTTATACATTCAATAACGTTATCATTGCAACAGGATCTCGTCCAATCGAAATCCCAGGTTTCAAATATGGTAAACGTGTATTAAGCTCAACTGGTGCACTTGCACTAACAGAAGTTCCGAAAAAATTAGTCGTAATTGGCGGCGGATATATCGGAACAGAACTAGGTGGAGCATTCGCTAACCTTGGTACAGAACTAACTATCCTTGAGGGTGGTCCAGAAATCTTACCAACATACGAAAAAGACATGGTTTCCCTAGTTAAACGTAATCTGAAAAGCAAAAACGTTGAAATGGTTACTAAAGCACTTGCAAAATCTGCTGAAGAAACTGAAAACGGCGTTAAAGTAACGTATGAAGCTAACGGTGAAACAAAAACTATCGAAGCTGATTATGTTTTAGTAACAGTAGGTCGTCGTCCAAATACAGACGAAATCGGTTTAGAACAAGCTGGCGTTAAAGTAACAGAACGCGGTTTAGTAGAAGTTGATAAACAAGGTCGCTCGAACGTTTCTAACATTTTCGCAATTGGTGACATCGTTCCTGGTGTTCCTCTAGCTCACAAAGCTAGCTATGAAGCAAAAATCGCTGCTGAAGCAATTGCTGGCGAAAAATCCGAAAACGATTATACAGCACTTCCAGCTGTCGTTTTCAGTGATCCAGAACTTGCTACAGTTGGTTTAACAGAAAAAGAAGCAAAAGAAAAAGGCTTTGATGTAAAAGCTGCTAAATTCCCATTCGGTGGTAACGGTCGTGCGCTTTCTTTAGATGCACCAGAAGGATTTGTTCGTCTAGTTACTCGTAAAGAAGATGGCCTAGTTATCGGCGCACAAGTTGCCGGAATGAACGCTTCTGATATTATTTCAGAAATCGGCTTAGCAATCGAATCAGGCATTACAGCAGAAGACATCGCGCTTACTATCCACGCTCACCCATCACTAGGAGAGCTTACAATGGAAGCAGCCGAACTTGCTTTAGGTCGCCCAATTCATATGTAATCAACACGAAGCGGAGATACTCTTTTTTGGGTATCTCCGCTTTTAAATATAGAAATAAGTGCGCATTTTCACAAAAACACTTTTTAGTTCATTTTTTGAATTATTTAAAGTATCCGTTTTAGAAAAAAAGGAGTATAATGTAACAAGTGAACGTAAAAAGTCAAATCTAATTGAATCAGGTGAAAAAATGGAGAAACAAACAGCAACTTGGAAGAAAGCTCTATTTTGGTTTGCGTATGTAGTAGCAGGAATTTGTTTTGTATTGACAATCGTAGCCTTTGGAGTAGGTTTCTTTCATCATATGCATGATACAGGTGGATGGCGCTCGGTTATTCAAATTCTCGAAACACCAATCACTGGCTTTGTCAAAATGACTGGTGGCTATATCGGTAAAGGGATTTTAGAAGTAATTATTCTGATTATCGTTAGTTATGTACTACCAATCTTCTTCTGTTTTGCAACGCATTATTTAAAAGTGAAACGACGTGAAATGACTTAAAATAAGATTATTTTGTAAAAAGCAAAGCGAATGAGCATTGCTTTTTATTTATTTGGTCAAGTTATTTTATTTTTGCCTCGGAAGCATGCTAAAATAACAATAAGAGACTTGATGAGGAGGAGACGCATATGCCATCTAAGAAGAAAAAAATTGTCGTTATCGGCAGAAGTAATCTACAAAATCTCTACATTCATACAGTTCTTTTAAAAAAAATACCAGCCGAGATTTACTTAATAGACGATCAAGCGAAAACAAGCGTACAAGATTTTGACTATGCGAGTTATTATCATGCAGATGCGACCATTCACGCAGGAACCTTCAACGAGTGTCGCAACGCTGATATAGTCGTCTTTTTTCAAGAAGAAATGTCCAATCAAATCGTTTCAAAAGAAGACAATGTCACTCTAATCAAAGAAAAAGTGAAGAAAATGATGGCAACTGGTTTCCGAGGAATTGTCTTAGTGGCAACAGCTGAGAGTAATGTCGTTGCCGCGTTAATTAAACGCTTCTCCGGTTTATCAGCAAATCAAATTATTACGCTTGGCACCATGCTTGCGACGTCTTATTTTCAAGTGGAAATTGCTAAATTATTTAAAATCAGCCCTAAAAATGTACACGGATATATTATTGGTGATAATGCAGAAGATGTCATTCCTGTATGGAGCAGGGCTTTCCTTGGTGGCAAACCAATTTTAAGTTATTTAGCCGAAGATCAAAAAAGAATCTCAGCAGAGGATTTACAAAATTTAACAAAAATGATTACTAAAATTCCGGATTTTCCTTTTGAAAATAAAGATGGTTGTACTTTCCGATTTAGCACTGTAACTGTTCTTGCTGAATTAACCGAAGTCATTTTGCGCGACGAAGCAAGAGTTATCACAGTTGGTGTTGAAGTGAAAGAAGCATACGGTTTAGAAAATCCTGTCTTCATTAGTGTCCCAGCTGTCATTGGTGCAGAAGGAGTCAGAGAACTACTTGAATTAAATCTCTCAGACGATGAACAAAAAGAATTAAAACAAATCGCCGCAAAAACCACCGAGAAATTGGAAGAATTGCAACTTAACAAAGGAGGGATTAGTTAATGGAATACAGTTATCCACTAAATCCAGACTGGACAACCGAAGAAATGACGATTGTTGTACAATTTTTAGAAGCTATTGAGCGAGCGTATGAAAAGGGCATAGATACGCTTGAGCTCAAAGAAAAATATCGAGCATTCAAACAAGTAGTCCCTGCCAAAGGAGAAGAAAAACGGATTGGCATAGACTTTGAGAAAGCCAGTGGCTATTCGGCCTATAAAGTCATGCAACTTGTAAAAAACGCAACTACTAGTAAAATAAAAATGCAACCATAATTAAGAGGAGGAATTTTTTTCATGGATATTAGTCAAATTAAAGCAGAAGTAGTAACACCAGAAACTGGAATACACGTAGGTGAAAAGGCAGCGCCCGTTAAAGTAATGTCTTTCGTTAACTTACGTTGCCCATTCTGTCGTGAGTGGAATGAAAAATCCAAAGACGTTCTCACGGAATATATTCAAGCAGGAAAAATCGAATTAATTATTAAACCATTTGATAAAGAGAAAGAATCTTTACAACGAGGAAATGTGACGCATCGTTATTTAGATTATTCAACACCAGAAAAAACACGTGAAACAATCAACAAGATTTATAGCAAGCAAGATGAGTGGGGTAGCCTTTCACTTGATGAAGTAGCTACTTATATGGAATCTGAATTAGGCTTAACAGAGCAAGACAATAAAGCTGCATCAGAAAAAATTGTCGCAGAAGCAAATGCAGCAAATGTTGTTTTTGTACCGACTATTATTGTGGGTGAACATATTTTTGATGAGCATATTAGCCCTGAAGAGTTACGTTCTCTACTTGATGATGAATTAGCTAAATAATTAAATAGAAGGAATCCAGTTGATAGAAGCAAATGTCGCAATTTGCGCTATCATCTGGATTCTTTTTTTGTGAGAAATTGAATAACTCCATGCAAACTCCATCTTTATTTTATATAATAAAAAGAACAGTAGGAGGCAAATATGGAAAAAATACTCATTGCAGAAGATGATTCAGCTATTTTAGGAGTTATTACAGCATTCTTAACCGAAGCAGGGTATCAAGTAATGACAGCTAAAAATGGAATAGAAGCATATCATCTATTTCAAAAGGAAACATTTGATTTAATTATTATGGATATTATGATGCCGAGTATGGACGGGTACACACTAACAGAACTGATTCGTTCTACTTCAACCACACCGATACTTATGATGACGGCGCTCTCCGAAGAAGATGACGAGTTGAAAGGCTTTGATCTAGGGGCGGACGACTATATACAAAAACCATTCTCTTATTTAGTATTATTAAAACGAGTGCAAGTACTTTTGAGACGAGTGAACCAAAGTGAAACAAAGAAGCAAATACTACGATGCGGAAATATTTCTGTAGATACCGAAACCTTTGAAGTGATTTCAGCTGGAGAAACAATCGAATTAACGAAAAAAGAATTTGATATTTTAGTACTCCTGATTAAAAATCAAAAGAAGGTGATTACTCGTGAAATGATATTGTCGCAAGCATGGGATTTCGCAGCTATTGTGGATACGTCCATTATCAATACGCATATGAAAAATCTACGCAAAAAACTGCACACTGAAAAAATTCAAACGATTAGAGGTGCTGGCTATAAAATGGATGAATAAAGTGAGAACCAGAATTAGTTGGAAAATCTTTTTAATATTTGTGAGTATCATTTTACTTTTTACGGCTCTAGTCTATGCCATGCTAATCTTTTTCTTACCACAATTTTATTATGATTATAAAATAAAACAAATTAATGATTATGCAAATGAAGTCGTAAAAGCAGGCGAAGCGGATGATATTGAAGGTGTGGAAAAAGCACTAAATGATTTTATGGAAAATACAAATATTTTACCAATTTTAATAGATAGTAATGGAAATATTGTTTATATACCAAATGTGAATATGGCATCCATTAAATCAGCAACATCGACTGTTGTAGACGGCACGAAAGCAGAAGGTGGTACAACTGCAACGGATTATTCAGGTGGAACAGAAACAAAAAATAAACCTATTTCTATCAATGGTCAAACCTACAATCTCACCTATACGATTAACATCCAAAAAATTAATGATATTTCGACCGTCCTATTACAATTTGCTCCTTACTTTATTTTATTTGCATTTATATTAAGTTTATTAACCGCCTACTTTTTCTCCCGCAGAATGGTGAGACCTCTTTTACGAATGAATAAAGTTGCCTCCAAAATGGCGAATTTAAACTTTACAGAAGTACTTCCGATTACATCCAAAGATGAAATTGGTCAGCTTTCGGGAAATTTAAACGAAATGGCAATTAACCTAGAAAAAACGATGCTTGAATTAAATGAAGTAAATAAAAAATTACAAAAAGAAATAGAAAAAGAGCGTCAACTCGAGGAAATGCGAAAAAGTTTTGTTACAGCTATTTCTCATGAATTAAAATCCCCTCTTGCTGCAGTAATGGGTCAAGTAGAAGCAATGCGTTATAATGTAGCTCCATATGACAATCATCCAAAATACTTACAAGAGTCATACCAGATTTTGGAAAAGATGTCTCAGATGATACAAGAAATGTTAGACGTATCCAAAGTTGATCAAACAAACTATATGATAGAGAAAACTTCTTTTTCCTTAACTGAAATGGTGGAGAAAATTATCTATAGTAAAAAAATGGTACCACATCGTCTGTCTCAAAAAGTTGTTTTTCAAGTGAAGGAAGATGTTACAGTAACAGCAAATTATGCCTTTATCGAAAAAGCAATCGAAAATATTTTTGAGAATGCTTTTAATTATTCTAAAGAAGAAACAACCATTTTAGTTGAAATTCAAAATCGGGAAAAAGGTTTCTATTTTTCTGTGCATAATAAAGCTACTAGTATTCCCGAAGAAGAATTGAACAAACTATTTGAGCCGTTCTATCGCCTTGAGAAATCAGGTAACAAAAAAACAGGTGGAAATGGTTTAGGGTTGTTTATTATTGCAAAATTTTTAGATATCCAAAGAATCCACTACAAACTTATTAATGAAAAAGACGGTGTTACTTTTCAAATATGGCAATAAAAAAACAGCAAAAAAACAGGTAGAGTCCATGTGAACTCTACCTGTTTTTTATATGCTTAATTATATTAAGAAACGGAGGTTAGAAAATGGATTTTATCAGAAGAGCCTTTATTAGTATTAATGCTAAGAAAGGGAAATCGCTTGTATTATTTACGCTATTATTAGTCATTTTCAGTTTAGTTTTTACAGGTTTTGCCATTCAGGAATCTACTAAACAAAGTGCTGAATCAGCAAGAAAACAACTTGGAGCAAACGTTACTCTACAAATGAATCAAGAGGAAATAATGAAAAAGGCGCAAAGCGGGGAAGAAATAAAGGAAGAAGATTTATCGATTCCAACCGAGGATGTAAATAAAATTAAAAAATTGCCACAGGTTGACAATTATACAATTAGCTCAGAAGGTTCCGCATCAAAAGGTGATTTAACACCAATCCCTGCTAAAAAACAAGAAGGTGGCCAAGGGGGCATGACCCAAGTTGCTGGAACAGATACAAATGGGAAAAAGGTAGAAACCCCAAGTTTTTCAGTCAAAGCAGTAAACCAAACAGCTACTTTAAACAGTTTCAAAGATAAAACAGATAAAATTATTTCTGGGAAGCCATTAACATCAGATGACAAAGAAAATACAGCGCTTATTGAAAAACAATTGGCTAAAAAAAACAATCTTAAAGTAGGCGACACCTTTCAACTGACGAATGATAAAAAGAAAAAAGTGAAGTTTGTTGTTAAAGGTATTTATCAAAGCAATCAAAAAATAGAACCTCAACTAGAATCATTTCAAATGATGCTCCCTGGAAATAAAATCTATGCCAATATAAAAGGAGCAAAAGATTTTCTTTGGAGTGGAGGCATTGAAAAAGCTGAATTTAATTTAAAAGATCCAAAAGAAATAAATTCATTTATCTCTGAAGCAAAAAAATTAACGGATGTAGATAATGGAGATATGTTCCAATTTGATGCACAAAACAGTGCTTACAAAAAAATGATTGGACCGATTGAGCGAGTGGCATCTTTTAGTAATATTATTGTGATGATTACACTTCTGGCTGGTGGCTTAATCCTTGCGCTTATCGTATTACTATCCATTCGTGAGCGTAAATTTGAAATGGGTGTGCTTTTATCACTTGGGGAAAGTAAAACAAAATTAATGAGTCAATTTTTAGTAGAAGTATTAATTATTGCAGCACTTGCTTTTTCTTTTTCTTGTGCATTGGCTAATCCAATTGGCCAAGCTATCTCTAACCAAATGCTTTCGACTGAAGTCACGAAAGAAGCAAATAAAGAGAATGAAACTTCCACACAAGAAAGCATGGCAATAGCTCTAGGTGGGGAAGAGAAAACTAAGGTTGATGCGGAGCCGATTGATAAAATAGATGTCGTGATTACAAGCAATATAATGGGGCAAGTTGGTGGGCTTGGTTTTATTTTAATATTCCTAGCAACAACGATACCGTGTTTATTTATCATTCGACTACAACCCAAAATGCTATTTACTCAGAAAGATTAAGGAGAGACTTAAATGGAAACTAATTTAGAGTTACAGGATATTACTTATCAGTACGACTCGGGAAACAAAGCTCAAATTGTTTTAAGAAACCTTTCTTATACATTTTCAGAAGGAACATTTTATACGATTTTAGGACCATCTGGTGCAGGGAAAACAACATTACTTTCCATTGCTGCCGGTATTGATAAACCAACCTCCGGGAAATTAATTATTAATAAAAAAGTATTAAACGAAACAATGAGTTTACAGAGTTATCGTAAAAGTCTAAGCTCAATTATTTTTCAAGCGTATAATTTAATTCCTTATATGACAGCTGTACAAAATGTCTATACAGCGATGGGAATACAACATAGTCAAATGAAAGATAAACGCAAAAGAGCTATTGAATTGCTAAAGGAAGTAGGGTTGACAGATAAACAAATTAACAGTCCAGTCTTAAAATTAAGTGGTGGACAACAACAGCGCGTAACCATTGCTCGCGCTTTATCAGGAAATGCGCCATTTGTTTTTGCAGATGAGCCAACCGGAAATTTGGATCATGAAACCTCGGAAAACATTATTGATTTATTTCGTGATTTAGCACATAAAAAGAATAAATGTGTCGTCATGGTCACTCATGATAACCATGTAGCTAGTCGTTCTGATGTTATTTTGAACTTAAAAGGAAAAACATTAATATAAATGAAATAAAAAAAGCGAATGTATGGGCCTAAAATTTTAGGTAATACAATCGCTTTTTGTTTATTTTTAAAAGAATTTTCTCCGCCAGAATACAATCGCAAGTGCTCCAGCAATCCCGAATGCAAAACCGAGCGTAAGCATCCAAGCCATTGGTGTATTCATAAACGGTAATTTCACGTTCATTCCGTAAAAACTAAACACCATCGTTGGAATCGTCAAGATGATGGTAAAAGAAGTAAGAAATTTCATCACGATATTCATATTGTTCGAGATAATTGAAGCATAGGCATCCATCATCCCGCTCAAAATATTCGAGTGGACTTCCGCCATTTCAATACCTTGGCGATTTTCAATAATAACATCTTCTAATAAGTCTTGATCCTCTTCGTACATTTTAACAATATTTTGACGCATCATTTTATCTAGTACGACTTTATTCGATTTAAGGGCTGTTACAAAGTAAACTAAACTTTTTTCAATCCCCATTAAATCATAAAGTTGTTTATTTTTCATAGATTCATGTAGTTCTTTTTCGATTTCGTCCGTTTGACGGTTCAAGCGTTTTAAGTGACGCAAGAAAGTAGTGGAAATCATGTATAAGATTTGCAATGCAAACCGCGTTTTCATATGTGTATAAAAGCCTTTAATACGGTTTCTAATAAAGGACTGCACGATAGAAGAATCGATTGTGCAAATTGTAATAAAATAGTCTTTTGTAATAATTATCCCCATTGGAATGGTTTCGAATGAAGCGTAATGAATATCATCTTCATCGACTACCGGAAAGTCACAAACGATTAAAACAGAATCCGAGTCGTCATCGCGTTCAATCCGGGCACTTTCATCTTTATCTAGTGGATCTTCTAAGAACTCAAGTGGAATTTCGTAGTTATCGGCAATTTTATTAATTTCTTCGGAAGTTGGAGCAACAATATTAATCCAACAATTGCGCGTCACTTCTTCTAATTCAATTAATTTGCCGTTTTCATCTGATTTGAAAATTTGATGCATGCTTTTTACCTCCTTTTTTAACAGGTAAATTTCACGCGGTTAGAGTTTCGTTCCCGTGAAAAATCACCTGTATGAATACTTCGATGTGGACCAGGGTCACTTGCTGTTTGCTGCTCCTTTTTCACGTTCCTCAACTCCTTCAAATCATAGTAATTCACAACTCTACCATTATACCTAGATTATAGTCATTTGTACATCTTTTATTGAAGCGCAGCCTTATAGAGCGGAATTAACTCATCTAGCACCATTTCAGCCTCTTTAATAAAGTCTTTAGCAGGGGACAGATGATTATCGTCAGGTAGATAAATTTTCCCAACTAAAAATTCCCCTTTTTTCACATCGCGGAAACGTTCAAGCGTTGCCTCTAGTTGGCCGTCATGCACAGGATACGTTTTTTCTTCCGTATGATCTGGGGAAATAGCAAAGTTGTCCGGTAAATCAGCCAATAATTTCTTTTCTTTCAAAAAGCGATTAGCAATTTTCAAACTTTCTTCATTTTCATAAATAAAAGCGAGCCAGATGAATAAATACTTATCAAACAATCCTACTTGGAAATGAGGATGCTTTTTATAACCACGTTTATCATGGCAAATGGCGAGCCACGTGCTATCAGGTGGGTTAACTGAACGTCTTTGGTGACGAGCAATATGTAAAAACATTTCATCGCCAAGCTTGGCACTTAAATAAGTAGTCAATTCTTCCCCAACAGCTCTGAATTTTGGTTGAATATCATTTTGAATTCCGGTCATGCGTGCTTCAAGCCCAGGAATCTGCATTGTTTTAAAATCTTTCTTACTAAATCCTTTAAAAGTCATCTGTTTTCCTCCTAATTTTGCATATATTTTCATTATACGGAAGTTAAGTTCCAAGTGAAAGAATCTTGTTCTATTCAGATAATTCATTTTTTGTGATAAAATAAACAAAAAGAGTGCGAAGAGGTGTGCATATGGACAGCGAAAAAATAGATTATTTAGCAAGGTTATGGATTATGGAGGCCGCAGCAAAGATTAAGCAATCTTTCAAAGAAACGTTAGACATTGATGTCAAATCCGGTCGCAATGATTTAGTGACGAATATGGATAAAGAAACCGAAGCTTTTTTTGTTCAACAAATTAAAGACCATTTTCCTGACCATCGTTTATTTGGTGAAGAAGGAATAGCGTCAGATGTAACAGATTTAGATGGAGTGGTTTGGATTCTTGACCCAATTGACGGGACATTGAATTTTGTTGAACAGCAACGCGACTTTGCGATTTCCCTTGCAGTTTATGAAGATGGAATAGGGCGGCTTGCTTATATTTATGACGTTACACGCGATGAGCTGTATTTTGGAGAAAAAGGAAAAGGTGCTACAGTAAACGGCAGAACTATCCCTAAACTTGACCCAGCAATAGACCTAAAAGATACGCTATTAATTGCTAATTTGAGCGTGACAAGAAAATTCCCGACCATGTGGGAAGCGGTAAAAGTTTCTAGAGGATTGCGATTACACGGAGCAGCTTCACTGGAATATATGGACGTTGCTACTGGACGAGCGGGAGCCTATCTCTCTGCTAATTTAGCACCGTGGGATATTGCTGCGGGAAAAATTATCGTAGAAGAATTAGGCGGGAAAGTGACACGGATTAATGGTGAAAAAATCAATATGTTAGAAAAAGGAAGTTCTATTGTAGCATCGCCAAAAATCCATCAAACCTTATTAGATAACTACCTGCCTTAAAGAAAGCGCTCAACATAAAAAAACTTGTTTTCAGAAAATAAAAATCGTGCCAAATCGGCTCAGCTATGCTATAATAGGTAAGTTGATTTAAACGAGACGATAGCGACGGAGGAAAATAAATCTATTTTCCTCTTTCTTTTGGCTAATCTTCACGATAAATGTTTGGATTTTTAATTTAGGAGGAAACAAGATTGAATTTAAGAAATGATATTCGTAATGTAGCAATTATTGCCCACGTTGACCATGGTAAAACAACTCTAGTAGACCAATTATTACGCCAGTCAGGCACATTCCGCGACAATGAAACAGTTGCAGAACGCGCAATGGACAACAATGATTTAGAAAGAGAACGCGGTATTACAATTTTAGCGAAAAATACAGCGATTAAGTATGAAGATACACGTGTAAACATCATGGATACACCTGGACACGCCGATTTCGGTGGAGAAGTAGAACGTATCATGAAAATGGTTGATGGTGTTCTTTTAGTAGTGGACGCGTATGAAGGTACGATGCCTCAAACACGTTTTGTACTAAAAAAAGCACTAGAACAAAACCTAACTCCAATCGTAGTAGTAAACAAAATTGACCGTGACTTTGCTCGCCCAGAAGAAGTTGTTGATGAAGTATTAGAATTATTCATCGAACTAGGCGCAAACGACGATCAATTAGAATTCCCAGTTGTTTATGCTTCTGCAATCAACGGAACTTCAAGCTATGATTCCGATCCAGCAGAACAAAAAGAAACAATGAAACCACTTTTAGACACTATTATCGAACATATTCCAGCTCCAGTTGATAATAGCGACGAACCATTACAATTCCAAGTTTCTTTACTTGATTATAATGACTATGTTGGTCGTATTGGTATTGGCCGCGTTTTCCGCGGAACAATGCACGTGGGACAAACAGTTGCTTTAATTAAACTTGATGGCACAGTAAAACAATTCCGCGTAACGAAAATGTTCGGTTTCTTCGGACTAAAACGTGACGAAATTAAAGAAGCAAAAGCTGGTGATTTAGTAGCATTAGCAGGTATGGAAGACATCTTCGTTGGTGAAACAGTAACACCATTTGACCACCAAGAAGCACTTCCGTTATTACGTATTGATGAGCCAACCTTGCAAATGACTTTCGTAACAAATAACAGTCCTTTCGCTGGTCGTGAAGGTAAACACGTAACAAGCCGTAAAATTGAAGAACGTTTACTTGCAGAGCTTCAAACGGACGTATCTTTACGCGTAGAGCCAACAGCTTCCCCTGACGCTTGGGTAGTTTCTGGTCGTGGTGAGCTTCATTTATCCATTTTGATCGAAACAATGCGTCGCGAAGGTTATGAATTACAAGTTTCTAAACCAGAAGTAATCATCCGTGAAATTGATGGCGTGAAATGTGAACCAGTAGAAGATGTTCAAATTGATACTCCAGAAGAATTCATGGGTTCCGTTATTGAATCTATCAGCCAACGTAAAGGCGAAATGAAAAACATGATTAACGATGGCAACGGACAAGTTCGTTTACAATTCATGGTTCCAGCTCGTGGCTTAATCGGTTATACAACTGATTTCCTTTCAATGACTCGTGGTTATGGTATTATCAACCACACATTCGATAGCTACCAACCAATCCAAAAAGGACGCGTTGGTGGACGTAGCCGTGGTGTTCTTGTATCCATGGAAACTGGTAAATCTACTACTTACGGAACAATGCAAGTAGAAGACCGTGGTACTATTTTCATCGAACCAGGTACGGATATTTACGAAGGTATGATCGTTGGGGAAAACAATCGTGAAGGCGATATCGCTGTAAACATTGTAAAAGCAAAACAAATGACTAACATTCGTTCTGCTAACAAAGACCAAACAAACGTAATCAAAAAACCTCGTCACTTATCACTAGAAGAATCATTAGAATTCCTAAACGAAGATGAGTACTGTGAAGTAACTCCAGAATCCATCCGTTTACGTAAAAAAATTCTAAACAAAAACGAACGTGAAAAAGCAGCAAAACGTTCAAAAACTGCTGAATAATTAACGAACAAAAGACCAAATAATTTTTAAGTATATCGCTTAAAAATTATTTGGTCTTTTTATGCATTATTTTATGTGAAAAAGGGAATAAAAATAATGAATTTGTAACACTATTGTAATATGAAGCGCAATTTGGTATATTATATGTAAGCAGAAAAGGTGGTTAGGAATATGAAAAAATGGATGGTTATTATATCAATCATTAGTTTAGTTGCACTATTAGGTGCTTGTGGCAATAATGATAATGAAAAAGATCAAGAAGATAAATCAACAACAGATTCAACAACTAAAAAAGCAAAATCTTCATCAAACGAATCAAATAAAGCGGCGGAAACAAAAGAAAATGATACCAATGATAAAGCAGCTACCACTGATAAGGGAAGTTCAAATCCTACTAAAGAAGAAAAAGATACGTCTACAACAACAGATACACCAAAAAAAGAAACACCAAAAAGCCCCGCGAAAACAGAAGCATTTTCTTTTTCACCTTCTGGATTCAAAGTATCTACAGTTGAATCTATTCTTGGTGGAGATGTAACAACGACGTATTTATCTAGCTCTAAATCATTCCAAAAGGATTTTGAAGCTTTAACACTTTTTATCAATCAATATAAAGTAGAACATGTCATTAATCCAACAAAAGAAGTAAGTGCGAGTAACCCAGAAAGTTATTTAGCAAACAAGAATGGTTATGTTATTACACTTGATATCTCCATTAAAAATAATTCGAAAAAAGATAAGATGTATAAAGCAGATCAAATTAGTTTGCTTGGAGCAAGTAAATCTGTCGGCGGGAGTTTAGATAACTTTATCCCTTCTGGTTTTCATCTTATAGGAAGTTCATCGGATCCATATAATTTTACAGCAGGTAAAACTGCTAGAGGGCTTTTAACTTTCACGATGGATGAAGCAACTTATAATGATTTAGCAAAAGATTCGCAAATAGGCGTACCAGATCCAAGTAGATTTGACTCTAGTAGCACTAAAGGAAGTAGTCAAGATAACGTTGTTGCACCGTTTCCAATTAAATAAAAAAGTACGAAGAGATTTGAAAATCTCTTCGTACTTTTTTATTCTGATATGGTTTCTTTATTATGTTCTAACATATTTTTTAACTCACTATTCGAAATCACTACTGGTTTATGAAAATTGAAATGGCCAGAATTAACGCGACTGATAGTGTTAATAGCTACTCGATGTTCACATTCAGGACATAGATACATTCTAATAGGTTTATTACGTAATTGTTTTGTTTTAAATTCGCGATTGTCTAGCTCATCTACACGTTCGCATAAGATACATTTTGCGTTCAATTTGTCTTCACCTCACACAAGTATTATAGCATGATTATTGAAAAAGGCGAGTAAAAGTGAATTTTTCAAAAATTTTAATTAGATCGTGCTTGCGTGGCAAATAAATTATGCTATACTAGTACTATCTAGTATTAACTTTTACTTAAGGTTTTTCCTTGAGATGAAAATAAAGCGCTATTTTTGGCGTATGATAGGGGGTTCTGTGATGGCAAATAAAAAGATAGATCACAGAGAAGAGGCAGTGGAGCTTTTAAAACAAGACGCAAAACGAATCTTACAGTTGATTAAAGTCCAAATGGATAATCTAACATTACCGCAATGTCCAGCATATGAGGAAGTTCTTGATACACAAATGTATGGTTTATCACGTGAAATTAACTTTGCAACCCGCCTAGGACTAATTGAACCAGAAGAAGGCAAGAAACTAATGTCTACACTGGAAAAAGAATTGTCCACTTTACATGAACTGTCCATGAGTAAAAAATAATGAATCAAATGAAAAGATGTCTGATTTTTTCTGGCATCTTTTTTTGTTTGGTAGTGAAAAGGCTAAAAAATGAGCCAAAAGAAGGAGGCGATTCTTCTTTTCATTTGGAGGTCTTTTCCTTTATAATAGGAAGAATAGAAAACAAGATGGGATAGTAACTTCTCAGGGATTGGACGATGCCGATGTTTAAACGAATTTTAAAATCTTATGATTATGCATTTATTGCGGTATTTATCGTGCTATGTTTATTTGGGCTTATTATGATTTATAGTGCCAGCTGGTCTTTAGCAATTGGCAAAGGCTTACCGGCAGATTATTTTTATGCTCGTCAAGTAAAGAACTTTATAATTAGTTTTATTTTCTTTATTCTTTTTGCTCTTTTGCCATTTAAATTTTATCAAAATAATAAGGTGTTAATGTTAATTGTATTTGGGTCTATCGGTGTTTTATTACTGATTTTCTTAGTTGGTAAAACTGTAAATAATGCGAATAGCTGGCTCGTTTTAGGGCCACGCTCACTTCAACCAGGCGAATTTGCTAAATTAGCAGTTATTATTTATATGTCGGCTATCTATGCGAAAAAACAAAGCTATATCGATGATTTCAACCGCGGTGTTTTACCGCCCATATTCTTTTTAGCATTTGTATGTTTCTTAATTGCCATCCAACCAGATACTGGGACAGCTTTTATTATTTTCTTAGTTGGTTGTTGTATTATCATCACTTCTGGAATGCGACTTCGAACGATTATGAAATTAATTGGGATTGGTATGGGTATTATTATTGGACTCACGCTCATCTTATTCGCACTACCTGATAGTGTGAGGAACGAAATTGTTTCTCCAACAAAAGTTGCTCGTATTACAACTTTTATGAATCCTTTTGAATATGCGGATAAGGAAGGACACCAGCTAATTAATTCCTTCTATGCAATAGGTTCAGGTGGCGTTTCTGGGCAAGGGCTTGGCGAGAGCGTTCAAAAACTTGGTTACTTACCAGAAGCACATACCGATTTTATTATTGCCGTTGTTGCAGAAGAATTAGGTGTGTTTGGTGTTATGTTTATTATTTTGGCACTATTCTTCATTATCTTTAAGACTATCACCACCGGACTCAGGGCGAAGGACCCATTTGCCTCATTAATGTGCTATGGGATCGCTAGTCTGATTGCAATTCAAGCATTTATTAATCTTGGCGGAGCTAGTGGGCTGATTCCGCTTACTGGTGTAACACTGCCATTTATTAGTTATGGCGGCTCTTCCTTAATGGTGCTGTCGATGATGCTGGGTATCGTAGCGAATATCTCAATGTTTACTAAATACCAACGTGTTTATAAAGCAGATGGTTCCACGAAAGAGTTACCAAAGAAACAAAAAAGACGTTAAATTATGTAGAAAAAGCTAAATAATTAGCTTTTTCTTTTTTTACGATACCGCATGTTTTTGGCGTTTTATAGCCAGTTTATTCGTGTTTTCGATATTGTTTTAAATATTTAGAAAGAAAATAATTTACATCTGATGGTATTTAATACTATAATTGAAGTTATATACCGTTTTACAGCCTAAAAAAAGGGGATTATCATATAAGTGTACATAATCATTTCAACCGTTGGAGGCTACGTATAAAGTATAGAACAGATCAGTGTTGGTTAGGAGGAAAAAAATGAATCGAATTAAAAAAGTATTAGTAGCAAACCGCGGAGAAATTGCTATCCGTGTTATGCGTGCGTGTACTGAACTCAAAATCAAAACAGTGGCTATTTATTCACAAGAAGATACTGGAAGTTTTCACCGGTATAAATCAGATGAAGCTTATCTGGTTGGAGCAGGGAAAAAGCCTATTGATGCGTATCTAGATATCGAAAACATAATAGAGATTGCTAAAGAATCTGGTGCAGACGCGATTCATCCGGGATATGGTTTCTTGTCCGAAAACATTGAATTTGCTCGTCGTTGTGAGCAAGAAGGCATTATTTTCGTTGGTCCTAAATCAAAACACCTAGATATGTTTGGTGACAAAATTAAAGCAAAAGAACAAGCCCTATTAGCTGATATTCCAGTAATTCCGGGAAGTAATGGACCCGTGGCTGGTATTAAAGAAGTAGAAGAATTTGGTGAGAAAAACGGTTATCCATTAATGATTAAAGCTTCCCTTGGAGGCGGCGGTCGTGGTATGCGTGTCGTAGAATCAAAAGAACATGTCAAAGAAAGCTTTGAACGCGCATCTTCAGAAGCAAAAGCAGCATTCGGAAATGATGAAGTATATGTAGAAAAATGTGTGATGAATCCAAAACATATTGAAGTACAAATTCTTGGTGACACCCATGGCAACATCGTTCATTTATTCGAACGTGATTGTTCAATCCAACGACGTCATCAAAAAGTAGTAGAAGTAGCTCCGTGTAACGCGATTACTTCTGAACTACGTAACCGAATCTGTGATGCTGCAGTAAAACTAATGAAAAATGTTGATTATATTAATGCTGGAACGGTTGAATTTTTAGTTGAAGGTGACGATTTCTACTTTATCGAAGTAAATCCTCGTGTCCAAGTGGAGCATACAATTACAGAAATGATTACTGGGATTGATATCGTTCAATCACAATTATTCATTGCAGATGGTTATGCGCTTCACGACCAACTAGTAGCTATTCCTAAGCAAGAGGATATCCATATTCACGGTTCTGCTATTCAAAGCCGTATTACAACGGAAGATCCACTTAATAACTTTATGCCAGATACTGGTCGAGTAGATACGTATCGTTCCACAGGTGGTTTTGGTGTTCGGTTGGATGCTGGTAACGGCTTCCAAGGAACAGTAGTAACACCATTTTATGATTCATTACTAGTAAAATTATGTACTTGGGGAATGACATTTGAGCAAGCAACGCGCAAAATGCGTCGTAACCTGATCGAATTCCGTATCCGCGGTGTCAAAACGAACATTCCTTTCTTATTGAATGTAGTTCGTCATCCAGATTTTGCGAGTGGTAATTACAATACAAGCTTTATCGATACAACTCCGGAACTATTTAAATTCCCACATATTCGCGACCGTGGTACGAAAACGTTGCGTTATATTGGTAATGTAACTGTTAATGGTTTCCCAGGAATTAAGCACCGTGATAAACCTGTTTATGCAGAACCACGTTTGCCAAAAATTCCTTATGGTTCGCAAATCTCTCCAGGAACAAAACAAATTTTGGATGCAAAAGGTCCAGAAGGCGTTGTCGACTGGGTGAAAAAACAAGAAGAAGTACTTTTGACAGATACTACGCTTCGAGATGCACATCAATCTCTACTTGCGACACGTGTTCGTTCAAAAGATATTTTTCAAGTGGCAGACGCAATGGCACATTTATTACCAAATATGTTCTCATTTGAAATGTGGGGAGGGGCGACTTTTGACGTGGCATATCGTTTCCTAAATGAAGATCCATGGGTGCGCCTAGAAACACTTAGAAAACAAATTCCAAATGTGATGTTCCAAATGTTACTTCGCGGAGCTAATGCAGTTGGGTATAAAAACTACCCTGACAATGTTATCCGTGAATTCGTTAAGCAATCAGCACAATCCGGTGTCGATGTATTCCGCGTGTTTGACAGCTTAAACTGGATCAAAGGCATGGAAGTGTCCATTGATGCTGTTCGTGAAGCAGGGAAGGTCGTAGAGGCTGCTATCTGCTATACAGGAGATATCGATGATGACACAAGAACGAAATATACGATTGATTACTATAAAGATATGGCGAAAGAGCTCGTTGCTCAAGGTACGCATATTTTAGGCATTAAAGATATGGCTGGACTTTTAAAACCACAAGCAGCTTACCGTTTAATTGGTGAATTAAAAGATACCGTAGATGTTCCGATTCACCTTCATACACATGACACAAGCGGTAATGGTATTTATACGTATGCAGCGGCAGTCAGTGCAGGCGTTGACATTGTTGACGTAGCATCAAGTGCAATGAGTGGAGCGACAAGCCAACCAAGCATGACAGGCCTTTATTACGGATTAGTTAATGGTAACCGTCAAACGAACTTAGACGCTCAAAATTCCCAAATCATCAATCATTACTGGGAAGATGTTCGTCACTATTATAAAGACTTTGACAATGCGCTTAACTCTCCGCAAACAGAAGTATATATTCATGAAATGCCAGGTGGTCAATATACTAACCTTCAACAACAAGCCATTGCAGTTGGACTTGGCGATCGTTGGGACGAAGTGAAAGAAATGTATACAGTGGTTAATCAAATGTTTGGTGATATCGTTAAAGTAACACCTTCTTCCAAAGTTGTTGGAGACTTGGCGCTATTCATGGTTCAAAATGAATTATCCGAAGAAGATGTATATGAAAAAGGCGATACCATTGATTTCCCAGATTCCGTTATCGAATTCTTTATGGGGGAAATTGGTCAACCATACGGCGGCTTCCCAGAAAAACTTCAAAAACTAGTACTCAAAGGACGTACACCACTTACAGATCGTCCAGGCGCTTTAATGGAGCCAGTTAACTTTGTTGATGTCAAAGCAGAATTAAAAGAAAAAATGGGTTATGAACCAACTGAAAAAGATGTCATTTCCTATATTTTATATCCAAAAGTGTTCCTAGATTATCAAGATATGATTAACAAATATGGTGATGTAACAGTCCTTGATACACCGACATTCTATAAAGGAATGCGTTTAGGGGAAACAATCGAAGTAGAACTTGAAAAAGGAAAAATCCTTTTAATCAAGCTAAATTCCATTGGTGAACCAATTGCGGATGGCACACGTGTTATCTATTTTGAATTAAATGGACAACCACGTGAGATTAACATCCAAGATATGAACGTTCAATCCACTGTTATTGCACGCCGTAAGATTGATACAACTAACCCTGAACATGTTGGAGCGACAATGACAGGTTCAGTCATTCAAGTTGTTGTGAAAAAAGGCGACTCTGTGAAAAAAGGAGATCCACTACTAATCACAGAAGCAATGAAAATGGAAACAACGATTCAAGCGCCTTTTGATGGAGAAGTTAGCAGCATTTATGTTTCTGACGGCGATACTATCGAATCTGGTGATCTATTAATTGAAGTAAACAGAATTTAAAAACATAAATGACTAACGGGTGGGAATATGACGCTAATTTAAAGTGAAGAACTTTAAAAATCGATAAGTTAAACGTGTTATATAGACGTTTTTCCAGATTTATTAGCGTTAGATTTCCCGCCTGTTTTTTCTGAAAAAGGAGAACATACATATGAAATGGTTTAAAGGAATTGCCGTAGTTTTATTGCTTGCTATTTTAACTGCATGCGGGAATACGGAAGTAAAAGAGACAACGAAGCAAACAGAAGAAATCAAAGTGAAAGATGCAACTGGTGAAACAATTACACTGAAAAAAGCTCCAACTAAAATTGTTTCATTAATTCCAAGTAATACTGAAATTTTATTTGCACTAGGACTTGGTGATGAAGTAAAAGGAGTATCGGCATATGATGATTATCCAAAAGAAGCTCAGAAAATAGAGAAAGTGACTTCTACTTCAGTTGATACAGAAAAAATTATTGCTCTTAAGCCTGATTTAGTTCTTGGACACGAATCGATGCTTGCAACAGAAAAGGACGCTTATAAAATGCTTACAGATGCGGGAATTAACGTATTTGTAGTTCCAGACGCAACAAACTTAAAGGAAGTAGAAAAATCGATTGCTACCATTGGTGATCTAACAGGAACGGAAAAAGAAGCTACAAAAGTGACCGATTCAATGGAGAAACAAAAAGTAGCTATTGAAAAGAAAGCGAAAGAATTAAAAACATCACCAAAAGTATGGATTGAAATTAGTCCAGACTTATACACAGCAGGAAAAGGAACATTTATGAATGAAATGCTAGAGCTTGCTGGAGGAACTAATATCGTAACAGAATCAGGTTTCATTCCTTACAATGAAGAAAAAGTAGTAGAACTGCAACCGGATATCATTTTATCTGTCTATCCTGATGCCAAATCAACTATCCAAAAACGTGCAGCATGGAAAGATATTCCAGCGATAAAAAACGATAAAATCTATGAAATGGATGCCAATAAATTAAGTCGTCCAGGACCAAGATTGCTTGAAGGGGCAGCAGATATTCAGGCTGTTCTTGAAAAGAATAACTAATATTTAGAGCATAAAAAGCAGATTCCGCTTTACAAAAATTCACTTTTAAGGTAACTTAACATAGGATGGTTTTTGTCTAAAAAAGATATTTTTAGCAGAAATCAAAATATAAACTAACTGTAACATGTATTGAAGAATTAACAAAAACAGCAAGAAACACTAACATAGAAAACTAAAGACATCATTATGTAATAGTTCCTGTGTAAAGTGAGGTGGCTTTGTTAAACGTTAGATTGAATTTTAAGTATGGCAGATAAGTAACACATTATTATTTGGGAAGAAGTGTTTTTGTGAAACAAATTATAGAAGTATTAAAAGAACAATTTAAATATGCACCAATGATATTTAGAATTGCCCGTTATGAAGATAAGGCAACCTATCAAAGTCATTACCTAGGATTAGCATGGCAAGTACTTAACCCGCTAATTCAAATCGCAATTTATTACTTTGTGTTTGGTTTTGCATTTAATTCATCATCTGGATCTAATGCAAGTTACATTGAGTGGATGCTAGCTGGTATTATTCCTTGGTTCTTCATTAGTGGAGTTATTCTTCAAGGTGCAAATAGTATATATAATAAAATAAATATGGTTTCAAAAATGAATTTTCCTATGAGTATCTTACCAAGTATTAATATAGCTTCTAATTTAACGAGTTATTTTACAATGATGGTACTTCTAGTTGGGTTGTTTGCGGTAAAAGGTACGCCAATTACAATATACTGGGGACAATATTTGTATTATTTCGTCGCGATGATTGCTTTCTTATATAGTTTTACTCTATTAAATGCAACTATAAGTGTTCTTGTACGTGATTACTACATCATGCTACAGTCATTAATTCGTGTTTTATTCTACATGTCAGGTGTTGTTTGGGATTTACAAACTAAGTTACCTGAATGGGCATTTAATATTTTGAAATTAAATCCGATTTATTATCTAATTAATGGCTTTAGAGAAACGTTCTTGATGGAGAAGATGTTTTGGGAAAATCCGTCTTACACGGTTTATTTTTGGCTATTAACAGGCGTTCTATTATTTGTGGGGGCCTCTCTGCATATGAAATTCCGTGAACGCTTTGTAGATTATTTATAGGAGGTATGACAATGGATAAAAATATTAAAGTTTCATTTAAACATGTGTCCAAAGAATATGACCTCTACCAAAATAAATCTGATAAAATAAAAGGTTTATTCTTGCCAAAAAGTAAGAGAGTACAGTCTTTTTGGGCGCTTAGAAATGTTTGTTTTGATGTATATGATGGAGAGACAGTTGGATTAATTGGTATTAACGGTTCAGGAAAATCTACTATTTCTAATATCATGTCAGGTGTTATCCCACCAACGCAAGGAGAAGTAGTCATTAACGGCGAAACATCTCTTATTGCGATTGCTGTTGGTTTAAAAGGCCCTTTATCAGGTTTAGAAAATATTCGTCTCAAATTACTTATGCATGGCTTAAAAGGTTCGCAAATAGATTCCTTATTGCCAAGTATTATAGAATTTGCTGACATAGGTGATTTTATCAATCAGCCGATAAAAAACTATTCAAGCGGTATGCGTTCCCGATTGGGTTTTGCAATTTCAGTGCATACAGATCCAGATATTTTAGTTGTTGATGAAGCCTTATCAGTTGGTGACCAAACTTTCTATCAAAAGTGTGTGGATAAAATTAATGAATTTAAAGCACAAGGAAAAACGATAGTGTTTGTCAGTCACTCGCTAGGACAAGTGAAAAGTTTATGTGATAAAATAATTTGGATGCATCATGGTGAAGTCAGAGAAATTGGTGACGCTGCAGAAGTTGCAGAAAAATATGATGAATTTGTTAAATGGTTTAATAAACAACCAAATGACTTTAAGAAAAAATATCAAAAAGAACAAAAAGAAAAGCAAAAACTTCCACAAGAAAAGATTTATCCAACCCCTAATGCTAATAAATATAAAATGGGTCTATTTGATAAATGTTTTTTAGTTGTTCTGTTAGCTTTATTAGTTCTGTTTGGATCACTGATATCTACAGGTAAATCCTTCATGGGATTATTTAGTGCTACTGACAACAAAGTGGAACAAGTAACAAAAGTAGATAAACGTACCGATTGGAAATAACACTAAGCTGTTTGCTTCTTAATACAAGATGCAGACAGCTTTTTTGGTTGAAAGTTTTTAGAAGTCATCTTTTAGACAAATATTGTGTGCTTTTTTAAGAATAATATTAATAATTCTTCAGATGTATGTTAGAATTAGTCTATCTGAAATTGTGAAATTAATTTAGGAGGGGAAAAATGATTAAAAAAGTTTTTCATTTTATACTTGTACTGATGTTAAGTGTAAGTATAATACCTCTATTCCATGCTAAAGCAGCTGAAACAACTAATGGAGTAGATAGTAGTGAACAGGAAGATAATACCGAAGTTGCGCGTGAAGAAATGCCTCCAGAGTCTGAGGAACCAGTATTCTCGCTTGAACAAAATAGAGATGATGCTATGGCTGCTTTAGTCGTGCCTCAAACTAGAAATAGTTTTTTGAGAGCAGCTAGTACTCCGACATTTCAACAAACATTTATAAATTCCATTTCCACGCAAGCAATGGATTTATGTAAAAAGTACAATTTATATCCATCTGTAATGATTGCTCAAGCGGCTCTTGAGAGTAACTGGGGAAGAAGTGAATTAGGGAAGGCCCCTAATTACAACTTGTTTGGAATAAAAGGATCATATAATGGCAAAAGTGTAACAATGAAAACTTGGGAATATAGTGATTCCAAGGGTTGGTATCAAATCAACGCAAACTTTGCCAAATACCCATCACACAAAGAATCTTTAGAAGACAATGCGAAAAAACTTAGAAATGGCCCAAGTTGGGACTCTAGTTATTACAAAGGTGCATGGCGCGAGAATGCAAAAACATACAAAGATGCGACTGCATGGTTACAGGGACGTTATGCAACGGACAACACATATGCTTCTAAGCTAAATACGCTAATTTCTTCATATAATTTGACTCAATATGATACTCTGTACGATACGATTAAACAACAAAAAAATGTTTCTGAAGATGCTAAAGTAGTTAAAGCAGATGGGCATGGTGTTTATAGTGGAATTTACAATACGTCTGCAGCCAGTGCGAAAAAGTTATCTACTGGAGCGCCTTACAACAACAAAGATGTAAAAATTTTAAAAGAAGGCACTACAAGCAGAGGAACGTGGGTCCAATTTTCTCTCAATAATAAAGTAATCGGCTGGATGGATAAACGCGCATTTGTCTATTATCCAAAAGCAACAAATGTAAAAACGCTTAACCTAACAGGTAAAATCACTGCTGGATCTACTAATGGTTTATGGTCTGAGGTTCCAGGTACAGTGAATGCGAAAAAATTAGCTACAACAGCTGGTGCTTACCAAAATAAAGATGCTAAAATTATTAAGCAAGGTCAAATTAGTGGCCGAACTTACTATCAATTCCAAGTAGGCGGTAAAACAATTGGTTGGTTGGACGCTCGTGCATTTCATGTTTATGATAAAATCCAAAGCCAGTCAAATGTAAATTGGAATCGAACTATTTTAAATGCCGATAAACACGGTGTGTACTCGGGTGTTTATAATACTTCATCAAGTAGTATGAATAAACTAAGTACAGGTGCGAAATATAATAATAAAAAAGTAAAAGTTATTAAGCAAGCCAAGACCGCGCGTGGAACTTGGTATCAATTCCAAGTAAATGGCAAAACAGTTGGTTGGATGGATTATCGTGCATTCTTTGACACAATTACCTCCCAAAAAACAATGAATAAAACAGTTACTGTGGGTAATGCCACGAATCATGGCGTTTTTGATGGAGTTTATCGAACCTCGCCAACGGTAAAACGAATTTCTTTGGGGAAACCATACAATAATAAAAAAGTAAAAGTGCTCAAAGAAGCTGTAACAGACCATGCCACATGGGTTCAATTTAAATACGGTAACACAACTGCATGGATGGACAAAAAAGCATTTAAATATTAAATTATAACACTTCCATAATCTAATTTTATGGAAGTGTTTTTTGTAAGTACTTTGATAATCAGTTTTTACGCTACCAGTGATGGACTTCGCTCGCTAAAAAAGGTATACTAATTTTCGTAGGTAAAGATTATATGTACCTTTGAAATCAAATTTTCGTTAAAAGTATAAAAAAATAGAACTACTTTAAGATTTTATAGTGAGGAAGGATTGTATTTATGAGCAACAGTAAATTTATTATTACAGAATTATACTGGGAAAGAATTCAACTACATGTAAAGGGTAAAATAGAAAATATTTCGTTAGAGAACTATACGTTTTCATTTAGGACTTTAACAGATGAATTTCATTTTTCACCAACGGGAATCAAATTGGAAGGAAACACATTTGATCTTCGTTTCAATATTGCTATTTTAAATGATGGGAATTATTTACCAAGTGGGGATTATCTCTTATCCTTATATAACAGTGAAACAGCGGATGAAATTGTTGCCCAACCGGCTGCTGAACTATATAAATTTCCAGAAGATGAAGATCTTTTAGAAGAACTAAACGAAGCTAAAACCGAAAACGAAAAAAACAATGTGCTTTTAGCAGGTTTAAGAAAAGAATTTAAACGCGGTGGGGCGAATCTCAAGTATACGTATAAAGTCACCCCAATGATTTCTGCAGATGTAAATGAATTTGTTTTCTCTGTTTCATTTACAATCCCTGTACCAAAACCAACAAAGTGGCAAGTATTCAAAAATAAAATTAAAGAAATGTATCATACTTTCAGTTTTAATTTTAGAACTGGTTTGTTTAAATCTATTTTCTATACCTCACAAGCCCTAGTACCTAAAAACGGAAAACGAATTCTATTTTCTTCAGATTCCCGTGCAGAAATTGGTGGTAATTTTGAGTTCGTTCTAAATAAAATGAAAGAGATGGGTATTGATAAAGATTATAAAATCAAAATGACCTTTAAACCCAACATTCGTTTGAGAAGAGCTTTTATTGAGAAATTTAGATTTCCATTTTTGCTAGGGAGTTCAGATATTATTTTTATTGATGATTATCATCCGATGATTTATACAATTGACTTCAGCGAAAAAACACAAGTAATTCAATTATGGCATGCATGTGGGGCTTTTAAAACAGTTGGATTCAGTCGTTCAGGTAAGCAAGGCGGGCCGTTCTTTGATGATAGAGCACATCGTAATTATACACGTGCTATTGTTGCTTCAGATACAGACATACCATTTTATGCAGAAGCTTTTGGGATAAAAGAATCTTCTATTTTACCAACTGGTGTACCAAGAACAGATATTTTCTTTGATCCAGAGTACAAAAGAAATATTGTTACTACGATGGAGCAGTTGTTCCCAGAAACTCAAGGCAAACAAGTTATTTTATTTGCTCCAACTTTCCGTGGAAATGGTGCGAATCAAGCTCATTACCCATATTTTAAAATTAATCTGGCTAAGTTTGCTGAATACTGTCGAAAAAATAATTCGGTCGTAATCTTTAAAATGCATCCGTTTATTAAAAATGAATTTATTATTCCAGAACAATATGCAGATGTTTTCATTGATGCTAGTTCTTATCGTGAAGTAAATGATATTCTATTCATTACGGATATATTGATTACGGATTATTCATCTGTTATTTTCGAATTCTCTACCTTACAACGCAAAATGCTGTTCTATGCATTTGACTTGGAAGATTATGTTTCTACGCGTGACTTTTATGAAGAATATGAAGGTTTTGTGCCAGGGAAAATTGTATATGATTTCGAAGCATTAATTAAGGCGCTTGAAATGAATGATTTTGAACAAGAAAAGGTAAAACCATTTTTAGATAAGCACTTTAAATATCAAGATACTAATTCTGCAAAACGAATTGTGGAAGAAATCTTTAAAAAATAAAGAAAGAGGTAACTGTTTATAACAAACAGTTACCTCTTTTTTTATTTAAGTTCATCGCCGAGACGGATAATTAGGTCGCGGACATCGTCTTTAATTTCGGGATGTTTTAGCGCAAATTTTAAAGTAGTTTCAATAAAGCCGAATTTATCACCAACATCAAAACGTTCTCCTTCAAAATCATAGGCGAAAACAGGTTGAATTTCATTTAAACGGTTAATTGCATCAGTTAATTGAATTTCTCCACCAGAACCAGCTTCTTGTGTTTCTAAATACTTAAAAATTTCTGGAGTTAATAAATATCTTCCTAAAATCGCTAAGTTGGAAGGAGCATCTTCTACATTAGGCTTTTCCACAAAACCAGTTACATTATACAAACGATCACTTACTTCTTTGTCAGGATCAATAATGCCGTAACGATATGTTTCTTCGCGAGGAACATTTTGTACACCGATAACAGAACTATGAGTCTTTTCGTATTGATCGATTAATTGTTTAGCACAAGGGGTTTTAGATTGAACGATGTCATCCCCAAGCATTACTACAAATGGTTCGTTACCAATGAAACCTTTAGCTTGTAAAATTGCGTCTCCAAGTCCCTTAGGTTTCGACTGACGAATAAAATGTAAGTTAATATTAGTGGTTTCTTCCACTAAATGTAATAAATCTAATTTGTTTTTTTCACGTAAATTATTTTCAAGTTCAGGTACAGAGTCGAAATGGTCTTCTATGGCTCTTTTTCCTTTCCCTGTAACAATTAGAATATCTTCAATTCCAGACGCAACTGCTTCTTCAACGATAAATTGAATCGTTGGTTTGTCTACAATTGGAAGTATTTCTTTTGGCATCGCTTTTGTTGCAGGAAGAAATCTTGTACCAAGTCCTGCTGCCGGGATGACTGCTTTTTTAACTTTCATGGTTTTCCTCCTTGAAATCACATTACATTCATTATAAGCAATTTGATTTATCAAAACAAGCTTAGACTATATTTCATCAATAAGATAACGTTTGCATTTGATACAAAAGAACTATTAGCGGACAAAATATTGCTTTTTTAAATTTTTTTTAATATGATTGAAGATGACTTAGTTTTGGAGGGAGAAAGTTAATGGAAGATGTTAGAAAAAAATGGAAAAAGGTACAGTGGGATAATGAAATTACGTATAAAACATTCCTTACATATAGTGTTCTCTTTGTCTTAGTAACAATAAGTATTTACTTACTTTTTTGGTTAAGAGGTTATTCATTTATTTGGTCTCATGATGGTTTTAACCAACACTATCCGATTTTAAAAGAATTTAGAAATATGTTAGTAGATTTCCTGAAACACCCAACTCAAGTGCCGGAATTATGGTCTTGGCAAATTGGAATGGGAGGCGATGTGGTCGGTAGTTTTGGCTACTATGTTCTAGGTGATATTTTTGCTTATTTAGTAGTACTATTTCCAGCAGATCAGATGGAACTTGCATACACAACATTAATTCTATTACGCTTGTTTTGTGTAGGTATTGCCTTCTTAGCTCTAGCGAAAAACTTTAAAATTAATCATATTGCTGCAGTTACAGGTTCATTAGTCTATGTGTTCTCTGGTTATTTATTTGTTTCGGCAACAAGGCATCCATTTTTTATTACGCCGATGATTCTTTTACCGCTACTTTGTCTTTGTGTAGAGAGAGTGCTTCAAAAGAAATCACCAGTTCCGTTAATTCTTGTGATTTGTTGGACATTAGTTAGTAACTTCTATTTTGCATATATGCTTGCGATTATGGTTTGTATCTATACAGTTATTAGATACTTTACTCATTACAAAAAGCAAGGAATTCCGCTACTAAGTACTATTGGAAAATTAGCGGTCTATGCAATTACTGGCTTTTTAATGGCATGTATTTTATTTTTACCTAATTTAATCGCCTTTTTAGGTTCTTCCAGAGCAAATGGAGAGTTTGCGAATGGGCTATGGTTCTATGATTTGTCCTATTACTTATCGCTTGGAAAAATGTACATTACAACCGAAAGCGCTGGTTATTGGGCAAACTTAGGTTTCGCAGCAATTGCTGTGTTTGTACTTCCGTTTATTTGGCAGTATCGAAAAAAATATCCGGTTGTATTTATTAGTTTGGTTTTAGGACTTGGCATGATGCTATTTCCGTTTTTCGGGGCATTATTTAATGGTTTAAGTAGTCCTTCCAATCGTTGGATGTTTGCAGTTGCTCTTCCTGTAAGTATTGGAGTTTCCTTTTTATTAACAGACTATAAAACATTAACGAAAAAAGATATGCGTAATTTTCTTATTACACTTATTATCTTTATCGTTGTTTCATGGTGGGGACCGAACTTCAATATTTATCAACCTATCTTGTTAGTTCCTTTAATATTAATGCTTTTAACCTTTTTTGTTTTCTTTTTACAATTTATTAATTTGAATTATATTAAGAAGAAAGCTTATAATGGCTTGTTTTACTTTTTGATTATAATGTTAGTATGTGTCAATTTAGCTTATATGGGTAATTATATGTTTAGTAAAAACGGGGCTAATAAAGTACAAGGTCAATTAAATTCTGGGGTTGTTGAACGTAAAATAACTGAACTATATGGGGGAGCAGATAAAAAGATTGATAAGAGCTCTTTCTATCGTACCAGCCTTTCTAGTGGGTATAATGGATTTTATGATAATTCAGATGCAAACATTTTGTTAGATGTAAATACGGTGAATTCATTTTATTCGATTACTAATGGTGCAGTAGCTGACTTAGCTTCTGAATTAAATAATAGTCAGTTTCGGATGACGTTGCCACTTGGGCAAATGGATAATAGAACTATTTTTACGAATATACTTGGAACGACTTACTTATTTGCACGTGATGATCAAGCTGGCAGAATACCATATGGCTTTAAAAAAATTGATTCTGCTGAAATTGAACGAGTAGATAAACCAGGCATTAGCCATACAGATGTATATGAATCTGAAAATAGTGTTCCATTGATGTATATGAACTACCATACGGAAGATAGAGAATCATATGAAAAGCTCTCTCCGCTTGAAAAAGAGGAAGCACTTTCTTATAATGCTATCATTGATAATAAAGACACATCCAAACGTGAGTATAAATCGAATATTAAAGAACTTGAATTTGAAACGAGTATACCTAAAGTTAATGGCAAAGCTCCTGCAAAATTAACGAAAGACAAAATAGAGGTTTCTAATGCTGAAAATAGCATTCAATTTAAATTGAAAAACCCGGAAGAAACAAAAAATGCAGAACTTTACTTTTATATTGATGGTTTAGATTTCACGCCATACACTTTCAAACAAAGAAAAGATATTGCGTTTGCTAAAGATGAGTATAAAACAAAAAATATGCGTTATAATTATTACCGGAACAATCTTACCAAACGTATAAAAGAAGACTATACATTAACAGCCAAAACATCTAACCGTGTAGTTTCAGCGAGCCAAGTGGATAAAAGTGAGCTTTCTGGGTATTTTAAACGGGACAACATGCTTTTAAATGGTGGTTTTTCTGAAAAAGCTCGGAAACAAGTATCTATTAATTTGAGCGGTCTTGGTACGTACGACTATGATAATATCAAAATTTACGCGGTTCCATTTGATGATTCTTATACGAAAAGAATGCAAGAACTAAAAAAACAAGCTGCAACAGACTTGAAATTTGATACAAACAAAGTGTCGGCTAAGGTTTCAGCAAAACAAGATGGTGTGTTAGTTACAACAATTCCATATACAAAAGGTTGGAAAGTAAAAGTAGATGGAAAAGAAGTATCAACAGAAAAAGTCAATACAGGATTTATTGGTTTTTCCTTAGATAAAGGACTCCATACAATCGAAATGAATTATGAAACGCCAATGCTTAAAGCTGGCATGGTGGCGAGTGGCTTAGGTGTCATCCTTTTTGCTGGAATTATCGTGGTGTATCACCTTAGAAAGCGTAAAAATAAAACACAATAAATGAGGGAAAACGTTAGGTAGCTATGTTACATAGCCCTAACGTTTTTTGTTAGTTCTGAGATTAAGCAAAAGTGTAAATTCCGATTATAGTATGATATAATTTAACTGTTAATCTATTTTAGGAGGATATAATGAGAAATTTAAAAGATAGAGTACTCAATTCATTAAAAGGTAATAAAAAAGATATTAAAATTAGTGTTGTTGTACCTACATATAATACAGAATTAGAAGGTCTTAAAAACTTAATGTCGTCAATTGATAAGCAAACAATGAATCCAGATGAGTATGAGCTTGTTTTTGTAGATGATGGATCTACAACAGATACATACGAACGTTTGCAAGAGTTTGCTGAAACACGTCCAAATATGACCGTTAAACAAATTGAAAACTCTGGTTGGGGAAGCAGACCAAGAAATATTGCAACTAAAATGGCTAAAGGAGAATATATCCTTTATTTAGACCATGATGACACAGTTTTCCCTGAAACATTTGAACGCGTATATAATTTCGGAAAAGAAAATAATTTAGATGTAGTGAGCGGGAAAGAAGTAAGAACAAATGGTTGGTCATGGGGATGGAAGCAATTCTCTGAGAACAATCCGCATGCAGAAGAAATGGGTATTGAATGTTTACTTCCAATGACTCCACACAAATTTTATAAAAGAGAATTCTTGTTAGAGAATGATATTACATTTGATGATGGAGCTCGAGTTCTTTGGGAAGATGTATATTTTAACTCTAAGGCGTTCATTCACGGTGCAAAAGTTGGTATTTTAGCCGATTATCCTACGTACTATTGGATTGCAACTGGTGCAAATAATTCCAGTAGTTTCGGACGTGATCCGCATGAAAAATGGAACCAAATTAATAAATTATTTAATTTCTTTAAAGACAATATCAAAGAGCAACGTGACTTAGATTTTATGCTAACTCATTGGTATCGCTCACGAGTTCTTGGGATTTTAGGGCAATGGCTACTAAAAAACAACAATGAACGTATTGATATTGAATTTAACTATGCAAAAAAACTTGCCGAAGAATTAATACCAGCCTATATTAGCGAAAACTTAGATAAAAACAATCAAGTAAAAGATTATTTATTAAGACAAGGTGATTTAGATTCATTAAAAAAACTTGCTCAAATCGATGCTGGAATTACAGCGCTTAGCTATGTGGAAGATGCTTACTTTAAAGAAGACAAACTATTCTTCAAAACAAGTACAAAAATGACATATGAAGACAAAGAAGATTTCTTTATTGAAAAAACAGCAGATCGAATGGAACGTATTTTACCAGAAGAAATCAAATCGAAATTGCCAAAAGAATTCTTTGATTATAGTGATGATTTAGCTGAATTTACGTATGAGCCAAGTATTAAAGGACGTAATTCAAGAGCTACCTGGAAAATCGACGGTTCTACTAGTAATGTAGAAGTTGTTAATAAAAAAGCAAATTTGTATAAAATAGAAGGTGAAATGTCTTTTTCTGTTCAAATTAATGATTATATATTAGATGCAGCTGATAAAAAACAACCATGGGATATTGCCACACGCTTTACCGGCCTTGGGTATACAAGTCACCGAGCATTAACCATTGGTAAAATTCTTATCAAAACAGCGTTAATAAATAACAAAACAATGATTGTTTATAAAAATGCATCTGGTTTAATAAGTCTGGATGTTGGAAGTAGCGTTCGTTCAATCGTGGAAGATTCTGGTGTGAAACGTGAACAAATTCTTATTGATAAAACATCTGGAAAAGTAACTATTCCATTAAATGAAATTCATGTGTTTGGTGAAAGCCTTATTGAAGGTAATGCAGAATTAAAACCGGTGGGAATTAGTGATGCGGATCCAATTAATGTAAAAGCTAAATTGATTGGTGAAGCTAATAAAGCAAGAGTAGAAGTTCTTTTGGGTGATGAAAAACTATCTGGTGAATATCATTTAGTAACTAATATCCAAGGTAAAAAAGATAAACAGCAAATTAAAATAACGCTTTAAGAATGGAGAGAAAAGAATGAAAGGTATAATTTTAGCAGGAGGAAGTGGAACTAGACTTTATCCACTTACAAAAGCAATTTCGAAACAAATGTTACCAATTTATGATAAGCCGATGATTTATTATCCGCTATCGATCCTAATGTTAGCAGGTATTAAAGATATTTTAATTATTTCAACCCCAGAAGATACTCCACGCTTTGAGCAATTATTAGCTGATAGCGATCAACTGGGTATTAATATTTCTTATGCGGTTCAAGAAAAACCGGAAGGATTAGCACAAGCGTTTATTATTGCTGAAGATTTTATTGGGGATGATTCGGTTTCGCTTATACTTGGAGATAATATTTATTACGGACAAGGTTTATCCAAAATGCTTCAAAGAGCATCTGCTAAAAAAGCTGGAGCTACTGTATTTGGCTACCACGTGAATGATCCTGAAAGATTTGGAGTTGTGGAGTTTGATGAATCAATGAAAGCTATTTCCATTGAAGAAAAGCCTACTGAACCAAAAAGTAATTATGCGGTAACTGGTCTTTATTTCTACGATAATCGCGTAGTGGAAATTGCGAAAAGCATTAAACCATCTGAACGTGGTGAGTTAGAAATCACTGATGTTAATAAGCGTTACCTTGAACTGGGAGAACTAGATGTAGAACTTATGGGCAGAGGATTTGCTTGGTTAGATACAGGAACACATGAATCTCTTCTTGAAGCGTCTACCTTTATTGAAACAATTGAAAGAAGACAAAACTTGAAAATCGCTTGTCTTGAGGAAATTGCTTATCGAATGGGGTATATTGATGAGGCTGCAGTTGAAAAATTGGCAGAACCACTTAAGAAAAATGCGTATGGGCAATATTTAATGAAATTAATTAATAAATAAGAAGAGTGAGGCGTACTAATGGAAATTGTTGAAAGTAAACTAGCTGGTGTTAAATTAGTAAAACCAAAAGTGTTTGGAGATCATCGTGGTTTTTTCATGGAAAGCTATAATGAAAAAGCATTCCATGAAGCTGGAATCGATATGAAGTTTATTCAAGATAACCACTCTCTTTCTGTGGAAGCGGGTGTACTTCGGGGTATGCATTATCAAACGAACCCAAAAGCACAGACAAAATTAATTCGTGTTGCGACAGGCGCAATTTATGATGTAGTTGTTGATATGCGTAAAGGTTCTCCTACATACGGTGAGTGGGAAGGTTATATTTTAAGCGAAGCAAACAAACATCAACTTCTAGTACCACAAGGATTTGCTCATGGCTTTTGTACGATTACCGAAAATGTGAATGTGCTTTATAAAGTAGATCAATTATATTCCCCTGAAAACGATGCGGGAATTGCCTACGATGATCCGGATTTAAATATTACTTGGCCAACAGATAAATTAATTTTATCGGACAAGGATACGAAACATCCACGTTTAAAAGACGCTGAAAATAATTTTGTATGGGAGAATAAATAAATGAATTTATTAGTAACAGGTGGGGCAGGTTTTATTGGCAGTAATTTCGTACATCATATTTTAAATAAGCATGATGATTATAAAGTCGTAAACTTAGATTTGCTGACTTATGCAGGCACAATGAGCAATTTAGAGGATATCAAAGAAAATCCTAATCATGTTTTCGTAGAAGGAAATATTTGTGATTATGATCTAGTGAAAAAACTAGTAACAGATCATAAAATTGATACTATTGTTAACTTCGCAGCAGAATCTCATGTAGACCGTAGTATTATCAATCCAGGTATCTTTATCGAAACAAATGTACAAGGAACGCTAAATCTTTTAAATGTTGCGAAAGAATTAAATGTCGCAAAATATCTACAAGTATCTACTGATGAAGTGTATGGTTCACTTGGAGAAACTGGATATTTCACTGAAGAAACTCCAATTGCTCCAAACAGTCCATACTCTGCAAGTAAAGCTTCAGCAGACTTATTAGTTCGTTCATATTTTGAAACATACGGCTTAAATGTAAATATTACTCGTTGTTCTAATAATTATGGACCACATCATTTCCCAGAAAAATTAATCCCGCTAATGATCACAAATGGTCTTGACGGGGAAAATTTACCTATTTATGGTGATGGTAAAAACATTCGCGATTGGTTACATGTGTCAGATCACTGTGCAGCAATTGATTTAGTAATCCATAATGGTAAATCTGGTGAAGTTTATAACGTTGGTGGACATAATGAACGTACGAATAATGAAATCGTGCATATCATTGTTGACGATTTGAATCTTTCTAAAGATAAAATTGTATATGTAGAAGATCGTCTTGGTCATGATTTACGTTATGCTATTGACCCTAAGAAAATCGAAACAGAGCTTGGTTGGGAACCAAAATATACATTTGATACAGGAATTAAAGAAACTATCGAATGGTATGTAAATAATGAAGCTTGGTGGAGACCACTAAAATCACGCGCAAAGTTGGGTGAATAAATATGAGTATTTTAGTAACAGGAGCAAATGGGCAGCTCGGAACGGAGCTAGTTCAATTATTAAAAGAACATAATTTAACCGTGACTGAGTGGGACAAAGATTCTGTAGATATTGTGGATAAAGCAGCTGTAAAAAAAGCAATGCTTGATTTAAAGCCTGAATGGATTATCCATTGTGCCGCTTTTACTAATGTAGAAGCAGCAGAAGATGAATTAAAAAACGTTAACTGGGAAGTAAACGTGGATGGGACTGAAAATATCAGTGAAGCTGCAGAAATAGTTGGAGCTAAACTTGTATATATCAGTACAGATTATGTTTTCGATGGTACTAAAAAAGAAGCATATTTACCAGATGATAAAACAAATCCACTTAATCAATATGGAATTGCTAAATTAGCAGGAGAAAAAGTTGCTTTAGAAAAAAATAGCCAAACTTATGTTATTCGTACTTCATGGGTGTTTGGTAAATATGGTAATAATTTTGTATACAGTATGCTTAAACTAGCTGAAACGCATAAAGAACTAAAAGTAGTAAATGATCAATTAGGTCGCCCAACATACACATATGATTTAGCTGACTTCATTCGTTTTGTTATTGAGAAGAATCCGGCATATGGTATTTACCAATTCTCTAATAGTGGAACTGCGACATGGTTTGAGTTTGCAACAGAAATTTTGAAAGATAAAGATGTTACTGTGAATCCATGTACTTCAGATGAATTTCCACAAAAAGCTGAACGTCCAAAAACATCTATTATGAGTTTGGAAAAAGTAGAGAAACTAGGTTTTAACATTCCAACTTGGCAAGATGCTTTAGTTCGTTTTAAAAAATAATAAAAAAAACAATTATACGATGCATTCGTATAATTGTTTTTTTATATCTTTATGGGGTTTATTTGTTTATAATAGTAATGTGTATAAATTACTCTATGAACAAAAGGAGCCGGATATTTTGAACGATTCAAGGGACTTACATTCCATTTGTTTTGTTTCTACAGAAGTGGAAGATAAGAACAATAACGTACATTTTATAGCAGAATCTGCAGATTTATTGGCAGATTGCTTAGTGCTATTAGAGAAAGAGAATAAACACTATTTAACTTTTATGAAAGAAAATTTGAATACAATTGCGTTAGCCGAGAAAATCGAATATGCACCAGATATCATTTGCCCAAATAAAGTTTTGAAAGGTAGTTTGTATACAAATCCTGAATGCATAGATAACAGCCTTGCTGGTAGTACTTTCTCCAAAGATTTACTTAAGAGAGTAGCAAATGAAATGAAGCAAGAAGTATTTGAATTAACAAGCTTTAATTATTATTGTTATCATTTGGCGGAGAAGATTGGTCATTTGGGAGAAGAAGCTAGCTATTCGCTCTCTTTGGCGGACTTAGATGACTCGGTTACACGTTTACTTGATATTAAAGATAATCATTACCGAAAAGATTGGACAATTTTATATTATGTAAATAAGTTTTTAATGATGCATTTAGAAAATTTACCGAAAATTTTTGAAGAATCAGATGAAAAATTTCAAATTAATTATTTAGAAAAACTTACTGAACTTATTGCGAAACTGCCGGATGAGGTTATTTTTGAGTTAGATGCGCTCGATTATTTGGTTCAAAATATATTAAATGATTCATTTGAATGGATTAAATACGAAGCATATCCAGCTTGTTTAACTTTAGCTGAAATAATAAGTCACCGAGCAGCACCAAATAAATTCACGGATACTAAATGGCTGCGTTTAGAAAAATGTGTCCGAAAAGGTTCTGTAAATCCGCTAAGAAACAAAAAAAATCCAACTGTTTTGACACCAATAAAAAAGAAATTTGTTTCTTTTTTTAGCCGTAAAGTGGTGTTTACGATTGCAAAACTGTTACCTGTTGCGAAAGATAATGTTTTGTTAGTTTCGAATAAAATTAGTGATTTAGATGCTACTTTCATGCCGATTTACCAGACAATTAAGCAAAAGCATCCTGAAAAGTCTGTGCGTGCGTACATGAAAATGCGACCAGAAGATAATCATGCAATGTATTATTTAACATATTTTTGGAATCTTGGAAGAGCAAAGTATGTGTTTTTAGATGACTATTATTATCAATTGTATTCTATTAGAATGAGGAAAGAAGCGGAAGTTATTCAGCTTTGGCATGCAGCAGGAGCGTTTAAACGATTCGGTCATAGTTCTCTAGGATTTAAAGACTCCATATCGCTTGATTTTGAAACAAGAGCGCACCAAAATTACACAACGAGTGTCATATCATCCAGTGATTTAAAACCGATTTATGCAGAAGCCTTCCATATGGATGAAACCAAAATTGAAGCATTTGGTCTACCACGTTTATGGAAGTTATTTGATCAAGACTACAAGGAATTCAGACTAGATTATTTCCAAAAAATGTACCCGCTTCTTAAAGGGAAAAAAGTGATTACTTATGCACCAACTTTTCGAGGGAATTCAGAAGAGCGAAAAGCATTCCAACTCGAATTAAATTTACGTAAAATGAAAGAGGAACTAGGACAAGAATATGTAGTAGTAATTAAACTGCATCCATTAGTAAGCGTTGAAACGCAAGTTCCAGAAGATTTAGCTGATTTTGTACTTGATTTTAGTGGAATTGAAATGAATGACGTTCTAATCGTAACAGATATTCTAATAACTGATTATTCGTCTGTTATTTATGATTACTCTATCTTGAATAGACCCATTATTTTCTACGCATATGATCTTGAAGCCTATTCATTAGAACGTAATTTTTATCATGATTATTTGGAATTTGTTCCAGGTCCAGTGGTTGCTACAACTGAAGAAGCAATTAAACTTATTCAAACAAATCAAATGATAACAGGGAAGTTACAGGACTTTGCAGAGAAAGCATTTGAATATCATGATGGTGATGCCGCAGCTCGAATTATTGATTATGTAATGCAAGATTGATGTCTGTACAAAAGATATTGAGTTTATGGTACAATAAAGCTATGTTTATTAGTAAAATGTTAAAGGAGACTAAAAATGATTTATGCAGAGATATTAGCTGGCGGTAAAGGTACGCGCATGGGAAATGTCAATATGCCGAAGCAGTACTTGCCATTAAAAGGAAAACCAATTATTGTTCATACAATTGAGAAATTCATTTTAAATGACCGTTTTGAAAAAATTATTATTGCAACACCTAAAGATTGGATTAATCACACACAAGATATTATTAAAAAATATATTTTTGATTCGCGTGTAATTGTTATTGAAGGCGGAACAGATCGAAATGAAACAATTATGAACGGTATCCGTTATGTAGAAAAAGAATTCGGCTTAAATGAAGATGATATTATTGTAACGCATGATGCCGTTAGACCATTTATCACGCATCGTATTATTGAAGAAAATATTGATATGGCATTAGAATTTGGCTCTGTAGATACCGTTATCCCTGCAGTTGATACTATTGTAGAATCTACTAACCATGACTTCATCACAGATATTCCAGTTCGTGGCAATATCTATCAAGGTCAAACGCCACAAAGCTTTAACATGAAAACTATTCAAAAACATTATAATAATTTAACAGATGATGAAAAACAAATCTTAACAGATGCTTGTAAAATTTGTTTGCTTGCCGGTGAAAAAGTTAAACTTGTAAACGGTGGAATTTCAAACATAAAAATTACCACTCCATATGATTTAAAAGTGGCAAATGCGATTGTACAGGAGAGGATTAACTCATGATTAACCAAGTATATCGCCTAGTTTCTGAGAGACAATTTGAAGAAGCGAATATTGAAGAAGCACTTACAGAAGATGTTGTTGTAGTAAGACCTACATATCTTTCTATCTGTGCTGCAGATCAGCGTTATTATACAGGTTCTCGCGGAAAAGAAATGCTTTCCAAAAAATTACCAATGGCGCTAATCCATGAAGGTGTTGGCCAAGTTACGTATGACGCAACTGGCGAGTTTGAAATCGGAACAAAAGTAGTGATGATTCCAAATACACCGACAGAAGATGATCCAGTTATTGCCGAAAACTATCGTCGCTCTTCGCTATTTCGTTCTAGTGGCTATGACGGCTTAATGCAAGAGAATGTTTTCATGAGAAGAGATCGCGTTGTTCGTTTACCAGAAAATATGGACATGGAAGTTGCGGCTTATTCTGAGTTAATTTCTGTAGCGTTTCATGCAATTACAAGATTTAAACAAAAAGCAAATGCTAATCAATCTGTATTTGGTGTATGGGGCGATGGTAATTTAGGCTTTATCACTTGTCTATTGCTAAAAACTATCTACCCTGAAAGTAAAGTGATTATTTTTGGTAAAACACAATACAAACTTGATTTCTTTTCTTTCGTAGATGAAGCTCATTTAGTTGATGAAATTCCAGAAGGTCTAGTGATTGACAATGCGTTTGAATGCGCTGGTGGCAAAGGAAGTCAGTACGCAGTTGAACAAATTATTGATTTAATTAAACCAGAAGGAACGATTTCTTTATTGGGCGTTTCTGAGAACCCCATTGAATTTAATTCACGTATGGTATTAGAAAAAGGATTGACGGTATTCGGTAGTAGCCGTAGTGGGAAAGAAGATTTCCAAAACACCGTAAATTTTCTTAGTGAAAATGAACGTGCTGTAGAATACTTATCTAGTCTAATAGGCCAACGTAAAGTAGTTCGTAATTTACAAGATATTATTGAAGCTTTTGAGACGGACTTACGTAATCCATTTGGCAAAACTGTCATGGAATGGAAAGTATAATATAAAGTATGAAAGAAATCTCAGGTCAAATATTATGTCGAAAAGCATAATGGGTCTGAGATTTTCTTTTTAATAAAGAAAGTAGAGATGATAGTGAAAAATATAGCGATTTCTATGTACATGTTTCTGTTAAGTCTATTTTCTTTTTTTAGTCGATTTTTTGGCGTGAAAAAACGAGTATTGATTATGGCCTCATTCCCAGAAAATACAACAGCGATTTTGAATCAAATGAAAAAAATGGGCTATACTCCGAACACAATTTGTTTTCATACAGAGAGAGTTCAATTCAATACTAAAGAACTTGATTTTGTTCGTTTTTCACCTAATAATTTGGCGAATAAATGGAAATTAATGTTTTACTTAAATACATCAAAAGTGATTTTAGTCGATAACTATTACCCTGAACTAGCAGCGGTTTCTTTTAAAGATGGTGTCGAATGTATTCAATTATGGCATGCAAATGGAGCTTTAAAACAATTTGGATGGGAAGATAATTCGATTTCAGAACGTTCAGATGCGGACAAAAAAAGATTTAAAGCAGTATATGAACATTTTCTAAAAGTAGTAGTTGGTTCAGACGAGATGGGCGAAATTTTTAAAAGAAGCTTCTTATTAAATGAATCTCATTTATTAAAAATCGGTGTACCTCGAACGGATGTTTATTTTGAAGAAAGCCTACAACAGCAAAAAAGAATAGAATGGCGTAATAAATTTCACGCTGAAAATAAAAAAGTGATTTTATATGCACCAACATTTAGAGATAATGAGCTTGCGGAAGCCAAGTTAGTAATGGATTTTAACGCAATGGAACGAGCTTTTTCAGAGGATTACTTACTGGTTTTAAAATTGCACCCTGCAGTTAAAATAGATGTACAAAGTCTAAATACAGATTTTATTATTAATGTAGATAAAAATGTTGCACTTGAAGAACTTTTAGCGGCTGTTGATATACTTATTACTGATTATTCCTCCATTCCATTTGAATTTGCTCTTTTTGAAAGACCGATATACTTTTTTAGTTATGACATGGAGAAATATGATAAAGAGCGCGGCTTAATAAAAAATTATCAAGAAATTATCCCAGGACCAATCTCCCAAACAACGGCAGAGCTTATTGAGCAAATAAAAACGAAGACCACAAGCGAGACTTTAGCACTTTTTTCGAAAAAATGGAATAAATATTCGGATGGTCATGCAAGTGAACGCATGGTTGTTTATATGAAACAATTAATGGAGGAGGCTAAGTAAATGAAAAAGGTTATTACATATGGAACATTTGACTTGCTTCATTGGGGGCATATTCACTTATTAAAGCGCGCTAAGGCTCTTGGTGATTATTTAATAGTAGCAATTTCTTCCGATGAATTTAATCGAATTAAACATAAAGAAGCTTATCATAGTTACGAACACCGTAAATTAATTATTGAAGCAATACGTTATGTGGATGAGGTGATCCCAGAGAATAACTGGGAACAAAAAAGAGATGATATAGAGAAATACGGAATCGATGTTTTTGTAATGGGTGATGACTGGGAAGGCGAATTTGATTTTCTAAAAGATGTGTGTGAAGTTGTTTATCTTCCTCGAACTGAAGGGATTTCTACGTCTCAAATAAAAGATGAACTAAAATAAAAATGTGAGAGGAGCATTCTTTTGGAACCTTTAGTAAGTGTAATTATTCCAGTTTATAATGTAGAAAAGTATGTCAAACGATGCTTGGATTCAGTTCTTGAGCAAACATATCATAACCTCGAAGTTATCGTAGTTAATGATGGAGCGACTGATAATTCAGCTAAAGTCATAAAAAGTATCTCAGATAATCGAATTCGTTATTTTGAAAAAGAAAATGGCGGACAAGCTACTGCCCGAAATTTTGGATTAGATGTGGCTACGGGAGATTACATCGTGATGGTAGATAGTGATGATTACATTAGCAAAAACCTAATAGAAACTTGTTTGGATACTGTACAAAAAACGAATGCTGATTTAGTCTTGTTTACTTCATATAATGTGAATCAGGAAGGAAAAATGCAGTATATAAAGCGTGATAAAGGCATCAAAGTTTTAGATGCAGGTCCAACTCCATGGAACAAATTTTATCAAGCAGATCTATGGAAGGGTTCGCGTTTTCCAGTAGGTTATTGGTATGAAGATCTAGGAATTATTCCAGTCGTCACGCTAAAAGCAAAAAATCCAGTGAAAATCCAGGACGCACTTTATTACTACATAACTGATAGAGCGGATTCACAATCGAATATTCAACAAGTAGATCACTTTTTAGATGTGGTTATTATGTTGGAAAATGTTGAAACAGAATTAAAAAAACTAGGTATTTACGAAGAATCAAAAGATCAACTTGCGTACCTATATATAGAACATCTAATTTATCGTTTAGTTTTACGAAAAGCGATTTACATTACGGATAAGCAAGAACGTAAAAAACTTATTAAGAAAATTAGTACAATTATTCAAGAGAAGTTCCCTAATTGGGGTAGTTATCCTTATCAAGCGGGTGGAAAACTAACGGCAACATTAAAGAAAAAAGCATTATGGCTTTATTTACATCATTTGTACTTGTTGGGTGATTTAGTATGGAAATATCCATTTTCTATCAGAAGTAAGCAAACAGGGTTTTAAAGGAGGTTATCATTTTGCATAAATTAAGTGTGGTCATTGCCGTATACAATGTTTCTGAGTATATAGAAGCATGCTTAACATCAGTCTTAGAACAAAACTACAAGAATGTGGAATTAATTATTGTCAATGATGGTTCAACTGATGATACCTTTCAAAAAGTAGAAAAACTAGTAGACGGACATACGAATGTTATTTTGATTGATCAAGAAAACCAAGGTGTTTCTGCTGTCCGAAATAATGGTGTAAAAGTCGCTACAGGTGATTATCTAGGCTTTGTCGATGGAGACGATATCATTGCTAAAGATATGTTTCAAAAAATGATGGATTCTTTTGAAATGTCGGATGCAGATATGGTAACAATTGGTGTGGCAAGACTTTCAGGAGATAAAGTATACCCTTCTACATTACACGAAAGATATATGGTAGAAAAAAAAGAAGCCACAACAATTGAAGAAACACCGGCACTTTTATATGATACTACTTCGTGGAATAAAGTATTTAAAAAATCTTTTTGGGATAAACACCATTTGGAATTTCCAGAGGGCCAAATGTATGAAGATATCGCATTAATGATTCCAGCCTTTTTGTATGCAAAAAAGGTAAATATTATTCCTGATGTTGGCTATTATTGGCGCAGTCGCGAGGGTGGAGCAAAATCAATCACTCAAAGACGAAATGACATTGCCATGGTGAATGATCGTTTACTTGCTTTGAAAAAAGTAAATCAAGTACTTAATGAGAAAAATATTCAGGGTGATTTAAGATATCAAAATGAACGTAAAAACTTTGAAATTGATTTGTTTTCCATGATTGAATGGGCATTTTTAGCGCCGAAGGATTACTATTTGGCTCTTCAACCACTTATCAAAAATTATGTTGAGCAAGAAATGAAAACAACTGCTTTGAATGATATTCCAAAAGAAAAGAAACGACTTTTCAAAGCTTTGTTAGCAAATAATCGTCCGGCTTTTCTCCTAAATAGTTACATTTATTTTGGTAAGAAAGCTGTGAAAAAAATAACGAAATAAGAGACAAAGGACAAAATACTTCGGATCTTTAGTACACTTGTAAACAATTGATTCAAGTGTGCCATTGCATCATTAGAAGTACTATGTCTTAGGCTCTTTTTTTGTTAGTAACAGTTAATTTAATAGTGAATCTACCTTTTATATGCTATGATAATTGGTATATAATAAGTCAAATTAATGCTTATAAAAAATGATAGGAGCAGAAGAAATGACAAATTTATTTCAAGATGATAGTCTAACGCTGCATACAGACTTATATCAACTAAATATGATGAAAGCGTATTTTGACGATGGACTTCATGAGCGTAGATCGGTGTTTGAAGTGTTTTTCCGAGATATGCCATTTGATTCGGGTTTTGTTGTGTTTGCGGGGCTAGAACGAATTATTCATTATATGCAAAATTTACGTTTTACAGAAACGGATATTGCTTATTTACACGACGAACTTGGTTTTGATGGACCTTTTCTAGAATATTTACGTAACTTTAAATTTAAAGGAAATATTCTTGCTGCGAAAGAAGGGGAGTTTGTTTTTAAAACAGAGCCAATCCTTCAAGTAGAAGCAAGTCTAGCGGAAGCACAATTAATCGAAACAGCTTTGCTTAATATTGTGAATTTCCAAACGCTGATTGCAACAAAAGCGGCGCGAATCCGTTCTGTTATTGACGACGAAACGTTTGCAGAATTTGGTACAAGACGTGCACAAGAAATGGATGCGGCTATTTGGGGCACACGAGCAGCTTACATCGGCGGTTGTGATTCGACAAGTAATGTTCGCGCTGGGAAGATTTTCGGCATACCTGTGTCTGGTACGATGGCACATGCGATGGTTCAAGCTTACCGCGACGAACTAGAAGCATTTAGAAGTTACGCAAAAACGCATTTTGATTCAATTTTCTTAGTAGATACATACGATACGCTAAAATCTGGCGTACCAAATGCGATTAAAGTGGCGAAAGAAATGGGCGATAAAATTAACTTTATCGGCATCCGCCTAGATAGTGGCGATATGGCTTTCTTATCTAAAAAAGCACGCCAAATGTTAGACGAAGCTGGCTTTACAGAAGCAAAAATCTTTGCTTCAAGTGACTTAGACGAACATACTATTTTATCCCTAAAAGCGCAAAAAGCAAAAATCGATTCTTGGGGCGTTGGCACAAAACTAATCACCGCGTACGACCAACCAGCACTAGGTGCCGTTTACAAAATGGCGGCAATTGCTGATGAAAATGATATTTTACAAGATTCGATTAAACTTTCAAGTAACACCGAAAAAGTGTCGACACCTGGTAAAAAGAAAGTTTACCGGATTATTACGAATGAAGATGGCTTGAAAGCGGAAGGCGATTATATTGCTTTAGCGGACGAATCACTTGAGAATGTCGACAAACTAACAATGTTCCACCCAGTTCATACGTATATTATGAAGACAGTCGAGAATTTCACCGCGCGTGAGCTACTTGTACCGATTTTCCAAAATGGGGAACTTGTGTATGATATGCCTTCACTCGATGAAATTAAAGCTTATAAAGAAGAGAACTTGGCGCTACTTTGGGACGAATACAAACGAACCGTTCGTCCGGAGCAATACCCAGTTGATTTAAGTGTAAAATGTTGGAAAAATAAGATGCGTAATATCGAAAAGGTACGTAAAAGTGTCCAGCTTCATTCACCAGTTGAACTAGATATGCCGTTTTAGGAGGAATTATAATGGAAATCAGAGAAAGAATTTTAGCAGATATGCAAGTGGCAGAAACGATTGATGCACATGAAGAAATCCGAAAAAGTGTCGAGTTTTTAAAAGCATATTTAAAAAAGAATACGTTCTTAAAAAGCTTTGTTCTTGGGATTTCTGGGGGACAAGATTCGACTTTAACAGGAAAACTAGCACAGATGGCGATAAGCGAAATGCGAGCGGAAACAGGTGACGATGAGTACCAATTCTTCGCTGTGAGCTTGCCATACGGAACGCAACTAGATGAATCGGACCGTCAAGATGCACTGAACTTTATGGAACCAGATAATCGTTTAACCGTAAATATTAAAGCTTCAGTGGATGCGAGTGTTGCGGCGCTTGCGGAAGCGGGAGTGGAACTATCTGATTTTGCTAAAGGTAACGAAAAAGCGCGCGAACGGATGAAAGTACAATATGCGATTGCGGCAATGCATAAAGGCGTCGTTGTTGGAACCGATCACTCCGCAGAAGCTGTTACTGGCTTTTATACGAAATACGGCGACGGTGGAACGGATATTAACCCACTGTTCCGCTTGAATAAAAGACAAGGCAAGGCGCTTCTTAAAGAGCTCGGCTGCCCAGAACATCTATATTTGAAAAAACCGACAGCAGATTTAGAAGATAATAAACCGGCACTTCCTGATGAGGTCGCGCTTGGTGTGACTTATGACCAAATTGACGATTACTTGGAAGGCAAAGAAGTTCCAGCAGATGCTGCGGCAAAAATTGAGAACTGGTTTATTAAAACCGAACATAAACGCCATATGGCAATTACTATATTTGACGATTTCTGGAAATAGGAGGCTGTTTAAATGAAAGTTGGTTATGGTTTATTAACTGCATTTTATACACACCCAGGAGAAAAAGACAATTTAGTGAAAATCTTGCTTGAAGCAGCAGAGGCTTTGGCTGATTACAACACGTGTATCCAATATATCGTCAGTGAATCTGAAACCGAGGCAGATACGGTGTTTGTTTCTGAGATTTGGGTCGACAAAGGGCATCATGCAGCATCACTTGATAACCCAGCAGTACAAGAAATAATTGCGCGCGCCAAACCGATGATAAAAGAAATAAAACAAATACAAGAATTAGACATACTCGGTGGAAAAGGCGTATAATTTTAACAACAAGAATGATTCTGGGACTCTCCTGGAATCATTTTTTTGGAGGGATGACAAATGCAAACGTTGATGATTGTTTGTGCTGGCGGTGCGACGTCAAGCTTAATGGCACAAAATGTCGTGAAAAGCGCGACGTCGGAAGGAATGGACGCTGTTTTACTATTTCCTGATGATGTGAAATATAAAGATAGTTTTCTCGAGAAATATAGCGAGCGGGATTTGGTTGTTGTTATGGGACCGGTCGGCGCGATTACAGCAGGGAAATTCCGTGATTATAAAGAACAGGTTGACGCGGTTTTAGTAGCACCACAAGTGAAATATATGTACAAAACAGTGGAGGAAGTATTAGGCGAACTAAATATTCCTTGCGCTAATATTGACTCACTCGATTTCGGTCGGATGCGCGGGGATAAGATTCTCACGCAAGGTCTAGCCTTAATGAACGCGAAAAATTCCAAATAAGGTGTTGCAACTTTAGAGGGGAAACGTTAAAATGAAAGAAGATGAAAAGGACAAGTGATTTGTCCTTTTCTTATATTATTGTGAAGTAACCGCGATTTTGCGGTTTCATTTTATAGATAAGGGTGGTTTTGTTTAAAATTATGAAAGACTTTACCGAGCAAGAGAAAATTATCGTTCTAGATTTTGGTAGTCAGTACAATCAACTAATTACGCGCCGCATTCGTGAATTCGGTGTGTACAGTGAATTACATCCGCATACTATTACAGTTGAAGAAATGAAAGCACTAAATCCAACGGGGATTATTTTTTCAGGAGGACCTAACAGTGTGTATGACGAAGATGCCTTCCGCGCTGACGAAAGAATCTTTGACATGGGAATTCCGATTTTGGGAATTTGTTACGGCATGCAATTAATGACAACGCACTTCGGTGGCAAAGTAGAACGTGCGAAAGACCGCGAATACGGGAAAGCGGACATTCACGTTGAGAAGCCAAACCGTTTATTTGCTGGACTACCAACCGATCAAGTTGTTTGGATGAGTCACGGCGATTTAGTCGTTGAGGAGCCTGCTGGTTTTGAAGTAACAGTTACTAGTAAATCTTGCCCAATTGCAGGTATTGCGGACGAAGAACGTTCACTTTACGGCGTGCAATTCCACCCAGAAGTACGTCACTCCGTTTATGGCAACGAATTACTGAAGAATTTTGCATTAAATGTTTGTGGCTGTAAAGGCGACTGGACAATGGAAAACTTTAGTGAAGTAGAAATCGTAAAAATCCAAGAAATCGTAGGCGACAAAAAAGTCTTGCTTGCCCTTTCTGGCGGTGTAGATTCCTCTGTTGTTGGCGTGTTAATTCATAAAGCAATAGGCGACCAACTAACATGTATTTTCGTTGACCACGGCCTTCTTCGTAAAGGGGAAGCTGACCAAGTAATGGAGACATTACAAGGCGAATTCAACATGAACATCATCAAAGTAGATGCGAAAAAACGCTTCATGGACAAACTTGCTGGCGTTTCTGATCCAGAACAAAAACGTAAAATCATCGGCAACGAATTCATTTACGTATTTGACGATGAAGCTAACAAACTAGACGGCGTAGAATTCCTAGCTCAAGGAACACTTTATACAGACATCATCGAAAGTGGTACAGCAACTGCCCAAACAATCAAGTCTCACCACAATGTCGGCGGTCTACCAGAAGATATGCAATTTAAACTAATCGAACCTTTAAATACACTGTTCAAAGATGAAGTTCGCGCACTAGGAACAGAACTTGGCATGCCTGACGCTATCGTTTGGCGCCAACCATTCCCGGGCCCAGGCTTAGGAATCCGCGTTCTTGGCGAAATTACGGAAGAGAAATTAGAGATTGTTCGTGATTCTGATTATATCTTGCGCGAAGAAATCAAAAACGCAGGTCTAGAGCGCGAAATCTGGCAATATTTCACAGCACTTCCAAATATCCGTAGCGTTGGTGTTATGGGTGATGGTAGAACGTATGACCATACTGTGGTTGTTCGTGCGGTGACGAGTATTGATGGTATGACAGCAGACTGGGCACGTATTCCGTGGGATGTACTGGAGAAAATTTCGGTACGGATTGTGAATGAAGTGGATCATGTGAATCGTGTTGTTTATGATATTACGAGTAAGCCACCAGCTACGGTTGAGTGGGAATAGAAAGCTAACATAATAAGAATAGGAATATCAATAAATCAACGTTTTTCAACTTATGAAATGCTTGATTTTCATTAAAAATGATATGGTTTCCTACCACAAATCCCTGTCAAGATGATGCTTGACAGGGATTTGTTTTTTGTGGGCTTACATTTTAATACTAAATTGTAATATAATTTATTTATTAATATGATTTTTAGAAAAAACTGTTCTAAAAAGGAGGGGGAACGATGAAAACGAAGATGCCGGAAATGCTTTCTTTCGTTTCAGAAGAAGCTGTTAGTAGAAAAATGACAAGTGAGGAAATTGCTGCTCACTTTGGTTATGATAAACATCACTTTAGTCGAAAATTTAAAGAAATTAATGGATTCAGTGTGGTTGAATTTCTTTCTAGTTTAAAAGTGGAAAAGGCGATTATTGAACTTGATGAAGAAGTACGCATACTCGACTTACAAGAACATTCAGGTTTTGAAAGTAGTGGTAGTTTCACAAATACGTTTAAAAAATATACAGGTAGTTCTCCTAGAAAATACAAAACCGAAATGAATGATATTTTTTATGATATGAAACGTTTTGAAAATGATAATAAGGATAAGTCAATAGCGCATTTTCAAGAAAATAATGATTCTTTTTGCAATGTAACTATTGATGTACCTGATGAATTTGAGAAGGGTATCATATTTATTGGACTTTTCCGTACTCTTATACCGAATCATATGCCTATATCGGGATTAGCTACTAAAAATTTAATAGGAAATCAATTGAAAAATATTCCAAGCGGAGACTATTATTTATTAGCTTGTGCGATAAGCCAGTCTAATAACATTCTATCTTATTTTAACTTAAGTAATAGTTTGAGAGGGAAAGAAGATGAAAAGCTATCTTTTCCTAAATGTTCTGGCAATCATTACGCGATTAAGCTGAGAGAACCAATACCAGAAGATCCACCAATATTAGCTAATGTGGGAAAAATTTTAATCTCCTGTTTGAAGAACACAATCTAGAACAATATTGTTTGACTATGAAATGTTAAAATAATTGTAGGCTAACGAAAAGGAGAGATAAGATATGGCTTTAAATGCAAAGAGTATCACTATAGGACTACCAGTAAGTGATTTGGAGAAATCTGCTAGTTGGTATGAAAAACTATTTATGAGTGATGAAAAATTAACACCAGTTGAAGGGGTTATTGAATATCAAATTGGTTCAGTTTGGATTCAACTTTTTGAAGAAAAAATAAATGTTTCAGAAAACGTTTTACGCTTAGGGGTAGAGGATTTAGATGTGGAATTTGAACGTTTAAAAACACTTGGAGTAATAACTGACGAGGTGATAGAAGATGTACCTGGTATTATTCGATATTTTGACTTCTCTGATCCTGATGGTAATAAGTTGTCATTCTATTGGTTGTATGATCAGGAATAGATTTGAACAAGATTATAGGATGGATGTAACGCTTAAACGACGGATGTATAATTCGTCGTTTTTTGATGTTAGAAACAATGCTTAAAAAGGTGACTTTAACTAAATGATATTAATTTTTACATTTCAGATCATAAAGAATATTCTTTGACATCAATTATTTACAATGCCATTTTCAATGCTACTAAATGACAACCCAAGAAAATATCATTATAATAGAACCATGATACAAACTTCACATACAGAAAGGGAAAACAACCATGACAAAAATTCATATTAATAAAGAAAAAATGAATAATCATGCCACAACCCTAGGTGATATTGCGGGAAAGTTAGATTACTATCCCCTTAAAAATGAAAACATGAGTTATACGCAAACTAATTCTATCCACCTTCTTCGGGAATCATTACTTGAACTGCTTGAAGGCATCGAAAATTTAGGATCTGTTGCGCAAGATGATGCTACTCGAATCAAGCAAATGGGGGAAGCTTTTGCAAAACAAGATAAATCCATCAGCCAGAAGATGAATTTGGAGGTGCGTTAAGTGGATAAACGTACCCAAGAATTAGGTGAAATAAAAAAAGAGCTGGAGCGAGAAGATGACGTTCTATACGCTATTAAAAATAAAATTAGACATTTAGAGGATGTGGAAGGAGATATTCATCAAGCTAGACGCGAAATGGATGACATCCTTTATCATATGAAAGAAGTTTGGCGAGGAGAACACGCAGAGCATATTTTTTGGCAAATAGAAGACGAGGTAAATCATTACAACCAGAAAACTGCTTGCAAGACTAACGATATTCAAACCGAACTAAATAACGAGCAAAAAAAAGCATCAACAAAATCTCCACGCGCTCGAAACTAAACAACAGGATATCACAAAGGAGATGCGTTTATGACTCGAATAGATATTGCTGAAGTAAACCATTTTTCACATGAATTAAAAATAGCCAATCAACAGGCTAAAACACAAATTACGGCAATCCATAATGCTATCACTGCTTATTTGCAAGATGATTCGCTCTCTGGGGAAGCAATTAGTGCGTCTAAAGGATATTATGCAGCGACTTATTTGCCTCTTTGTGCTTCTATCAAACAAGCGCTACAAGTCAGCGAAGAATCTTTAAGGAAATATATTACCGACTTTCACAGCCAAGTAGATAGTTCTCCAAGTGCAAAAATTGATGCAGATGGTCTATATGAATTAGATCAGAAAATAAATCGTTTAGAAAATAAATTAGAACACATTCAGTTAGAATTGAGTTCGATGACAGCAGTTTCTAGGCAGGGCGAAATTAATGCGCTTCAAACGCAAATATTTGCCAGTTATAAAAAAAGAACAACTTTTAGAAAAATTTCTTGATTTTGAACGTGCTCATAGTCATTTTTTTCAAGAATTAAGTGACTTAGCTCAAGCAATCAATCATGGTGTGCGTGATATTCAGGCGAACATTTCTTTTAATAGCCAAACTGGGATGTATAAAGTAGATAAATTGTCTGCTTCAAACTTTGAACGACTTGTTGATTTATACGCATCTCAAAAAGCAATAGATGACAAAGTAAAAGCTATGGAAGATATCGGAATGCTTCCCTATATTCCAGAGGGAAATCGTGCCGGATATGTTACGACTAACGGCAAACTAAATACGGAAGCCACATTAGATTTAGTTAACCAACAAATGATTTATTGGCAAAATGAAACCGGTATGCGCGAGTTGTTTGGCGTTGGAGCTTTTTATCGCGCGGTTTATGGTTTGGATGCAGTTACTGCTGAAAGAATCGGTGGCGGACAGAGGCTAGTAGATGGCTCAACTGTGTTTTTTCAATATGTTGGAGTTTTTGGAGTGAGTAGCTTTTATGCTGAGTTTGGGCAAGTACGAAAACTTGATTATTTACCTACATCTGGCATAAAGTTAAAAACGAGTCCATGGGAGACTACGACGGTTTTAGGGACTTATGTTTCCGATACTCAAAATGTACTAACAGAATTAGGCAATATAAAATCATTAGATTTTGGAATGAAAAAAAATAGATTCAATCTTTTAAATGCACCGGATGAATTATATATTAATCCAAAACAATTTTGGGAGGAGTTTAATCAGCCTTTCCTAGATAAAGCGATTCAGCGAGGAGATGACGTAGCTATGGCTACAAAGCCGACTGTAGAAAACTTATACATCGCTGGGACTAAACAACTTACGGGTTTTGGCCGTGAATATAAATACTTACTACAACATGGTTATGCTTATGATGTAAAAACAAGCACAATGAAGTTGAAGAAATGAGGAATTCAAGCATGAAATTAGACGATAATGCAAAAGAAATAATCCTTAAAAAAAGTGAATTTCTACTCCATAATAATTTTAAATTAATAGAAATAACGGACGCTACTATCACATTTTCAAACAAGAAAATTGCTTTTGTCATCGGTTATGAAAGATATGATAATGTAAGTAATATTAATATAAAGTTTTTGGAAGAAAATGAAATGTTTAATCTTGGATGGATTGCTTTTGTAAGAAGAAATCAGATACCGTTCCCTCAGAATAAATTAGATAATATATTAGAGTTACTTGATTATGCTGAAAAAAATTATGCTAAAGTTATTAACTTACAATTTTGCCAAGAAAGTAGAGGAATGGTAGAAGACTTCTTGAAAGAATAATAACTGGAATTATAGTAAAAAAAGGACTGTGATCAATTGGATTTCCACAAAGAAGTTGAAAAAACATTCAAAGGATACGAGCAAAAGTATCAATTGATGCTAACTAAAATAGATAATAATGAAGTTGCTTTCATCGGAAAAAATTATGCTTTAGGTATAGGATGGAGTACGGACGGGATTGATTGGCATTATTTCAAACTAGATAATTCGATGCTCTGTAAATTTAGTCTAGATAATTTATTAAACGCAAAACTAACTCACATAGAACGAGACGGATTATTTCCTAGTAAAACAATTTACGAGAAAATAATTAATGAATTAATAATCTGCGAAAGAGTATTCAATAACCATTTTCAAGAATTGCTACGGGGTGAAACATTAAGCGACTATGGAAATAAAGAATTTGTTTCGAATTTGGAGAAGAGTATTATTGAACGTGAACTATTGACTCGATAATAATGCATATTAGGAGAACCGCATTATTCCTATGAATTTGATTGCATAAAATCTTAATACAAAAATAACAAAGTTGGTGGAATTAATGGAGTTTAAGCACGAAGTAGAAAATAACTTTGCGGATATAATTCAAGAATATCAATTTAACTTAATTAAAGTAAATGAAGACGAAATAATGTTGTTTCACCCTAATTATGCTCTAACTATTTGGAAAAGTAGAGAAGGCATTGATATTTATTACCTGTTCCTTCAGAGGTTAGAAAAAGTGAAAATAACCAATTTTTTATTTTCAAATTATGAAAAAGAATTATTAGCTAATATCATCCCTGCAAATAATTTGACCGACCAAATTTCTAATAGCTTACTTATTCATGCGAGAGGTTTAAGTAAATATTTCCCTGAAGTATTATCTGGTCAAAATGACTGGGTAAAGAAGTTTAAAGAGAATAAGTTTTATAATGAGCCGAGAGCTATTAACAAAGACGAGTATTCAGCCTATCAAACTATTATAAAAAATATCAACGGCAAAAAAATTGAAGGATTTCAAAATGAGATATGAAGCAGATTTTATAAATAGATTCCAACCATTAATAGAAGAATATAAGTTAAATTATAAAGTTATATCTGAAGAGGAGCTAGCACTTTTTGGTTCTAATTTTGCGCTTGTTTTTTTGATTCATTTTGATGAAGTTTCTTTGAATTATGTATCTCGTGATAAAGATAATTCGCTTGTTAGTTATGATGTATGGTCTTATTTTTTACATGTCTTTGATGATAAAGATAGGGAGAATTTGCCAAAATATAATTCTGTGCGTGAACGAGTTGATGTTTCATTTTTAATACTTGCAAGAGGTCTTCCACGTCATTGGAACAATGTACTTAATGGAGATGACAAGTGGTTGGAAGCTTATAAGCAGTATAAATTAGCCGGTGTTCCTAAAAAGGTAATCGGGCACTTGAAGGATAGTTTGAGTTTAAATATTTGACCAAGAAATGTTGAGAATGTAGCAGAAAAGAGGAGTTCAACTATGAAAATGGACAATAATTCAAAAGAAATAATCCCTAAAAAAAGTGAATTTCTATTCCATGGGGAATGCAATGTGTTCTTTTTTATATGAACAAGAGGGCGTAAGTTATAGTAAGATTCAACCCAATAGGTCTTTTATGGTTATGGAGGGCGCGAGTGTTGTTGGGAGAAGGAAGATAGTGTCGTTTAATTTGTAAATGAAAGTTAAATTGATTTATGCGTTTTACACAGTATAATTAAACTATAAGAAGATGCTTTTCGGTGTAGATAGTAAATATTAGGGGAAAAAGTAGTGACTATAAGAAAAATCAGGTTATAATCAGTATACACAATTACTGAGGAGGAAAAATGTTGATTCCATCCTATTTGAAAAGCACAGCTAAAGAGCTAAGTATTAATGATTTTCTTAATGTAGAAATTGTAACAATAAATAAAGAGGAAACTTTTGACATTTTATATTGCGGAACACTGGAAGAAATAGAAGGCGATCAGTTAATTACTAGAGAAGATTCCGAAATCCCATTAAAAATTATAGCGGAAAGCACTTTATCCGGGAAAGAAATTTTGCTTTATGATGGCGCATATTATGGCTATGATAGTATGTTTTGTGATGAGTTTGAGGAAGAGGCTACACAAAATAGAGAATTAAAAAAATATCCTATAAATAATTTATCTAATATTCGTTTATCTATAGGAATTGGCATTGATTATGAATCAGAGAAAGAAGAATATGAATTTGATGAAAATGGTCATGTAGTTTTAATTGACGATAGGCATATACCATGGGAACAAGTAAAAACGGACGGTTTTGATTTTCTAGAAATAACGGCAACAGATGAAAATGGGGACTCTTTATTAATCTTGACCGAAGAACTTGCGTAAATAAAAAAATAGGAAGTTGAAAAAATGATACTTATAAATAAACGAGCGGAAAATCAAGATTACCAGATGATTTTAGCGATTTGGGAAAAGTCAGTTATTGCAACGCATGCTTTTTTAGCTGCGGAAGATAGGCAGTTTTACAAAGAACAAATTCCTTTGTTTCTAGATAATGTGGAACTGTTCTTATGGTTTGCTGGTGAAGAAATCGTTGGTTTTAGTGGGACGAGCGAGCGGGAACTAGATATGTTATTTCTTAATCCGATAGCTACGGGTAATGGTTATGGGAGTCAGATTCTTATTTGGTTAATAGAAAATAAGCGGATAAACTTGGTGGATGTGAATGAACAAAATGAAAATGCCACGAGATTTTATTTGAAGCATGGATTTGTGGTTTCTTCCAGAAGTGACTTGGATGGTTTTGGGAACCCTTATCCAATTCTTCATTTACAACTGAAGGAGAGAGTTAATGGAATATGAACAGCTGTTACAAAACGAACTTGGTGAACTTGAAATAATTCAGGAAGAACTACAAAACAAAGAATATCGAGGAATGATTGTAAAGACGGCTAAAGATGGCACAACGATTCGTACGCGTTTGGCGAAGAAAACGGATAAAAAAGCAGGGTACTTTGTTGCTTTTTGGGAGAAAGATGAATTTGGGAAGAATTGTCCTTTTGATGAGAATGATTGCGCTGATTTTTTATGTATTGTTGTTATTGATGGTGATTTGAACGGTTTATTTGTTTTTCCAAGACAATGTTTAATTGATAAAGGAATTTTAACTAGTGAAGCTAGTATTGGAAAAATGGCTGCTAGATTTTATCCAACGTGGTGTCAGGATTTAAATAAAATAGCGAAAAAAACGCAAGCTTGGCAACAGGTGTATTTTAAAAATTATTCTATAAGAAAAGAAGACCATTAATTGGGTCTTCTTTTTATTGTTTAGAAACTACTTGCTCGCAGTAATCTAAGTAAGCATTGTCTACTAGAAAATATTTTGGAACCATTAAGCCAACAATATTGGTGAGTAGCTCTGAATTAGCGATGGCAGGATTAATCATTTGATGCGAGACATTTGGGATGGTTTGGGTTTCTAGGTTTTCTTTCTTTATTTGTTGGGTGTAAACATCTTTTGTTTCTGCTGAATCAACATTTTTATCTTTTTCAGCTAAGACGAGATAGATTTTTGTTTTTACTTTTGAAAGGTCTAGGGTGGCATCTTGGTTCATATTTTTGCGAATGAAGTTGTAGCGACCCGGGGTCATTTCTTCTTTACCGCCATTTTGTTTGTAGCTTTCGTAGGTTTTGTTTTTAGAAATAAGGGCGCTATCGGTGAGGAAATTTTGTTGTGCTTGCTTGACTTCTTTAGTTGTTTTACCAGTGTCTTTCGCTTGCCAGCAGGTGTTGTATTCTCCTTGGCGCATCCAGTTGATAGCAGGGGCGGCAAGTATTGAAAAGTCAATCTCATTATTTGCATTCATTGCTTTTGGAACCACCCAACCGGCTTGACTAGCGCCCCATAAGCCGATTTTAGCCGTGCTGTCTGGGTATTTTACTTTCATCCATTCGATCACTTGGTTGACTTCGTTTGCGCGGTCATCCATGGACTGATTTAGCCAATTGCCAGAGGATTTACCAACGCCTAATTTATCCCAAGAAACAGATATATATCCTTGTTTGGCAAAGCGTTCCATTAGCGGTTTATAGCCACCGTTTTGAGTTGCTTCTTGTGCCCCGTCACCGTGAACAAACACGATAATACCTTTTGGTTTGCCGTGTTTTGGGGTTGTCACGACCGCAGAAAGTTTTCCACCAGTAGTTGGAATTGCGACTCTTGTTTCGTTCATCTCGTAATTGTTTCCGATGAAAAGAATCGCTACTAATATGACGATGATTGCGCTCATTATGATAGTTATTTTTTTCCAACGTTTCATTGTATCCACTCCATTTTTCGCCATTCTTTGATACCGGTGAGTACTCCCATCAATGCGCTATTTTCTTTTTGAATCACTTGGAAGCCTAAATTTCTATACAGCTTGTAGGCGCCATTATTTTTCTTGGCAACGTATAAAGTAATCTTCTCATCATGAAAAGTTTCTAGGCAATGAGAAATTAGCGTTTTTCCAATACCTTGACCACGAAAATTTGGCGAAACGGTTATAAAATCAATATATCGTTCATTTTGAACAGGTTTGTGTGATAGAAGACTGAGTAAGAAAATCAATTTGAGGCACTGTGAAAATGATAAAAACTTTCTTAAGGTTTGATATAGCTTTTGATAAGAGTCACTCTTGCTTGTTACAAACAGGCAACCGCAAACTAGCTCATCTTGTATTGCAATTAGTAGATTTTCGCCTTTTTCTGTATAAATGTAATGGCAAAAAGCGTATGTAATGTCATGTGCTTCTGTTTCTTTGAATAGCGTTTTTGTGAACTTTGATTTGAACCCTGCGAAAACTAAAGATGCTACTTCTTCAACGATGCTATCTTTTTCAAATGAATCGATGCTTTTAATGGAAAGGGTCATAACGGCACTTCCATTGTGTAAACCATTGCGTCCGGATAGGCGAGTGAAGGGTAGATGTTTTCGTATAATATCATGCTTGTTGTAGGATATTTTAATTCTTCTAAAAATAGTTGGATTTGCGTTTCAATAGTTGCTTCATCTTTGGCAATAAAAGATTTACAAGCATATTCGCCAGCCGGAAAAGTATAATCACTCCTTTTTTTAATGCTCTTAAGGCAGATTACACCAGTGTCTTGTTTGGAGAAAATGTAAAAAGGTTCCTCTAAATCCGGTAGATTGTGTTTTGCGGCTTGGGAGTAGTTGATAGTATTATTATCAATTATTTGGTTAGGAACTTTTTTAAAATAGCGATCGGCTTTATCAACGAATGTGATTTCATTTAAAATTATTTCTTTTTGCGAATGAATGATTTTTTGAATCGTTTTTTGAATTTCTACTAACTCTTCTATTTTTTGTTGCAAATCTTGTTCAGCCTGCTCTAACATCGGAGTCACTTTTTCACCAAGCAAACTTTCTTTGATTTCTTGAATAGAAAAGCCAATTTTTCTAAAAAGGATAATTTGATATAAACGGTAAATGTCGGCTTCTTCAAAATAATAATAGCCATTTTCAGGATTTCTTTTAGGAACTAGAATACCTTCATCGATATAATGACGGATTTTATATTTAGATATTTGAAAAAGTTGCGCGATTTCGCCAGTGGAAAGAGTAAGCATCTGAATACCTCCTTGTGATTTAGTTTTAGTATAAACTATGTGGTTACCACGCAGTCAAATAAAAAAATAAATGACAATGAGAATCATTATCAAATGACGATTTTTGTGATATAATAAACAAAGATTTATTGATGGGGGTTAGCGATCAAATGGGAAAAGTAGTATTGAAAATGGCTTATACTGCCAAAAAATCAAAGAAAGTATTAAGGTATCTTGAAACGAACCTTAATGTAAGTCGGGGTAAGTACAATGATTGATAAGCGTTTGTTTCAACTGGTTGAAAAGAAATCTTTAGTGTTATTAATTCTTTTTCGCGTGCTTAGTTTAGGGCTGATGATTGGTCTTTGGCTTGTTTTTGCTCAACAATTAACGCATTATTTAGAGGGTCAAAGTGTCGATTGGTTATGGCTTGTTGGGACGGTTTTAGTTGTTTTAGTTGGTAAAGCGATACTTACCAAATTAGCGGAGAAACAAATTTACCAAGCATCAGCAGAACTGCGTTTATCAATGAGGCGCGCTGTGATGGAAAAAGCTTTTCGGTTAGGCAACAACGAAGGACAGTTACCGGCATCAACTTTAACGCAGCTCGCGGTAGATGGGATTGAACAATTAGAAATTTATTATTCACGTTTTTTACCGCAATTATTTTATTGTCTCATCGCTTCTTTGATGATTTTTGGAAGTTTAGTTGGATTTGCATGGCAGCCGGCGATTGTGCTATTAATTTGTATGCCGATGATTCCGATTGTTATTATGGCAGTGATGAAAATTGCTAAACGGATTTTGAGTGGTTATTGGTCTGATTATACGAATTTAGGAACCAAATTCCATGAAAATTTAAGTGGTTTGAGTATTTTGAAGGCTTATGATCAAGATAAATATAAGCAAGAGGAAATTGTTTCTGATGCGGAACGTTTCCGTAAAGCTACGATGAGTTTGTTATCGATGCAACTGAATTCGATTACGATTATGGATATTATATCGTATAGTGGGGCGGCACTTGGTATTGGTATGTCTTTAATTATGTTCACCAATGGCACGATTAGTATGACTGGCATGTTGATGTTCTTGCTACTAAGCGCCGAATTTTTTATTCCAATGCGTCAACTTGGATCTTTATTCCATGTGGCGATGAATGGAATCAGTGCTTGCAGTAAATTGTTCGCTTATTTAGAGTTAAAAGAGCAAGTTTATGGCTCAGTAGAATTAGCTAAACCGTTAGAAAAGATGGAAGTTCATCATTTGACATATACATATGAAGAAGGTAAAGCTAAAGCACTGCAAGATGTATCAGTTCATTTCAATAAAGGAAGTTTTTCTGCACTTGTCGGAAAGTCTGGTTCAGGAAAAAGTACTTTTGTGCGAGTGCTATTAAATCAATTACCTGGTTATCAAGGGGAAATTGTTTGGAATGATGTACCGTTAGCGAGTTTGAGCGGGGAAGCTATTCGTAAACAAGCTGTGTTAGTAGATAATCATGGTTATCTTTATGCAAATAGTATTCGGGAAAATTTATTAATTGGTAATCCAGCTGCTAATGATAGCGATTTGTGGAATGTTTTAGAGCAAGTTAGTTTGGCTGATTTTGTTCGGAAGTTACCAGAGCAATTAAATGAGAATTTAGAAGAGGACGGAAGTAATTTATCTGGTGGGCAAAGACAGCGATTGTTACTAGCTAGAGCTTTGCTGCGTCAAGCGGAAGTCTATGTTTTCGATGAAATTACGTCTGGTGTGGATTTGGAAAGTGAAAAAATTATTTTTCTAGTGTTGCAGGAATTAGCTAAAGAAAAAATCGTGCTCTTTATTTCGCATCGCTTATATAATGTTTTGGGCGCGGATCAAGTACTCGTTTTTGACGCGGGGAAATTGGTGGAAGTAGCGAGCCCAGAACGATTACAGCAAGAATCCAATTACTTCAAAAACTACTTTTTAGAAGAAGAAGCGTTGCTGAAAGGGGGAGCATGACATGTCAGAATGGACGATTATTGGCTGGTTGTTAAAGTTTGTTAAGCCGTTACGAGGAAAGATGATTTTGGCGATTTTACTTGGTATTATAAGTAATTTATCGGTTATCATGATTTCTTTAATCGGTACATATGGCATTATCGGGGTAATTTTACAGCAGCCGCTGAATCCGTATAAATGGCTCTTTGTAATGGTAGCTTGTGGAGTGGTTCGAGGTTTGGCGCGATATTTGGAACAGTATTTAAATCATGACATTGCTTTTCGCTTGCTTGCGATTATTCGTGAACGTATTTTTGCGACTTTGCGTAAACTAGGACCAGCTCGTTTATCTGGGAAGAAAAGTGGTGATTTAGTTGCCGCGATTACAACGGATGTCGAGGCTTTGGAAGTATTTTTCGCACATACTATTTCGCCAGTTTTTATTGCACTTGGTACGACGATAGCAACAGTTGGCTTTTTGGCAAGCTATGATGTTGGTTTAGCGATCATACTTTTGGTAGGTCAAATCATGGTTGGTGTCGTTTTGCCGATGATTAGTTATAAACGAAACAAAAAAATCGGAACGGCTTATCAACAAGCATTCGTTGGGCTCAATCAAATGGTGATGGAAAATATTGCAAGTTTACAAGATATTTTTCAGTTTAAATTAGGCGAAGAGCGTTTGAGAAAATTAGAAACACAAGGTGAAAAGCTCAATAGGCAGTATAAAAAAAGAATACGCCAAGGAAGCGAGCTCCAAATATTGGGTGAATGGGTGCTAATTGGTACGGCGACGATTATTTTAGTGCTAGGTAGTCTTTCACAATTGCCACTTGAAACAGTATTAATTGGAACCGTACTTAGTCTGAGTTCTTTTGGATCAGTGTTGGCATTAAATGCTTTAGGAACGGCGCTGTTAACCACATTTGCTAGTGGTAAAAGATTATATGCTTTAACAGAAGAAAAACCTGTTGTATTATTTAACGGTCAGCTTGAACTATCGGATTTTGAAAGCGCTGAGTTAGATAAAGTGAGTTTTAGTCATGATGGAAAACAACCACTTTTAAACGAACTTTCGCTAGCGCTTCCTAAGGGTAAATGGCTTGGCATCGGCGGGGAAAGCGGCAGTGGAAAAAGCACTTTAGTAAAATTACTGATGCGCTACTGGGATCCAGATGGTCAAGTTAAATTAAATAATAACGAACTCCCTAAAATTACAGAGTCTTCGCTTCATCGGCTAGAAGGTGTAATGGAGCAAAGAACATTTTTATTTGAAGACACACTTGGTAATAATATTCGTTTAGGTAAAAAAGATGCAACTTTGGAAGAAGTCAAAGAAGCTGCCCGAAAAGCTGCTATCGATACTTGGATTGAAACTTTGCCAGAAGGATATGAGACAATCATTGGTGGACAATCACGAAATTTATCAGATGGAGAACGCCAACGGATTGGTTTAGCTAGATTATTCCTTCATGACGCACCGTTATTATTACTAGATGAACCAACAAGCAATTTGGATTATATTAATGAACAAGCGATTTTAAACACGCTCCGTTCAGAAATTCAAGATAAAACAGTGCTGGTAATTTCTCACCGAGCAACAACATTAGACTTGGCAGAAGAACAATTATTTATAGAAAATGGTGCATTGAAACGTGCAGCAAAATAATAAAAACAGCTTGTATAAATTACAAGCTGTTTTTATTTATAAATTTACCTTCTCTGAGCTTTCGAAAAATTCAACCGTGTCAAGTTCCGCAGCAAAAAATTCTTTCGTATAGTTCTGTTCGTGATGGTAATAAAAGGATTCCTGATTCTGCCAAATTTCCCACAAAGCAAATCTGCCGAGTGCACTTTCTAAAGGAACAATCTCGAATAAAACACAACCTGGTTCTTTCACTGTTTTAGCGCGTAACGCCTCCAAATGTTCAACCAGCTGTTCATAAGAAACTTTGCCGGTAGTTTGAATAACTGCTGTGCAATATAAATAATTCGTGTTTTCTTTTAAATACATTTCTTCTCCTCCTTTGAATATGTTAAGCTTAAGGTATGGAGTACACCCGATAGCAAGGAGGAACTAGATGTATATTAAAGATTTTGCCACTAAAACGGGGCTTTCGATTGATACGCTTCGATATTACGAGGAAGAAGAATTATTAATTCCTGCTAGAAATGAAAAAAATTATCGTGTTTATACGGAAGAAGATTACTGCTGGGTACAGCTTTTACTTAAAATGAAGCAAACAGGGATGACAATAACAAACATTAAAAATTTTGCTGCATTACAAAAGCAAGGAGATAAAACACTCCCAAATCGGATACAAATTTTAGATAATCATATGGAAAACTTGTATGAACAACAGAAAGATTTGGCAGAAACAATTTCCTTTGTGGCTAAAAAAGTAGATGGGTATCGAGAGAAGTTATAAATACAACAGGAAAGGCGAGTAGAGATGATTAATAATGAGATACGAGAAGTGATCGGATTACATCCGATTTTTGAAAATGACCAAAAATTGACTGTGGAAAATGCAGAAGTAATCATCAGAAATCATGTGCTGATAAAATTGATTCTTGATCAAGCTGATTGTTACAAAGAAATCGATTATAATATAGAGCTTACAGATACAAATGAATTAGTTGGCCGAAAAAATGCAAAACCAAAAGCATTGACGCTAAAAGCAATTTTAAAAGCTAAAACCAAAGAATTAAGGTTGAAAATAAATAAAATCAGTAATCGAATAGAGTTAAAACTAGGTGTTCAGCATTTTGAAAATATCTATTTTGAGAAAGGGAGGGTTTTCACTAAAGAAAATGTGCAAGAAATAATTGCTGCACATTATGGAAGTGATTGGTTGAGCACATTAACCAAAGCAAAGTTCAAAGTGAAAACGAGACAAACCATTCAGCAAGGTTCCATTTTTTCTTATCCAATTGGAAATGAATATGGTTTCGGGCTTGTAATTGGTTGTTTTCAGACGTTTCGGAAACAAAAAATAATGCCTCAAGATAGCTCGCATTACCTTAATTTAATGATGGGAGTTCCGCTTGTTATTCGTAGCTTTAACTATACAAGTAAACAAAATACAGTCGATTTACCACTTTTGAAAAAAAGTCAGCTCTTAAATCCGGAATTTATTATGGATGATTTAGTGTTGCGTGGGGATTTTTCGATTATTGGTAGGGTAGTTTTGGAAGAAGCGGATATTCTCTTTCCAATGAATTTTTCTTTTAATGGAGTGTCTACAACTTATGCCGGTTATCAAGCAATAGGGGAACCAGATAGGGATATTATTAAAAAGTACGAGGAAGAAATTACCATTCGATTTGATTGGGGATTTGGAAGCAAAACGATGACTGCGAAAGAGTTTTTGAAGAGAAGGAGTGGAAAAGAGTCATTTCTGTCTTATTCTGGATTAGGAATGACGCCAATTGCTGGATATTCAAAAAAGTTAATTTCTCCTAAAACTATATTTACTACAGAAGAACTAAAACAAATTTATGAAGTTTTAGATATAGATGGGGAGATATCGTTTGATGATTTTAATGAAAAACACAATGGGATTTTGGCTCAAAACATGTTATCAATTGATGGAAAATAAAATCTTGTCCCATTCAATAAAAGCGCGGTCCATTTTTTTAAGTTTATTTTCTGTATGAAGAAATAGTTCCGATTTTTTTAATTTGGTAGCATAAAAAATCATGATGCGCAGCTTTTAACTGGTTAGTAATAATAGTATGATGGTTGAAAATCTACAAGTTCGGTAAAATATGAAAGCTATTAGGTAAGTTAGGTTTAATAATCCAACTTACTTTTTTAGTAGTAAAAAATACTGTTTTCTTTCGGAAGTTCATTTTTTAGACACAATTCAGCGAGAACCAAATTGTTTTGTGAAGTCTTGAGAAGTCAATGATAGCAAGCTCGAGTGAGAAGAAGTTTGAAAATTAAAGCAAGAATAGAGGCTTACTCATTTCAGAAAAACAGGAAAAACCACTTTTTTATTCCATTGATTTAGGCACATTGTCGAGGTATTATGTTAGTTGACAATCAAGGAGGATACTATGAAAAAAACTATCAAGATTACAACCAGTTTACTTTTGAGCTTTGCTTGTGTATTTAGTTTTGGGGATTTTACTAAGCCGCATACAGTCGAAGCTGAAATAGTCTATTCGCTTACAAATCCAAAGCCAGTTAATGAAATTTTTACTGATCCAAAACTCGCGCAAGTTGTGGCGGATTGGTTGAAGCTTCCAGCTGCAACTAGCTCGGTTACGCAAACCCAATTAAATACAATTAAAGCTTTGCACTTTGATTCAAAAGGTGTTCAAAGTCTTGAAGGAGTAGAGTATTTAAAAAATCTCACGCAAGTATTTGGCTATGGTAACCAAGTGAGTGATTTAGGGCCATTAAGTAATTTAACGAAGCTAGAAGTCATCCAGATGCCAAGAAATCAAATAAGTGACTTAACGCCAATTGCGAATTTAACTGCATTAATGTCACTTGATTTTGAGTTTAATAACTTACAAACGATTGAACCGATAAAAAATTTAACGAACATGTTAGAACTGAATGTTAGCGCCAATCCTATTTCGGATATTAATGCCGTTAAAAATATGACACAGCTGGAATTTTTGACTTTAAGAGACTGTGAGGTAAGTGATTTATCGCCAGTTGAAAATCTGTCTAATATGCTGATGTTTTGGGCGGGGAGAAATAATATTAGTGATATTACGCCGCTCAAAAATATGTCTAAATTGCTTGGTTTAAGTTTATTTGGGAATCAAATCAAGGATGTGAGCGTAATCAAAAATCTTACTAGCCTTGAAGACTTCGATATAAAAGCGAATCAGGTGAGCGATATTAGTAGTTTAGCAACATCAACTACACTCGAGACATTAACTCTTAGTTTCAACCAAATAATTGATATTTCGCCACTGAAAAATTTGACCAATTTAACTAGATTAGAACTGGAGAATCAAACGCGTGCACTAGATGCGGTTGAGATAGACAATCCATTGATTTTACCCGCGCCAGTAATTGATGAAAATGGTAGTAGAGTACAGCCATCAAAAGTGAGTCATGCAGGTGTTTATGCGAATGGCGAGATTACATGGGAAGGGTTGCAAAGTAATTATATTTTAAATTACGAATACGCTTTGCCCGTAACAATTGGTTCGTTGACAACAACGTATTCTGGTAAAATTACGCAGCCTTTGTTAGAGAAGCCTGTTGATCCGGTCACTCCAGTAGATCCGGTAGATCCGGTAGATCCGGTAGATCCGGTAGATCCGGTAGATCCGGTAGATCCAGTAGACCCGGTAAACCCGGTAGATCCAGTAAATCCGGTAAACCCGGTAAACCCGGTAAACCCGGTAAACCCGGTAAACCCGGTAAACCCAGATCCAGTAAATCCTATGAAGCCAGTAGAGCCAATCATTCCAGTTACTCTTGAAAATCAATTTACCTTGATGAATCAGACTATTTCTGTTAATGAGGAAATAGCAACACAACCAGCTAAGGATATTGTGAAGTTACCGAAAACAGGAGAAAGCGGAATGACATCTAGTCTATTTGGAGGGTTAATACTGACTGTTACTAGCGCTATTTTACTAAGAAAACGAAAATAACAAAAAAGGAATTTGGCAAATGACCAAATTCCTTTTTTACTTAAATGATTCTTGTCCCTTGATGAAAAGTAAGTTTCCATGAACCGTTTTCGAAAATCCAGATATTACTTCGCATTGTATAGCTGTTTTCGCTTAGATTTTTGAGTTTATAATAAGAGAGGACTTTTGTTTCGTCTAAAATTTTTACGTCATATTCCATGATTGCTAAACTGCTATCACCAAGTGTTGTTAGTGATTTATAATAAGCATAATCTTTAACAACACCACTTTGCGTGATTTCAATGTAAGATTCGCTTAAAATATCGATTATTTCAGACATGGAGTGACGGTTTTCGAGTGATAAATGAATTTGGTCAAGTTTTTGGAAATTTTCTTTCGTTAATTCCATTGTAGGTCCTCCATTTTAAAGAGAATAAAAAAGGTTCACTTCTTTTTGTAAGTGAACCTTTTGGTTTTATTTTAAGCCATCGCGATTTTCGATGATTTCATTTACGATGCCGTAATCTTTTGCTTCATTAACAGAAAGCCAGAAATTACGGTCCGTATCTTTAGAAATTTGTTCGTATGATTGACCGGTTGCTTCGGCGATTAAGCGGTTAATTCTTTCGCGCATCCGGATAATTTCTTTTGCTTCGATTTCGATTTCGGTACTTTGACCTTGAACGCCGCCAGCTGGTTGGTGAATCATATAGCGCGTATTTGGAAGGCTAAAGCGATTTTCTTTTTCAGCGGCTAAGTAAATCGTAATACCAGCACTTGCAACCCAGCCTGTTCCAACGACTTTCACTGTTGGTTTAATGAATTTAATCATATCATGAATCGTATCGCCAGCTTCGACGTGTCCGCCTTGGCTATTAATAAAAATCGTAATTGGATCATTGCTAATAGATTCTAATAGTAAAAGTTGCTTAGAAACGTCCTCGGCTAACTCCTGATTGATTTCCCCGTAAATTAACACTGTGCGTGTATCAATCAATTTTTGGGTAAGGATGTTTGTGATATTTTCATTCTTTGTATTCTCTGCCATGAAAAAATTCCTCCTTAAAAAGCCTTAGTTTATTTGTAATATAGGTATCTTATCACAATGGTCGAAAATGGTCAAACATTTTGAATGTAAAAAAGAAAACGCTTTAGGTCGGCGTTTTCTCTGATACTAATAGCTAAAAGGGCAGGTATTAATCTATTTCTTGTATGACATACTGGCTTAAATCGGTTATTTTCCCTTCGCGTATTCCGGGGATTAATGTTTCAATTTCTTCCTCCACATAAAATAATTGTAACCATTTTTGCTCGTCCTTTTCAGAGTAAGAGAGGTTTACATTAGTTTGATTGGTTTGAGGGTTTTTGGAAGCAAATACGAGAGATACGTTGATTGTTTTTAGTTCTTCGTTTAGTTTAATGGTAACCTCTTGCATGGTTTCCTCCTTAAAGGTTTCATTTTGTAAACTATAGCATGGATTTACTTGAAAAAACAGTATTGAATAGGGGGCTATTCAATACTGTTCTATAATTAATTATTTTTCTATACGAATGCGAGTTGCCAAGTAATGCCATATTTATCCGTGACCCAAGCCACTTTTCGAAGCGCTTCTACTGCTTCTGGTCCCATCATAACCGTGCCTTCTTTAGCCAGTTTTTCAAAAAGGGTGTCGAATTCATCTTCCGTATCTGCAAAATAAAGGGTTGTTGTGGCCCAGCTAAAGTTCGGGGAGGCATTGTTAGTCATATCCATAATCATGAAAGATGCCCCTTTCATCTCAAAAGTAGCATTCAGCACTTTACCGATATCGCCACCTTGCTCTGGTTTTGTAAAGTAGGTTAGGCCGACTTTTTTCGCGTCAGGAAAAGTATCTAAATAAAAATTAAACGCTTCCTCGCCATTCCCATTAAAAGTGAAAAATGTGGAGATTCGTTTCGCTTGATTAAACATTTATTTTACCTCCTTTTGAATTATTTTAACTATACCCGAAAAATGTTTCAATTATGTGTTAAAATGAAGAAAAATGTGCGGAGGTTTGCTGATGAAATACCCGATAATGCTTGATATTACAGGGAAAAAGGTTGTCATAATTGGAGGCGGAAAAGTGGCGCTTCGGAAAATTACGGGTTTGCTGGACGCGGGTGCCGATATTTTGGTGGTTGGGCTAAAAATTTTGCCAGAGATTAAGGCGCTGGATGTGCGGGTAGTGGAGGAAGCTTATCGACCAGAACATCTTCATGCTGCATTTATGATATTTATTTGTACAGATAATTTAGAAGTAAATCAATGTGTTTTGCGTGACCGAGAAGCAGGACAACTAGTGAATGATACGACTGACCAAGCAAATTCTGATTTTTTTAATATGGCGACAGTAACGAAAAATGAACTAATGGTTGGGATTTCAACGGGTGGAGGTAATCCAGGCTACGCGAAGAAAGTGAAGCGTGAGGTTAGTCAATTGGTAGCAAATTTAGAAACGGAAGAAATCGGAAGGCGTAATAAAAAAGATAAAACCTGCTAATTTTAGTAGGTTTTTTATTCTATTATATTGCTCTCTTTTAGGTTGCAAAATTTTACTATAGATTTTGGAATGTAAACGCTCTATCATTGAAGTATACTGAAAAACTATTAAGAGGGTGTTGAGCCAAATGTCCATTTTAGAAAAGATTAAAGATGCTGGCGTTGTTGGTTGTGGTGGAGCGGGCTTTCCGACCCATGCCAAGTTTAGCGGCGAAGTGGAATACTTAATTATTAATGCGGCGGAATGTGAGCCGTTACTAAAAACCGATCATTTTGTTATGAGAAACCATGCAGTAGAAACAATTAAAGCAATTGAAATGGTTAAAAGCCAAGTCGGAGCAGAATTTGCTGTTATTGCGACAAAACGATATTACACAGAGGAAATTGCGGCTCTGCGGTCAGCAATTACAGAACTAGATGCAAGCGTCACTATTCATGAGATGGATAATGTCTATCCAACCGGTGACGAGCAAGTCATGGTGTTTGAAGTCACTGGGCGAGTAGTACCACCAAGCGGCATTCCACTAATGGTTGGTTGTATTGTATCGAATGTTTCAACGATGTGGAATGTTTTTCATGCAATTCAAGACGATGCACCAGTTGTTCGCAAACAGCTAACAGTTACAGGTGCAGTGGGAGAGCCAAAACTTTTAGATGTACCAGTTGGAACGCCATTTGAAGTTTGTTTAGCAGCGGCAGGCGGAACCAATTTAGACGAGTATTTGTTCTTAGACGGCGGACCAATGATGGGTAAATTAAATGACCAATCGACTATCGCTGACAAAGTAGTAACAAAAACTACGTCCGGTTTGATTGTGGCTGAGGATACTGGTTATTTGCACAAGCTTCATTATCAAACTGTGGAGCAAATTTTCAATGAAACAAAATCAGCTTGTATTCAGTGCTCGCTTTGCTCGGATTTATGCCCACGACAACAATTAGGTCATGATATTCATCCCCACAAAGTTATGCGCCATTTCGCGGTTGCAGAAGATATAACGGATATCAAGCCAGACCCAATTTGGGAAGAAGCGATGATTTGTTGTGAATGCGGTATTTGTGAGGTAATCGCTTGTCCAATGGGGCTTTCACCGCGTCAAGTAAACATTCACGTAAAAAAAGAACTTTTAAAACAAGGTGTACGTTATCAAACCGATAAAAAAGAATTCACGCCTGATCCGATGCGCGAATATAAATCAATTGCTCCAAAAAATATTTTAATCAAAATGGGCTTACAGCAATATGCTGATGTTCATTTAGAAAAAATGCATTATTTAGAAGTGGATGAGGTATTTATCCCAACAAAAATGCATATTGGAGCTCCATCTATTCCAGTTGTGAGCGAGGGAGATATCGTGAAAAAAGGTGATTTAATTGCGAAAATTCCTGATACTGCTCTTGGGGCAAATATCCATGCAAGTATTGATGGCCAAATTATTCGTATAACCGAAGAACAAGTTCATATTAAGAAGGTGATGTCATGAAAATGGATACGTTAGGATTTCTTGAATTAAATAGTATTTCGAAAGGCATCGAGGCGGTCGATACGATGCTAAAAGCGGCCAATTCGGAATTAATTTATGCAAAAGCGAGCTGTCCAGGGAAGTATTATATTTTAATCGCTGGAACAGTGGACTCGGTTGCACAATCCATCGAAGCAGGAACGAAGATTGGCGCGGCGAATATCGTTGGTAACCTAGTGATTCCACGTGTGTCTGATCAAGTAATCAAAGCGATTAACAAGACAGAAGTTCCAGACGAAATGAATGCTGTAGGTGTAATGGAATATTATTCGTGCTCTGGTTCAATTATAGCTGCAGACGCCGCAGTAAAAGCAGCCGATGTTCAGTTAATGGATATTCGTTTAGCGACTGGGATTGCAGGTAAATCATTTGTCGTTCTAACTGGTGATACAGCAGCATGTGAAGCGGCTGTGGAAGCTGGACTTGCTGCAGCCAAAGAAGAAGCACTTTTAATTAATAAAGTAGTTATTCCAAGACCACGAAAAGAAGTTTTTGAGAGTTTAATCTATTAAAAAGATAACAATATATTGTCAAAGAATTTTTGAGAAAGGTACGCACTGACTGTGGTTGCGTGCCTTTTGAACAATCTGACAAAATAGTGGCGCTTAAATATGATAGGATTATTTTGAGATAGTTTGTCTAGATGAGGAGTGAAGAAAATGAGTTTTGATGATAATAAAGAGCGTGTAATACAAGAATATGTACCAGGAAAACAGGTGACGTTGGCACATTTAATCGCCAATCCGAACCGTGATATTTATACAAAATTAGGATTAGAAGAAGGCGCAAGTGCAATAGGAATTTTAACGATTACGCCAAGTGAGGCTTCGATTATTGCGAGTGATATTGCAACTAAATCAGGTGACGTACGAATTGGCTTTATTGATCGTTTTAGTGGTTCGGTTGTACTAACAGGAGATGTTTCTTCTGTTGAATCAGCTTTACAACAAGTAGTTTTTTCATTACATGAAATTTTGGACTTCTCGATTCCAAAAATTACTAGGAGCTGAGTCGCTTGAAGAAAATGATGGTAATGGGTTCAGTTGGTTGTGGTAAAACAACACTGTGCCAGAAATTGCATGGGTATGATATTTTATATAAAAAAACACAAGCTGTGGAGTATTTTCAAGAAATGATTGATACTCCTGGTGAATTTGTACAACATAGACAACTCTACAGCGCGCTCACCGTGACTGCAGCTGATGCATCAGTAATCGCTATTTTACAGAGTGTAACGGAAAAGAAACAGACGTTTTCGCCAATGTTTGCCAGTATTTTTGCTAAACCGGTTATTGGGATTGTTACAAAAGTGGATTTGGCAGAATCGGATAAAGACATTGAACGAGCAGAGCGAGAATTACGCATGGCTGGCGCGAAGCATATTTTTTATATTTCTTCGGTAGAGGAAACTGGAATAGAAGAACTACGCGCATATTTGGAAGATTAATTTTAACTAAGTGGAGGTTTTTTTATGCCTCAAGTGAGGGATTTGTCTGTAATTGATGTGCCTGGTGGTTGTGTTTTGACAAGCTGTGATATTAGTGCTGGATTCGGCGAGAAAACGCATGATGGTTTAATGGTCGCTCCAGAGGTGACGGCTCGTTTGACTTTGAGAGTGGCTTTGATTGAAATGATTGCTTCTGGTGCGGAGGTTGTAGCTGTTAGTGATGTTGTCGGAGGAGAAATGGAACCCACCGGCAGACGTGTCATTGTTGGATTAAAGGACGAACTTACTAAAGCAAATTTAAGCCATATCGAATTAAATGGCAGTACAGAAGAAAATATGAAAGTAACTCAAACCAGCGTAGGGGTTCTTGTAACTGGTTTTGCGACTAAAGCTGCACTCAAGCTCATAAATGTGCATGAAGCTGCGGTCTTATTTGCATTTGGCGAACCGATTGTAGGAGCAGAAGTTTTGCAAAAATTGAGGGATATGCCAAATTATCGTTTAGTGAAAAAGTTGGTGGAACATAGCGATGTGCTTGAAGTAGTACCAGTAGGTTCAAAAGGAATGGCTTATGAGGCACATCTTTTAGCACGATTAAATGGTGGCATTTTTGTTCCGAGTGATACTTTTAGTGAAGCGGTCATGAATAAAACTGCGGGGCCAGCGTCTGTTATTTTAGCAGCGGTTAAAGAGGATAATGTAACCGCATTTGAGCGTGAATTTTTAGGGGCTAAACGTATCGGATTGTTACGCGGAAATGAGGAATGGACATGAGTGAAATGATGCTTGTAACTGGCGGGGCAAGGAGCGGTAAGAGTAGCTTTGCTGAGAGAGAAGCTGCCAAATATGATCGTGTTTTATATGTGGCAACTGGTATTGCATTCGAAAAAGATACGGAGTTCCAAGCCAGAATCAAAAAACATCAAGCTACTCGTCCAGCAAATTGGGATACATTCGAAGCTTTTCAAGGGATTGCTAGTTATTTAGACCAACATTCGACCCAATATGATGTGATGATGCTTGACTGTGTGACGATGCTAGTAACTAATTTGTTTTTTACTTTGCTTGGTGAGCGTGAATTGACGAATGAGATTGCGGATGAAGTCGAGGCGGGAATTCAGGCCGAGGTTAGCGCGATTTTGGATGCTGGGAAAGCGTCTCAAGCCAAACTCATTTTTGTGACAAATGAAATAGGGCTTGGTGTCGTGCCTGAAAATAAGCTTACACGTGTTTTTAGGGATATTATCGGTCGAGTCAATCAGCAAATCGCAACTCAAGTAGAAGAAGTTTATCTTGTCGTAAGCGGCATTCCGAAAAGGTGGAAGTAATATGAAAACTTTGATTTTACTAATTCAATTCTTTACACGAATTCCGCTACCCATCCAAATAAATATGGATGAAATCAACTTGAAAAAAGGGAGCGCCTTGCTGCCATTTGTCGGGGTGATTATTGGGGCTTGGAATTGGCTCATTTTTACTTTGGTGGCGCTTGTTATGCCTTTGCCGGTTGCGATTATTGCGGGACTTTTTGCAGAGGTTATCATTACTGGCGGGTTCCATGTGGATGCACTGGCGGATACGGCGGATGGGCTGTTTTCTTCACGAAAAAGAGAGCGGATGTTGGAAATTATGAAAGATAGTCGCGTAGGAGCGAACGGTGTGATTGCGATTTGCTTTTATTTTCTTTTTTATGGTGCCTTATTCTTATCCGTTCCAAATGTACAACAAATTGGCTGGCTATTTTTCGTCTTACCAATTGTTGCTAAAGGTGTGACAATGTTGCTTTTTGCAAAAATGACCTATGCGGGATCAAAAGAAGGACTAGGTTCGATTTTTCTAGGAGTTCCTTGGTGGCCGATTGTGATTGCGCAAGTGATTGTGTTAGCTGCGTTAGGGCTTTTTTTCTCCTATGTTGGTGTTATTGCTTATGTTGGTGTGATTTTGTTTACGATTATTTACCGGGCATTTGTTTATAAACGGATTGGTGGCATGAATGGGGACACGCTTGGTGCGGGTGGACAAATGGGGCAACTTATATGTTTATTTTGTTTAGTGCTACTTTGGGGGTTGGTTTAAGTGCAACTTATTTTTGCGCGACACGGGGAGACGGACTGGAATGTAGCGAAAAAATATTGTGGTCAGCTTGATGTTCCTTTAAATGAACATGGTGTTCAACAAATGGAACATCTCCGCGAAAAGCTGGAGGGTTACTCGTTTGATTTAGTTGTTACGAGTGATCTTATGCGCGTGAAGCAGTCAGCAAACATTTTGAGTAATGCAAAGACGGTTCGGTTTCCGGCTTTGAACGAAATGAATTTCGGTGACTTTGAAGGTTATACATATCAGGAAATTAGCACTAAGTTTCCAAAGGCTTGGAATGAATACTGTAATAATTGGCAAACTGCATTATTTCCAAATGGGGAAAGTTTTCCGATATTTTATGAACGAGTGGTTGAAGTGTTGGAAGTGGAAATGGAAAAATGGCAGCAAATCGATACGGTATTGCTCGTAGGTCATCTTGGTGTTTTGCGAGTCATTGCGCTTTTTTTACAAAAACAAACTATAGCACAATATTGGGATGTCGATTTTAAGCAAGGGTGTTATTCACTCTGGGACAACAAATCTCAACGTTTTATTATTTCCAATCAATAGTAGATTTTTGTTGTTTCAGATGAAAACGGTTTTTTTATAAATACTTTGTGGTAAGATGTAGGTAGTTAAATAGGTCTTATGTTGGTGGAATGTATGTACATTTCTGAAAGAGGAATTCGGTGCGATGCCGAAACTGCCCCCGCAACTGTAAGGTGGACAAGAATCGAGATAACCACTGTACGTTTTTAGCGTATGGGAAGGTTCGATTGTTGGATGAAGCCAAGTCAGGATACTCGCCAAATAAGACGGAAGCAACTCTTTTTCGGGGTCCTAAAAAGCGTATGCGGGTAGTATAGCTTGTTTGCTGTGCATAAACTCTCATTCGATAACGGATGAAAGTTTTTTTTTTTCAGGTAACAAAAAAGTCATATCCTTAAGGTACTAGAACATGACTTTTGAAAAATACTTACTTAAAGGTTTCTCGGTAGCCTTTTGGAGTGACATCAAACTCTTTTCGGAAGACTTTACAGAAATAGCTTGTTTGGGTGAAGCCTAAGTTGCGGGCGATATTATCAATGGACAAACGCGGGTTTTTCAACATTTCTTTGGCAAGTGACATCTTCTTCTGGTTCACATAATTAATGAAGTTCACATTCATTTCTTTTTTGAATAACTTACTAAAATAATAAGAGCTAAGGTACACGTGACTTGCCACTTCATCGAGAGTAATTGGGCGGTTAAGATTTTTCTCGATATACTTAAGCGCTTTCCGAATTTCTTTATTTTCTTCATGATGCGCTACTTTTGTATGATGAAAAACGATTTTTTGCTTTTGCTCTTCCCGGCTTTTTTCCATTTCGGATTTTAAGTAATACTGGGAAATAATCGTTAGCATTTCGGCAGAAGAGTTAATTTTTTTGGAGCTGAAAACAGGGACAGAGCGAAACGCGGAGATAAGATCCTTATCGTTTTTCCAATCGGTTTCTTCTGTTTGAATATTGCCAACTTCACTACTTTCTTCACAAATAACCTGGCCACTGAGTAAAAATCCACTAAGTTGGTTTTCGACAACGATAGGGACTGAAAAATCAGTTAATCCGGCGTGGCATCGATAAATCAAAGGTTTTCCAGTTTTGGATGCTTCCAGTCCACCAAACATATCACATTTTTGGCAAAGGGAGCGATATTTGGGATTGGAGCGAATAAGTTGGCAAAAAGGAGTAAAGTTACATAATCTAGAAACTTCGGTACCGTGTATATCTACAACAACTGAGGCTAAACTGGTTGCGGCTGAGAACTCATCCATCACTTTTTCAATGAGCATTTCGTTGCTTTTGGACTGTAGTAACATAGCTATTCCCCTTTCGGCGAGACTTGGCGTGTTTCTGTCGTTCTTAGTATAGCATATTTATAATGCGCTTACATTTTCTTGCCATGAAGATAACAATATATTGCTAAGAGTAATTTCATAAGAGAATGCCCAAACCATGCATTACTGGATGGCTTTTTGTCATTATTTTTTTTGAAGGCGCAAAATTGTGTTAAAACACGATTCGCGTCTTCTTTTTTCTATTTGGAAGCGGCAACTATTTATATTCCAGATTGCATATACTGAGAGAGTAAAATACTTATTTTGAGAAGGAGGTACACCCATGCAAGAAGCACTAGGCTTAGTTGAAACTAAAGGGCTAGTCGGCGCCATTGAAGCCGCTGACGCTATGGTTAAATCAGCTAACGTAACATTAACAGGGTACGAAAAAATCGGGTCTGGACTGGTTACTGTCATGGTTCGTGGCGATGTTGGTGCAGTGAAAGCAGCGACAGAAGCAGGAGCAGCGGCAGCAAGAAATGTAGGTACCGTGATGAGTACACATGTTATTCCTCGTCCGCATACTGATGTGGAAGAAATTTTACCAGTGAGGGTGAAGTCAGATGAGTGAGCAAAATAAACTGATTGACGAAATTCTAAAACAGGTAATGGAAACGGTCAATGATGCCCCGGAAAAACTAGTAGAGGATGGAGGATCACGTCAAATGAGTGAAAAAGCAGTTCAATTAACAGAGTTTGTAGGAACAGCAATTGGAGATACAATCGGCCTAGTGATTGCGAATGTAGACGGACAACTTTTAGAAGCAATGAAGCTTGAGAAGTCTTACCGTTCTATAGGTATTTTAGGAGCCCGTACTGGTGCAGGTCCACATATTATGGCTGCAGATGAAGCGGTAAAAGCAACGAATACAGAAGTAGTAAAAATCGAATTACCACGTGATACAAAAGGCGGTGCCGGTCATGGTTCTTTAATTATCTTTGGTGGTGACGATGTTTCAGATGTGAAACGCGCAGTAGAAGTGGCGCTAAATGAATTAGATAAAACTTTTGGAGATGTTTATGGCAATGAAGCTGGGCACATTGAACTTCAATATACTGCTCGCGCAAGTCACGCACTTGAAAAAGCATTCGGCGCGCCAGTAGGGAAAGCATTCGGACTTATGGTTGGTGCTCCAGCTGGAATTGGTGTTGTAATGGCTGATACAGCAGTGAAATCCGCTAACGTAGATGTTGTTGCATATTCTTCACCAGCAGATGGAACAAGTTTCTCCAATGAAGTAATTCTTTGTATCTCTGGAGATTCTGGCGCAGTTCGTCAAGCAGTTATTTCTGCACGTGAAATTGGTAAAAAATTACTTGGAGCTTTAGGGGATGAACCGAAAAATGATCGTCCATCCTACATTTAGAACGGAGGGTAACGACTGATGAAATCAAAACGCTTTGAAGAGTTAGCAAAACGCCCGGTCAATCAAGATGGTTTTGTAAAAGAATGGATTGAAGAAGGCTTAATCGCAATGGAAAGTCCAAATGATCCAAAACCAAGTATTAAAATAGAAAATGGCAAAGTAGTCGAAATGGACAGCAAAAAATTAGCTGATTTTGACTTAATTGACCATTTCATCGCTAAATATGGCGTTGATTTATCTCGTGCGGAAGAAGTAATGCAAATGGATTCTGTGAAGCTAGCGAATATGCTTTGCGACCCAAATGTACCACGTGAAAAAATCGTTTTACTTACAACTGCAATGACACCGGCAAAAATAGTAGAAGTAGTTTCGCAAATGAACGTTGTCGAAATGATGATGTCGATGCAAAAAATGCGCTCACGTAGAACGCCAACAACCCAAGCCCACGTAACAAACTTGCGTGATAATCCGGTTCAAATTGCAGCCGATGCAGCAGAAGCAGCGATTCGTGGCTTTGATGAACAAGAAACAACAGTTGCGGTAGTTCGTTATGCACCTTTTAACGCGCTTAGCTTATTAGTAGGTTCGCAAACTGGTCGCGGAGGCGTACTAACGCAATGCTCATTGGAAGAAGCAACAGAATTAGAACTCGGTATGCGCGGTTTAACTTGTTACGCTGAAACGATTTCTGTCTATGGTACAGAACCTGTATTTACAGACGGAGATGATACACCTTGGTCGAAAGGTATTTTGGCAAGTGCATACGCGTCTCGCGGTTTGAAAATGCGTTTCACATCTGGGACTGGTTCTGAGGTTCAAATGGGTTATGCAGAAGGAAAATCAATGCTTTATCTTGAATCTCGCTGTATTTTCATTACGAAAGCGGCTGGTGTTCAAGGGTTACAAAATGGCTCGATTAGTTGTATCGGAATTCCAGGTGCTGTACCAAGTGGTATTAGAGCAGTTCTTGCAGAGAATTTAATTGCCGTTATGTTAGATCTAGAAGTTGCTTCTGGAAATGACCAAACATTCTCACACTCGGATATTCGTCGTACAGCTCGTTTACTGATGCAATTTTTACCAGGAACAGATTATATTTCCTCTGGTTACAGCGCAACACCTAACTATGACAATATGTTCGCTGGTTCCAACTTTGATGCAGATGACTTTGATGATTACAATATTTTACAACGTGATTTAAAAGTAGACGGTGGGTTAACACCGGTTACCGAAGAAGAAGTCGTTGCAGTTAGAAATAAAGCGGCACGAGTAATTCAAGCTGTCTTTGATAAATTAGGTCTTCCAGAAGTAACCGATGCGGAAGTAGAAGCAGCAACGTATGCACGTGGAAGTAAAGATATGCCAGAACGTAACATGGTAGAAGATATTAAAGCAGCAGCCGAAATGATGGACCGCGGTGTGACTGGTCTGGATGTTGTTAAAGCGTTATCTGCTGGTGGATTCGACGATGTTGCTGAAAGTGTACTAAATATGTTGAAACAACGTGTATCTGGAGACTTCCTTCATACATCAGCTATCATTGATAAAGACTGGAATGTTATTAGTTCCGTCAATGACTTAAATGATTATGCAGGTCCTGGAACTGGTTATCGCTTAGAGGGCGAACGCTGGGAGAAATTAAAAGATATTGCTGTTGCAGTCGATGCAAACGAATTAGACTAAGCTACTTCCCATTTTTTATAAAGGAGGATTACGAGACATGGTTGAAATTAACGAAAAAGTGCTTCGCGGAATTATTTCGGAAGTGCTAGATGAATTACAGCTAAAAGAAGATAAAGTTTCTTTCCAAAAAGAACAACCAAGTGTTGCCGTTTCAGATGAAAGCTTTTTAACAGAAGTTGGGGACGCGGAGCCGGGTAGACAAAAAGATGAAGTTGTTATTGCGGTCGCGCCAGCTTTTGGTAAATATCAAACAAAAAATATTGTCGGTGTTCCACATAAACAAATTTTACGAGAACTGATTGCAGGAATTGAAGAAGAAGGATTAAAAGCGCGCGTTGTCCGTGTATTCCGTTCTTCTGACGTAGCTTTTGTTGCAGTAGAAGGCGACAAGTTAAGTGGTTCTGGTATTTGTATCGGCATTCAGTCACGCGGTACAGCATTAATCCATCAGAAAGATTTACAACCACTTTCTAACTTAGAGCTATTCCCGCAAGCACCACTAATTACGCTAGAAACATACCGAGCAATTGGTAAAAATGCGGCGAAATATGCTAAAGGTGAATCACCAAATCCAGTGCCAATGGTAAACGATCAAATGGCACGTCCGAAATTCCAAGCCAAAGCAGCTTTACTTCATATCAAAGAAACAAAACATGTTGTTCAAGGGAAAAACGCAGTCGAATTACAAGTAAACTAATAGTGAGGTGAAAATGATGAATCAAGAAGCACTAGAAAATATGGTTAGAAATATTTTGCAAGAAGTAAATAGTGGCGGAGTATCAACAACAACTTCTCAAAAAGTGAGCGGGGATACACTAACTGTTCGCGATTATCCACTTGGTACGAAACGTCCAGAACTTGTAAAAACATCGACATCAAAATCATTAGACGATATTACGTTGAAAAGTGTTCTAGATGGCACAATCAAACCGGAAGATGTTCGTGTAACAGCAGAAACACTTAAAATGCAAGCACAAGTAGCAAGAGATGCCGGACGTGCAACACTCGCGAATAATTTTGAACGTGCAGCAGAGCTAACGATTGTTCCAGATGAACGCATTTTAGAAATTTATAATGCGATGCGTCCTTATCGTTCCTCGAGAGAAGAGTTGCTGGCGATTGCAGATGAATTAGAGAGCGTTTATCATGCTACAATTTGTTCTAATTATGTTCGTGAAGCAGCACAGCTTTATCAAGAGCGTAAGAAATTAAAAGGTGATAATTAAAATTCCCCTTTGCTCGCGATTATGTAGGAAATGCGGTGAAATGAATGAAGTATATTGCAGGGATTGATATCGGAAATTCTACAACGGAAGTGGCACTTGCTATGGCAAACTCTTCGAAGGAAGCAGCGTTTGTTGCTAGTGCTATTACGGACACAACCGGTATCAAAGGAACGAAACAAAATCTTCACGGGATTTTTAAAGCATTGCGACTTGCTTTAGAGAAAGTAAATGCGACGACCGAGGACTTAGCCGAAATCCGTATCAATGAAGCGACACCAGTGATTGGCGATGTGGCAATGGAAACTATTACAGAAACAATCATTACTGAGTCTACGATGATTGGTCACAATCCTAAAACACCAGGGGGACTTGGTATGGGTTCAGGTGTGACGGTGCTATTGGATGACGTTACATCTAAATCAAAAGATGCTGAGTATATTGTGATTATCCCAAAAACAGTCGACTTTGAAGATGCAGCAAAGCAAATTAATACTTACGTCGAAAATGGATATCAAATAACTGCTGCGATTCTTCAAGCAGACGACGGGGTTCTCGTGCATAATCGATTAAACCATAAAATCCCGATTGTTGATGAAGTTGGTTTTATTGATAAAGTGCCGGTCGATATGCTAGCAGCTGTTGAAGTTGCTGCCCCCGGAAAAGTCATTGAAACCATTTCTAATCCATATGGTATTGCAACCGTATTTCATTTAAGTTCAGATGAAACGAAAAATATCATTCCTGTGGCACGCGCTTTAATCGGTAATCGTTCGGCGGTGGTGATTAAAACGCCAGAGGGAGATGTGAAAGCTCGAACAATACCAGCTGGACATATCGAACTTCAGTCAGGATCTAGAACGCAGCGTGTCAATGTCGCAGAAGGCTCTGAAAAAATCATGCAAGCCATAATGTCGCTTCCAAAACTCGACAATGCTAGCGGAGAACCAGGAACCAATATCGGTGGCATGCTAGAAAAAGTGCGCCAAACGATGGCTGGACTAACAGATAAACTGCCAGCAGATATATTTATTCAAGATTTGCTAGCTGTGGATACATTTGTTCCAGTAGACGTTCAAGGTGGGCTTGCAGGTGAGTTTTCCATGGAACAAGCTGTTGGGATTGCCTCCATGGTAAAAAGTGATCACTTGCAAATGGCAGCTATCGCCTCAGAAATCGAACAAGAACTGCAAGTAAGCGTCAAAATTGGCGGCGCAGAAGCAGAGGCTGCCATTCTCGGGGCACTCACTACCCCCGGAACCAATACGCCGCTTGCCATTTTAGATTTAGGCGCTGGTTCCACAGATGCCTCTATTATTAATGGCAAAGGGGAAATTATCGCAACTCATTTAGCCGGTGCGGGAGATATGGTAACGATGATTATCCAGTCAGAAATTGGCCTTGAAGACCGTTATCTAGCAGAAGATATTAAAAAATATCCGCTTGCTAAAGTAGAAAGTATTTTCCACATTCGGCATGAAGATGGCACGGTGCAATTTTTCGATACGCCGCTCTCTCCAACTGTTTTTGCCAAAGTTGTCATTGTAAAACCAGATGGCTTTGTACCAATTCCAGGGGATGTGTCGATTGAAAAAATTAAATTAATTCGCCGTTCAGCTAAAGAGCGTGTCTTTGTAACGAATACCATCCGCGCATTAAAATATGTCAGCCCAACTGGGAATATTCGAGATATTCCATTTGTTGTAATTGTTGGAGGATCAGCCCTTGATTTTGAGATTCCACAATTAATTACCGATGCACTTTCTCATTATTCACTCGTTGCTGGCCGTGGGAATATTCGTGGTAAAGAAGGCCCTAGAAATGCAGTTGCTACAGGCTTAATTCTAGCTGGAGGTGCTAAGACATGATTCCAGTTGTTAGTAAGCCAGCCATTTATTTTCATGCAGATGTAGATGCGAATCCAGACAGTATTAAACAAGTTTTATTTGGAATAGAAGAAGAAGGCATTCCATGTGAATTAGAAATTATGCCTTTGAAAGACGAAGTGCAAGCAGCATTTCGAGCATCTGCGAGTTCTCCGCTTCTAGTAGGGGTTACGCTGAAAAATGATCATTTAGTGATTCATTATCGTAATTTACCCCCAGATAAACCACTATTTTCAGCGCATCGTTTTTGCGCAACCACACTAGAAAACCAGCGAAATATGGGAATGAATGCAGCGCGACTTGTCAAGGGTGTACCTTTTAAATAAGGAGGTGAAGGAATGCATCAAGCAATTGGAATTATTGAAATTAAAGGACTTGCTTCAGCGATAGCCGTAGCGGATACAATGGCAAAAGTAGCAAATATCCAACTTGTAGACACGGAAAAAGCAAAAGGTTTTGGCTGGATTACCGTGAAAGTAGAAGGTGATGTTGCTGCTGTGAACGCGGCACTGGAAGCAGGTGAACAAACCGCAATAGCCTCAGACAGTTTTATTGCGAAAAAAGTCATTCCTCGACCAGGGGAAGAGATTTTTACAGTATTTTGGCCGAAAGAAGAAATAGAGCCAGAAAAGCCGGAAGTGATGGTTGAAACAGAAAAAGTTGAGGAAACCGAAGCGCCGACAGAAGCGACTTGTAATCTATGTCATGATCCTCTATGCCCACGGGTAAAAGGCGATCCTAGACAAGATTGTATCCATTTTGAAGAAGAGAAGTAAACATAATTTGAGGAGGAAATAATAATGAATAATGCACTTGGAATGATTGAAACTAAAGGTCTTGTTGGCGCAATCGAAGCAGCTGACGCAATGGTTAAAGCGGCAAATGTATCACTTGTAGGGTATGAAAAAATCGGTTCTGGACTTGTAACTGTCATGGTTCGCGGTGATGTAGGCGCAGTAAAAGCAGCAACAGATGCAGGCGCAGCAGCAGCTGGTAACGTTGGCGAAGTACAATCTATCCACGTTATCCCACGTCCACACAATGATGTAGAAACATTGCTACCAAAAGGTTTATAAGTCGTGGAAAGAGAAGAATTAAAAGAAATAATCAAGCAAATAGTAGCAGATAAACTTAGTGGTGCGGAAACAGAGATTCCTATTGGAGTCTCTAACCGCCACATACATCTAACAGAAACAGACTATAACCAACTTTTTCCAAATGAACCTATTCAAGTAAAAAAATGGCTCAAACAACCTGGCGAATTTGCTGCTGAGCAAACCCTTACTGTTGTTTCAGAAAAGGGAGAACTACATCGTGTCCGCATTTTAGGACCACTTCGGAAATTTTCGCAAGTAGAGCTTTCTAAAACGGATGCAAGAATGCTTGGTATGAAGATTCCGATTCGTGTTTCTGGAGATATTGAAGGTACACCAGGAATTAAACTTGTTTCGAAACATAGCGAAATCTGCTTACCAAAAGGAGCGATTGTCGCGAAACGCCACATCCATTTACCAGAAAGTGTGGCGAATGAATTCGGTGTGAAACAAGGCGATGAAGTTTCTGTCCTTGTTGGTTCAGAAATGCGAAGTCTCGTTTTAAATCACTGTACGATTCGGGTAAATAATCAATTTATTCCAGAAATGCATATTGATACAGATGAAGCGAACGCGGCAGATATTGCTGGCACGAATTTTGCAAAAATAATCAAGTCGTGATCTGGTAAGGAGGTGGGAAAATGGATATTTTACAAACAGCCAATGAACGAATGGAACAGCTTGCAGCGCTAATGAATAAAGATATCGAACAAAAAATTCCAGCTGGGGAAAAAGTGAAAGTTGGCGTCGATTTAGGTACTTCCTCGATTGTGTTTGTTGTGTTAGATGAGAATAATGTACCACTTTTTGGTGCGTTTGAATTTGCAGATGCAGTTCGCGATGGACTTGTTGTCAATTACCGCGAGTCTGTCGAGGTTGTGACACGACTGAAAGCGAGAGCAGAAAAATGCCTCGGAATAAGTTTGACACATGCTTCTGGAGCCATCCCACCAGGTACTATCGGAAATAATAAAAAAGTAGTGGCGAATGTAATCGAAAGCGCGGGAATGGAAGCACTTTATACGATTGACGAACCAACTGCGGCAGCCGCGGTACTTAATTTGCAAACTGGTGCAGTCGTTGATGTCGGTGGTGGTACAACTGGAATCAGTGTTTTTGAAAATGGCGAAGTAATTTATACCGCAGATGAACCAACAGGAGGAACGCATATGACACTTGTTCTCGCTGGATATTACGGTGTCCCAGTAGAAGAAGCTGAACAGAATAAACGCGCGCAAAAAGATTCTAGTGAGCATTTTTCTGTGATGCGTCCAGTAGTGGAAAAAATGGCAGAAATTACCCGTGTTCATCTCGAGAAATCTCCCTCAGAGCCACTTTATATCGTTGGTGGTGCTTCCGCGTATAGCCAGTTCAAAGATACGTTTGAAAGCTATTTGAAGATGCCTGTTTTTCAACCGAATTATCCGCAGTATGTCACACCACTTGGTATTGCTATGAGTTCAGGGAGCGAGAATTTATGATAGAAAAATTAGTGGAAATCATTGTCCAGCGCATGAAACTTCGTGCGACAAGTAAAACTTCTATCGCTATCAGCAAACTTCCACGCGATCCAGTTGCGATTTTTATGGAAAGCGGAACGGTTCGGTTAACACAAGTAAACAAACATTTTATTGAGCAAATACTCGGTGGAAATCGAGCAGAATCATTAACTGCTTGGTTCGAAAAAGCTACAGATTATGGAGTAACCATTGAGCTTGAACTATATGATAATGGTGAACCTTGGCTTGATTATACAATGCTTAGTCAGCTAGAGTTCCCAGTTTTTACAAGTAAAGGTGAGAGACTCTTTCATTCATGTGGTCAAGTGATTTGTTACGGTGATAGCGCGGTAATCCCAAGCGGAAGTACACTTTGCAAATATAAAAAGCAGCTTATTACACCGCTTGCAAATGAATATTTAACGAAAAATAATATTGCAGTGCGGGAAAGGCAGTGACGTTATGTTTATGGCAAAAATAACAGGAAGTGTAGTTTCTACAAAAAAAGAAGACTCACTTACTGGTAAAAAATTGATGATTGTACAACCGGTTGATGCAAATGGAGAGCATGTGCGCTCAGAAGAAGTAGCGTGTGACTCTGTTGGGGCAGGAATTGGGGAGTATGTGCTTGTTGCTCGTGGCAATGCAGCTAGAAGTGTTTTTGCGGAACCAAATAGTGCGATTGATTCGGCAATTATCGCAATTGTCGATAGTTTTGATAAGTAAGGAGTGAATAACTCGTGAGTATCTATACAAAAACCGGCGATAAAGGGACAACGGCACTATTTGATGGGAATCGTGTGAAAAAATACGATGACCGCGTCGAAACCTATGGGTCGTTTGATGAGCTGAATGCAGAAATTAGTGTAGCAGAAAAATTCGTGACTTCAGCTGAGAATAAGTCTTTGCTTAGAAACGTGGAGCGGCAGTTGTTTTACGTTTGCGCAGAACTTGCAACAGAGCACGAAGCATCCCTCGCTAGCAAAATTATTATTACAGAAAACGACATCAATCAACTTGAAAAAGTCATTGATGATTACACTGCAAAGTTGCCAAAAGTCGATAGTTTTGTTCTTCCTGGATCAAGCACAGCCGGAGCATTTCTTCATAGCGCAAGGACTGTTGCTAGGCGCGGTGAGCGATTATTAGTTCGTTTGTCAGAACAAACAGCTATCCGAAAAGAGTTATTAAAATTCGTAAATCGCTTATCGGATTTCTTGTACATCCTTGCTAGAGAAGAGGATTTTAGACAAATGCTCGATAAAGCGACCAAGCTCATTGTTGCCAAATACTTAGAGCAAACTGGCCAAGAAAAGTCAGTTACAAGCGATTTATCTTTTTCCTTTTGTGAAAAATTAATGCACCAAGTTTGTATTGTATCGGAAGAAATTGGCGTTCCAGTAACACTTGCTATTGTCGATGCGCACGGCAATGCCAGATTTAATTATCGAATGGAGCACGCTCTTTTAGTAAGTGCAGAACTGGCAACGAAAAAAGCATATTCAGCTGTAGCAATGAAAACTAGTACAGAAAAATTAACAGAAGCAGTTCAGCCAGGAGCCCCACTTTATCAATTAGAAACACTGACAAATGGTGATATTGTAACCTTTGGCGGTGGTGTTCCAATCTACGGAAAAGATGGAGCAATTATTGGTGGAATTGGGATTAGCGGCGGATCAGTGGAAGAGGATATCCACATTGCAAAAAAAGCATTATCAATGATAGAGAAGGGGTAATTCTGTATGGAATCATTAGAACTCGAAAAACTGGTAAAAAAAGTTCTCTTAGAAAAATTAGCAGAACAAAAAGATGCACCAGTAAAAACAATGACCAAAGGCGCGAAAAGTGGGGTTTTTGATACAGTTGACGAGGCCGTTCAAGCAGCAGTTATAGCACAAAATAGCTATAAAGAAAAATCATTAGAAGAACGCCGCAACGTTGTGAAAGCAATTCGCGAAGCACTTTATCCAGAAATTGAATCCATTGCGGCGCGAGCAGTTGCTGAAACAGGTATGGGAAATGTGGCAGATAAAATTTTGAAAAACACGTTAGCGATTGAAAAAACGCCCGGCGTTGAAGATTTGTACACAGAAGTCGCAACTGGTGACAATGGAATGACACTTTACGAACTTTCTCCATATGGCGTAATTGGGGCAGTAGCACCGAGCACGAACCCGACGGAGACATTAATCTGCAATACAATCGGCATGCTAGCAGCTGGGAATGCAGTATTTTATAGCCCGCATCCAGGTGCGAAAAATATTTCTCTTTGGTTGATTGAAAAGTTGAATACGATTGTCCGCGAAAGTTGTGGTGTTGATAATTTAGTTGTTACAGTTGAAAAACCATCCATTCAAGCCGCGCAAGAAATGATGAATCATCCGAAAGTACCGCTTCTTGTTATTACAGGTGGCCCTGGTGTAGTTCTTCAAGCCATGCAATCCGGTAAAAAAGTTATTGGTGCAGGTGCTGGGAATCCGCCATCCATTGTAGATGAGACAGCGAACATCGAAAAAGCAGCTGCTGATATCGTAGACGGCGCATCTTTTGACCATAATATTCTATGTATTGCGGAGAAAAGTGTTGTTGCAGTTGATAGCATCGCAGATTTCTTAATGTTCCAAATGGAAAAAAATGGTGCGTTACATGTGACCAATCCAAGCGATATTCAAAAACTAGAAAAAGTAGCTGTCACTGATAAAGGTGTAACAAACAAAAAATTAGTCGGAAAAAGCGCTTCAGAAATCTTAAAAGAAGCAGGAATAGCCTGTGATTTTTCACCACGTTTAATTATTGTGGAAACAGAAAAAACGCATCCTTTTGCAACAGTAGAATTATTAATGCCAATCGTTCCTGTTGTTAGAGTTCCTAATTTTGAGGAAGCACTTGAAGTTGCTATTGAGTTAGAACAAGGCTTGCATCACACAGCAACGATGCATTCGCAAAATATTTCTAGATTAAATAAAGCTGCACGAGACATGCAAACATCCATCTTTGTCAAAAATGGTCCTTCATTTGCGGGATTAGGCTTTAGAGGAGAAGGTAGCACTACTTTCACAATTGCAACGCCTACCGGAGAAGGAACCACTACAGCACGTCATTTTGCTAGACGTCGCCGTTGTGTTTTAACAGATGGTTTTTCGATTCGTTAAGAGGAGGCAAACTGAATGAATAGCTTTCAAATTAAAACAAAAGTAGCTTTTGGTACGAATAGTTTACAAGTTTTAAAAGAAATTAAAAATAAAAATGTCTGGATTATCTGCGACCGTTTTTTGGCTGATGGAGAGGGGCTTCAAGGATTAATCGGACAATTAGATGCATCCAATAATGTGCATATTTTCACCGATGTAGTGCCTGATCCGCCTATTTCCAAAGTAGCTGGAGGGGTTAGTGAGGCAGGCAAAATCCAACCGCAAGTCATGATTGCTTTTGGTGGTGGTTCAGCGATTGATACGGCTAAAGGAATCTACTATTTCGCCAAACGTTTGGAAAAAATCAATATCAGTACTTTTATTGCAATTCCAACCACTAGCGGTACAGGCTCGGAAGTAACAGCCGCAACCGTTATTACAGATCCAACAACGAAAATTAAATATCCGCTTTTCTTAGATGAACTAATTCCGGATATGGCTATTTTGGATGCGCAGCTAGTTGTTACGGTACCTCCAGCCATTACGGCGAACACTGGGATGGATGTCCTAACACACGCTATCGAAGCTTATGTCTCTAAAGATGCGAGCGATTATACCGATGCTCTTGGTGAAAAAAGTGTGCAATTAACGTTACGTTTCTTAACGAGTTGTTATGATGATGGTCGTAATTTAGCGAATCGGGAAAAAATGCATAATGCGTCTACTATGGCTGGAATGGCATTTAACTGCGCCAATTTAGGTTTGAATCACAGTATTGCGCATCAACTTGGTGCACAGTTCCACGTACCCCACGGGCTAGCCAATGCGATTCTACTGGATGCAGTGATTCGTTTTAACGCCTTTAAAAATCGCGAAACGGAACAAAAATATGCGGAGATGGCGCGCATTTGCGGCATTGCTTCCAGATCAGACTCGAACGAAACGGCAGTCCGCTTACTTCGCGAAAGAATCGTAGCGATGATGGAACATATGCAAATGCCACGGACGTTAACAGATGCTGGAGTAGCAAAAGAAAAAGTCTATGCAAAAATGGACGAAATTGCAACGAATGCACTGAAAGACGCTTGCTTACCGACTAGTCCAACGACACCGACACATCAAGAGCTAAAAGAAATTTTAGAACAAATTATTTAGAATTTACGTTATAAAGGAGGATAAACTATGTCAGCATATTTGGCGGAATTTATTGGGACGATGGTTTTAATTATGTTTGGGAACGGCCTTTTAGCAGGATTGACATTAAATAAATCATTATCTCAAGGGGCAAACTGGGTAGTTGTTACATTTGGTTGGGGTTTTGCGGTAATGATTGGGATTTATGTAGCAGGAGCATATAGCGGGGCGCATTTAAACCCAGCTGTAACTATTGCACTGGCAGTTGGAGGATCGTTTCCTTGGGCAGATGTGGTGCCATATATTATAGCCCAAATCGCCGGAGCATTTGTTGGAGCATCCATCGTTATTTTACATTACTATCCGCATTTTAAAGCGACTCCCCCAGAAATTGATACACATGGTATTTTTTCCACAGGACCAGCGATTAGAAATACACCTTTCAACTTAATCAGTGAAATTATCGCAACATTTGCTTTCATTTTTGGCTTACTTATGATTGGAGCGAACAGTTTCACAGATGGCTTAAATCCATTAATTCTTGGCTTTCTAGTAGTTGCCATCGGAATGAGTTTTGGACCAACGACAGGTTATGCAATTAACCCAGCTCGTGATTTAGGACCAAGGCTTGCTTACTTTTTACTACCGGTACCAAATAAAAGTGGATCAGACTGGCGTTACGCTTGGATTCCAATTGTCGGACCAATCATTGGTGGTCTCTTAGCCATTGGACTATTTAACATTTTATTATAAAAAAGCATGGAGTAAACAAGAATGGCTTTGTTTACTCCTTTAAAAATGAGAAAGGACTGAGCTATATGCACAAAATTATGGCGATAAACGCAGGGAGTTCTTCACTGAAATTCCAAATTTTTACGATGCCAGGAGAAGAAGTTTTAGTTAAGGGCTTAATTGAAAGAATCGGTCTACCAGACGCCATTTTCAACATGTCCTTTCAAAATAAAAAAATCAAAGAAATACGAGCAATCAATGACCACGGGAAAGCAGTCGAGATTTTACTGGAGCAGCTGAAGGCGCATCAAGTAATCAATGATCTGAGCGAAATTACAGGGGTCGGACATCGTGTTGCGCATGGTGGAGAAGATTTTGTTACCTCGTGTGTTGTAACGGATGAAGTGGTGAAGGGAATTGAAGCTGTGACAAACCTTGCACCACTGCATAATCCAGCGAATATCATCGGTATCAAAACGTTCCGTGAATTGCTGCCAAATGCGGTTTCGGTTGCAGTATTTGATACAGCATTTCATCAAACGATTCCACAAGAAAACTTTTTATATGCGCTTCCTTATGAGCTTTACGAAAAACATCATATTCGAAAATACGGTTTTCATGGAACGAGTCATAAATATGTGGCTGGAAAAGCAGCAGAAGTTCTTGAGAAACCTTTAGAAAAATTAAAAATTATTTCTTGTCATTTGGGTAACGGAGCGAGTGTTTGTGCGATTGAAGCTGGAAAATCAGTGAACACTTCGATGGGCTTTACACCAAATGCTGGCTTGATGATGGGAACACGTTCTGGTACAATTGACGCGACAATCATCCCGTATTTAGTTGATGAATTAGGCTATAGCTTGGATGAAGTGATGCATATGATGTCTAATGAATCAGGTGTTCTTGGCGTCTCGGGAATTTCAAGCGATTTTAGAGATATCGAAATAGCTGCTAAAGAAGGAAATTCGCGCGCGTTATTAACGCTACGTATGTTTACTGGCCAAATATGCAACTACATTGGTGCTTATGCCTCCGCAATGAACGGTTGCGATGCATTATTATTTACAGCGGGTGTGGGTGAAAATTCCCCGTTAATCCGCCAAATGGTGACAGAACAGCTAAGTTATCTTGGTGTAACCTGCCATGTGACAAAAAATAATGCGGGTGATATGATAATTAGCAATGATAATGAAGCAGTCAAAGTATGTATTATTCCAACCAATGAAGAACTAATGATTGCTCGCGATGTAGAAAAGTATGCAAAACAAACGATAGGTTAAGGAGCGATTTGATGTGAAGATAACGACGGCTTCTCACGGCGGCAACTATAATGAACTAGCAAAACAACACGGATTAACGAAAGAAATGGTGCTCGATTTCAGTGCGAATATTAATCCACTAGGAGTCCCAGCTAGTTTGAAACAAACAATAACAGCGAATTTGGACAAACTGGTAGAATATCCAGAACCAGATTACTTGGCGCTCCGTGCGCGAATTGCCTCGTTTCATCAACTCGACCTAGCGAATGTTATTCCTGGAAACGGGGCGACTGAGCTGATTTTCGGAATAGCAAAAGTAACCAAGGCGCAAAAAGTACTCTTACTTGCGCCTACTTTTGCGGAATATGAACGTGCTTTTTTTGATGCCGAAATTGTTTATGCAGAGTTAACGAAAGAAACCAATTTTGCGGCGGTGGAAATTGTACTAGAAATACTCGAACGAGATACGGAAATCGAAGCTGTTTGTTTGTGTAACCCCAATAATCCAACCGGACAACTTATCGCGCAACAAGAAATGATAAAGATTGCTGATTTATGTGAAAAACGAAACATATATTTAATTATCGATGAGGCTTTTATGGACTTTTTAGAAGAAAATGAGACAATTTCGATGATCAACAATTTAGAAAGATTTCCGCATGTAGCAATTATTCGCGCCTTTACGAAGTTTTTCGCGATTCCAGGTCTAAGACTTGGTTATTTGCTGACAAAAAATGACTTATTAGCCGAAGCGCTCATGCAAATGCGCGAACCTTGGTCGATTAATACATTTGCTGACTTAGCAGGGCAAATGTTATTAGAGGACGAAGCCTATATTAGACAAACGTTCGATTGGATTAACGAGGAACGAGACTTTTTGTACCGAGGCTTAAGCAGATTTTCAGCACTTACCGTGTACCGACCAACTGTAAATTACATATTTTTCCACCTCGAAAAACCGCTTGATTTACGAAAAGAATTGCTTTTAAAAGGAATCTTTATTCGAAGTTGCGCTAATTACCGAGGCCTTACCGAGAATTATTACCGAGTTGCGGTGAAAAGTAGAGCCGATAATAGCCAACTCTTAACAGCGCTTGAGGTGATTTTCAGTGGAAATTAAAACGAGGTGTCCGGCTTCTTGTGGAGAACTTTTGCAAGGTTGGATTTTAGGCGGAGAGAAACTGATTTCTTACCCAATCAACTGGTATTCCGAAGTCACTTTATCCAATAAAGTAGGACTAAATAGCTCCGGGCATACAAAAGCATGGCTCGCATTTCAAGTAACTTGCGAGTATTTTGGTGTGACAAAAAGAGACCTCCCGCAAGTATCTTTACAAGTGAAATCGACTATTCCGGTCGCAAAAGGCATGGCAAGTTCCACTGCTGATATTGCCGCAACAATCGTTGCCACAGCAAAATGGTTGAACAAATCCATCACAGAAATTGAAATTGCCAAGTTGTGTTTGAAACTAGAACCAACCGATAGCACCATTTTCGAGTCACTAACGTTATTTGATCATTTAAAAGGGGATGTAATCCAAAACTTCAATTGGATTCCAAAGCTTGGTGTCGTTGTGTTAGAACCACTCACCGTTTTAGAAACAGCTACTTATCGGCAAGAAAATCACCAAGCGCAATTACTCAAAAATGAAGGGCAACTAGCAAAAGCGATGGATTATTTCCAACAAGCTGTCACGCAAAAATCAATCCGCTTACTTGGAGAAGCAGCATCGATTAGCGCAGCGTGCAACCAAACTATTTTACCAAAACCATTTTGGAAAGAAATTCTAGAAGTGACGGAAAACTTGGATTTAGTGGGGCTAAATGTTTCGCATAGTGGCACAGTTGTCGGTATACTTTATGAACTCGAAAAAACCGATCCGCTCGAAATTTTATTTGAACTAGAACGGCGCTATGTCACGACTTTTTACAGCCGATATTATTTCCGTGAGTTTGTCAGCGGTGGGGTTCAAATTATTTCGTAAAGCAAATTCTTCTTGCAAGCGGTCTATTTTATGCTATAATAATTTTGATAAACGAATTCGTTCATACAAACAGTTAGATACTGGAAGTCTGGTGAAAGTCCAGCACGGTCCCGCCACTGTAAGGAGTTAGACACTCTAAGTCAGGTCTTTTATCTAATTGTTTTAACTGGTTATACTGCTTCGAGGCAAAGTATGTATAATTCTTGGTTCCAGTGTAGTTGTCTCACTGGGGCTTTTTTATTTGTTTTTAAAACAAATAAGCCCACTGTAAATGGTTTGGTGCCGAGAAGCTGAACGAGCTACGTTTTATCAAGCACCATACGCACAAAGATGTGCACCGCTTCGTTTTATGGTGGGCAATGATCTTTTCAACGACGAAAAGAGTGATACAAGGAATGTATCTTCATTGCCTATTTACAAAAAAAGATTTGACATTTCCACGTGTTTGGTTTTTAATAAAGTGGACAAATAAAATATTTTACGGTACAAAGGCGTACTGTTTACTTAGCAAAGAAGCTTTGAGTTGGAAGAGAAAATTTCTCTACTCAAAGCTTCTTTTTTAATTTTAAAAAACTAGGAGGTAATCTCATGCAAAAAGTTAGTTTTAAAACAGACCTTTACATTGGCCAAGGAGCAACAGATCGTTTACTCGATTTTAAAGACAAACAAATCTTTATCGTAACGGATCCATTTATGGTTAGTTCCGGAATGATTAACGCGATTACAGACAAAATTGATCAATCGAATACATATACGATTTTTAGCGAAATTATTCCAGACCCACCGATTGAAAACGTGGTAGCAGGGATCGAAGTTCTAAATGAATGTGACGCAAACTTGATGATTGCAATTGGTGGTGGCTCAGCGATTGATGCAGCGAAAGCGATGAAATTCTTCGGTCAAAAACTTGGTACGGTGCGCGCAATGCCTTTCATCGTTATCCCGACAACTAGTGGAACTGGTTCAGAAGTAACTAGTTTTTCTGTTATTACAAACAAAGAAAAAGCAATCAAATACCCACTAATTACAGATGCTATTTTACCAGATGAAGCAATTTTAGACGCTGACTTAGTAAAATCTGTTCCACCAGCAATCACAGCAGATACAGGTATGGATGTATTAACGCATGCGCTTGAAGCCTATGTATCTACAAAAGCAAATGATTACTCGGATGCAATGGCAGAAAAAGTTATCCAATTAGTTTTCACATACTTAGAACGTGCTTACAAAGATGGCAATGATTTAGAAGCTCGCGAAAAAATGCATAATGCGTCTTGTCTTGCAGGAATGGCTTTTAACATTACTTCGCTTGGCTTAAATCACGGTATTGCGCATACAGCTGGTGCGAAATTTAAAATCCCGCATGGCCGTATGAACACATTACTTTTACCACACGTAATTAGTTATAACGCTGGAATTACAAGTGATTTTGGTAACAATCCAGATAACCGAGCAGCAGAACGTTATACAGCAATCGCTAAATTACTGAAAATGCCAGCATCGAATACACGTCTTGGCGTTCGCAGCTTAATTAATGCCATTAAACAACTTCAAAAGAAACTCAATATGCCAACTACATTAACAGAATGTGGTATTAGCCGCACTGATTTAAATGAAAATATTGCTCAAATCGCTGAAGGTGCGCTAAATGACGGATGCACTGCAACAAATCCAAGAACACCGACTGAAACAGATGTTAGCGCGATTCTTGAGAAGATGTTGGCATAAAAGTTATTTATTTCACAACTGGAATCAAATAACCTATTGACATCGTTTTCATGCTACTTTATAATAGAACCGAGCACAAAGACGTGTGGAATTATAAATATAGCAGAGCAACGGGGCTCCCTCAAAAATATTGCACAATATTTTTAAGGGGCTCTTTCTATTTTCTTGGAGAAATTTTTCTCTAGCTCTTTTACTCTTTCGCTCAAGTAAATGCTTCTATAGAATGATTTTGTCCTATATTGTGACGAGTCAATCAATAGCAGAAGAAGAGGACGTGACAGGAATGAATGGAAGAATTGTAATAGCCGATGATGAACCTATTACAAGAATGGACATCCGAGACATCTTAGAAGAAGCGAACTACAATGTTGTAGGGGAAGCGACAGATGGTTTTGAAGCAATCGAACTATGCAAAAGCCATCAGCCAGATCTTGTTATCATGGACATTCAAATGCCACTCTTAGACGGCTTAAAAGCGGGGAAACGAATTATTTCAGAAGGGCTTGCTGGCGGAATTATCTTACTTACCGCATTTAGTGACCCCAAAAACACGGAGAAAGCAAAAGGATTTGGAGCATTAGGTTATTTAGTCAAGCCACTTGATGAGAAAAGTTTGATCCCAACAGTTGAAATGAGTATTGCCAAAGGGCGAGAAACAAGAAAATTAGAGCAGCAACTAGAAAAGCTCACCAAAAAGTTAGAAGAACGCAAAGTGATTGAAAAAGCAAAAGGTGTGCTTATGATTGAGAACAACATCACAGAAGAAGAAGCCTACAACATGATTCGTAATCTGAGCATGGACAAACGCTGTCCGATGATGGAAATCGCAGAAACGATTGTGATGAGCGATGACTAAAACGATTCGAGAAATGTGTTTACGCTACACAGATTTATCGGAGCACGATATTGATGAATTAATTCATACTGCCCAGTCATTAAGCGTATCGGCGATGTATCAAGACGTGGATGTATTCATTGATGTGTATAACAAACTAACCAGTGAAGCACTTGTCATTCATCATACACCACCAAAAACAACCAAATCACTATACAAAAACAAAGTAGTCGGGGAAACAGCCCTAAGGTCTAATGAGCCAGGTGTACTTAGAACATTGGAAACGGGTATGAACTCCAATGACTTACTTGCGAAAACACAAGAAAACGTATTAATTCGCCAAAAAGTTTATCCAATTCGTAATAAACAGCGAGTTATTGCCGTCCTAATTCTAGAAAACGATATTAGCGCCGAAATTAAAGCTCATTTTGAAATTGACAATGAAGAAACGGCTTATCGAGATGTTTCTACCACGCTGTCTGCCATGAGTAAACTAACGGATTCGATTACTGATCAACTAGATGATGCCATTTTGATTTTTGACCGAAACGGGATTTTGCAGCAAAAGAATTGCGCTGCAGATCAGTATTACGAAAGACTTGGTTATATGGAAGACATTCAAGGTATGCATTATGATAATTTATCCCTCGACCAGATGATGTTTGACGCAATCATGTATCAAATTGAAACTGGAAAACAACCGATTCAGTTAAAAAAAGAAGTGGTTATCGCCGGGAATTACTTTATTATGAAGCAGATTTTTGTAAAAGAAGAGGACGAGCAGGAATGCCGTTTTATTCTCATCTTGCATGACATCACGGATATTAAGGTGAAAGAAGCAGAAATTGTTTCTAAATCCGTTGCTATTCGTGAAATTCATCACCGTGTCAAAAATAATTTGCAATCTGTTGTTTCCTTATTGCGCATTCAAGGCAGACGTTCTACAAGTATGGAAGCACAGAAGATTCTAAATGAAAGTGTCAGTCGAATCCTTGCCATTGCAGCAACACATGAGCTTTTATCGAAGCAAATGGAAGACGGCATTAACCTTTATATGGTCATCGAAACAGTCGCCTACAATATTGAAAGATGTTGTACGGATTGTCCAAAAGTAGCTGTTAGAATGGATATTGATAAACGCATTTATTTGGACAGTGACCGAACCGTGGCACTGGCGCTTGTCATGAATGAGCTCTTACAAAACTCCTATGATCACGCATTCCATCCAAATGAATCAGGCGAAATTTTACTACAAATAAAAGAAGAAAAAAATATTATTCACGCAGAAGTAACGGACAACGGTCATGGGTTCAACGTTCGTAAAGTGTCCGAAAAAAGCCTAGGACTTTCCATTGTCAAAAGTTACATTAAAGATAAACTTCGAGGCAAAGTAACCATTGAATCGAATGAACATGGAACGAAAACAATGTTTGATTTTAAATACAATTCTATCCATGCTACAAAGAAGTAGCTATGAAAAAGCGATGAAGCTTAAAGCCAAGTAACGATACCGTTATTTGTCTTTAAGCTTTTTCTTTTGCTAGAAAGGAGTGAGGGTTTTGACGGAAACAATTTTAAGTGTAGGGATTGACCTTGGTACGTCGACAACACAACTCATTTTATCCGAGTTAGAAATTCAAAATATGGCATCAAGTTTCACCGTGCCGCGTATTGTCATTTCAGATAAGCGGATTATTTTTAGAAGTGAGATTCTGTTCACACCGATTCTTGCTGATAATTTGATTGACGTGGAGGCGATTCGTGATTTTGTAACGAAAGAATATGCCAATGCAGGAATTAAAAAAGAAGAAATTGGCATGGGAGCAGTTATTATCACGGGTGAAACAGCTCGTAAAGATAACGCCAGCAATGTATTAGATGCAATGAGTGGTTTTGCTGGGGATTTTGTTGTAGCAACAGCAGGACCTGACTTAGAAAGCATCATTGCTGGAAAAGGAGCAGGTGCCCATACCTATGCCAAAGAAAATAATACCTCTGTTGTGAATTTGGATATTGGCGGCGGAACCACGAACTTATCCCTGTTTGATCGCGGGGAACTCATTGATACTGCTTGCTTAGATATTGGTGGTCGGTTAATTAAAGTAGACCGTGAAACAAGAAAAATCACCTATATTGCTCCAAAAATTCAAGCTTTAATAGAAAAACGAGGTTATCCGGTTAAACTTGGTGAAACAACTTCACCAGAAAACTTGCAACCCGTTTTAGGTGAAATGGTTGAGCTACTTAAGAATAGTGTTGGCCTCGGGGCGCAAAATGATTTTTATGAAACAATCATTACGAATAAAGGATTGAAATTCTTAACGGAGATTGAATGTATCTCTTTTTCCGGAGGCGTTGCAGACTGTATTTCAACTGGTGCGCTAAGTGATCCTTTTAGATATGGAGATATTGGGTTATTGCTAGGAAAAGCGATTGCAGAATCTAGTTTAATGACTGAAAAAAAGTATATCGAATCTGTCGAAACCATACGGGCAACAGTGGTCGGAGCCGGTTCACACACAGCTGAAATTAGCGGTAGTACGATTACTTACACCGAGAAAATTTTCCCAGTAAAAAACATTCCAATTTTGAAACTTGCCAAACAAGAAGAAGATGAAAATATGGCAGAAGTCATCAAGGAAAAACTTAGCTGGTTCAAAATAGAGAATGAAATGGAACATATTGCACTTGCAATTGAAGGCGAAAATAGCCCAAGTTTCCAGCAAGTAACAGAATATGCGAAAGCCATTTGCGAAGGAATGAAAGAACCAATCGCACTTGGTCATCCGCTAATTATCATTACTTGGCACGACATGGCAAAAGCCCTCGGACAAAGCATTTTCGGGCATTTACCAGCCGGCTATCCACTAATTTGTTTGGATAGTGTCAAAGTTGATAATGGTGATTACATTGATATAGGAAAACCAGTTGCTGACGGGAAAGTGCTACCAGTAGTAGTAAAAACCTTAGTCTTTAACTGATCCACATAAATAGCTTTAATTTTGAGAGGAGGATTTATCGAATGATTTTAAAAACGAATTTATTCGGCCATACATACCAGTTCAAATCCATCACTGATGTGTTGGCAAAAGCAAACGAAGAAAAATCGGGCGACCGTTTAGCCGGAGTTGCTGCTGAATCTGCAGAAGAACGTGTAGCTGCAAAAGTGGTGCTTTCTAAAATGACGCTTGGAGATTTACGTAATAATCCGGTTGTCCCATATGAAACAGATGAGGTAACACGTATTATTCAAGACCAAGTAAATGACCGTATCCATGATTCCATCAAAAACTGGACAGTGGAAGAATTACGGGAATGGATTTTAGACCATAAAACAACAGATGCTGACATTAAACGTGTTGCACGCGGCCTAACATCAGAAATTATTGCTGCTGTTACAAAATTAATGTCCAATCTAGATTTAATTTATGGCGCGAAAAAAATCCGTGTAATCGCACATGCGAATACAACAATCGGTCTTCCTGGAACTTTCTCCGCTAGACTACAACCAAACCATCCAACTGATGATCCTGATGGTATCCTTGCTTCCTTAATGGAAGGATTAACTTACGGGATTGGGGATGCGGTAATCGGACTTAACCCGGTAGATGATTCTACTGATAGCGTTGTTCGTTTACTTAATAAATTTGAAGAATTCCGCAGCAAATGGGATGTGCCAACACAAACTTGTGTACTTGCACACGTGAAGACTCAAATGGAAGCAATGCGTCGCGGCGCTCCAACTGGTCTTGTATTCCAATCTATCGCAGGTTCTGAAAAAGGTAATACAGCTTTCGGTTTTGACGGAGCAACTATTGAAGAAGCTAGACAATTAGCCCTTCAAAGTGGTGCTGCGACTGGACCAAACGTAATGTACTTTGAAACAGGACAAGGTTCTGAACTTTCTTCTGACGCTCATTTCGGCGTAGACCAAGTAACAATGGAAGCTCGTTGTTATGGATTCGCGAAGAAATTTGATCCATTCCTAGTAAATACAGTAGTTGGATTTATTGGGCCTGAGTATCTATATGATTCCAAACAAGTAATTCGCGCCGGTCTTGAAGATCACTTCATGGGTAAATTAACTGGTATTTCCATGGGCTGTGACGTATGTTACACAAACCATATGAAAGCCGATCAAAATGACGTAGAAAACTTGTCAGTACTTCTAACTGCAGCAGGATGTAACTTTATCATGGGTATTCCTCATGGTGATGACGTTATGCTTAACTACCAAACAACTGGTTACCACGAAACAGCCACTTTACGTGAATTATTTGGCCTAAAACCAATCAAAGAATTTGATCAGTGGATGGAAAAAATGGGATTCAGCGAAAATGGTAAATTAACTAGCCGTGCTGGAGATGCATCTATTTTCCTAAAATAAGGAAGGGAGGAACTAAGCGATGAACGAACAAGAATTAAAACAAATGATTGAAGGCATTTTAACAGAAATGTCCGGTGGTAAAACAACCGATACAGTAGCAGCTGTGCCAACTAAATCTGTAGTTGAAACAGTTGTAACAGAAGGTAGCATCCCGGATATTACTGAAGTAGATATCAAAAAACAATTACTAGTACCAGAACCAGCTGATCGTGAAGGTTATTTGAAAATGAAACAAATGACACCGGCTCGACTTGGTTTATGGCGTGCTGGTCCACGTTACAAAACAGAAACAATTCTTCGTTTCCGTGCGGACCATGCAGTAGCACAAGATTCCGTTTTCTCTTACGTTTCTGAGGATTTAGTGAAAGAAATGAACTTCATCCCAGTTAACACTAAATGCCAAGATAAAGATGAATACTTAACTCGCCCAGACTTAGGTCGTGAATTTGATGATGAAATGGTGGAAGTAATTCGTGCGAATACGACGAAAAACGCCAAACTACAAATCGTTGTTGGTGATGGACTTAGCTCAGCGGCGATTGAAGCTAACATCAAAGATATCTTACCATCCATTAAACAAGGTTTGAAAATGTATAATTTAGATTTTGATAACATTATTTTCGTTAAACATTGTCGTGTACCTTCTATGGACAAAATCGGTGAAATCACTGGTGCTGACGTAGTTTGCTTACTTGTAGGTGAACGTCCAGGTCTAGTAACAGCTGAATCCATGAGTGCATACATTGCTTACAAACCAACAGTTGGTATGCCAGAAGCTCGTCGTACAGTTATTTCTAACATTCATAGCGGCGGAACTCCACCGGTTGAAGCAGGCGCATATATTGCTGAATTAATTCACAATATGCTTGAGAAAAAATGTTCTGGTATTGACTTAAAATAAGCTAGTTAGAGGAGGAATCTTGATGAAAAATGATAAATTACCTGCATCCGTTTTAAGTGTCAAAGTTGTATCTAACGTAGACAATGGTCTATTTAAACAATTAGACTTAAAACCGCATCAAAGAAGCCTTGGTATTATTACATCTGATTGTGATGATGTAACTTATACAGCGCTTGACGAAGCAACAAAAGCAGCAGAAGTAGATGTTGTTTATGCGAAAAGTATGTATGCTGGTGCTGGGAATGCTTCCACAAAATTCGCTGGTGAAGTTATCGGTATTATTGCCGGACCAAGCCCTGCAGAAGTAAAAAGTGGTCTTGCTGTAGCAGTAGATTTCATCGAAAATGGCGCTAGCTTTATTAGTGCAAACGAAGATGATAGCGTACCTTACTTCGCACACTGTGTTTCAAGAACTGGTACATTCCTTTCAAAAGAAGCGAATGTTGCAGAAGGTGAAGCGATTGCTTACTTAATCGCCCCTCCACTTGAAGCGATGTATGCTTTAGACGCAGCGCTTAAAGCAGCAGACGTAACAATCGGAGCTTTCTATGGCCCACCGTCCGAAACAAACTTCGGCGGAGCACTTTTGACTGGTAGCCAATCTGCATGTAAAGCAGCTTGTGATGCGTTCAAAATGGCAGTAGAAAATGTGGCTGAAAATCCACTTCAATATTAAGGTGGTGCTAAAAAATGCCAAATGAAGCGCTTGGTTTAATTGAAGTCACTGGCTTTCTTGGTGCCGTTGTTGCTGCCGATACATGTTTAAAAGCAGCGAATGTCGAACTCATTCAATGTGAAGTCATTAGCGGTGGATTAACAACAGTTGAATTAACTGGTGATGTAGGTGCAGTAAATGCAGCTATCGAAGCAGGAAAAGCGGCAACTGAAGACTTAGGTTGTTTAGTATCAAGCCATGTTATTGCTAGAATGAGCGAAGATACGAAAGCACTTTTTGTTCCTCAAGAAGAGGCTAAACCACAACCAAAAGAAATCAAACAAGAAGAACCAAAAGAAGTTATTCAAAAAGTAGTAGAAGTGAACACAAACACGAACAATACAGAGAAAAAACTTCGCGCAATGAAAGTTATTGATCTAAGGAAACTTGCTTACACATTAGATAATGTGCCTATCCCAAAAAGCAAGATTAAATATGCGAACAAGGATAAACTTGTTCACGCACTAAAAGATATTTATGGAAGGAGTGAAAACTAGTGGCACTAGAAGATAAAGATTTACGCTCAATCCAAGAAGTTCGTAACCTCATTGAATCAGCTAACAAAGCACAAAAAGAACTTGCTGCAATGAGCCAACAACAAATTGATACAATTGTAAAAGCGATTGCTGATGCCGGTTATGGTGCTCGTGAAAAACTCGCAAAAATGGCACATGAAGAAACTGGTTTCGGAATTTGGCAAGACAAAGTAATCAAAAACGTCTTCGCTTCCAAGCACGTCTACAATTACATCAAAGATATGAAAACCATTGGTATGTTAAAAGAAGATAACGAAAAGAAAGTAATGGAGGTTGCAGTTCCACTTGGCGTAGTAGCAGGTTTAATTCCTTCTACAAACCCTACATCCACTGTTATTTACAAAACACTTATTTCCATTAAAGCCGGAAATAGTATCGTATTTTCTCCACATCCAAACGCACTAAAAGCAATTCTTGAAACAGTAAGAATTATTAGTGAAGCTGCAGAAAAAGCTGGGTGTCCAAAAGGCGCTATCAGCTGTATGACTGTTCCAACAATCCAAGGAACAGATCAACTGATGAAACACAAAGATACAGCAGTTATCCTTGCAACAGGTGGTTCTGCAATGGTAAAAGCGGCTTATTCATCTGGTACTCCAGCAATTGGAGTTGGCCCAGGTAATGGCCCAGCATTTATCGAACGCAGTGCCAACATTCCTCGCGCAGTGAAACATATTCTTGATTCCAAAACATTCGATAACGGAACAATTTGCGCATCTGAGCAATCTGTCGTTGTTGAACGTGTGAATAAAGAAGCTGTCATTGCTGAATTTAGAAAACAAGGAGCACACTTCTTATCAGATGCAGAAGCTGTTCAACTTGGTAAATTCATCTTACGTCCAAATGGTTCAATGAATCCAGCAATCGTAGGTAAAAGCGTGCAACATATCGCTAACCTTGCTGGTCTAACAGTTCCAGCTGACGCAAGAGTACTTATCGCTGAAGAAACAAAAGTTGGTGCTAAAATCCCTTATTCAAGAGAAAAATTAGCTCCAATCTTGGCTTTCTATACAGCAGAAACTTGGCAAGAAGCTTGCGAACTTAGCATGGATATTCTTTATCATGAAGGAGCTGGACATACTTTAATCATCCACTCTGAAGATAAAGAAATCATCCGCGAATTCGCACTGAAAAAACCAGTTTCCCGTCTTTTAGTTAATACACCAGGAGCGCTTGGCGGAATTGGCGCAACAACAAATCTTGTACCTGCTTTAACACTTGGTTGTGGGGCAGTTGGAGGAAGTTCATCATCTGATAATATCGGACCTGAAAATCTTTTCAACATTCGCCGCATCGCTACAGGAGTTTTAGAGTTAGAAGATATTCGTAAAGAAGAAAACCAAGCAACATCTGAACTTCCGGTTGATGCAGACGCACTGATCCAAAGTTTAGTAGAAAAAGTTTTAGCAGAATTAAAATAAAAAATAAAACACTAATTGGAGGAATTTTAAAATGGCAAACGCAAACGCATTAGGTATGATCGAAACTAAAGGTTTAGTAGGAGCAGTAGAAGCAGCAGACGCAATGGTGAAAGCAGCTAACGTAACACTTATGGGTAAAGAACAAGTTGGTGGCGGTCTAGTAACAGTTATGGTTCGCGGCGATGTTGGCGCAGTTAAAGCAGCAACAGATGCAGGCGCAGCAGCAGCGGAACGCGTTGGTGAATTACTATCTGTACACGTAATCCCACGTCCACACAGCGAAGTAGACGCAATTCTACCAAAAAGCGCTGAATAAGACGAATTTTTAACATAAATCAGGAAAAAGCGTGAGCGTAAGGCAAAAGGGTTCCATCAGACTCGAAAATTGCCCGAAACTTTCGCTTTTTACCAGATTTAAGCAATACAAAGCTTCCCAACATTACTAACACCAATTGTAAATGGGACAAAAGGATGTGGTTCTTTGGCTATTTTGACAGAAGATGAGTTACGAAAAGCCTATTTACACACCGATTTAAAAACAACGAAAAAACTTGATATAAAAAAAGGCACAATTATCACACCTTCAGCTAAGAGTTTCTTGTCTGAAAAGAAAATTGACCTTCATTATAATGATGAAATTGCAGAAACAAAAGTAGTAGTGGAGCCAGTGAAAACAGAAACTACTCGAGCAAAATTCCAAACGATTTATGGTGGAGCATTAGATGAGAAGCCAGAACATATGACGCATTTGCGTGGTAATCTGCTTGTATTTAAAGACCATCCACAAATCGCTTTCCGCGGAAAATTAGATACACTGGAAGCTGAAATTCTGGAAACCCAATGTTCCGTTGCAGCTGAGTTTAAAGATCTTGCGGAAGATTTACAAGAAATCCTCACCTTTGTAAGAAATATTGTACGAGCGGAAGTTTTAAACGAGCAAATCGAATCAGTGAATTTGCTTGGAATGGATGAAAAAGAACTGCGAGAACGTAGTCATAATCCGAAAAAATATTACCAAATGACACACTTTATGCCTGATTATACGATGGGTAATGCTGTCATTCGTTTAAACAAAATAAGAACGATGGTCCGTGAAACAGAATTAGCTGCCTTCTTAGCTTTTAAGGAAGCAGATTATTCCATTAAACGACCAGACATTATTCAAGCGCTTAACCGATTATCGAGTTTATTCTGGATACTGATGTTCCGCGTGAGAACTAATGAATATAAAAAGTAAGGAGGCTTATTCATGAATAATGAGTTAATAACAAGCCTTATTGAAGAAGTCACTCGCCGCGCATTACTTGAAACTGGCGTAGAAGTAGAAGCATCTGGCCGTCACGTCCATTTAGATCGTGAAACAGTCGATGCACTATTTGGTCCTGGGTATGAACTTACTCATTTCCGTGACCTATCTCAACCGGGTCAATATGTTTGTAAAGAAAGAATTAGTATCGTTGGACCAAAAAGCGTTATTCATAACGTAGTAATCCTTGGACCAATCCGTAAGAAAACACAAGTAGAAATCAGTTCCACAGATGGTACGGCGCTTGGAATTAAAGCACCAGTTCGCGAAAGTGGAGACATAGCTGGAACACCAGGAATTTTACTTTTATCCGCAAAAAACAGCGTTCAATTATCAGAAGGACTTATTGTTGCAAAACGCCATATTCATATGACGCCTGCTGATGCAGAAAAACAACAAGTATCCCAAAGTGAAATTGTTCAAGTGAAAATTAACGGTGATAGACCACTAATTTTTGATGATGTTGTTGTTCGGATTAGCCCTGATTTTGCTACATATATGCACATTGATTATGACGAAGCCAACGCATGTGGTTTTAAAAAGGGAATTCGAGGTCAAATAATCAAGAAAACAAAGGCTAAATGAGTATGGAACTAGACGCACTCATAAAAGCTGTCACCGAGGAAGTCATGAGACGATTACAACTTCCAGAGAAAAAAATGATTATCATGGGACAAGATTCAGAACACACTCTCAGACAGTGTTATCTAAAAGAATATCAAGTTTCGCTTTATGATCGTTCTGAACGTGCTTGTGACATTTTATTACTGGAAGAATTGGACATCGCTGAATTAGCTCGAATCAGTTTGTTTGCACCGATGAATAAAAAAGAACAATTTATTACAGACCATCTTTTAGCAGGGCGGCCTACTTGGATTATGAAGAGTGGCATCAAAGCGCATGCTTACAAACGTTCCGCTAAATATGGTATCAGACAACTTTTTCAAGAATATGAGGAGAAACTGAGCCGATTTGGTGTCGAATTTATCGAAAGTCCGGTAAAAGACACGAAAGAAAGCAAAGTTATCACCGAACAGGATGTTGAAAAACTGACTAAGAACAAAAGCGAATTCATTTTGCCTAAAGGAAGTTTCTTAACACCACTTGCAAAAGATTATTTACAGGAAAACCGAATAAGCATTAAAGAAAGTTAGGAAGGAAGAGCGGCATGCAAATTGGAAAAGTTACCGGGAGTTTATGGGCAACAAGAAAAGACGAAAAACTGAATGGTTTAAAACTACTACTAGTAGAGATTTGTACCGATGAAACGGAAGATGTAAGACATTCCATAGTGGCAGCTGATAATGCCGGAGCAGGAAACGGCGATCTTGTGCTCGTTACAACTGGTAGCGCAGCACGAGCATCTACTGGGGACAACAGAATCCCAGTGGACGCATGTATCGTTGGCATTATCGACTCGGTAGAACGTTATGGCTGAACAGTCCTTAGGTATTCTTGAACTCAGGAGTATAAGTAAAGGTTACGAAATGGCCGATGTTTTCTTGAAAGCAGGCAATGTAACTTTATTTACTTTTCGTCCTACATGTCCTGGTAAATTTTTGATTATTTTGCAAGGTGCTTCCGGTGAACTTACTAGTGCAATGCAGGATGCAAAAGAAGAAGCTGGAAAATTTCATGTTTCTTCTTATATTTTGCATATGGCGCACGAAGAATTACTTGCTTTTCTAAACAATAAACACCCTAAAGTGGAAGTTGACGCAGTAGGAATTATCGAAATCAGTCAGTTGGGTGCTGGGCTAAATGCGGTCAATGAAGCGCTGAAAAAATCAGCTATTCATTTAAAACGAATGACACTCGGTGCTTCGATTGGTGGGAAATTTGTGGCTGTTTTTACAGGGGAAGTTAGTGCTATTCAAGAAGGGATGCGGATTCTAATTGAAACCGCCGAACCAAAAAAGGTGATACATCATACGGTCATTCCTTCTCCTGATGAACTTTTAAAACGCTATCTATAGAATGGAGGAACACTTTTGAGCATTAATGAAATTATTATTTATTTAATGGTAATCTTTATGATTCTAGGAGCCATTGACAAAATTATCGGCAACAAATTTGGCTTAGGTGCACAATTTGAAGAAGGTATTATGGCAATGGGTTCGCTAACTTTAGCAATGGTCGGTATCATTACATTAGCACCAGTCTTAGCAAAAATTTTAAGCCCGATTGTTGTACCAATTTATACGGCACTTGGGGCTGACCCGGCAATGTTTGCAACAACGTTACTTGCGAATGACATGGGTGGTTTTGCGCTAGCTCAAGAACTTGCGCTAACCCCTGATGCTGGTCTTTTTGCAGGAGCCATTTTAGGATCCATGATGGGACCAACAATCGTTTTCACAATTCCAGTAGCACTAGGAATTATTAAAAAAGAAGATCACAAATATTTAGCAACGGGTGTATTATCTGGTATTATTACGATTCCAATTGGTTGTTTAATCGGTGGACTTGTAGCTGGATTCTCTCCAATCATGATTTTCAAAAACTTAGTACCAATTATTCTTGTAGCTGCCCTTATTATGTTAGGCCTTTGGTTCAAACCAGAAGGCATGATTAAAGGCTTCACTATTTTTGGAAAAGGGGTAGTAATCGTTGCTACTATTGGGCTAGTTGCTGGAGCTATTCAACAACTTACTGGTTTAACTATTATTCCAGGAATTGCGCCAATTGGTGAAGGTATTGAAATCGTAGGTGGAATCGCACTAGTTCTGGCTGGGGCATTCTGTTTGGTCTTCGTCATTACGAAAGTTTTCAACAAGCCACTTATGAAAATGGGTAAATTGCTAGGTATGAATGAAGTTGCGGCAGCTGGTATGGTTGCTACACTTGCAAATAGTATCCCAATGTTCCAAATGCTAAAAGATATGGACGAACGCGGTAAAATTATTAACGTTGCTTTTGCAGTATCTGCGGCCTTTGTTTTAGGTGATCATCTAGGATTTACAGCTGGGGTTGCCCAAGATATGATTTTCCCAATGATTGTCGGAAAACTTGTCGGAGGAGTAACTGCCGTAGCTGTCGGTATCTATATGGCTAACCGAATGATGAAGAAAAATAAAGCAAAAGAACAAACGGCGGTGAAAGATAATGGCTGATATTAGTAAAGAATTAATTGAGCAGCTAGTAAAACAAGTTGTCCTAGAAAAAATGGGTCAAAGTTCCAAACATGTTGATCCAAGTGGTATTTTATCGGTGAAACTTCCCGTAGTGAAAGTTTCAGAGGAAGATCGACTAGATACAGGAAATCCTAGCGATGTTGTTTATACAAAAGATTTAGTAACACTAGAAGAAAGTAAACGTCTAGGTTTTGGTCTAATGGAAATGAAAGATACAACATTCGATTGGTTCTTGGATTATGATGAAGTAGACTATGTTATTGAAGGCAGACTAGATGTTGTCATTGATGGCCGAACTGTTTCAGCAGGACCAGGAGAAATTATTTTCATTCCTAAAGGTAGCCAAATCAAGTTTTCCGTAACTGGTGAAGCAAGATTTATTTATGTTACTTATCCGGCTGATTGGCAGTCATAATTGTGAAAAAGTTAGAATGTCGCTTCGATTTTATGTCGAACGATATTCTAACTTTTTTATTTAAAAAACTATGCATTTGGCATATTGCTAATTAATTTCCAATGATTTATAATTAGAAACGCTAGGAGCTTTATTATTAAACTAAACTACTGAGGCTCAGCGAAGAATCCGCTTACAAGATCAGGGGTATTGATTGGAGATAAAAAAGGATGCTTACTAAAATAGCTACTTATGGTTGTTGTGCAACAAGGGATTTGTTCAATAAAGCATTTGTTAGTGATTGGAAAAATCATTTTCAATTAGTGTCATATCAACAGCATTGCAGTATTGTTTCACTAATGTCAAAGCCAATTGATATCGAACTAGGAGAAGAACTGCAGGGAGAGTTAAGTAACTTTGAAAAAAGTGTATTTAAACAAGACGTATTAAAATCTTTTTTAGAAACTTTAAAAACAACTCAACCAGAATATTTAGTGTTAGATTTTCATGTGGATACATTCAATGGTTTTATTGAACTCACTGATGGGGGGATTATCACTAATCGAATCGTCCGCTATAAGAAATTGGATATTTTTAATAAAATGGAAGCAAGGAAAGTTTTTTCGCCGTTAGAAAATACGACTGAGTTTAGAAAACGTTGGATACAGAGTTTTAACCGTTTTATGCAATTTATGAAAGAAAATTGCCCTAATACCCAAATTATCATTAATAGGTTAGAGGTTGCACGAATGTATTATTCTTTAGATAACCAAATGGAAAGCATGATAGAACGTAGAAAAACAAAAGATCACCATACTGCTGAGACATTAGCTAAAATTGATGAGTGCATAGATTACTTTGAGCGTTATGCTATGAATAATTTTGATTTACAGTCATTGGACTTTAATTCCGAAGAATACTTTGGTGCAGAAAATAATCCATGGGGAACCTGTTATATGCATTACAATCCCTATTATTATAAAAAAAAGTTTAAAGATTTATGGAATATAGTTGAAAATCATTTTCATGCACCAACAAAATTAGCTAGTTTTGCACCTGGAGGCCTTGCGAAACAAATTCCATTAGGTGTGACCAAATTATCTGATATGGATGAAGTAGGAGTATATTATTTAACAAATGCTACTTACTTACAAATGGAGGATCGACCGACAACAGATAATGCAGGTTATTTTTTCATTGTTTATCCGCGAAATGGGAAAAATGGGTATATGCAAGAGCTGAGAAAATCAACAGCAGCTTTTTCCATTCAAATTTTTGTCCGAATTACTGATGGAAAAGAGAGTTCTAAATGGAACATGGTAAATAGTGGCTTTCGAACACTCACAATACCTGATGTGACTTCTATTTCTGAAATTACAGAGGCTGGAGAATATTATATTACTGCAGAACAGGTTAAGAAACTTCAGGATCATCCTACAAAGAAAAATGGTTGGTTTCTAACAGTTTCTAAGAAAAATCATGATAGCCTAAAACAATTGTTAACAAAAAATACTCAAAATGACAATGCCTTTGAAGAATATGTTCGACTTGTAAACGTGGAAAAAAGAACAAACTTAAAATGGCGTAAATATCATTTTGATGAAGCAAACTTTTCGATTATAGTTGCTATACGTAACTTTAAAAACAAAGTGGTACGAAGATTAAAATTAACAAAAGCATAAACAAAAAACGATTTCGGCTCTCACAGCTGAAATCGTTTTTTATTTGAGTGAATCACGATATTCTTTTGGGGTCATTTTAAATTCTTTTTTGAAAACTTTACAAAAATAGCTAGCACGTGAGAAGCCTAAGTTTTTGGCAATTGTATGAACAGCCCAGTCGCTTTTTTCTAGTTGCTCTTTTGCATAAAGCATTTTTTGTTCATTAACGTAATTAATAAAGTTGATATTCAACTCATTTTTAAACAGTTTACTTAAATAGAAAGGGCTTAAATAGACGTGATTAGCTACTTCTTCTAAAGTAATCGAACGATGAATGTTTTTCTTAATATAACGTATGGCTTGTTTAATTTCTTTATGTTCGCCGTTACTTTTACTAGGAGAAGTAGTTTCCTTTGGTGGTTGTTTTTGTTTTTCATGTGCTGTGTAATAATCGCTTAAAACATCAAGCACTTCAACTGTTTCGAGTGAATGAAGTAGGGCAGAGTGATCTGGATTTTTTTTGTTGAAATCTTCTTGAATTTGTTGGGTAAATTGACTCTCTACTTGACTATCCATCAAAGGTTGAATATTTACAACTTTTTCTTTCTCCAAAGTTCTTCCCTCCCTATTTTATTTCTGCACTAATTATACCATAAAATCGCTTTAAATAACGTTTAATCCTGCATTTTAAATAGAACAATAAATTCTTTTTTATAACAAAATATTGTCATTTTTTAAATCTCAAAAATAGAAATTGAGAAAAAGTTCACACTGGTGGCTATTTTTGCCATATAAAACAGAAAAAAAGGGATTTTAAAAGCTTGCACTATTTTGTTTTCAGTGCTCTAAGTGACCTTGTACCAGTGGTTTAACAGGGATATAATGAAATGGAAATAACGCTTTCATGAGAGGGTGATCTTTTCAATTGAAAATTCAAAAATTAGTCTTATGTGCGATGTTGATTGCGATGTGTGTAATTGGCGCGAACATAAAATTAATGGGTTCTGTTGCATTTGACGCAGCTCCAGCTTTTATTGGAACATTGCTGCTTGGTCCGATGTACGGTGCAGTGCTTGGGATTTTCGGTCATTTAACATCAGCTTTACTAGCGGGTTTTCCGCTCACACTACCAATTCATTTGATTGTCGCTGGAATGATGGGCGTAACAATGATCGCTTATGGATTTACACGCCAAAAACTAGCAGAAAAGAATCAACTACTTGCGATTAGTGTTTCTAGTATTGTTGCTTTTGTTTTTAATTGTCCATTATCATTACTTGCACTTTACCCATTAATGCATCAAGCGGTGTTTGTTTTATTCCCAGTGCTTGCTATTGGTTCGGTTTGCAATATTTTTGTTGCAGAAGTCGTTTACCAAGTATTGCCAGAACGCTGGAAAAGACGAATTGCCGGGTACTAAACAACTAAATAGGTGAATATATTAATCCGGGAAAGAGGTGAAAATCCTCTACAGGCCCTAGCTACTGTAATACGGACGAAAACCAAACATATGTCACTGGAAGCAATTCCGGGAAGACTGGTGAGTAGGATGATGTTAAGTCAGGAGACCGCTTTTATATTCGATATCCAAAAACAACTTCTAAGGGAGCGAGTTGTCTTGATTAAGTAGATTTTCACGATGGGAAAGTTTCTTTGTGCTACAAGGAAATAGCTTATTTGCGTAAATCTCAAAAAGACGCCAAAGTTCTGTTTGGCGTCTTTTTTTATGGCTAAAGTGAAAGGTGAAAAAAGATGAACAAAATCTTAATTGCGGCTGCATCAAGTGGGACTGGTAAAACGACTGTCACGCTTGGCATTATGCATGCACTTAAAAAAAGAGGCTTGCGTGTTCAACCATTTAAAGTAGGTCCTGATTATATTGATACAAATTATCATCAAGCGATAACAGGCGTTGCATCCATTAATTTAGACAGCTTTCTAATTGATGATGATGCTATGCTCGCTGCTCTTTTTGAAAAACACGGGCAATCAGCTGATATTTCGGTGATTGAAGGTGTAATGGGGCTGTTTGATGGGCTTGGTATTGATCGTGATAATTCGAGTACATCTTTTATTGCTAAATGCACGAAAACGCCTGTAATTTTAGTCGTGGATGGTAAAGCAATATCCACTTCTGCGGCGGCAATTGTGGATGGATTTAATCGTTTTGATCCGGAATTAACCATTGCTGGGGTGATTATTAATCGAGTTGCTTCAGAAAACCATTTTTCATTGATAAAAGGGGCGATTGAACGTTATACGGATGTACCTGTTTTAGGGTATTTGCCGAAAAATGCGGCGGTGGCACTTCCAGAACGTCATCTCGGACTAGTGCCAAAAGAGGAAATGACGGAATTAGAAACGAAATGGGAGTTACTTGGTGATTTAATTGCGGAACATGTTGATTTAGATAGGTTGTTGGCGATTAGTAAGACTGGCGCGAAATTGACCGTACACCCACCAGAAATACAAGTACCGGACTTTTCGGGAATGCGCGTTGCTTATGCCCTCGACGCCGCATTTCATTTTTACTATCAAGATAACTTGGATTTGATTCGTTCAACTGGAGCCACACTGATTCCGTTTAGTCCGCTAGAAGAAAGGGAAGTTCCGGACGCTGATTTTATTTATATCGGTGGTGGATTTCCGGAGGTTTTTGCGGAACAGCTAGCGAAGAACAAGTCAATGCGCGAATCGATTTTGGCGGCGCATGAACAAGGCAAGCCAATATATGCCGAGTGTGGCGGATTGATGTATCTTGGTTCGAGTTTAGAAATGGAAGCTGAATCCTATGAAATGGTAGGGGTTTTTGATGGGGTTAGTAAGATGACAACGCGGCTTCGGAAGTTTGGCTACTGTATCGCGGAACCTTTAGAAGACACACTACTTGGTAAAAAAGGGACAGCTATTCGCGGTCATGAATTTCATCATTCTGTTTTTGAAACGAACGAACCAACACGTATGAAATTAACGAAAAAGCGGGATGGCGAAATTGTCAAAGAATGGCACGGCGGTTATCAAAAAGGTAATACGTTCGCTAGTTACCTGCATATCCATTTCTATCAAAATCTATCGATAATAACGCATATGTTTGGAGCGATAGAGCGATGATATTGTTATTTTATACGTCATCATTCATTTTAGATTGCTTATTAGGTGACCCATATAGCTGGCCGCATCCTATTAAAGCAATCGGTAACTTGATTAAGTGGTTGACTACTATTTTACGAAAAATCTTTCATGGTAAATCACTGTATTTTGCCGGGGGATTGCTATTTGTTTTCACGGTTGGTATGACCGGAGTTGTATCCTGGTTCATTCTATTTCTTAGTGCCAAAATTGCTTACTGGCTTTACGTAGCTGTTTTTGTTTACTTAGGCTATACGACGCTTGCGATGACTTGCCTTGCGAAAGAGGCTCGGAAAATTCAGCGGACATTGGCGGACGGGAATTTGGCAGCTGCAAGAGTGCAAGTAGGAATGATTGTTGGTCGGGATACAGATAAGTTAACAGCAGAACAAATCAGTAAAGCAACGATAGAGACAGTGGCGGAAAATACAGCGGATGGCGTTATCGCACCACTTTTTTACTTATTCATTGGTGGGCCGGTGCTTGCTTTGATGTATAAAGCGGTTAATACACTGGATTCGATGGTCGGTTATAAATATGAAAAATATCGTGCAATTGGTTTTGTTTCCGCGAAAATGGATGATGTTGTCAATTTTATTCCAGCCAGATTGTCTTGGCTTTTCTTAGTCATTGCGAGTTTTATTTTAAGGTATAACGGACGTGCATCTTGGCGAGTAGGTCTCCGTGATAGAAAAAATCATACGAGTCCTAATTGTGCTTATCCTGAAGGTGCAGTAGCAGGCGCGCTTGGGATCACGCTTGGTGGAACGCATGAGTACTTCGGCGAAACAGTCGTTAAACCAACCATTGGAAGTGGAACTAAACCCGTTTCAGAAAAAGAAATTAGCCAAACGATTCATTTGCTATACATGGCTTCAACGATCGCTTTTATTATGTTTGCAAGTATTTATCTACTATTATTTTAAAGGAGTGGCAAGATGAACTATATTAAGAATCCAGCCAAAATTGAGGAGAAAAGCTTTGAAATTATTCAACAAATTATTGATGATATTCGTCCAGATTACACATTTCAAAACAAGTTAGAGGAAGCGATAATCAAACGTGCAATACATACGACGGCAGATTTTGATTACTTGGATAGCCTCGTTTTTCAACAAGACGCTATTGCAAAAATCATTCATGTTCTTCAAAATAAAGGAACTATTTTTACGGATACAAATATGGCGCTTAGTGGAATTAATAAACGACTTTTAGATGAACTTGGGTGTAAATATCATTGTTATGTGAGTGATCCAGAGACGATGGAGATTGCCAAACAGCATGGGATTACACGCTCTATGGCTGGAATTAAACTCGCTTCTTTAAAAGATGGACCGAAACTATTTGTCCTCGGAAATGCGCCAACTGCTGTATATAAAATTATCGAAATGGTAGAAAGTGGTCAATTGCAAGCGGATGCGGTTGTTGCAGTACCGGTTGGTTTTGTCGGAGCGGCTGAATGTAAGGAAGAGATTTTGGAAACAGATATCCCAGCCATTGTCGCACGCGGTAGAAAAGGCGGTAGTAATCTTGCTGCAGCGATCATTAATGCAATCTTGATTACGATGTAAAGAAGGCGACGAGTAATGGAAGATTTTATTTATTATAACGGAAAAAAATACCGCAAAGGCTATACAACTGGTACGTGTGCGGCAGCTGCGGCTAAAGCTTGTGTGGAAATGATTCTAACCCAAGAAGAAGTGAGCGCGGTACAAGTCACAACTACTGGCGGAACGATTCTGGAAATCCCCGTGGCGTATCAAAAGTTTTCGAAAGACAAAGCCACAGCAGCGGTTCAAAAAGATGGTGGCGATGATATTGATGCGACACACGGAATGTGGATTTTTGTAGATGTAGATTTAACCGACAACGCGGAAGTCGTATTAGATGGTGGTGTTGGTATCGGTCGCGCTACGCAAAAAGGAATTTCTGTGGCAGTGGGAGAAGCGGCGATTAATCCGGCACCGCGGAAAAATATTTTAGCAACCGTACGCGAATCACTTGGCGAAAATCGTGGTGCAAAGATATTAGTCTATGCACCAGAAGGAGAAGAGCGCGCGAAACGAACCATGAATAGCAACTTAGGGATTATCGGTGGAATTTCTATTTTAGGAACGACGGGCATTGTTACCCCTATGTCGGATGAAGGCTGGAAAAAATCATTATCGATGGAACTTGAAATGAAGCGTAATCAAGGACTTGACCAAATTATTCTTGTTCCTGGTAATTACGGGGATGATTTTGTTCAAAATACACTTGGTTTTTCAAGTGGAAATATTGTTTCCATGAGTAATTTCGTTGGTTATATGCTAAAAGAAACACAGCGTCTAGCTTTCAAAAAAGTGCTAATGGTTGGCCATTTTGGCAAATTGGTGAAGGTTTCAGCAGGTATTTTTACGACGTACAGTAAAGATGCAGATGCGCGGGCGGAAATTTTAGTTGCTAATTTAGCATTGCTCGGTGCGCCGCTATCGCTTTTACAAGCAGTGGAGAAGTGCAATACGACAGAAGCAGCAGGCGAATTAATTGAAGAAGCAGGTTTTACACAAGTATATGAAGTAATTGCACAAAAAATTAAAGCGAGATCAGAGCGGTTTTTGAAATTCACGAAACCTAGTGTGGAAATTGATGTGGTTACTTTTTCGACCGAGCGTGGTTTACTTGCTGCAACGAAAGATATCGATGTACTCCGGGAGGAATGGCGATGATTACAGTAGTTGGGATTGGACCAGGAGATACAAATTTGCTAATAAACGAAGCAAGACAAGCTTTAAACTCAGCTGACATAGTTTACGGGTCAACAAGACAACTACAAGAGATAGCAGAACTGACTAATGCTGTGCCAATGCTTTTACCCAAAAAACTAGCAGATTTGAAAAACATCCCGCATCAAAGTAAAAATGTGGTGATTTTAGCTTCTGGAGATCCATTACTATATGGAATTGGTAACTGGGCTATGGCAAATTTTTCGGAAGATATTCGGATTATTCCTGGAATTAGTGCGATTCAAATGATGTTTCACCAAATTAAATTACCAATGAATAATTGTTTTATTACGAGTAGCCATGGTAAAATGCCAAACTTCGACTTCCTTTTGCAACACGAAAAAGTTGCGATGGTGACAGACACGATTATTGGCCCATATGAAATAGCCGCTGAAATTTTACAACGTGACTTAAAAAAAATCCTTTTTGTTGGAGAAAATTTAAGTTCAAAAGAAGAACGGATTCATAGACTGAAACCAGAGGAAGTAGCAAAAAAATACGATATGAATGTAGTGGTGATTGTAGATGAAAGATGAAGTATTTATTCGCGGTAAAGTACCAATGACAAAAGCAGAAGTGCGAGCGGTGAGTATTGATTTACTTAGCTTAGATGAGAAGTCAAAAAAATTACTGGATGTTGGTGCTGGAACTGGAAGCGTTGGCCTTCAAGTGGCGTGCAATTTTCCCAAAATCCATGTTACTGCGATTGAGCGAAACCCAGATGCAGTGGATTTAATCAAACAAAATCAAGCGAAATTTGGTCTGGAAAATATAGCAGTCATCGAAGCATACGCTCCAATCGAATTGCCTGAAAAAGAAACATTCGATGCTATTTTCATTGGTGGAAGTGGTGGGAATTTAACCGATATTATTGACTGGTCTTTAGCACATTTGATTCCGGGAGGTCGTTTAGTACTTAATTTTATTTTGCTTGAAAATGCTTTAACTGCAATGAATCATTTAGAAAAATTAACAGTGAGCGAATTGACAATGAAACAAATCCAAGTTTCGAGTTGGCATAAACTTGGAGCGGGTCATTATTTTGAACCACAAAATCCAACCGTGATTATCGGCTGCAAAAAACTAGAGGAGTGAAGAAAATGGCAGAAGTACATTTCGTCGGAGCAGGACCAGGAGATAAAGAGTTAATCACATTAAAAGGATATCAATTATTAAAAGAGGCAGATGTCGTTATTTATGCGGGATCACTCGTCAATCCAGAGTTGCTAGAGTATTGTAAAGCCAGCTGCGAAATCCATAATAGTGCGAGCATGAATTTAATCGAAATTATTGACTGTATGGAAGCAGGTGTGACTGCTGGTAAAGAAGTGGTTCGTTTGCAAACAGGGGACTTTTCTATTTATGGTTCCATTCGTGAACAAGTCGAGGAAATGAAAAAGCGTTCGATTCCCTTCACTTGTACACCAGGTGTGAGTTCATTCCTTGGTGCGGCAAGCAGTTTTGGGGTTGAGTATACAGTTCCTGAAGTAAGTCAAAGTGTAATTATTACCCGAATGGCTGGCAGAACTCCAGTACCATCACGCGAATCGCTTCGTTCATACGCGGCACACCAAACTTCAATGGTAATTTTCTTGTCTGTTCAAGGTATTAGAAAAGTTGTTTCAGAATTAATCAAAGGTGGCTATAAACCTGAAACACCAGCAGCAGTTATTTACAAAGCGACTTGGGCGGAAGAAAAGAAAGTAACCGGCACGTTAGAAGATATCGCAGAAAAAGTGACAGAAGCTGGAATTACGAAAACGGCGCTTATTATGGTCGGTGATTTCCTCGGAGAAGAGTTTTATTATTCTAAGCTATACGACAAGGATTTCAAACATGAGTACAGATAAACTGGCAATTATTGCTGTCACGGAACGTGGTCGTGATTTAGCAATAACGTTAACAAAAACGGTAGCAGCTACGATTTTTGTACCAGAAAAGCATTGCACTGAGCAAACGAATTCTTTAACGCCAGATTTTGGAACAGCGATGCGCGAAATTTTCACGAAATATCAAGCGTTGATTTGTATTATGGCGACTGGAATTGCGGTTCGGACACTTGCTCCAGTGATAGAAGATAAGCTGTCAGATCCAGCGGTACTTGTCATGGATGAACATGGCAAGTTTATTATCAGCTTGCTCTCAGGACATGTTGGTGGAGCAAATGAACTAACCGAACGGATTGCTACGATAACAGGTGGTGCGGCAGTTATTACAACCGCAACTGACCGGGCAAATGTAGCTGCCATTGATAATATCGCCAAACAATTAAATGGTTATTTACCAGATTTTAAAACGACGATAAAACGTATCAATGGGTTGCTCGCAGCAGGAAAAGAAGTTGGATTACATATAGACGAGCCACTAGAAATAGATACGCGCGGTTTTACAACGGAAGAAATTAGCCCGCAAATTTACATTTCAACTAAATATAAACTACCAATGACAACTTTAGAACGCATCCAGCTGGTACCTAAGCAATTTATCCTCGGGGTCGGTTGCAGAAAAGGCATTTCAGCAGAAACGATAGATGCAGCATTTACACATTTTTGTGAACAAGAAAACATACACCCGCGGGCATTCCGTGAGATTCATAGCATTACTTTAAAAGGAGAAGAACCGGCAATTCTTCATTTAGCGGAGAAATGGCGTGTTCCATTTATTGTCCATCCAGCAGAAGAATTACAAACGGTTGCTGGAAAATATCCAACATCCGCTTTTGTTCAAAAAACTGTTCAAGTGGGGAATGTCGCCCTATCATCAGCAGATATTGGTAGTAACGGAAACGTTGTTACAAGACGATTTGCTGAAAATGGCGTGACTTTCGCAGCAGGGAAATTAACTAAAAATAGTGAGGTGGCAAAATGATTTATGTAATCGGAATTGGCCCAGGAGATAAACGATTAATGACTGGTGAAGCACTGCAAGCAATAGAAGACGCGGAGGTGATTGTTGGTTATGTAACGTATATCAAACTCATCAAAGAGCTAATCAAAGATAAAGAAGTAGTGAAAACAGGCATGCGCCGCGAAATCGATCGTTGCCAAGAAGCCGTCGACATTGCTTTAACGGGGAAAAAAGTAGCAGTTGTTTCAAGTGGAGATGCTGGGATTTACGGTATGGCCGGTTTAGTTTTAGAACTCGCAGAAAAAAGTAATCCAGATTTAGAAGTCAAAGTGATTCCAGGAATCACCGCAAGTATTGGAGCGGCAGCGGTTCTCGGTGCGCCAATCATGCACGATTTTTGTCATATTAGTTTAAGTGACTTAATGACACCGTGGGAAGTAATTGAAAAACGTTTAACCCATGCTGCAATGGCTGATTTTGTGGTCTGTTTTTACAATCCAAGAAGCAAAGGCCGAGCCAATCATTTGGCAAACGCTTTTCAAAAGATGATGGAGCATAAATCGGGGGACACAGTTGTTGGTATTGTAAAAGACGTCGGTCGAAAAGAAGAACGAAAAATTATTACAACGATGCAGGGTATTGATTATGAATTAGTGGATATGACAACGATGGTGATTGTAGGAAACAAAGAAACATACGTGAAAAATGGCAAAATGATTACACCACGAGGTTACTCACTATGATTTTCGTGCTTGGGGGAACTTCGGATAGCTTGCTCATTAGCGACTGGCTAACGGAAACGAAGCAAGCATTTATCCTTTCTGTCGCAACTGATTACGGAGAAACTTTAGCGAAACAGCATGCCGAAAACGTATTTTGCGGCCGATTATCGAAAGAAGAAATGCTCCTAAAATGGAATACTGAAAATGTTCATCTCGTGATTGATGCGACTCATCCGTTTGCGACTATTGTTTCTGAAACAGCGATGGAGGCTTGCGAAGAAGCGGACATTCCTTATATTCGTTTTGAACGCACTAGTGAACAAACAGATAATACTTATTTAGTAGCAGATATCGAGGAAGCTTGTGCAGTTGCAATGAAACTTGGGAAACGAATCTTTCTTACAACAGGTAGCAAAAATTTACCGGAATTTGTAGATGGTTTAAAAAGTCGACATATCATCGCACGTATTTTACCAGTGTCTGATGTAATTCGTTCAGCCGAAGAACTGGGCCTCGTTGCCGACCAAATCATTGGTATGAAAGGACCGTTCACCAAAGATGCAAACCGAACACAACTAGAAATGACTGGGGCGGATGTATTAATAACTAAAGAGAGTGGAAAACAAGGTGGTTTTCAAGAAAAACTTACAGCTGCCGCAGAATTAAATATTCCAGTTATCGTGATTCGCCGTAAAAAATTAAATTATCCAATCGAAATAAATCATTTAACCGAACTACCTGAAATTTTAAGTCAATTGGAGGTCTACTAATGGGAAAAGTTATGTTAATTGGTGCAGGGCCTGGGGATGCGCAACTACTGACAGTGAAAGGTTTAGCTGCACTACAAAAGGCAGATGTTATTGTTTACGATCGCCTCGTCGAACCAGCGATGCTCCAAGAACGAAAAGCTAGTTGTAAACTAATTTATGTTGGAAAAGAACCACTTCATCATCCAATTCCACAAGATGAAATCGAACGAATTCTTGTAAGAGAAGCGGCAACGAATGAGCTTGTCGTCCGTTTAAAAGCAGGTGATCCTTATGTATTTGGACGAGGTGGCGAAGAAGGAGAGACACTCCATAAAGCAGGAATTCCGTTTGAAGTTATCCCTGGAATCACTTCAGCTATTGGTGGGCTCGCCTATGCTGGAATCCCTGTAACACATCGTGATTTTGCTTCAAGTTTTCATGTCATTACCGGACATTTGAAGAAAGGGCGCGATCCACTAGATTGGGAAGCACTTGCTAGACTGGAAGGTACACTTGTTTTCTTAATGGGGATGACTAATTTACCTAATATCTGTGCGAATTTATTAGAACACGGTCAAAAGCCAGAAACTGGTGTTGCAATTGTACAATGGGCAACTCGAGGCAAACAATTAACAGTAACTGGAAATTTGCAAACCATCGAACAAAAAGTAGCTGAGTCGGGTATTTCCTCTCCAGCACTTATCGTTGTTGGCGATGTAGTTAGCTTACGACCACAACTGAACTTTTTTGAGGAAATGCCACTTTTTCATACCAAAGTATTACTTCCAAGAGCACGAGCTGGAAAAAGTATGCTCGCGGAACAAATTCGCGATTTGGGCGGAGAAGTAACTATGTATCCAAATATTCAAGTATTAGATGTTGTGCCAACGAAAACAAAAGAAGAACTAAGCGAAGTAAGCGGACTTCTTTTCACATCCAAAGAAGCGGTAGAACGATTTTTTGATTATTTAGCCCAGCTTGATTTAGATATTCGTTCTCTAAAAAACACCCATCTTACTGCTATTGGCAAGCAAACGAAAGAAGCTTTTAGTGAAAAAGGAATTATTCCAGATAGTTTTATTAAAAGACGGAGCACGGAATTAATTTTGGAGCATTTACCACGGTTACAGGAAAATGCGAGCAACTTAATTATCGGAAGCATAGTTGATACGGCGGAAGTTAACGCAATTTTAGCAGAAGTGGAAGCGATGGAAATGATGCCGTTATATGATATGCGTCCTGTGACAGAACGACCATTTGACCTTGCAAGCTTTGAACAAGTTTGTTTCTCAAGTTCGCGTTCCGTTCAAAATTTACTCGACGTACTAACAACCGAAGAAAAAGCCATTTTACAAACGAAAACAATTCTTTCCATTGGAAGGTTCACGAGCGCAACGTTAGCATCATTCGGTATCAACCATTTTATCGAAGCCGAAAGCGCCACACCAGAGAGCTTAATTGAACTAATCCAAAAAACAAAATTAGAAGGAGTACCACAATGAAAAAAGCGATTTTAGTCGTTAGTTTTGGCACAAGTTATCCTGAAACAAGAGAAAAAACGATTGAAGCCTGTGAAAAAAAAGTGGCCCAAGAATTTCCAGATTACAACGTGTTTCGTGCATTCACATCCAATAAAATCATCAAAAAACTAAAAACTCGTGACAATATGCATATTAACACACCAAGCCAAGCATTAAACCAACTAAAAGAATTAGGCTACAAAGAAGTCATTATTCAGTCGCTACATATTATTAGTGGTGGTGAATTTGAAAAAATCACTGCTCAGGTGGAAAAATTCAAGCCGGATTTCGATTCCATTATTGTCAGCCAACCGTTACTTGATTCGATGGAAGATTACGAAAAAGCAATCGAAGCCATTCGCCACCAAATGCCACCTTTAAAAGAGCAAGAAGCGCTTATTCTCATGGGTCATGGTTCAAAACACCATGCTTTCAGTGCTTATGCGTGCCTTGACCATATGCTGTTAAACGAGCCAATTTATCTTTGTGCAGTAGAAAGTTATCCTGGTCTTGACCAAGTAATTGAACGTTTACAACAAGCGGATATTAAAAAAGCACACCTAATGCCGTTTATGCTTGTAGCAGGAGATCATGCTACGAATGATATGGCTTCTGATGAAGAAGATTCTTGGAAAAGTACACTGGAACAAGCCGGCATTCAAACTGAATGTCATTTGCAAGGTCTAGGCGAAAATCCACTTATCCAATCCCAATTTATCGACCATATCCACACTGCAATAGAGAGGGTGAAAACACGTGGCTAAATTTTACGGCATTGGTACAGGTCCCGGAGATAGCAAGTTAGTCACGATGGAAGCAGCAGAAAGACTCGGGGATGTAGCAATTCTCTACACACCGCAACCAAAAAAAGGCGGCGAAAGTTTAGCTAAGAAAATCGTCAGCCCTTATTTAAAAGATACATTAATCATCAAAGAACGCCATTTTCCAATGAGTTACAACAAAGAAGAAAAAATGCTTGCATGGAAAGAAATCGCGGAAGAAATCAAAGCAGATGTTCAAAATGGACATGATGTTGGGTTCATTACACTTGGAGACCCCATGGTTTACAGTACGTATAGCTATTTATTGGAATTATTAAAAGGCGACATTGAAACAGTGACACTCGCAGGTATTTCGTCCTTTTCGAATATTGCTTCCAAGATTGAATTACCACTCGTAATGGATGAGGAAAGTTTTGCTGTCATTCCTGTAACAGCAGGTGCTGAAAAAATCGAACAAGCACTCACATTATTTGACACAGTTGTCTTAATGAAAGCAGCAAGTAATTTACCGCTTCTTACGACATTACTAAAAAAACTGAATTTACTTGATGCAGCAGTAGTAGTAAGCGATGTTGCCATGGCGACAGAAAAAATCACTTACAACATGAGAGATATAAATCCAGAAGAAAAAATGTCATACTTTACCACGATTATCGTGAAAAAAAGAAGGGAGCAATATAAATGAAAAAATTATGGAAGTTTCTACCATTTGTTTTAATCGGTGTTATTTATTTTACTTTAACGAATCCAGAATCCGCACACGCAATGCATATTATGGAGGGCTTTTTACCAGTTAAATGGGCTGTCTTTTGGTTCATTGTATTTATCCCATTCCTTGTACTTGGCTTAATTCGTATTCGTAAATTAATTGCCCTAGATAAAAATAACAAATTACTGTTGGCACTATGCGCAGCCTTTATCTTCGTTCTTTCAGCGCTTAAAATTCCGTCCGTTACAGGATCTTGTTCTCATCCGACTGGTGTAGGTCTTGCAACTGTTATGTTCGGTCCGCTCGTTGTCAGTGTACTTGGCGTGATTGTCTTGCTTTTCCAAGCGTTACTACTTGCACACGGCGGTATTACAACACTTGGCGCGAACGCAATGTCTATGGCTGTTATTGGGCCAATGGTTGGTTTTGTCGTATACAAACTCGCTCGTAAACTAAACTGCAATAAAAGTGTTTCGATTTTCTTATGTGCGATGACAGCTGATTTAGCAACCTACTTAACCACCAGCGTCCAGCTCGGAGTCGTTTTCCCAGATCCAGCATCCGGCATGATGGCATCCATTCTGAAGTTCATGGCGATTTTCTGTGTGACACAAGTTCCAATTGCGATTGCAGAAGGATTGCTAACGGTAGTCATGTACAATCTTATTAGCAAAAATTTACCAGAAAAGGTGGCACAATTACGATGAAAAAAATAAATATCAATGTCATTTTAATTCTATTAGTTGTATTGTTAATGGTTAGTCCATTCTTCTTCAATAAAACGGGGGAGTATGGCGGTTCTGACGGGGAAGCAGAGGCGGAAATCACCAAAATCGATCCAAGCTATGAACCATGGTTTGAACCTCTTTATGAACCAAAAAGTGGCGAAATTGAAAGCTTATTATTTACGCTTCAAGGTTGTATCGGAACAGGAATTATCGCGTATGTCATTGGTGTAAGTCGTGGCAAGCGGAAAGCTGAGAACGATGTTAACCATTGATAAATATGCTTATCAAAACCGGTGGATAGCTTTTTCGCCATCAGCAAAAGCATTATTTTATGTCGCAATTCTAATACTCGCGTTAACTGGTCCTGTGCTCGTCCAAGCTATACTGTTTTTGTGCATGGTGCCACTGACGCTCTATGTCGTTAAAATTCATTTTAAACAATATTTGAAATGGCTCCTTTTACCATTTTCATTTCTACTTTTTAGTTTACTGTCGATTCTTATTTCGATTTCTAAAGATCCAAGTAGTTTTCTCGCTTCGATTTCGATTGGCAGTTTTTATCTCGGGATTTCCGATGTGACGATTACGACGGCAACTCAAGTTTTTTTTCGAAGTATCGCTTGTTTAGCAGCGACATACTTTTTCGTCTTAACTGTTCCCGTGGTACAATTAACGAAAGTAATGAAGCGGATTTTTATCCCAAAAGTACTTATTGAACTAACGATTTTAATTTACCGTTTTATCTTTATTTTTTTAGAAGAAGCGACGGCGATTCGAAAAGCACAGAGCCTTCGCTTCGGTTATCACGGCATAAAAAATAGTTACCGGTCATTTGGCATGCTCGTAAATACTTTATTTAATCGTGTCATGAAAAGATATAATGAAATGGTTGTAACACTTGATGTGAAGCTATATCAAGGAGAATTTCATATCTAGGAGGAAGCCAATTTGCTTAAAACAGAACATATTTCATTCCAATATGAAGATGGCAAACAAGCCTTAACGGATGTTTCAATTGATTTAGAAAAAGGCAATATTATCGGCCTAATTGGTGCGAATGGCTCCGGTAAATCGACACTTTTTATGCAGCTATTAGGCATTAACAAGCCAACTTCTGGTAAAGTTTATTTTGACGGAAAACCACTTTCTTACAATAAAAAAGCACTGTTTGCTTTGCGAAAAAAAGTGAGCATCGTTTTCCAAGATCCAGATCAGCAAATCTTTTATTCGAATGTTCGTGACGATGTGGCTTTTGCGCTTAGAAATTTAGGCGTAAGCGAAAGTGAAGTAGAATCGCGCGTGACGAATGTGCTTAAGATTGTTGGTGCAACGGAATTTCAACATAAACCAGTCCAATATTTAAGTTATGGCCAAAAAAAACGTGTCGCGATTGCCGGGGCTCTTGTTCTTGACACAGATTGGTTACTGCTAGATGAACCAACAGCTGGCCTCGATCCTATCGGTAAAAAAATTATGATGGAAATTATCGAACGTCTGGCAAACCAAGGAAAAAAGATCCTTATTTCAAGCCATGATATCGATTTAATTTATGAAATATGCGATTACGTGTATATGTTAAAAGATGGAGCTGTTCTCACAAATGGGGAAACAAGCAGTGTTTTCTTAGAGAAAAGCAATATCGAACAAGCGGGATTAGTCCAGCCTTGGCTAATCAAATTACACCAACAAGCTGGCTATCCACTGTTCAAAAAAGAAGCCGATTTTTTCGCGCATACGGGGAAGGTGACTAATTAATGGTAAAGCAAATAATGATTCAAGGTACCGCTTCTGATGCCGGGAAAAGCGTGCTAGTGGCCGGATTATGCCGTCTGTTCAAAAATAAAGGTAAGCGAGTTGTTCCATTTAAATCTCAAAATATGTCACTCAATTCTTTCATAACGGCGACAGGGGATGAAATGGGACGGGCACAAGTTTTTCAAGCAGAAGCGGCTGGTGTTTTTCCAGATGTCCGCATGAATCCAGTGCTCCTTAAACCGACCAATGATCGGCAATCGCAAGTGATTTTTATGGGTGCGATTTTAGATAATATGGACGCTGTGACGTACCATGATTTCAAACAAACACTTATTCCGAAAATCCAAGCAGTTTACCAGAGTTTAGTGGATGAAAATGATATTATTGTACTAGAAGGTGCCGGAAGCCCAGCCGAAATCAATTTGAACGACCGTGATATCGTGAATATGGGCATGGCAAAAATGGTCGATGCACCAGTTGTCCTAGTTGCTGATATTGATAAAGGTGGCGTATTTGCTTCGATTTATGGCACCATTATGCTGTTAAATGAAGAAGAGCGGGCTCGGATCAAAGGTGTTATTATCAATAAATTCCGCGGCGATGTAGCTCTTTTACAACCCGGAATTGATATGATTGAGGAACTCACAAACGTCCCGATTATCGGTGTGATTCCTTATGCCAATTTACAACTGGAAGAAGAGGATAGTGTTTCACTAAGTGGGAAAAATTACGTGCCAGATAGTAACGCACTACTTAATATCGCGATAATCTGTTTACCGCGGATTTCTAATTTCACAGATTTTCATATTCTGGAAATCCAGCCCGACATAAGTGTACGCTACATCCGTAATATAGCTGATTTTGGAAACCCAGATTTAGTCATTATTCCTGGAAGTAAAAATACACTAGAAGATATGACTTTCCTCGAAGAATCTGGACTTAAAAATGCCATTCAAAACTATGCTAAAAATGCCGGGAAAGTAATCGGGATTTGTGGTGGCTACCAAATGCTCGGTCAAAAAATGCTCGATCCGAATCAAGTGGAGAGTAAACAATTAGAAATAGCCGGACTTGGTTTGCTAGATACCGAGACGATTTTTCTCGACCACAAGCGCACTACTCAAATTACAGGTGTGACGCATTCAGGTGAAGCTGTTGAAGGTTACGAAATCCATATGGGTGAGACGAAGCGCGGCGAGAGCACTAGTCCATTTTGTGAAATTAAAGCGGTGAACGGAAACGAAGAAACCCACCAAGATGGCGCTATCTCTGTCAACAAAAATATCATCGGTACATATATTCATGGTATTTTCGACAATGATGTTTTCTTAGGAAATCTATTTGACGAACTACTAACGCGCAAAAACAAATCCGTTTATCCACATGAAATCATTAAACTAAAAGAACACAAAGAACAAGAATACGACAAATTAGCGGCTCTTTTAGAAGAAAATATCCAAATGGACCAACTAGAAAAAATCATGAAAGGAGAAAAAATATGCGTATCTACACAAAAACCGGCGATAAAGGAATGACAAGAATTATCGGGGGTAGCAAAGTAAGTAAAGATAATATCCGTATCGATGCATATGGAACTTTGGATGAACTTAATTCGCTGATTGGCTACACGATAACAACACTTGGGGCTGAACCAGAAATTCAAGCCGAACTTGAACAAATTCAACAGCAATTATTTGATGCAGGAGGGGATCTTGCAACAGAGGAAGGCAAACGTGCGTATAAATTAACTAGTGAGCCTGTTGCGTGGCTAGAAGACCGAATTGACGTCTATGCCGATGAACCACCAGAAATCGAAAAATTTATCCTGCCAGGTGGAACGCAAGCAGCCTCGTTACTGCACATGGCTAGAACCGTAACAAGAAGAGCTGAACGCGAAATCGTTGGTATGTTAAAAATTGCTTCAAGTAACGAAGAAGTGTTAAAATACGTCAACCGTTTATCCGATTACTTTTTTGCCGTTGCCAGAGTCGTCAATTACCGCGCTGGTGAAACAGACATTTTCTACAAAAATTCCGAACTCGTTTTCCGCAATAAAAAGAAATAATAAAAAACCTCTCCAGACATCAAAGCCGGAGAGGTTTTCCTTTTTTAAAAACGTTGGATTAAAAATACACCAACGAGCATTAACAATACACCTATCATTCGGTAACGATTAATTGGATGTGGAATAACCCCGAAAAAGCCAAAATGATCAATAATAAGTGCAATAATCATTTGCCCACAAAGCGCTAAAACAACCGTCATTGCTGAGCCGAGTAATGGTAAAAGTAAAATGTTAGAAGTTACGAAGAGCACTCCAAGCGCACCGCCAGTGAAAACCCACCAAGGAATTCGGCCGACACCTTTCAGTTGAAAAGTCAAACGACGCTCAACGATTAAACAAACCAGTGTAAGCAAAGTCGTCCCAACTAAAAAGGAAATAAATGATGCCACAAAAGGAGAACCGACAGTTAGCCGAAGTTGGCTATTAATCGACGTTTGAATCGGGGAAAGTAGTCCAGAAACAAGTCCCATTGCCATAAATAGTAATAATGATTTGGATGATCTTTTTGTCATGTTTTCTCCTCCTTTAAAAGCGTTGCATCAAGTAAATGCCGCCGAACATTAAAATAACGCCAAGTAGACGTTCGATATTAATCTCATGCATTGGTACTTGAAATAAGCCAAAATTATCAATAATAATCGCCATAATCATTTGTCCACAAACCGTAATCATCACAAGCAGTGCCGAGCCAAGTCGTGGTAATAGTAAAATATTAGCTGTTAGGAAAATAACGCCTAATGTTCCACCACCAACCCAAATATACCAAGGATTTGAGGCAATCATTTCTGAAGATATTGGCCATGATTTTTGTGTAAATAAGCAAACGATAAGTAAAACAGTTGTCCCTACCATAAAAGAAACCCACGAAGCTAAAAACGGTGATTTCGTATATGTACTAAGTCGTGTATTGATGGCCGTTTGAACTGGTAATACCATCCCAGCTAACAAACCTGATACAATAAATAATATAATCAAAAATTTCCCTCCCTTTTATCACAATGAGATAATTATAAAATAAAAGCGGGGTAAAAAGATAGTATTTAATTTAAAGTGAGGTTTTTTTATGAAAATTCGTATTATCGGATCCGTCGGAAGCGGCAAAACCACTTTAGCTAAAAAGCTTTCCGAGTGGCAACAAATCGATTATTTTGAAACAGATCGCATCGTCTGGAAACGAGAAGAAACAGAGGTAAGACGAACCGACATCGAAAAAATAGCAGTATTAAATAAGATTCTTCAACAAGAAAACTGGATTATTGAAGGCGTTCATTTGGAAGCATGGGTGAACGAAAGCTTTGATCAAGCGGATGTGATTATTTTTCTCAATTTACCTAAAAAGCAAATCCGCTCCCAACTTATTAAGCGCCAAATTAAACAGTTACTACGATTAGAAGCAGCACATTACCAAGTCAAATTAAACATGTTAAATAAAATGTTTTATTGGGACGATTTATTTGACCAAAGAACAAAACCACTAATTGCTGAAAAAATGGCTCAAACTCCAACAAAATGGCTAGTCGTCACCGAAAAAACAGCATTGCAAGAAATACAAAAAAGGCTATTGCAAATTATATCGAGCCGTGATATATTATAAGCATCAAATACATCGAGGTGCGATATAGTTATGAATGAAAAATTACGGAAAGCCTATCTTCCAATGACCGAAACCGCTTTTTACATATTACTTTCGCTCGTCAAACCAAGGCACGGTTACGCGATTATCGAAAACGTCGCAAAGATGACAGATGATCGAATCAAGCTTGGACCCGGGACTATTTACGGAAGCTTATCTAAAATGAACAAAGATAATTTGATCCAAATTATTCAAGAAGAGAGTAATCGGAAAATCTATCAAATTACTGAAATTGGCACAGACATTTTGCAATTAGAAAAAGCGCGCATCGAAGAATTGTATAGAAACTCAAGGGAGGTCTAATAATGGAGAAAAAAGTCGTTAAGTTTTTCACAGTGGACAATATGGAGAAAGAAGAAGCCTATTTAAATGAAATGGCACAAAATGGTTGGTTCTTTCAAAAATATAAATCTTTTAAATACCATTTCGAACAAGGAGAGCCTGCGAAATACAGCTATGCGATTGATTTTAAAGAAAATGAAGGGGACGAAGAAGCTTACAAAACACTTTTCGAAGATGCTGGCTGGGAGACTGTTTTCAGCTATCCAGTCTTAAATGGCAATTGGATGTATTTCCGCAAAGCCGTAGCTCCTGGAGAAACAGAGGAAGCTATTTTCACTGACGAGACTTCTTTAATTCAACTTTACAAAAATATCCGCAAACGTTGGACCATTTTTGGGGCGATAGTAAGTTTGTTTTTATTTGTTGAATTGCTAATTGTATTTCAAATAGAAAATCATATTGGAATCGCTACATTTATTTTCATTATTTTCTTTATACTCGTTTCGCTATATGGGAAAATGTTTTTCAATCTGACTCGTAAAATAAATAATTTAGCTACCAGGAAAGCTTCCTAATATAATCAAAAAAGATTACGACATTTATGCCGTAATCTTTTTTGATAGAATTAACCATTATATAATAGAAGAAAGATGCGTTTTTTGCGTGAGAAAAAGTATTTTAGACGAGTCATTCTAATTTTATATGACTAAATGATGGCAAATGTTACAAAATGAAGAATTATCTATATCATTCACAGATTAATTGGCTTTATATCAATAATTCGGCTTAATCTTATAAATGTTAAAGATTTCTTAAATTCACTAAAATAGACCCCTAGATGGATTGCAATTGTAATGAAAGTAACGTATTCTAGTACCATCAAGGGATTCGTAGACAGAAAGGCGTGACGACATCTGAAATATAGAAAATTATCCAAAAAGAAGAAACAAAAGAGGCTAATTGGAATAGCGGGAATTTTACTTCTAGTAATTCTAGTGGGTGTCATTGCATCTGTTGTTAGACAGCAATATTTAATTATGACTGCACCAGAACCGGATCCAGCATTTCATTCCAAAGAACAAAACTTTTTAAATGAACTTTCGCCACGTGCACAAGAAATTCAAGAAAAGCACGGTATTTTAACGAGTATTACGCTTGCTCAAGCAATTCTCGAATCAGACTGGGGCCAAAGCGGTTTAGCGCAAAAAGGTAACAATCTATTTGGTGTCAAAGGAAAATCGCCACAACCAATGGTGACGATGACAACGAAAGAATTTGTTGATGGTAAATGGATTGAAATTAATGCTAATTTCCGGAAATATAAAGACTGGAATGAGTCACTCGATTCGCATGCTGAACTTTTTTTGAACGGCACTTCTTGGAATAAAGATAAATATAATGGAGTAATTGCTGCAGATGATTATAAAAAAGCCGCGCAAGAATTACAATCAGCTGGCTATGCAACTGACCCAGATTATGCGGAGAAATTAATCAATATTATCGAAAAATATGATTTAGCATTATACGACCGAATTGAAGATAAAATCTATTATGATACAAAATCAACTGGCTTTGGCAATGTGAAAAAAGACGTATCTGGCGCAATTTGGACGAAACCATATGGACTTTCCGGCGCGCTAAAAGTAGAAGAAATTAACTACTATAAACGAGAAGATTTGAAACTTTTACGTGAAGCAAAGACAGATAGCGGCACTTGGTATCAAATTGCAGTAGATACTGAGCCGATTGGTTGGGTGAAACAAGAATTAATCGATAAAAAGTAGAAAATAACCGAAAAAGAGCAAAATGGCTTGTCTTATTTATAGGCATAAAGTCCTTTTTAAGCTCTTTTTCTTTTTTATTTTCATTAATACTGTCTTTGCTAAAGGGCTATATAACAGCCATGAGAGTAGATTGTAACATAAGTAATGTAAAAGTAATGTGTATTACAAGGATGTTTTGATAGAATGAAGTGGTTGTTTTAAAGAACACTAGTTTCCAGTTTTTCAAAAGCTGGAAGGATAAATCAAAGAAGGATGTGCAATAAATCATTATGTTACAGCTCGCAAAGAAGCATTTGGTGACAATTGGTCTTGGAATTACAATTACATTATTTGCAGTACCAATCCACTCCCAAGCTGCTGGTCTAGAGGACGGCCTGACTTCCAAGCAAGAGAAGTTTATTAATGAGATTGCGCCGCATGCTCAAAAAGTGCAAAAAGAACATGGTATTTTAGCTAGTATTACGATTTCGCAAGCAATCCTAGAATCCAATTGGGGCGAAAGTAAATTAGCAAAAGATGGCAATAATTTATTCGGAATTAAAGGTTCCTATCAAGGTGCTTCTATTAAATTACCGACCAAAGAACATAATGGCGTTGTTTGGGTTGGAACAGATGCTGTTTTCCGTGCGTACCCAGGTTGGTATGAATCAATGAATGACCACGCACTTTTATTTGTCAAAGGCCCATCATGGAACCCTCATTTATACGGAGGACTAATCAAAGAATATGACTTTGAAAAGGCAGCTATTGCGCTTGGCAAAACAGGCTATTCATCTGATCCAGAGTATGCAGCGAAATTAATTGAACTGATCAAAAAAGCAAATTTAAATAAATATGATACCGTTTATAGCGAACGTGTATCAGATAAAGCAATTAAGGCTACTGGCGAAGTAGCTGTCAAAGATAATTGCTATGTTTGGTCTGCTCCGGGTGGCACCAAAGGAGCAAAACCGGTTGTAAGCACGACCAAATATTTCGGTCGTCAAGTTTCCATTAATCAAGAAGTAAAAGTGACGGATTCTAATATTTCTTGGTACCATATCCATCAAAATGGAGAATCCATCGGTTGGATTGAAAGTACATCGATTAAAGACTTCTATCAATTAGAAGACTATGCGCCAACAGTAGATGCATTACTAAAAACAGATGACAATAATCGTCTAGTGATTAATATGGATATCGATACATCTGAGTTACACAAAACAAAACTAGCAAAGGCAGATACCAAAGAGAAAACTGCCTTTAATTTACCTTTATTGAACGTTCAATCCATCATCTGGTAATAACCTTGCAAAAAAAGCTGAATAGATTACTCGGCTTTTTTTGCGTTTTCAAAGGATTTTTATAAAGAAACTGTTATAATGAAAAAGGAGTTTATAAGGAGGGTTATTTATATGGATGAACAATTAAAGATGTTAAAAGCATTAACAGATGCAAAAGGTATTCCTGGTAACGAACGTGCAGTGAGAAGCGTGTTCCGCGAATATATCGAACCGTTAGCGGATAGTTTTGAAACAGATGGCTTAGGAAGTGCCGTAGCTAAAAAAGTTGGAGCGGAAGATGGCCCAAAAATCATGATTGCTGGTCATTTAGATGAAGTTGGCTTTATGGTTACGCAAATTGATGATAAAGGTTTTATTAAATTTCAAACTGTAGGCGGCTGGGTTTCCCAAGTAATGCTCGCACAAAAAGTAACCATCGTGACGCGTTCTGGCGAAGAAATCACAGGTGTTATCGGTTCTAAACCACCACATGTGATGACAGCAGCTGAACGTCAAAAATCATTCGATATTAAAGATATGTTTATTGATGTCGGTGCAGTAGATAAAGCAGAAGTAGAAAGTTACGGAATTCGTCCTGGTGATATGATTGTGCCAGCATTTGATTTTACCGTAATGAAAAACGAAAAATTCTTACTTGCAAAAGCTTGGGATAACCGTATTGGTCTTGCAATTGCGATTGAAGTACTTAAAAACTTACAAAAAGAACAACATCCAAATATCGTTTACGGCGTTGGAACGGTTCAAGAAGAAGTCGGTTTACGTGGCGCGAAAACAGCCGCACATTTCGTACAACCAGATATTGGTTTTGCTGTTGATGTTGGCATCGCGGGAGATACTCCGGGTGTAACCGACAAAGAAGCGATGAGCAAAATGGGTGAAGGTCCACAAATCGTTATTTACGATGCATCAATGGTAGCACACGCTGGTCTTCGCGATTTTGTAACGGACGTAGCAGACGAATTATCCATTCCTTACCAATTTGAAGCAATTCCAATGGGTGGAACGGATTCTGGTTCGATTCATTTAACAGGAAACGGAATCCCGTCACTATCCATTACCATTGCAACACGCTACATTCATTCTCATTCCTCGATGCTACATCGCGATGATTTTGAAAATGCAGTGAAACTAATTACCGAAGTAGTCAAACGTTTAGATAAAGAAAAAGTAACAGAAATTCGCTTAGGTTGAGTTTCGAGAAAAGAGGACAACTTTTATGGAACAGATTCAATCAGTAAAAAACGACCGTGTCAAAACATGGAAAAAACTACAAACGAGAAAAGGCCGCGATAAAACGGGAACTTATTTGGTGGAAGGCTTCCATTTAGTGGAAGAAGCATTACGTCAAGATGGTTTAGTACTGGAGCTGCTTGTTTCAAGTGGTGTTTCTGTTCCGGAAGAGTGGTTAAAAGACGATTATGATGTATTTGAAATTAGTACAGAAATCAGCCACTTAATTAGCGAAACAATGACAGAGCAAGGCGTTTTTGCAGTAGTCGCAACATCTGAACCAGATATGATGCTTTTATACGGGAAAAAATTATTGCTAGTAGATGCAGTGCAAGATCCAGGTAATGTAGGCACGCTAATTCGTACGGCTGATGCTGCTGGATATGATTGCGTCGTGCTTGGCAAGGGAAGTGCAGATCTTTATAATCCTAAAGTAATTCGTAGTACGCAAGGTAGCCACTTCCATATTCCCGTTATTCAAGCAAATTTATTTGATTGGATTGCGAATTTAGAAGAAGAGGGCGTTCCAGTTATTGGTGCAGTTCTCGATGACCAAGCGAAATCATTAAACGACATGACAAAACGTGACACTTTAGCGTTAATGGTCGGAAATGAAGGTAATGGTATTTCTCCTGAATTACAAGATCGTCTTTCTGAAAAAGTATATATTCCAATATATGGAGACAGTGAATCATTGAATGTCGCAGTTGCGGCTGGAATTCTACTTTACGGCTTAAGAAAATAAAGAAAAAGTGGTGGCTAAGTTGTTTTGACTTAGCCACCACTTTTTTAGATTTCTTCTTGTTTTTCAATAGTCACTTCCCGAATAGCAACGTTTTTTAAATCGGCTACAACACTATGCATATAATCAAATGCCGCACCCCAGTCAATTCCAGTAAAAAAGCCATTTGAACTACCGGTGGAGATTATCGTTACTTCTGTTTCTCCGTGAAAATTATTAATCGTAACAAAAAGTGCCGCACGATTAGAAGAGCGGAAATAAAACTTTTCGCAAGCAAGTGTTGCAAGCTCTCCAAAATCAAAAGTTCTAACTTCAGAAAACACGATATTCGATCCCACTTGACCAGCTTTAATTATTTCGAAAGTTTCTGAAACGTCCGTTTTAACAATATAGCGTATGGATGGCATATCAGTACCTCTTTCTATATAACTATCTTATATATAGTTTAAGATAGTTAAAGAATTTAGTCAATAGAACTACAACTTACTAAATATAAGCAACATAGTATTTATTAGTTACTTTCTGATGATAGATATGGTACAATAACGTTAGAGGTGAGAATTATGACTGATGCACATACAGTATGTCCGAAGTTTGAATCGGCGTTCCAATTACTAGGTAAACGCTGGACTGGACTTATCATCAATGTCTTACTGACTGGTCCAAAAAGGTTTAAACAAGTTGCCGCTGAGATCCCGCAAATGAGTGATCGGGTGCTTGCAGAACGTTTGAAGGAACTTGAGGAAATGGATATTTGCTTAAGACAAGTTTATCCAGAAACTCCTGTACGCATTGAATATGAATTAACCGAAAAAGGGAAAGCCCTCCAAGAAGTAATGCTTGAAGTCCAGTGCTGGGCGGATAAATGGGTGGAAGTACCTAATTAAAAAAGAAATAATCTCTCCAACCAATTTGGGGAGATTATTTTTTAGCTTGAATCTTTCCTAGAACCATACTATAATAGAAATTATCTAAATAAATAAAGACAATGAAAGAGCCAAGTAGCAAACTGAGTCTGTATAGGGAGAAGTGGTCATAGACTGAAAGCCACTTTACAAACGAATTTGTGAACATTTCACCTCTGGAGTCGCCGCCGGGAAGCACAAGTAGTGTGAAGGTGGTCCGGTTACTAAGCCGTTATCGAATTATGAGTGGGAACAATTTTTTGTTCTTATTAGGGTGGTACCGCGAGAAGTCTCGTCCCTTTGTGGATAGAGCTTTTTTATTTTGTCTAAAAAGAAGGAGTGAACGGTATGTTAGAACAGTTACAGACGCTGAAAAGTGAAGCAGAAACGCAAATCAACGAAGCATCGGACTTAAAAACATTAAACGACTTACGGGTAAAATACCTTGGTAAAAAAGGCCCGATGACCGAAATTATGAAACAAATGGGGAAACTTTCCGCAGAAGAGCGACCAAAAATGGGTTCGCTTGCCAATGAAGTAAGGACAGCTTTAACAGAAGCGATTTCTAGTAAACAACAAATTTTAGAAACAGAAGCAATCAATGAAAAACTAAAATCAGAAACCATTGACGTTACATTACCAGGGACTGCGCCAAGTATTGGAACAAAACACCTGCTAACACAAGTAATTGAAGAAATGGAAGATATGTTCATTGGAATGGGTTACGAAATTGCAGAAGGGCCAGAAGTAGAACTAGATTACTACAACTTCGAAGCGCTAAATTTACCTAAAGATCACCCAGCTCGTGATATGCAAGATAGCTTCTATATTACAGAAAATACTTTACTACGTACCCAAACTTCACCTGTACAAGCTAGAACAATGGAAAAACATGACTTCTCTAAAGGACCAATCAAAGTTATCTGTCCAGGAAAAGTGTACCGCCGCGATAATGATGATGCGACTCACTCCCACCAATTTACGCAAATTGAAGGGCTAGTTGTTGGCGAAAATATCACGTTTGCTGACTTAAAAGGAACATTAACTGTTCTCGCAAAAACGATGTTTGGTGAAGAACGTGAAATTCGTCTTCGTCCATCATTCTTCCCGTTCACAGAACCATCCGTTGAAATGGATATCTCTTGCTTTAAATGTGGTGGT